>NZ_JBIRVQ010000007.1:0-631427 GCF_044386975.1 Nocardia sp. NPDC020380 | reverse complement strand
GGTCATCGGTCACGATCGACACGGCCCCGCGACCGGATGCAACCCGGTCCCATGCTCTTGGCAAAACGGTGGTCCCATCACCCTGGCAGGCGACAGCCAGGAACTGGGCGGAGGGTACCCACCCGGCATTGATCGCCTCGAGCCATGGCAACGCGTTCGAAGTCGCCGCCGCGTTGACCACGAACTCGCCGTTCGACACCCACGCGAGGTTCGCGTCGTCGGTCGGGCCACCGCGTCCGCGGATCGGACCGCCCCACCTTCGATGGATCGGTTCATCGATCATCGAAGTGCTGCGGTTGTCGACAGTGCCACCGCCCGCCGATTCGGATCCATCAGACCGTCCGCCGGCTTTCGCCGGATTGAGCAGCGTTGTCTGCGACGTGATTCGTGCGACGCGAGTTCGCGTCGATCCGTCGTCGTCGGAAGCACCGCCGCGCAGCAGCTCGGCTGCCTGTTGCGCGACGTGATCGGTGAAAAGGTTCGGCAGATGGCCGAGTACCTCGCCGAAAGCGCGCATCAGTGCACCGAACGGCCCCGACTCCCGGACAAGCGAGTTCGGAGACCGTAGCTCTTCGTCGGTGATCTCGATTGGACCGTCACCGGGCAGGGTGATGGTCGACGAACCACCGGTACCATCACTCTCCCATTTGGCACCGCTGGGAAGGGTGACCCGCTGTCCCGGTGCCGGGTGCCCGTTGTTCGTCATCGCTAGCACGTCCGGCAGGGTCAGTGCCGAGGAGCGTTGTCTGTCCACAATTCACATCCACTTTCTGAGCTGGTTCTCCCCGGAGTGACCACCGCCGGCATCTACTCGGTCCAGCCGAGGATGTCGTTCAGCTCTTCGACACCCATTGCGCTGCCGAATCTTTCGCGGCCGGACTCGAAGCCGGGTCGCGGTATGGGTGCGGGGCGATTGCGTCCCTGCCGTGCGTCCTCGGTCTTCGCCCAGACCAACCACCGCAGGTGATCGGCCATGTCCGCGAGCAGGAACTGGTCGAGTTGCCATCGGTGGGTGTCCGGGTTGGCCGTCCGGACCAGCGCCGAATCCGCTGGGAGGAACTTGATGATGGCCCTGAGATCGCGCCAGCCGAGCATCTCATCGCCCAGTTGGCGTAATCGGAGACCGAGGGCGATCAGGTCGTATTCGAGTGCCTCGCAGTGCTCTTCGATCAGAGCATCGAGGCCTAGGATTCCCCCAGGCTGATCCCCGAGTGCGCGCGCCAGGCTTCCAGCATGTCGTGGTAGCCGTCCGGATCCATATCGTCCAGGGCCGCGAGCGCTTCGGGAGTCAGAGAGAGTTCCAGCAAGGTGTACATCGCGTCGACGTCGCCCAGGCGCCGGATCCGGCGGACCAAGCCCGGCTTCAGATAGGTCAGCGACGGCAGCTGGATTTCGACGCCGTTCACGCGGTAGAAGAAGTCGTCCTTCACGGTGATCGGCTTGGCGATCGTGATCGGAGCCTTCGGGGAAGTCATTGTTACGCAGACCCTTTCATAGAGTTGTCGGATGCACAGGCAGATGGAATAGAGGCCCAGCGGCGGCGGGCGGGCCTGCGCATAGGTTGAAAACCCGCCGCCGCTGGGGGCTTAAATGAGCCGCGGGCGGCTCGGATCAGGCAGTCTTGTTGCCGTCGTCGAAGTAGCGGTAGGCCTTGACGCCGAAGTCGTCCTTGAAGGCTTCGACATTGATGGTGAAGCCGGCCAGCTCCTTGGAAACGAACTTCTTCTCCTGAACGGAGGTGATCTTGGCGTTCGGCAGCACGATCCGCAGTTTCTTGCTCTCGTTGACCATGTCGAACACCCACGAACGACGCGGCAGCACCGAACCGGTCTCCTTGACCTGGATCAGGGTGCCGCTGTTGGCGGTTGCGGGGGTCGGGGTCACATTGCTCTGACCGAAGACCTCGTTCAGAACGTCCTGATCCCACACGGCGTACAGCGTCAGACCGAATCGCACCGAGTGCTCAGTCTGCAGCTGCGCGATGATATCGGCGTTCCAGTCCTTGACGGTCTCGATCTTCCGCTCACCGAGCGATTCGATGCCGTCCTCGGAAACGTAACCCAGCGCCTTGAACGCGGGGTCGATAGCGCCGGCCACATCGGTCGGCAGCTTGGTAGCCAGCGGAGCGACCAGAACGCCGCCGGTGACGGCGAGGCTAGGAGTGCCGACGCCGATGTACTTGCTAGAGGGCTGACCCATCTTCAGTTTCTCCCTTAGGGATTGTTGCGCAGGCCCTAGGGATTGGAGCTATTAAGTTGTCACTCCCGCACT
Source organism: Nocardia sp. NPDC020380 (assembly GCF_044386975.1). Lineage (NCBI taxonomy): Bacteria > Bacillati > Actinomycetota > Actinomycetes > Mycobacteriales > Nocardiaceae > Nocardia > Nocardia sp. NPDC020380. Next base: position 629,156 of record NZ_JBIRVQ010000007.1, on the reverse strand, counting down.
TTCGGGGGAGTCAGGCGAGGATCTTCCCCCGCACGATCAAATCGGCGACAATCGAATACCGCGGAGCGGCAGTCACCGGGTCGGTATCGTTCTCTTGGCCGGCATCCTCAACGTGGTCACACCACACGCTGCCGATATACCCCGGCGCAGCACTGTTGACAAAAGACCGCACCAACGAGGCAAGCCCCGCCGCACCCCCACCATCATCAGTACACTCAAAAACCACCCGAGGCCGATCCAAAATCAAATGCGCCCCCCTCCGCCCCTCCCGATCCTCAGCATCAAACCGAGCCTTACGGTCGTTGCGGATCACCCGCACCATCCGCACCGGTCTCGGGTCGGGCACCCTAGCGACAACCTTGGCGTTATCAGACAAAGCCGAAAGCTTCGAAGTCAGGTAATCGACCAGAGCCTTCTCAATATCAGAGAATACAATTTGTTCCAGCATCGCATCGCTACTACCTTTCAATATATCCACACCCCACCGACATATAGTCTCTCACAAAAAGTAAGATGGCTAACCTAATTATCCATGCGAGATACGTATCACGATTATAGGCAATGCGGCAAGCCATCCGCATCAAATATTACACACAGACCTACTGACATCGTCGCAGGTATCGCCCATCAATATGGATTATTCATAACTATGCGATGAGTAGTTTGACTAAGAATCTGCATATGCACATCCGCGTCCACAATCTCTACATGGCTGGGAAGCATTGACCCACCCAGAGCCAGGGTTGGCACGAATCCATACATAGTGTCGGGGCCGACCGGCCCAAGATCCTTTAGAAGCCTTTTGAACAGAGGCTTATTATCATCTCCCGTCGGATCGAATGTGTCCTGATCTTTTGACAGCAGTGACGCAAGGATCTGCAGATCGCGGTCGAAATCATCCGACATCTCACCCGAACCGTCCACTGGAAATATCCATCCACGATAAGGTGTCACCGTAAGGCTGAGCCCCGTTCGCTCACCCCATAGAGTCATGTCACCGAACGCGGAACGCGTCACCGCGACCCATCTATCCTGACCAAATGGTAGATCAATACCCGAAGTCCATTCGTCAACCGCTGGTTGCCACTTCTCTGGGTCGCACAGCCAAAGCATCCCCTTCTGGAATCCTGCAAAACCCAGGTGGCGCCACAGATCCAGAAGGTAATCAGGGACTTGCCCCGCATATTTCCTAAAATGCTGCGGCGGAACAGGTGTCGAATGGCTCGGCTGGCCCCATTTATTAGTTACCTCACTGACCTGAAATGACATTCGTTACCTCAAGCTCCATTCGACATTCAATAGATGATCGCCTTGCCCTGCGCGAACAAGGTCTTCAGCATACCTCCTCAAGTCGTTGGCCAAGCCACGATGTGCCCACTGGCTTCCCAATGACGAGTTTACGTACCTGTCCCCCATCCTGGGCATACCATTAACGTCAAATGGTATGACATCCTTGCCGCCGGCAACTATATCCGGCTCATGCAACGCAGCGAAGCCTTTGGTTCGCTGTTTCATCTGCGCCTCGGCGAATTTCTCTGGAGTCTTGCCACCGAGCTTCGCTGGATCGGTTCGCAAAAGCCGTAGCGCCTTCTTCAATTCCTCTTGCTTAACAGCAGCCTTGAATATCTTGTTCGCATCCTTCTGAGCCTTTCCCTTCCGGGCGACTGTTCTGAGATTGTGTAACAGCTCATTTGCGGTCATTTTATTTATGCCATCGACCTGACCGCTAATCTGGTCAATCGTCTCGGAAACGTTGTTCTGCGTGTTTGCAGTTCTACCCATCTTGAAATCTACTTGATGTGAACGATTAGCACGCGGTCGCACAGGCCCGAAAGCTGGATTTGGTGGAGCGACGCGCCCGCTCAGTCTTCGAGGGATCGCACTGACTGCGGCGAATCTAGTCCGCAGAATGTCGGCTAGAGAAATTTCGTCGAGCCCACGGAGGCTTCGATCACCCATAACCAGCTGGGGTAAGTACCCGGATTCACTTCGGGTAAATATCCGTTCATACCCGTCCTGGGTATTGCTTAGAAAGTTCTTGGCCCGCACCTCCACCTGTATTACTGAATCTATTGCCGCATCAATCTTTGCGTCTCTCCATACTTGGAATCGTTCGGGAAAAGTCCGGAGCCCGCCTAAGCTTGCTGCAAGGTTCCCAGGAATGTTTCGCATCGCGTCTATTCCGACGGAGATTCCAGGAAGCGTCTGAAGGGATTCGATTCCATTCGTCGCAAAGCCGGGCATCTTTCGCAGAGCGTCAAAGCTAATACCGCGACTCAATAGCGACGGTACGGATTGCCGAGCGGCTGTGGCGGTTGCAGCTTCACCAAGTGCAATCTCAGTGCTGCGCAGTAAAGTGGTTCCCACGCGGGTCGTTGCACCGCCGACAGGGAGAAATGTTGTAGCGGCGAGGAGCGCTTCCCAGTCAGCTGGAGCCTTGTCCATATATTGCTGAGCTAACTGAAGCTGAGCCCGCCCGTATGGGGTATAAGGGTCGCCAGTCAACCCGTAGAGGGCACCGACTATTCTGTATCTCCACCAGTCGCCCAAAGTCCCTGCGGATGACGCAACTCCATCCACCAGCAGGCGGCCAGGCGCAGCAATCGCATTCGACGTCCGCTCATAGTGATCGGCAGCCGCTGCTTGAGCGGCGGGATTCAATGGGTTGGCAGCGGCCTGTAACCCTGGTGCAAAGTTAAGACTGGAAAGGACATCTACACCCCAGGTCTTCAGGCTGTTTCCAGCTCCCTCTATCCAGTCCCACCCTTTTTGAGCCGCATTGCGGCTATCCGGCGGAGGATTTACCGACTTTATCTTGTTGTCAACTATGACAAGGGAGGTGCCGTCACGATATCTTCTGCTGATCGACTTGTCGGGATTGTAGATATCTGTATATGACTTGTTGGGACCGATACCGTAGAAAGTATCAAATATGACATTTTTATCGTTCATGAAGTACACATGAGTGCCTTCTGCGGTCTGCTCGGAGCGACCCATTGTGACGTGACCTTGTAGATCCTTACCGACCTGCCACGGCTTTCCATCCGGACCTACTTGCCAACCTTCTCCATGTGGATCGAATTGACCTACAAAGACGCTTTCGATACCACCTTTACCGTCGGGTCTGGCAGTCGAGATTGTCAGATTTTGGAACTTGTCATAGTGATAATTGTCGTACAGCCCGTACTCGTTCGGAACTGCGACGTCAACGCCGACCAGGTTTCCGTCCTGGTCATAAGACGGATTTTTGATTCCCTTATAGTCCGGTGTCGAGACGTATGCATGGTCGGGAAGTCCAGACGTAGACGAGCCTGGATTGAAGTTCTGCGCGTACATGTCGGAGTCGACGGCGTACTTCGTTCCATAGAAAGCAGAGCCGTCAGCATTCAGGTTCCACCGCTGCCACCCGCTGTCATCATTGGCTGCGACGCGCGAGTAGGTGATTCCGCCATTGCCGTCGGGAATCCATTGGTCAACTGACTGATTTCCATTTCCGAACGGGATACGGTTATGGACGATTCGCCCGTCAGGCAACGTCGAATCCCATTCATCACCCTCGACCCGACCAGAAGTGTCGGGCAGGGCATAAACATCCGGTTGAGCGCTTTTTTCCGGCTGCGACGGGAGCTGACTTACGGGCTGCTGCCTGTTGTTCGCGAGTTCGGTCTGCGATGTCGGCGGTACGGGAATCCAGTCCGGGGTGAAGGGGACGTCCTGCTGCGCAGGCGCCTGTTGCGGTGCCGGGTTTGTTTGAGAGCTTTGCGCAGGCTGCGGATTCTGCTGAACAGGCACTGGATTCGAAGCCGATGGTTGGTTCTCAGAAGGCGGAGAGTTCTTTTCCCTCTGCCATGTAGGCACGGGTCCCGTACTCGACTGTGGCGGGAGATGATCCGTTTGGTAATACGCTCCTCCCCACCTCGGATCGTCCAGATCTGGATTGCTGATCGGTGAGGCCTTCAGCGGTACATCGCTCACGGCCTTCACGAGGTCCTGTGTCCTCCAGATGCGTTCAAGCCTGGACGCAGAGCTGGCCTCGGTCATCCCGTTGAAGGTGTAGACACGACCGTCGATTTTGCTGGCAGGCTGGCCTGCGATGCCCTGAGGAGTGATGCCCGTGAACCAGGCAGATCGCGGTGCTACCCAAGTCGGGGGCTGGGGCGCAGGGAGAGAAGTGTTGGGCATCGTCAGTCCTTCGGCATGAAAAATCCCGAGTCCTGCATGGACTCGGGATTGATGCATGTGTTGGTTCTGGCGGCCGCCGGGGTGTCAGAGGGCGTTGTAGGCGTCCATTGCGGCCTGGCCCAGGGTGTTCTGGGCTGGGGTGGGCAGGTGGGGGTGGAATTCGTTGGCGGCCATGATGATTTGTTTTTCGCCGTCTTCACTGGTCAGGAAGAAGGTGAAATAGCCGAGCGTGGTACCAGTGTGTTGCCATACCGGGCCGCTGGCGGTGTCTACGCGGAGGATGCCCAGGCCGTAGCCGACTCGGTCCTTGATTGGGACAGTCGTTTTGAGGGCCTGCTGCTGCCTTGCAGGGAGGAGGTCTCCGCGGATCAGAGCGCGTTCGAACTTTGCCAAGTCGTCGAGACTTGAGACCAGGGCGCCAGCTGCACCGTGGGAAGTGACCTGAGAGGCGGTGACCTGGCGGTAGATGCCCCAAGTGATGGAGTGGCCGTCGAGGAAGTTGCCCGACAGTTGGGGGTCTGTGGTCGGGAAGGTGGTGCCGGTCAGGCCGAGTGGGGTGATGATTCGGGTGGTGATCTCGGCGGCAACGGTGTTGCCCGTGACCTTTTCGATGACCATGCCCGCCAGGACGTAGTTGGTGTTGGCGTAGTGGAACTTTTCGCCGGGGGCACCGACTGGTGGTTGCGTGGTAGCGAGGTCTACGAGCTGTTTCGGGGTCCAGGTGTGGGTGGGGTCGAGGTTCAGTTCGTAGGTTGTCGCGAAGTCTTGGGTGGCGGCGTAGTCAGGGAGACCTGAGGTTTGGTTCAGGAGGTGGCGGAGGGTGAATTTGATGCCGTCGTTGCCGTTGGCCGACACTGCGCCTGGAAGATGCTTGTCGAGCGTATCGTCAAGTGACAGTTTGCCTTCTGCCTCAAGCTGGAGCATGACTACTGCCGTGAAGGCTTTGGTGTTGCCGCCGATTCGGAACTTGGAGGTGCGTTCCACGGGGGCGGTGGTTTGGAATTTCTTGCAGCCGACTTCTACGTAGTCGGTGTTCGAGCCTTTGCGGATGAGGCCGATGACACCTGGATAACCGGCGCCTACGCCGGACTGTGCTCCCTTGCACAGGATCTCGACGGGAGTCGGCACGGGGGCCGGCTCTGCGACGATCGGGCCACCGATGCCGGGCACGATCGACGGGGGGCTATCCAGATGGAACATGAAATCTCCTGGGATCGGTCAGTTTTCGATGCGGCAGGTGGCGCAGTGCGCGTCGGGGGAACAGCGCGGATCGGGGAGCAGAGCCTGAACCGGGCAGTCGAGCGTGGCGGCGATGAGGATGAGGTCGGCCGCTTCGAAGGTGGCGGGGGCTGCCATGCGGGCCGCGAACACGAGGCGGGAGATTCCGATTCGGTGAGCGAGCTCCGATTGCCCGACACCCGCCTCGGCCATCGCCTGCTCGATTCGATTGCCGACGCACTTACCCATCCAGTCCACGAGACCGCCTTCCACCCCAGGCCCAGCGGTGACACGCACCCGCTTCGTCGCAGGATGTGGCACCATTTCAGCTAATGTTCGAACGTATGTTCTATTATTCGAGTCGGTGGGGCATTGATTCAACGCTTCGCCTCCGCACAATCCGTGACCCAGATTGAATACAGAACGCAATACAAAAACTTGAAGGAGGCGAGAACGGTTGACGGACAATCCCTTTGGTGACTTCATTCGTCAACGTCGGAGAGATCTGGGGCTGACGCATGCCGAGCTCGCGCGCCGGGCCAATTTCTCGGTCTCACTGATCGAGAAGATCGAGGCCGGCACGCGGCCACCCACCTTCGACACCATCCAGGTGCTGTTCGACCGGCTCGATGTCCCGCAGATGTTTCGCAAACACATCCTCGGGCTGAGTGTGCCCGGCATCTATGGGGCCGGCGCGCCGGGACAGCCGAGCGCCGCGGACCTCACCGACCTCGACAGCCTGCATCATCCGGCCAGCTTCTACGTGGTCCCGACTTTCACCGTTGTGGCTGCCAATGCCGCGTTCCGGCATACGTTTCCGGGGGGCGGGCCCGGGACGAGTTTTGTCGAATGGATGTTCCTGAACCCGGATGCACGCACTGTCGTCGTCGACTGGCAACCCGAGGCTCAACGCCTCATTCAGTGCTTACGCATGTTCGCACCTGCCCCCGCGGCCAACCGGGAGCTCCGCGAACTCATCGGCCGATGCCAGCAGTCCGCAGACTGGGATGGCCTGTGGAACAACGCCTTCCCCATTACCGCGCCGGATACCGGCCGGATTCAGCTGCGTGGCATCGGGAACGGCCGGACGCGAAGCATGGGAATTCGTTTGTACTCTCCGGAGTATCCGGCCCGCCCGTGGTGGATGTGCCGGCTCCTGGCAAGCCCTGCGTAATGGGTGGGTCCCGCCCCCGGATGAGGGGAGTCCGGGGGCGGGACCCGTTGCGCCCCTTGCGCTGCGACCGGTGTCTGCTACCGCGGACCACCTGCGGGAGACGGGCGCGCTGGAAGGGGCGGGCATGCGGCAAGCTCTGAACCCGCTGTCGAACCGATGGGATGGTTTCGGGGGCTGGCCGCATGGGTCGGGACGGCGGGGCGCCGTTAGATTTCTTCCTCCAGGGTGGCGGGGATTTTGTAGGTCGCCGGGGGTGGGTCCTGGCCGGGGACGTGGAGACGGAGGAAGGCCAGGAGTTCGTCTATGTGGCTTTGGAGGGCTCGGATCAGGCGGATCGCGTCTCGGAAGCGGCGTTGATCGGTCAGGGCCTGGTCTTCCAGGGCCGCTACGCGTTCTCGGAGTTTGGCTACCTCGCGGGCCTGCCAGGCGGTCACCGCGCCGATGATGGTGGCGATGGCGACGCCGGTGGCTTGGATGAGTTCGGGGCTGACGGACATGGGATCAGCCCTCACCGGCCGGTTTCGAGAGGGGGGTGACGGCAGGCCTGATCGCGGCGCCGGCGATAACCGGGGTGAAGAGGCCGTAGAGGGTGAGGACGGCCTCGATCCAGTCGGTGTTGACCTGGCGGCCGAGGACGTAGGCCACGATGCCGGTGACTGCGACCAGGATCGAGCGGACTAAAGCAGGTTCAGGAACCTTGGTGATACGCATAGTGTTTCCTTCCAGCGGGAGGCGGGCGCGGTCATTGCGCCGCCTGCGGGCCGGGGTTGGCGAGGTGATTCGCCAGTCCGGCTACGGCATCCACGAGGGTGAGGTTCTCGCCCTGCGGATTCGTGCCGAGTTGGGGCCAGCCGTGGCCGTTCGGGCCGTGCAACTGGGTCCAGATTTCGGTGACCTTGCGGTAGAGGTCGGATTGTTCGGAGTCGGTCAGGGCCATGAGTCCTCCATCGGTGGGGTGCGGCGTGCCCAGCAGGCAGCACAGGTCGTCGAGGGTGCCGCGGAAGGCGTCGGCGTCGACCGAATGGCCTGCCACCAGGGCGGAGTCGGTGAACTGGAGCAGGTCCACGGCCTTGCCGCCGAAGCCGTTCCAGAACGACGAGTCGTCGCCGGGGTAGAGGTCGGTCGCGGCGCCGCGGCCGTCGACGTAACTGGATTGGATGAGGCCGGGGACCTGGGAGAGGTCGGGGCTGCCGATCTGCTGCCAATACCAGCGGGGAATGTAGGACAGGTCCAGGCGGCGGCCGCGGGCGTTCAAGGCCTCGACGAAGGCCCAGAAGGTCGAGATGTCACCGGAATCGGCTTCGAAGTCGACCATGGTGGGGACGTCGCCGACGTGTTCGAGGAACAGCTCGGCCTGGGCCGCGACATCGCAATCGCCGCGCAGATAGTGGTAGCCCGCGATGAAAAGGCCGTTCGCGCAGGCGGCTTCGCGGTAGGCCGGCCAGGTGGCGTCTACGAAGTAGTCGCCCTCGGTGACCTTGGCGAAGACGAAGGCGAAACCCTCGCGGGCCACCTCGGCCATATCGATATCGGGGCCGTTGTTGTTGGAGATGTCGATGCCGAAGATCGTCACTACGGGCCTTTCACGTGGTGGCAGCCGGATCGGTCGGGGAGTCACAGCCCGAACAGCGGGAGCAGCAGCGGAAGCAGATCACCGACCAGCTTCACGATGTCCTGGAGAACTACGAGCATTGCGTCTCACCTCCTCTCGAATGATCGGGAGTCGGGTAGCAAAAAGGCCCGCCGGCAAGCGATTAGCCTGCGGGGCGAGCCTTGAAGGTTTCCCTCAGGGGGGAAGAAGGCGCAACTGTGGCGCTGCAATCAGTCTCACCTAAGCGATCTTGAAAGTCAAGCCCTGGTTGCGGAATTCGCCTTGACCAGCACTGATTCCCGCGAATGAGACTGGGCTACAGACTTTTTCGAGCCGCGCCGCTGACGGGTCGGATAAGCCAGGTGCGCGTCCAGGACCTCGCCGACGACATAGAGTTCCGGCCAATCGATCGCCCACGGGCCCGGGACCGGGCGAATGCGGCCGGCATCGCGCAGCGTCTGGAGCCTTCGGACCGTCACGTTGTGGAACTCCTCCCCCAGCTCCTTCGCCAGGGTGGCGATGCCGGAGATATTCAGGCGCGCGCGACGGGCGGCCGCGAGGCCTGCGGCGTCGACCGTGATGCGTTGCGGTGGCGGGCAGACGATCTGCTCGGCAGCTTCTGCGGCGGAACGGATTTCGTCGGGGGCCGTTTCCGCGCCCTCGGTCAGGGCCAAGGCGATGATGTTGCGCTCGAGCCAGCGGGCCAGGCCGGCTGTGGAGGTGGGGCCCGAATAGTCCAGGGCGCGCTGTTCGCAGATCAGTCGTACCCAGGAGACCAGGACGGCGTGCAGCCGGTCGCGGACGGCGGCGGCCTTCGGGCTGAACGGGAGCGGCTGGTCGCTGGTGCGGGAGTGCAGGCGGTAGTTGGGGTCACCGAGGCGGGCACGACCGGCGACCGCATCCTCCAGATCGGCTGCCAGTTCGGGGATTTCGCGCAGGAGGGCAACGAGGTCGCGGAGGGCGTCGGTGCGCAGGTACAGGTGGTCCGACTCGTCGTACTGCATCACGCGACCTCTCGATTGATGGTTTCGGCGAGCCGGGCGGCATGCCCGGAACGCACGTAGTCGTCGGTGTGGCGGCCGTCGATCAGATAGCCGCGCGCATACGCCAGGGCGCCGGTCCAGGCGCTGACGTTCCTGGGGGTCCACCAGCGCTGGAGTCGCCGGTGGCGGGCGATGTCGATCAGTCTGCGGCCCCACCGCAGTGCGGCGTCGGGGCTGGTGAGGCAGAAGTATTCGGACAGGTCCGCAATCAGGCGGAGGGCATTTCCTGCAGGTAGAGCGGTGATCGGATCCCCTGGGGCCGCAGCCCAGAAGGCGGGGACGTTGCCGATCCAGCGCTGGCCGGCGATGCCGTAGCCGCCGGGGTCGACGCCGACACATTGACCCGCCGGGCGGAGCGGATCCGCGATGAGCGCGCAGGCTTCGATCTCCAGATCCGGCCACAGGCCGCGGCCGATCTCGGCGGCCACATCGCCGGCGATTGCGGCGCCTTGCGAATATCCAGCTATCACAATTCGCCCGGGCGTGGCGGCGATGGCGTCGAGTAGCGCGGCCTTCCCCGCGGCGCTGCTCTCCGAAAAAGACACGGCCCGGCCGTAATCCGCCGGGTAGGGAATCATGCGCGGCGCGAAGCGGGCGAGATCCAAGGTGCGCGCGAAGGTTTCGGTGACCGGATCGCCCTGCGGCGCCCAGGTGCCGCCGAGTATCAGAACCTCGATCATGCGGCGGTGCTCCGCCCGCGGCCGCGGCGCGATCCGGTGTCCTGCGGCAGGAATTCGTCGGGGCTGCGGTTCAGGGCGTACGCGACGATCGCCAGCTCGGTGACCAGGAAGGCGGCCGAGCCGGTGAGCTTCGAGGCCAGGACTGCCGTGGAGAGACCGGTGTGGGCCGAGAGCCGCACGAGGCTCATATCGGCCATGATCATCGCCTGTGACACACGTAGGGCGATATGTCTGTTGAGCAAGTCCATACGGGCCACACTAAGGTCCGTATGGACCTGTCTCAAGTCCGTATGGGACCTTTACCGGATCGTTATGCTTTATAACGATCCGCTGTGAACCTGCTTAGAGGTGTTTGCAAGAATGCCGTTCGGACTTCATGATGGTCCGTATGGAATTGCAGGACCTCCACGACGGCATCAACCGGGCAGTGGGTGATGAGCTCCGGGCCGCGCGCGCACGACGCAGCCTCACTCGACCCCAGCTGGCCGCTGCCTCTGGCGTGGCGGTCAGTACGATTCAGCGCTTCGAAAACGGGGAGCGCTCACCCGATATGCATCAGCTCTTCGCGTTATGCAGTGCACTCGGCGTCTCGCCATTGGAAATCATGAACCGAGCCGTGCAGTTCGTCGAACGAACCCGGTAGCAGATCCCCGAACTCCCAGCCCAGCGCATTCGCCGCCAGGAACAGGTCCGCAATCGTCGCCTCACCGCGCACGATTCGCTGCGCCGTCTCGATTCCCAACCCCTCGGCCACGATCGTCAAGGCCTCGTGATCGAAAATTCGAACGAACCACGCCACCAGAGCGTCTGCGGACACCGTGCAACTCCCCTTCGTAAAGATCCGCCAGCGCGGACTGCCAACCGACCCGATCAAGTCATGAAAAGACCGCCGACGAGTCGATGGTGGCAACCTGGCGCAACGCCGAGCCGGCTCGATCCCCATCGGACAGCAACACCCCACCGCGCGACCTCCCGACAATCGCCACGGCACGCCCACACTCAACGCATACTTCCACCTGTCCGTGATGCCCTGCGGTGCATCACCTTCGGGTAATGCTGCCGGGCGGAAGTATACACAAACGGACATTGAATTCTTGAGTTCCGCTCTTGCGCAACGGATCTAGCCATTCCACCTGCGATAGCAAGTTAACCGCGAGTTATCGCCCGCTGGAATATGCCGGACGGAACCTTCACCAACTGTTTTCCACCTCGGCAAATGGGTTCTTCCGACCGTCAGCAGGCTTTCACCGCGTTTTGACCACGGCGTGATCAGTAGCGGGTGTTGGGCTCGGCGGGTGGGGTGGGCGTCGATGCCGTGCTCGGGGCGACAGTGCCGGGCGGGACCGGCTGGACCGGGACAGCGGGAGACGCCGGGTCCGGAGAGCCCTTGCGGGAACCCAGGATTCGGAAAAGGTTGTTGAGCAACGGGGTCAGGTTGGGGGGTGTCGGGGCAGGGGTGCCGACACGGGTGCGGGGGTTGGGCCTGACGGGAGCTTGGCCCGGAAGGGGAGGAGCGGCCGGATCCACCGTGCCTGGGGAATTCGGAGCGGCGAGGGCGGGATCCGGGGCGGTGCGCGGTGATGCCGGGTTCGCCGGGGCGTTGGGGTCCACCGGGACAGGGGGATTCGCCGGGGCGCTCGGGTCCAGCGGGGCGTTCGGGTCGGCCGGCGCAGCGGGACCCGCGGAGGCGTTGGGGTCGAGTTGGGTGTTGGGGTCCAGGGGGGCGTTCGGGTCCGGTGGGGTGGTGGGGTCGGGTGGGGTGGGGGCGGCGGGGTTTGGCGGGGGTGCGAGGTCCGGAAGGGTTGGGAGGGAGGGCATTCGGGGGGCGGGGAAGTCGGAGATTGCGGGGCCGACTTCCATTGCCGAGGCGGGGGTGGGGGTGCTGCCGTCGGGAGCGGCGGAGTATTCGGTGCGGAGGATGTGGTTGTCGTGCACCAGGACTCGGCCGGTGGTGGCTTGGACGGCGGTGGTGGTGCGGGGGTCTTCCTTGTCGGTGCCGGGGTACATCTGGCAGTCGGTGGTGTCGCAGGTTTCGGCGTAGGGGTAGCGCTTTTCGGCTAGGGCGTAGGAGCGGGCGGCTATGGCTTGGGCTTTCAAGGCTTCGGCGCCGCCTTGGTCGGCCCAGTCGGGGACCATTTCGGCGGGGACCACGCCGCGGAGGTAGTCGTCTATGTCGACGTCGTTGACGGTGCGGGCGGCGCCGTTGTCGAGGGCTACGCCGAGGTCGCCGCGGTAGGCGTTGCCGCCGCAGATTTCGAGTTGTTCGTTCGCGGGGCGGTCGGTGCCGTCGGCGGTGGGGTAGGCCCAGGGGTCGTCGGTGTCGCCTTCCCAGAGGGTGTTGCCGTCGCAGCCCTGGGTGATGGTGACCTTGGCGCCGGTGGCGGTGGGGTCGAGGTGGGCGGCCTGGCCGGGGATGACACGGCGGCCGGCGACGAAGAAGGGGGATTCGGAGATGATGTCGAGGGTTTTGTCGTCCTGGCCCTGCAAGCGGACTCGGATGGTGGCGGCGCCGATGGTGGCGAGGTCGGCGCCGGGGTAGTAGTTCGCGAGGATGCGGTCGACATTCCAGCCCTGACCGGCCAGGTCGAAGGCGCCGTTCTGGCTCATGCCGCGGCCGTGGCCGACGCCCGCGGTGACACGGAAGGCGCCATCCGGCCAGGCCCACAGCAGGCCCGCGGCGCCGCCGGTGAAGGTGACGGCGGTGACGGATAGGACGATCAGGCGGCGCCGTCGGAGGCGCCCCTGTAGGTAGCCGTTCGGCATGTCATACCCGTTCTTTCTGAGGTCAGGGCTACATTCGAGTTACTCACAAACCTAATCCTCAACCATACGTTCAGATTTTGTGACTGTTGGGACTAGTGTGATCGTTGACGCGTCCGGAATCAACATTGACGGCCCGGCGATGTTCATGAGTTTCAGCTGAATGAGGGAGATGCTCGTGCCGTACCGCAGACCGAAACGCCCCTACGTCCTTCCGGTTGTCACCGTGCTGGCCATAACGGCGCCGTTCGGCCTACTGGCCCTGAGTGACACCCGAGATGTCCAGAACGCGGATGAGAGCAATCTGGCAGCTATACCAGCGGAACTCGCCGAGGTGGCATTGGCCTCGGCGCCGGACATCACGCTGCCGTTGCGCGAACTGACCGGGCTGAACCTGCCGGACCTGCACCTGTCCGATCTGCGAATGTTGCCGCTGCCCAAGTCGATTCCCGTACCGCAGGGACTACCCCTGCCACCGGGCGTGCGACTACCCAGCGAGATTCCACTACCCCGACTAGGGCAGAACCAGCCCGGATTCATCGCGGACCCGGCACCGGCCGCCGACTCCCCCGCCGCACCGAGCGATCCCGCCGCACCGCAGGGGCAGGTCGTACCCGGGGATCCGAACGCGCCCGCACTCAACTCCGGGGCCGTGCCGCGCGACCTCGTCGACAAGGTCGGCGCGCAGGTCAAACTGCTCACCCGGGACAAGCCGTTCAGCATGGTCGCGCTGACCGCCAAGGACATGATCGGGACCACCGCCATGATCCGGGCGCAGCGACCCGACGGCACCTGGGGGCCTTGGTATTCCGCCGAACCGGAAGAAGGCCGGGATACGCCGGCCAAGAAATCCGGCACCGAACCGATCTACGTGGGCAACACCAAGGCCGTGCAGGTACTGACCACCCGCAAACCCGCGGCGCCCGTGGACGATGCCGCGCCGCTGGTCGGGCAGTCCGATCCGGCGCAGGTCGATCTGCAGAAGCTGGCCGCGGTCCTCATCGATCCGGGCCGCGGCTCCATCGACGAGAACCTGTCCGCCGTGGCGGCGCCGCTGCCCGGCGGCGGGCCCAAGGTGATCACGCGCGCGCAATGGGGCGCGGACGAATCGCTGCGGTGCGAAGAACCCACTTACGACGATGCCGTCAACGCGATCACGGTGCACCACACCGCGGGTCGCAATGACTACACCAAAGCCGAATCCGCCGGCATCGTGCGCGCGATCTACGCCTATCACGCGAAAACACTGGGCTGGTGCGATATCGGCTACAACGCACTCGTCGACAAGTACGGGCAGATCTTCGAAGGCCGTTACGGCGGAATGGACAAGCCCGTCGAAGGCGCGCACGCGGGCGGATTCAATATCAATACCGCGGGCGTCGCATTCATGGGCGACCACGAGGACGATCCGCCGACCGATATCGCCGTGCAATCCATGACCCAGTACATCGGATGGCGCGCCAAGGTCGCGGGCATCGACCCCGAAGGGTCGACCACCATGTACTCCGAGGGCAGCGACTACACCAAATACCCGCTGGGCCAGGCCGTGAAATTGCCGAACATCTTCGCGCACCGCGACGTCGGCAACACCACCTGCCCGGGCGACGCCGCCTACGCGCTCATGGACAAGATCCGCGCCATGGCCGAGACCGCCGCGGGCGGAGTGTCCGCACCGGCCACCACCCGGCCGCGGCCGGTGCCCGGGCAGAATGCGGGCAACCCCAATCCGCAGACCGCGCCCAGCAGCCCGGACGCCGGCTCCGATCTGGCGGCGCTCGCCGATCTGACGCAGAAGCTGCTCGGCATGCTGGGCCGGAGCTCGGTGGCGCGCTACTGGAACCAGGAAGGCGGCGCGAACGGGCCACTGGGACAACCGAAATCGGAACCAGTGGCCACCGCCGACGGCGGGCAGTACGCGCAATTCGTGAACGGCTACGTGTACTCGACGCCGGACGGGCAGGTGTTCGCGGTGGTCGGCAAGATCCTGGAACGGTTCCTGCAACTCGGCGCGGGCGCGGGCGTGCTCGGCTTGCCGACCAGCAACGAGTACCCGGTGCCGAACGGGGCGCGGACCGACTTCCAGCACGGCGCACTGCTTTTCGACAAGGTCACCGGGATCGTGACGACCGTGCTGCAGAACTTCGGCGCGGTGCAGAACCCGGCCACCCCGGTAGCACCGGTCACTCCGGTGGCGCCGGCCACCTCGACCGTGCCGAGCATCGTCGCCGTACCGCCGGCCGCGGGTACGCAGGCACCGGACAAACTGCCACAGGCTGCCGGGCGCTAAGACCCGGAAAGCACGGCACCTCGGTCCGCCACACGCACGACGCGCCGCATCCGTACCCCGGAGGCGGCGCGTTCTGCTGTAACCGGCTGCGCGGCAGCGGCTCTCACACCCACCAGCGTTCGAGGATGCGAGCGACGCCGTCCTCGTTGTTGGCGGCGGCGATCTCGTCGGCGGCGGCCTTGGCTTCCTCGTGGGCATTGGCCATGGCCACGCCGTGACCGGCCATGCGGAGCATCGGGACGTCATTGGGCATGTCGCCGAAGGCGATCAGGGCGGAGTGCTGGACGCCGAGGCGCTGAGCGACGGTGGCCAGGCCGGTCGCCTTGGAGACGCCGGGGGCGGATAGCTCGATGAGGCCGTTGTCGGTCGAATAGGTGAGGTCGGCGCGGCCGGTCAGATGCGGTTCCAGGACCTCGCGCATGTAGGCGCTGGACGCGCCCGCCAGGCGGATGAGCATCTTGATGGCCGGGGCGGCGATCACCTCGGCGCGGGAGACCTGGGTGTCGTCGGGGTTCAGCCAGGCGTGCTGGTACTCCGGGGAGCTCACGAACTGGGGGGTCGCCGCATCGTGGGCGGTGGCGCCGACGCGTTCGGTGGCCAGGCCGCAGCCGGGGAGCAGGGACTCGGCGAGATCGCCCGCCCAGGCGAGGGTCTCCACGTCGAGGGTGCGGGATTCCAGAATGCGGTCCGAGGCGCTGTCGTAGATGACCGCGCCATTGCCGCACACGCAGAGCGGTGCGTAACCGAGTCCGTCTACGACGGGGTCGATCCATCTCGGGGGTCGGCCGGTGGCGAGCACGAACGGCACGCCGTCCGCGATGAGTGCATCGATCGCGGCCTTGGTGCGCGCGCTCACCTGCTCGCTGTGGTCGATCAGCGTGCCATCGACGTCGGAGGCGACCATCTTGGGTTTCGGCAGGTGGAAGAGTGTCACCCACTCCATGCTATCTGGCCCTCCGCTGCGCTCCGGGCCGGTTCGCGGCCCCGAAGTCTCGATTCTTCCCTCCCTCCGCTCCACTCAGTCCAGAATCGAGCCGGCCGCGAACATAACGGCCGGTGCCCCGCGCGCGTGCTGGGCGGATGCCGCACGCTGTCCCTATGATTTGGGGCTAGTGACTCGACCCGGAAGGGAAAGATGGCCGGATTTCTGCTGCGACGTGCCCTGAACTATGTCGTATTGCTGTGGCTGGCATCGATCCTGGTGTTCACTGTCGCGTCGCTCACGTTCACCCCGCTGGATTATCTGGAGCAGCGGAATCCGCGGCCACCGCAATCGGTGATCGATTCCAAGCGGGCCGAACTGCATCTCGACGATCCGATCCCGCAGCGGTACCTGGCGTGGGCCGGCGGCGTCGTGCACGGGGACTTCGGGAAGACGCTCGCGGGACAGCCGGTGAGCGACGAGCTCGGCCGGCGCATCGGGGTGAGCCTGCGGCTGCTGGTGGTCGGTTCCATCGTGGGCACCGTGCTGGGTGTGCTCATCGGTGCGGCGAATGCCATCCGGCAGTACAAGTTTAGCGACTACTTCAGTACCGTGCTGTCGCTGCTGCTGTTGTCCACACCGGTCTTCCTGCTCGCGACATTGCTGAAATACGGTGCGCTGGAAATCAATCTGGGCACCGGAAGACAGATCTTCCTGTACACGGGCGAGACCTCCGCGACCGCCGTGCAGGGGCTCTGGAATCAGATCGTGGACCGCTTCCAGCACATGGTGATTCCGACGCTCGGCCTGGCGCTGGGCGCGATGGCCGGCTACAGCCGCTATCAGCGCAACGCCATGCTGGACGTGCTGGGCGGCGATTTCATCCGCACCGCCCGCGCCAAGGGCCTCACCCGCAGCCGCGCACTGTACAAGCACGGCCTGCGCACCGCCCTCATTCCGATGGCCACGCTGTTCGCCTACAGCTTCGGCGGTCTCATCACCGGCGCGACCTTCACCGAGAAGATCTTCGGCTGGCACGGCGTGGGTGAGTGGCTGGTCGACGCCATCAATGCGCAGGACATCAATATCGTGCTGACGGTGACCATCTTCACCGGTCTGGTGGTGTTGCTGTCCGGCCTGCTGTCCGACATCGTGTACGCGATCCTCGACCCCCGGGTGCGTGTCTGATGACCGATGTGGAGACCATCGTCCAGGGCGCACCGCAGGTCGCGTCGGGGCGGCGCAAGCTGGTGTGGCGGCGCTTCCTGCGCAACAAGGTCGCGGTCACCTCGCTGGTGATACTGATCCTGCTGTTCGTGGCGGCCTACACGCTGCCGCATTTCCTGCCCTACTCCTACACCGATCTCGATACCGCGAACACCTATCAGCCGCCGGGGCCGAAGCATTGGTTCGGAACCACCTCGATCGGTGAGGACGTGCTGGCGCAGACGCTGCGCGGCCTGCAGAAGTCGCTGGTCATCGGTTTCGGCGCGGCCATCATCTCGGCGCTCATCGCGACCCTCGCGGGATCCATGGCCGGGCTGCTGGGCGGCTGGCCGGACCGGGTCATCATGTGGCTGGTCGACATCCTGCTGGTGGTGCCGAGTTTCATCATGATCGCGCTGTTCGCGCCGAAGACCAAGGGCAACGGCAACGTACTGCTGCTCATGGTGCTCATCGCCGTGTTCGGGTGGATGGTGTCGGCGCGCATCGTGCGCGGGCTCTCGCTGAGCCTGCGGGAACGCGAATTCGTGCGGGCCGCACGGTATATGGGCGCCTCCACCTGGACCATCATCACCACGCACATCGTCCCGAACATCGCCTCCATCCTGATCATCGACACCACGCTGGCGGTCGGATCGGCGGTCATGGCCGAAACCGGGCTGAGCTTCCTGGGTTTCGGCGTGCAGCCGCCGGACGTGTCGCTCGGCTCGCTGATCGGCAAGAACGCGACCTCGCTCAACTATCCGTGGATGTGGGGGTTCGCGGGTCTGTTCCTGGTGACCATCGTGTTGTGCGCCAACCTCATCGGTGACGGACTGCGGGACGCCTTCGACCCGACCGCCAAGCGGGCCCGGGCCAGGCAGACACGAAAGGCCGGGCGCCTGAGCGGTCAAGCCCGAAGGCGCCGCTCCGCCTCCCCGCGCCTGCGAAGCGTATCCACGCAGGGCTCCGGTCAGGCGCGAAAGGGCACAGCATGAGCCAGGATTCGGCCGAGCAGACGCGGACCGAAGAAGCCGTCAAGACCACCGCTCCGCTGCTGGAGGTCTCCGACCTGCGGGTGTCCTTCCCCGGGGAGGAGGGGCGGGTCGACGCCGTCCGCGGGGTGAACTTCACCGTCAACGACGGCGAAGTGCTGGCCATCGTGGGCGAATCCGGGTCCGGCAAGTCGGTGTCGTCCATGGCCGTCATCGGGCTGCTGCCCGAGCAGGCCCGCATCCAGGGCTCGATCCGGCTGCGCGGCCGGGAACTGCTGGGCCTCGGCGACAAGCAGATGTCGAAACTGCGCGGCAGCAAGATCTCCATGGTCTTCCAGGACCCCCTCTCTGCACTCACCCCCGTGTTCCGCATCGGCGACCAGATCGCGGAAGCCCTGCTCGCACACGGGAACATGGGCAAGAAGGAAGCCGCCGCCCGCGCGGTGGAACTGCTCGAACTGGTCGGCATTCCGGATGCGGCGCAGCGCGCCAAGGCTTTTCCGCACGAATTCTCCGGCGGCATGCGTCAGCGCGTGGTCATCGCCATGGCCATCGCCAACGATCCCGAACTCATCATCTGCGACGAACCCACCACCGCGCTCGATGTGACGGTGCAGAAGCAGATCCTGAATCTGCTGCGCAAGGCGCGCGACATCACCGGCGCGGGCGTCATTTTCATCACCCACGACATGGGTATCGCGGCCACCCTCGCCGATCGGGTGGGGGTCATGTACGCCGGGCGTATCGTCGAAACCGCCCCGGCCACAGAGCTTTTCCTGCATCCCCGGATGCCCTACACGGTGGGCCTGCTCGGCTCGATCCCGCGCATGGACGGCCCGCCGCGGGCGCCGCTGATCCCCATCGTCGGCGCACCGCCCGCCATGCACGCGCTGCCGCCCGGCTGCTCGTTCGCGCCGCGCTGCCCGATCGCCATCGACGACTGCCTGGTCGCGGAACCGCCGTTGCAGGGCACCGGTCCCGGGCACAGCGCCGCCTGCATCCGCACCGCCGAGGTCGGCAGCGACGGCCTGTACACCGCCTTCCGCCAGGAGATCGCTACCCCGGACGTGGTCGCGGAGGTCGACACCTCGCAGGTCGTCCTGCAGGTGAGCGAGCTGTGCAAAACCTTCCCGCTCACCAAGGGTGTGGTGTTCCGCCGCGTCGTGGGCGAGGTGAAGGCGGTGGACCACATCAGTTTCCAGGTGCGCGCCGGCCGCACCCTGGCCCTGGTCGGCGAATCCGGATCCGGGAAGTCGACCACACTCACCCAGATCATGGATCTGGTGCGGCCGGAGAGCGGCAACATCGAGATCCTCGGCACCGACGTCACGTCGCTGACCAAACAGCAGCGGCGCGATATCCGCCGCAAGATGCAGATCGTGTTCCAGGACCCCTCGTCCTCACTGGATCCGCGGCTGCCGATCTCGGATGTGCTGGCCGAACCGCTGCGCATCAACGGGCGCTCGCACGAGGAGATCAACCGGCGGGTGCCGGAACTGCTCGAACAGGTCGGCCTGCGACCCGAACACGCCGACCGGTACCCGGCCGACTTCTCCGGCGGGCAGAAGCAGCGCATCAATATCGCCCGCGCGCTCGCGCTGGATCCGCAACTGCTGGTGCTCGACGAACCCGTGTCCTCCCTGGATGTCTCGATCCAGGCGGGCGTGCTCAACCTGCTGCGCGACCTGCAGGCCGAGCGCGGGCTGTCGTATCTGTTCGTCTCCCACGACCTGTCCGTGGTGCGTAACCTGGCGCACGATATCGCGGTCATGTATCGCGGGCAGATCGTGGAATACGGTCCGGCGGAACGCATTTTCGCCGCACCCGAACACGAGTACACCCGCGCACTGATCGACGCGGTGCCGGTTCCGGTGACGACCCGATAGGAGGATGTCGGATGCGCCTCGGACCAACCTGTGCGGCACTGATTCTCGCCGGCGGACTCGCACTCGCCGCCTGTAGCGGCGGCGCGCCCACACCGACCGGGAACGGCTCCCTCGGCAGCACCGCGGACATCAACACGCATCCTCGCGACGACCTCCAGGACGGCGGCAACCTGCGGCTGCCCACCCCCGAAGTCCCCGTCAATTGGAACGCCCTCCAGATCGACGGCAACGACGGCGATTACGCGGAAATCGAATGGTGGATGATGCCGCGCGCCTTCAGCACCGACGCCGCCGGTGACCTCACCATCAACCACGACTACTTCACCGACATCCAACTCACGTCCACCGATCCCCAGGTCGTCACCTACACCATCAACCCGAAAGCGGTGTGGTCCGACGGATCGCCGATCACCTGGCAGGACCTCGCCTCCCAGGCGAACGCGCTGAGCGGCAAGGACAAGACCTTCCAGATCGCCATCGCCAACGGCTTCGACCGGGTGTCGAAAGTGACACGCGGCGTGGACGACCGGCAGGCCGTCATCACCTTCGACAAGCCGTACGCCGACTGGCGCGGCCAATACGCCGGCAACAGCATGCTGTACCCGAAATCGGTCACAGCCACCTCGGATTCGTTCAACAAGTCGCTGGTGAACGGGCTCCCGCTGTCCGCCGGACCGTTCCTGCTGAAATCCGTCGACCGCACCGGCGGCCTGATCACGCTGGCCCGCAACCCGAAATGGTGGGGCAACACCCCCAAACTCGACACCGTCACCTTCCGGGTGCTGGACCGCAGCGCCTGGACCCAGTCGGTGCAGAACAAGGAACTCGACGCCGCACTGCTCAGCACCGTCAACGATCTGCAGAGCCTGCGCGGCATCCCCGGCGTCACCATCCGGCACGCGCCGCTGAACCGGTGGCGGTACTTCGCCTTCAACGGCGCACCCGGCTCCATCCTCGCCGATCCGCAACTGCGCGTGGCCATTTCGAGGGCCATCGACCGGCAGACCATCGCCGACACCATGCAGAAAGGGCTCGTCGACAAGCCACAGGCCCTCGACAACCACGTCTTCCTGCGCGGCCAGCACGGCTACCAGGACAACAGCCTCGGCTTCGATCGGGAGGCCGCCGCCAAGGAACTCGACGCGCTCGGCTGGGTGAAACAGGGCGACAACCGGTTCAAGGACGGCAAGAAGCTGACCATCCGGGACGTCTTCTACAACGACCCCACCTGGGTGCAGATCGCCCAACTCATCCAGCAGGACCTCGCCCAGGTGGGTGTCGAACTGACCATCGACACGCGGCCCGCGCAACGCTTCTTCACCGACGTCATCCAGCCCGGCGACTTCGATGTCTGCCAGTTCGTGCTGTCCGGGGACGCGTTCGTGTTCAGCAGCATTCCGCAGGTGTTCGCGCTGAACCCCAATGACCTGCAACTCAATTACGGTCGCATCGGATCACCGGAGCTGAACACGCTCATCGACCAAACCCTGTCCGAACTGGATCCGGACAAGGCCATTCGGATGGCGAACCAGGTGGACCGCAAGGTCTTCGAAGAAGGCCACTCCCTGCCGCTGATGCAGGACGAGGGCAACTTCGGGGTACGGTCCGACTTGGCCAACTTCGGATCCGCGGGGCTGGCCTCGTACGACTACACCAGCATCGGGTTCCTGAAATAGCCCGAGCGCGAAGCAACGACAGCCGTAGCGGCGGAAGGAGCGGTCCATGCGGATACGTTCGACCACGATTCGATTGGCGATCCCGCTGGTCGCCCTCGGGCTGATCGTGACCGGGTGTAGCTCGAGCAGCGGGCCGACCAGCAGCGGAGTGCTCGGCACCACCAACGACATCAATCCGCATCCGGTCACCGACCTGAAGGACGGCGGCAATCTGCGGATGCCGCTCACCTCCTTCCCGGCATCGTTCAACTTCCTGCAGGTGGACGGCACCGTCGAGGACACCAGCGATGTGATCGCGCCACTGCTCGGATCGCCGTTCGTCACCGACGCGGCCGGGCAGCCCAGCGTCGACCACAACTACTTCACCGACGTGCAACTGACCGGCACCAACCCGGAAGTGGTCACCTACACCATCAATCCCAAGGCGGTGTGGAGCGACGGCAGCCCCATCACCTGGGAGGACATGCGGTCGGAATGGCAGGCGCAGAACGGCACCAACAAGGACTTCCAGGCCTCCTCCACCACCGGCTACGACCACATCTCGAAGGTGGATCGCGGCGTCGACGACCGGCAGGCCGTCGTCACCTTCTCCAGCCCGTACTCGGAATGGAAGGGCCTGTTCGGTCCGCTGTACCCGAAGGCCGCCACCGAATCGCCGCAGGCGTTCAACGATTGGGCGCGCAATACGCTGCCGGTCAGCGCCGGGCCGTTCATAATCACCAACCTGGACCGCACCCAGAACCGGATCACGCTGGGCCGCAACCCGAAATGGTGGGGTGACACCCCGAAGCTGGACTCCATCACCTTCAGCGTGCTCGACTACAGCGCCATCATCCCGGCCATCCAGAACAACGAACTCGACGAGGGACCGGCCTCCGGACTTCAGGCGGTCACCAGCGCCCGCAATACGCCGGGCGTCGAGGTGCGGCACGCGCCCTCACCGGGCTACTCGTTCATCGCCTTCAACGGCGCGCAGGGCTCCTTGCTCGCGGACGTGAAACTGCGGCAGGCGCTGGCCAAGGCGGTCGACCGGCAGACCATCGCCGCCGCCTACCTGCACGGCATCGTCGACAACCCGCAGGCGCTGAACAATCACATCTACGTCGCGGGACAGAAGGGCTACCAGGACAATTCGCAGGTGGTCGCCTTCAACCTGGACCAGGCCGGCAAGGAACTCGACGCGCTCGGCTGGGTGAAGAACGGTGACATCCGCGAAAAGGACGGCAAGAAGCTGGAATTGCGGGATGTCATGTACCAGCAGGACGCCTGGGTCGACATGGCCAAGATCATCCAGTCCGACTTCCAGAAGATCGGCGTCAAGCTCGATATCCAGACCATTCCCGGCCAGGGCCTGTTCACCAATGTGATCGACCCGGGCAATTACGATCTCGCGCAGTGGAGCATCGGCAGCAGCGCCTTCCCGCTCGGCGCGCTCAAGCAGTTCTTCTACTACGACCCCAACAACTGGCTGGACAACAAGACCAAGATCGGGTCGCCCGAACTGAACTCGGTCATCGACCAGGCGCTGTCCGAACTCGACCCCGACAAGGCCATCGAACTCGCCAACAAGGCCGACCAGATGATCTGGGCCGAGGTCTACTCGCTGCCCATCAACCAGCCGCCGGGCATGACCGCCGTCCGCAAGGAGGTCGCCAACTGGGGCTCCTTCGGGCTCGCCACCCCCGACTACACCAAAGTCGGCTTCCTGAAGTGAGTTTCCGGCTGGGTCATCCCCTGGCCTACCCGCTGCTCGTGACGATCGGCGCCCTCGCGGTATGTCTCGCCTGGGCGCCGTTCGGCGATTCGGAGCAGGTGGCCATGCTGGCGGCGGTAGCGGTGGTCATCGTGGGGTACAGCGGGTTCCGGTTCGCGGTTGGGGCGGGGGTGCTGCCTGCGGGACTTTCGGACGCGCGGACTGGGACGCATACGACGGAGGGCGGGCGGGCCGTCGCGGTGCGGCGGGTGCGGCAGCAGCATCGGCTGGTGAGCCGATCGTGGCTGGAGTTCACGCTGGGTGGGAAGAAGCGGTGGCTGCCGGTGTATTTCGAACCGGCCCTGGCCACGCTGGATCAGGGGACCGCCGAATTGAGCGGGCGGACAGTGCGTATCGATGGGTTGCGGGTGTATCCGGCGGGGCGCGTGCGGGATTCGGAGCCGGTGGGGCGGCTGATCGACAATCCCGCGCGGCCCGGGGTACAGGCCGTGACTGCCGCGGCTCGGGCGGCGGGTATCGGGCGGCGGCTGTTGCTGGATGCGCAGTCGGCCATTGCCGGGCCGTTCGCGGGATTGCTGTGGGTTTATGTGGCGGGTGGGGGGCTACCGGCCTTCGCGGGCGCGACCGTCGTCGCAGGCGTCACCGCCACCTGGCTGGCGGCGGTGCGCGGGTCCGACCCGAGCTGAATTGCCGGTCAGCGGATGTCGCCCCTCGCGGGCTGGTGGATACGAGTGTGCGCCCGCGGATGCGGCACCTCGCCGCTAGCGGATGAAGCGCCAGGCGAGCAGGGCCGCCAGCACGTAGCAGCCGGCCATTACGCCGAAATCGTCTGCGGCGCCGCCGTACCAGCCGGCGATGGCGAACAGGGCACCGGCGACGGCCACACCTACCAGGGTGCCCATCTGGCGGTTGGCGTTCAGGGAGGCGCCCGCGATGTTCGCGTGGCTCGGGCCGGCGGCGGACATCAGGCCGGTCGTCATGGCCGGGACACTGATGCCGACGCCGAGGTGCACGACGCCCATCACCACGACGATCAGCCAGTACGGCGTGCCCGGGGACAGGAGGGTCAGCGATACCGCGCCCAGGGCGCCCGCGGGCAGGCCGATCAGCATGACGCGGCGGGCGCTCACCCGATCGCCGATCCGGGCGAAGATCAGATTGCCGATCAGGAATATGCCCATGATCGGCAACAGCTCCAGGCCCGCGGTGAACGGCCGGGCGCCGCGCGCATTCTGGAAGAACAAGCCCAGCAAGAAGATTCCGCCGAAACAACCGAAGTTGATGAGGAAGCCGATCGCGTTCGATGCGGTGAAAACGCGGTCCCGCAGCAATTCCCGCGGAATGATCGGCAGCACCGCGCGACGCTCACGCAGCACGAACACGGTGGCGGCACACAGGGCGAACACCGCCGAGCCGATGATCGGCGCGGAACCCCAGCCGTAGACCGGGCCCTCGATCAGCGTGAAACACACTGCGGCCAAGGTGAGAATGCCGACGGCGTGACTCAGGACCGTCACGCGCACGGGGATCGCGGGCGGCGCACTGACAATGCGCTGCGCCAGCAGGAAACCCGCCAGGCCGATCGGGATATTGACCATGAAGATGCTGCGCCAGCCGAGGGTGTCGACCAGAATGCCGCCCACCACCGGACCCAGCCCGGCCGAAATCGACACGATGGCCGCCCACAGACCCAGCATGCGGGCGCGGCGGCCGGGCTCCGGGAACGAAAAGACCAGCAGGCTCAGGGAACTCGGCATGAACATGCCCGCACCCACGCCCTGCAGCATGCGCGCGCCCACCAGCATGCCGCCGCTGACCGCGAATCCGCAGACCGCCGAGGCGATGGCGAAAACCGCCAGCCCGGCCAGATACATGCGTTTGGCGCCGACCCGATTAGCGAGGGAGCCCGACAGCAACAGCAGCGACGCGAAGGTCAGCGTGTAACCGTCGATGGCCCAGGTCAATCCGGACAACGAGAGATGCAGGCCGGCGCTGATACCCGGGCCCGCGATATTCACCACGGTGGCGTCGAGGGTGGCCATCACGAAGCCCAGCGCCAAGGCGCCCAGTGTGACTCCGGCGGGATGACGCTTACCGGTGCGTTCGACCGAAACCGCTGTCGACGAGCTCATTTCACACACGGTAAGAGCTGGAGCACACTCCAGCTCAACCGTTTTATCAGCATGTGAGATGCCTGTTCAGGGTGTCTTCTCCCGGTGCTGGACACCTGCCCCGAACAGGCTCCGCGCTGTGAGCAATTCCATACGAGCGCCGACCGGAGCCGGCGCTCGACCGGATTATTCGGCGGGCTTCTGCGCGCGGCGCGCGGCCTTCTCCTCCGCTTCGGCGGCATCGAGGGCATTCGCCTCTTCGAGGGTGGGAGCACTACCGCCCAGGCGCGCCGGAACCCAGTAGGCGCCGGGCTCGTGGACGTAGTCCTTCTGCAGGTCGAGGAGCAGTTCCGCCATCGTCGAATGCAGTTCCGCGGTCAGTGCGGACGCGGGCTCGTACGGCTGGATGAGCTTGCCCACCGAGATCGAGATCGGAGTATTGGTGCGGCCCAGGCGCTTCGGATGACCCTTGGTCCACACCCGCTGCGCGCCCCAGATCACCATCGGGATGATCGGGACGTTCGCCTCGATGGCCATGCGGGCCGCGCCCGACTTGAATTCCTTCAACTCGAAACTGCGGCTGATGGTCGCCTCGGGATAGACGCCGACCAATTCGCCGGAACGAAGACGGTTCACCGCCTCGTGATAGGACTCGGCGCCGGCGGCACGGTCCACCGGAATGTGCTTGAGGGCCCGCATGATCGGACCCGACACGGCGGAATCGAACACTTCCTTCTTGGCCATGAAGCGGATGTAGCGCTTCGTCGTACGCGCGGGCAGACCCGCGTACGTGAAGTCCATATAGCCGGTGTGATTGATGGCGACGACTGCGCCACCGGTCGCCGGGATGTTTTCGTCGCCCTTGACGGTGAACTTCAGGCCCTGCGCAGCGAAGATCGTGCGCGCCAGCCCGATGACGGGGAAGTAGACGGGTTCCACAAGTCCGCTAGCGTAGTCGCTGCCCGCGCGGCATCCAGTGATCCAGGCAACACCTGTCAGCAGCAGTGACGTCTCGACACGAAAGAGGTTCGCCCGAGTGGTAAACGACCGGACAGCATTGCGTGAACACCTCCGCACGGGGCTGCTCGGAAGTCTCCTGATCGCCACGGCCTGCCTCGTGAGCGGCTGTGATCACTCCAAGGTCGGATTCCAGGGCACCGATTTCTACGCCACCGAGGAACCGGCGGCCACCGTGGCCGGGACCGCGCCGGCCATGCCCGCGGAGGTGGCGGCGGTCCTCGGGCAACCCGAGGCGGCCGGCGCGGTCGCGCGCTGGGCCACCGACCTGCGCACCCACGGGCTCGACGGGATGACGGATCGCTGCTGGACCATGGCGCCGCGCAATGTGCAGGCCATGTACGCCGATCCGGGACCGATCCTGGACGCGCTCGCACTCGCGGGCACGGCCGACGGCAGCACCGCCAGCTGGCGCAATGACGAGGTCACCGTCGTCGCCGCGGACAGCGATATCGCGTCCGGGTACGCCTGCCCGCGGGTCTTCCCGTCCGGCACCGAGCCCGCCTTCGACGATGCCGACGCGCGGCACACCGTGCGGCGGTTCCTGTCCCGGCTGGCCGGGAAACCGCTCGATCCCGCCGATGTCGAGAGCCGCTATCCGCTGCTGTGCGACGGCTCGGCGCCGGAGCGGTATCCGGCCGCCATCGCGGCGTTCGAGGATCAGGCCATCAAGTCCGATTGGCAGCGCGGGGACTCGATCACCGTGTCGGTACCCGTCACCAGCACCGCCGGAATCCAGAAGAAACAGACATACACCCTGAAGTCGGGCGCGGAGGGTTACTGCATCGGCGACGTCTCGGGCTAGCCAGTACTCTGGGTGGCTGGTAACGGTCAGGGAGGAAGAAGCTCGTGCAGATCACCAGCGTCGGACACGCCGGATTCCACATCCGCACCACGGCCGGCACGATCCTGTGCGATCCGTGGGTCAATCCGGCTTATTTCGGATCGTGGTTCCCGTTCCCCGACAACACCCAGCTGGATTGGGACGAACTCGGCAACTGCGATTTTCTGTACGTCTCGCATCTGCACCGTGACCACTGGGACGCGAAGCACCTCGCCGACAAGATCAACAAGGACACCACCGTCCTGCTCCCCGACTACCCGGTGCCGGACCTCAAGCGCGAGCTGGAGAAGCTCGGCTTCCACAAGTTCGTGGAGACCGAGGACTCGGTCAAGCACACGGTGACCGGTCCCGGCGGCGACCTCGACATCATGATCATCGCGCTGCGCGCGCCCGCCGACGGGCCCATCGGCGACTCCGGACTCGTGGTCTCCGACGGCGAAACCGTCTGCTTCAACATGAACGACGCCCGGCCCGTCGACATGGACGTGCTGCACGACTCCTTCGGGCACGTGGACATCCACCTGCTGCAGTACTCCGGCGCCATCTGGTACCCGATGGTCTACGACATCCCCGCCAAGACCAAGGCCAACTTCGGCAAGCAGAAGCGCCAGCGCGGCATGGACCGCTGCCGCTCCTACATCGAACAGGTCGGCGCCACCTGGGTCGTCCCCTCCGCGGGGCCGCCCGTCTTCCTCGACGACGAACTGCGCTACCTCAACGACGACCGCGGCGACGAAGGCAATATCTTCCCCGACCAGATGGTCTTCCTCGAGCAGATGCGCATCCACGGCAACGAGGGCGGCCTGCTCATGATCCCCGGCTCCACCGCGGATCTGCGTGGCAAGGAACTGAACTCGCTCACCCACCCGGTCGACCCGGACACCATCTACGGGGACAAGGCCGCCTACATCGAGGCCATGGCCCAGCGCATGGCGCCCGTGCTCGCCGCCGAAAAGGCCACCTGGGCCGAGGAAACCGGCGAACCGCTGCTGCCCGCGGTGAAGGCCAAGTTCGAGCCCATCATGGCGCAGAGCGACCTCATCTGCGACGGCATCGGCTACGCCGTCGGACTGGTCATGGGCGACGAGACCGTGGTCCTCGACTTCCCCAAGCGGGTCGTGCGCGAACCCATCGAGGGAGAAGGCAAGTACCGCTACGGATTCCGCATCGACCCGCAGCTGGTGCGCACCGTGCTGCGGGATGACGAACCCGACTGGGTCAACACCATCTTCCTGTCCACCCGCTTCACCACCTGGCGGGTCGGCGGCTACAACGAATTCCTCTACACCTTCTTCAAATGCCTCACCGACGAGCGCATCGCGTACGCCGACGGCTGGTTCAACGAGGCGCACGACGATTCGGCGTCCACCGAACTCGACGGCTGGGAAGTACAGCGGCGGTGCCCGCACCTCAAGGCGGATCTGTCGAAATTCGGTGTGGTGGACGGAAACACGCTGACCTGTAATCTGCACGGCTGGCAGTGGGATCTGGAATCCGGGCGGTGCAAGACCTCCAAGGGCCACGAACTGCGCTCACGGAAGCTCGACGCCCCCGCCTGACAGACGATTCCGGCCGGCGCCCGTGGCGGCGCCGGCCGGAGTTGTCCGCGGTTGGCTAGCCCTGGACGTCGGAATCCTTCAGCTCACGGGTGAGCCGCGAGGACCACGGGCACCACATGCAGCCGGGCAGGAACGCGCCGCACGCCTCGTCGAGATTGTCCTCGAGATATTCGATGCTCGAATCGCAGACTTCGATCGCCATGGTGAAGAACGAGATGGTGTCGGGGATGAGCGAGAAACTCCAGCCCGGGTTGTAAGGCTCCGGCCGTTTCCGGATCCGGCCCATCACATGGGTCGACATCGTTTCTTCACCGGACAGAATGCGGCGCGCTTCATCGATGCGCTGCTGGTTGGTCAGCTGGAAGACGAATTCTTTGCCGGAATAGTCGGTCAATGCGAAGTAGGCCATGATATTTCCCTCGCTTGCGCGGACGGGTGGATAGAGCCTTGCCAATCGATGGTAAGCCTCATAAAACGGCCATATCGCTGAATTCGGTTGCGTAGCAATAGATTTAGAGAACCGACCCGTTTGTTGCGGATTTCGACGGTCCGGCAGTTCGCTTTGTCCGAATTATCAAGTCGCGCACCGCCATAGCGCCGCGCGCCACCGGAGCCGACACCCGGCCCTCCGCATCGATCAGCACACCCGACGGGGTACCACGCACCCGATAGCGCAGGGCCGCCTCGTTACCCTGCTGCACCAGCACCGGAATATCACCCAGGCCCTGCGCCAGGCCCCACTCCGCATGCTCGTCCACATCGCCGTTGCCCAGCACGGCGATGGTCAGCACCTCCGACGTCCGGGCCTGCCAGCGCGGCAGCTCGCGGGCCAGCGCCGCGCACATCTCGCACGCCGGATGCACGAAGACCAGCAGCAAAGCCTTACCCGGCAACAGCAACTCGTCCAGGCCCGCCCGGCCGCCCGCCGTGTTCAGCACCTCGAACTCCGGCGCCACCGCACCCGGCGGCAGCCCTTCGCCGCCCAGCGTCGACAGCACCTGCTCATCCACCTTGCGGCGCAGCGTCCGCAACTCACCCCACAGCGACACCAGCACCGCGCCGAACGCCGCCGCCACCGCCATGGCCACCGCGCGATCCACCGGCAGCTCGCCCGGCACCCGCGGATCCGCCAGCGTCGCAACGACGGTCGAGCCCGCCAGCGCGATCAGCACCACATTGCGCACCACCGTGCCGCGGCCGATCGGCGCCGAACTGGACGCCCCGAAACACGAGCACGACGGCCGCTTGCCCTGCCGCAGCAAACGCACCACCGCGCCCGTGAACATGCCCAGCAGCAGAATCGCCAGAAAGGCTGCCGCGGCGGCGGTCCACGGCGGCAGCAGGGCCACCGCTACCACGGCTTCGACCGCGGGCAAGCCCCACGACACCGCCGGCACCCATGAAATCGGAATCCCGAACTCCCCCACCGCCTTCCGGGTCCCCACCCCATCGGCGAACTTCCCCCAAGCCGAGAGCCCGAACACGACGGCAAGTACCAGACGCGCGCACCACACCCCGTAATCGATAGCCATGACCGCACCATTGCACACTCATATGGACAGCGAATTACGAATCCCCCGACCGGCTTTCGATACCGAACAGCCGGTTGGTTCCATTCACCGGGAATCCCCCGCTAGAACGCGTGCCCACCGAACGGCACCGCCGTACCAGGCATTCGAAACTGGACGGTGCAGAATCGGGCGGTGATGGTGCGGCGATGGCTGGGGTTGGGGTTCGGGGGGTCCATCGGTGCTGCCGTGGCAACGCAGGCCCGGATCAACGGGGAGCTCGGCGAGAAACTCGGGGACGGGATCGCCGCGGCCACCATCAGCTTCGGGTCCGGACTGCTACTGCTCGGCGTGCTCTACGCGGCCGGCGGACGGCTGCGCGCCGGGATCGGACAGGTGCGAGACGCCCTCGCCGCGGGCGAACTGTCCTGGTGGCAGCTGCTCGGCGGACTGTCCGGCGCGTATTTCGTGGCCTGCCAAGGACTTACCGTCGCCACCATCGGGGTCACCGCGTTCACCGTCGCGGCCGTGGCCGGACAGCTGGTCAGCAGCCTGGTCGTCGATCGGATGGGGCTCGGGCCCGGCGGACGGACACCCATCACCGGATGGCGGATCGGCGGCGCATTGCTCGGACTCGCGGCCGTCCTGCTGGCCGTACTGGGACGCGGCGGCAATTCGACCGGAGCCCACGGCGGTTCGGCCGTGCTGCTCATCGTGCTGCCGCTCGCGGCGGGCGTACTGGTCGCCTGGCAGCAGGCGGTGAACGGCCGCATCGGAGCCGTCGGCGGACCGCTCTCGGCGACACTGGCGAACTTCGCGACCGGAACGGCGGCCCTCGTGCTCATCGAGGCGGCGGTGCTGGCCCGGCGGTCACACCTGCCCCACTTTCCCACCGCACCATGGCTGTATCTCGGCGGGCTGATCGGGATCACCTTCGTCTGGCTGGCCGTCCTGGTCGTGCGGTGGATCGGCGTCCTGCTACTCGGACTCAGCTCCGTCGCCGGACAGCTCCTGGCCTCGGTGGTGCTCGACACGATCGCACCGACCGGAACCGGACTGTCCGCCGCGGCCGTCACCGGCTGCGCCCTGACCTTCCTCGCCGTCGCACTGGCCACCCGCTCACGCCACTGAACGCTGACGCGCGCTGCGGCAGCCGATCACCTGGTCATCGCGGCCGCTACCACCTCCAGATAGCCAGTAGTCCACCCGCGAGCAGCAGGGGCAGGCCGAGCAGCGCGACCACGACCGGAATCGGGAGCCATGCCGACACCACGGCCACGAAGGCGAACACCAGGAGCGCGATCACCTCGGTGACGAAGCCCGAGACCGAGGTGATCGTGGCACGAGCCGGACCTTCGATCGCGTCCTGCAAGCGGGCCGAGGCGAGGACATCGGCATTGAAGTCCATGCCGTAGGCGATGCCGACGCAGGAAAAGCCCACGGCCGTCAGGACATACATCGCGGCCGGGTAATGGACGGCCAGTCCTGCCAGTAGCGAACCGCCTATGAACAGGCCACCGGCGACGCACAGTGCCGCCGCCATCGTGCGCGGCCGGACGCCCTCCGTCCGGCCCGCCAGCGCGGCGCCCGCGAGCGCGCCCACCATGGTCAGACCGACCAGCACCGCAGCCAGGGACGGCCTCGCGCCGGCATGGCCCGCCAGCAACGCGAAGTACTCATCGAAAGCGGTGACGCCGTTCAACAACGCCACCAGGATCACCCCGCGGCGAATCACCCGGACCCGCAGCGCTTCCCGAACACCGGCCCGCAGCATGCCGACATACCGCGCCGCACCGGACACCGCGGACTGCGATGAGACAGGCAGCAGCAGTGCGACTTCCGGCCGCGGCTCGTCGATCGATTCGGGAAGCGCGGCATCGGACATTGTCGGTCGTGGTGCGGCCGCATCCGTCCCGGGTTGCGGCGCGGCCGCGGGTGGGTCGTCCTCCAGGCTGTCGACGGCGGCCATGGACACTGCCTTCGGTGCGCTCGGGAGGGTCAGGGCGGTGGTCGTGTGCAGGGCGGCTATGGCGATGCTGGACCAGGAGACGAGGGGGTAGCCGCCCCAGGCGTAGAGCGGGGCCGCCGCGAGAATGCCCAGGAGGGCGGCGAATTCGGAGGCGGCGCGGATATGGCCGAGGAGACCTGGGTAGCGGTCGGTTGCCGATCGGGCGGCCAGGTCGTCGTAGATCAGGGCTTCGAAAGTGCCGGAGCGCAGAGAGCTCGACGCACCCCACAGGACGAAGCCCAAGGCGAACCCGGCGAACGAGGGATAGACGGTCCAGGCGGTGAAGCCGGCGGTGAGCAGGACGCCCGAGAGAACCAGGAGGGCGCGGCGGGAGACCGTGTCGGCCCACGGGCCGGTGGGGATCTCCAGGAGGAAGCCGGTGGCCGACCAGATGGCCAGCAGGGCCGAGATCCCGGCCGTGGACAGGCCGTGCGCCGCGAAGAGCAGCGCGTAGAGGGCGTAGAGGGGGATCAGGTCCGCGGTGAAGGCGAACAGGAGGGTGCGGGCGGTCAGGCCGCGCACCGGGCGGGAAGATCAACAGTTGTAGGTCAGGAGGCGCATGTGATCAATTCTGCGCGCCCGCGGGACCGCCGTCGAGAGGATTGTCGAGGGGGATCCAGCCGTTGGTGTTCGGTTCGTGGTCGGCGATGGCGGCGCCCACCAGGCCGTGACGTTCGTTGAGGTCGTTGATGAGTTCGGCCACCGGGTGCGAGTCGCTGTAGTGGTAGCCCTGGGCCAGCGCGAAACCCAGTTCGGTGAGGACCGCGGCCTGATATTCGGTTTCGACGCCCTCGGCGATCACCTGTAGGTCCAGGGACTTGCTCAGCGCCGCAATCACACCCAGCAGCGGCGGCGCGGGCGAATCGGAGCGGATGGCGGCCACGAAGGACTGGTCCACCTTCAGGATGTCCGAGGGCAGCGTGGCCAGGCGGCTCAGCGAGGAGTAGCCGGTGCCGAAATCGTCGATGGCGATGCGGACGCCGCGCTCGCGCAGCTTGTGCAGGTTCGCGATGGCGGTATCGGATTCGGCGGCCAGTTCGCTCTCCGTCACCTCCAGCACCAACTGATCCGCGGGCCAGCCCGTTTCGCTGAGAATGCCGGAAACCCGGTCCGCGTACTCGGTTTCGGCCAGTTCCAGGCCCGAGACGTTCACGTTCAGGGTCAGGTCGAGTTGCGCGAAGGTCTCCTGCAGGCGGGCCGCATCCGCGCACGCGCGGCGCAGCACCAGCTCGTCCAGATCCGAGATGAGGTCGTACTCCTCCGCGACCCGGATCAGGCCCTCCGTCGTCACCTCCGGCTGCGCGTGAGAAGACCAGCGCAGCAAGGCCTCCACACCCACCGCACGGGTCGCGCCGTCCGACAGCGACACGATCGGCTGATACTGCACGTCCAGGGTGCCGCGGTCGATCGCCTCGCGCAGTTCCACCGCCAGCGGCAGCTGCCGCGACGACTCCAGCACGGTGCGATTGCGGCCCGCCTGCTTCGCCCGATACAGGCCCACATCCGCGCGGCTCACCAGCAGTGATCCGGATTCGCCCGGCTGCCAGGAGGTCACGCCCGCCGAGCAACCCGTGGTCACCGCGGCCCGCAACTGCTCGGTCAGCAGAATCGCGGCCTGCTCGGTGGTACCCGGCAGCAGCAGCGCGAACGCGTCACCGCCGTACCGGGCCAGACGCTGGTCCGGCGCAAGCAGTTTCGACCAGGTGTCCGCCACCCGCTGCAGGACCGCGTCACCGGCCCGATGGCCGAGATGGTCATTGATCTTCTGGAAGCGGTCCAGGTCCACCAGCACCAGCGCCAGGCCCTGATCCGAGCGGGTCGCCTGCGCGATCGCATTGTTCAGCGCGCGATCGAAACCGCGGCGATTCAACAGACCCGTCAGCACATCGATATCGGCATCCGACGCCATCCGCGTCAAAATGCCCACCACGATGCCGATCCCGAACGTGATACCCGCCGGAATCAGACCCGACCACCAGGGCAGACCCCGCGACGGCACCACCCACAGACAGCAGGCGATGGCGAACGCCAGATGCGCGCCCAGCCACCGCCACGAGAAGAAGATGGCCGCATCACAGGCCACGAACACATAGAACGCCGCCAGGCTGATCGCGCCCACCGTATTCGGAAACCAGTGCACCGCAATGGTCACCAGCACGGTCGCCGCCGCCACATACCCGTGATGCACGGAATGCGGCAGCCGCGGACCCCAGATCAGCAGACTCAATCCCAGCAGCAGCGCGACCAGCGCCGCCACTCCGACCAGCGGCCGATTGCCCTCATCACCCGGAGCAACGGCAGTGAGTATGAGACCCAGCACCCCGCCCATGACGTAGAACGCCCCGGTGGTCCGAGCCATGACCATTGCTGTCGCCAGCGCCGATGCCGCCCGCACCCGCGTTCGGGTATCGCCGCGAGACCCGATTCCTCGCACGGGCACCAGCCTAAACAAAAGGTTTGCCGACGGTAGACACAACCGCCGGAAATGACCGCACCGAGCGCGAACGATCGGTTAACACAGGGATTCCGAAGCTCAGCGCGGCGTCAGGACGTCGGTTCCGACGAACGGCACCAGCGCCGCCGGCACCCGCACCGAACCGTCGGCCTGCTGATGGTTCTCCAGAATCGCGACGATCCAGCGTGTGGTGGCCAGCGTGCCGTTCAACGTGGCCGCGGTCTGCGGCTTGTTGTTCTCGTCGCGGTAGCGGACGTTCAAGCGACGCGCCTGGAACGTGGTGCAGTTCGACGTCGAGGTGAGTTCGCGGTAGGTCTGCTGGGTCGGAACCCACGCTTCACAGTCGAACTTCCGGGCCGCCGACGAACCGAGATCACCCGCCGCCACATCGATCACGCGATACGGCACCTCGACCGCGGCGAGCATGTCCCGCTCCCACGCCAGCAGCCGCTGATGCTCGGCATCCGCGTCCTCCGGGCGGGTGTAGACGAACATCTCCACCTTGTCGAACTGGTGCACGCGGATGATGCCGCGAGTGTCCTTGCCGTAGCTGCCCGCCTCCCGGCGGAAGCACGACGACCAGCCCGCATAGCGCTTGGCGCCGTTGCTCAGATCCAGGATCTCGCCCGAGTGATAGCCCGCCAGCGGCACTTCCGAGGTGCCGACCAGATACAGGTCGTCCTCTTCCAGGTGATAGATCTCCGCCGCGTGCTGCCCCAGGAAACCGGTGCCCGCCATGATCTCCGGGCGCACCAGCACCGGCGGGATCATCATGGTGAAACCGTTCGCCATCGCCTTCTGCGCGGCCAGCTGCAGCATGCCGAGCTGCAGCATGGCGCCCAGGCCGGTGAGGAAGTAGAAGCGCGAACCCGAGACCTTCGCGCCGCGTTCCATATCGATGATGCCCAGCGCCTCACCCAATTCCAGGTGATCCTTGGGCTGGAAATCGAAGGCGGGCGGCGTGCCGACGGTCTCCAGCACGATGTAGTCGTCCTCGCCGCCGGCGGGGGCGCCGTCCTGCACCACGTTCGACAGGGCGCGCTGGGCGGCGTCGAGGTCGGCATTACCGGCGTTTTCGGCGGCCTCCGCCTCCTTCACCTTCGCCGACAGCTCCTGGCCCTGCGCCAGCAGCTGCGGGCGCTCCTCCGGGGAAGCCTTGCCGACCTTCTTGCCGAGAGCCTTCTGCTCGGCGCGCAGCGTATCCGCCGTCGCGACCGCGGCGCGACGAGCCGCATCCGCCTCGAGCAGGGCATCCACCAGGGCCGGGTCCTCGCCGCGAGCACGCTGCGACGCACGGACCACATCCGGGTTTTCCCGCAGGAATCGAAGGTCGATCATAGGAGCAAGCCTATCGGCGGCCTCCACTGGATTTCTCACCGGGCGGACGTGCCCGGCCCGCCGCTGCGGACACCTTCGAGTCGGGCCCGATGAACGGTCCGAACGGACAGTTTTGGCCGGATCCCGCTAATTGTCGACTCGTTCATGAAGGTCAGGCCATAGTGATGGGCAGCTGCCGTGGTGAAGTCCGAGGAGTCCCCATGCCCCAATACATGCCGAGCACAGCCGATTTCGTCGTCGTGGGAGCGGGGTCCGCGGGAGCGGCGGTCGCCGCGCGACTGACCGAACGGCCCCGGACCAGCGTCGTTCTGTTCGAAGCCGGGGGCGAGGACAAGGACAAGTTCGCGCATATCCCGGCCGGGTTCAACCAATTGTTCGAGGGCGCCAACGACTGGAACTACCGCACCGAACCGCAGCCCGCGCTGGCCGGACGGCGGATCTACTGGCCGCGCGGCAAGATGCTCGGCGGGTCGTCGTCGATGAACGCCATGATGTGGGTGCGCGGGTTCGCCGCGGACTACGACGAGTGGGCGATGCACGCCGGGCCCGGGT
Source organism: Nocardia sp. NPDC020380 (assembly GCF_044386975.1). Taxonomy (NCBI): domain Bacteria; kingdom Bacillati; phylum Actinomycetota; class Actinomycetes; order Mycobacteriales; family Nocardiaceae; genus Nocardia; species Nocardia sp. NPDC020380. The sequence continues at coordinate 592,433 of NZ_JBIRVQ010000007.1, read as the reverse complement.
GGTCGTACGAGAGCGTGCTGCCGTACTTCGAGCGCATGGCGACCGTCGAGGGTGGCAGCCAACCCGGCGAGGGCACCGAAGGGCCGCTCCACATTTCCAAGCAGCGCAGCCCGCGGGCGCTGACCCGGGACTTCCTGCAGGCGGCCACCGAGGCGGGGTATGCGGTCGAGCGCGCGAACGGTGAACGGCCGCAAGGGTTCACCGAGACCATGGTGACGCAGAAGCGCGGGGCGCGGTGGAGTACCGCCGATGCGTACCTGCGGCCGGCGTTGCAGCGGCACCGGGATCTGACGGTGGTGACCGATGCGCATGTCACGCGGGTGGTCTTCGACGGGAACCGGGCGGTCGGTGTCGAATACCGGATCGGCGACGAAACCAAGATCATGTACGCCAAGCGCGAGGTCATCCTCTCCGCCGGCGCCATCAACACCCCGCAACTGCTCATGCTCTCCGGCATCGGACACGGCGAAGACCTGCAGGAACTGGGAATCCCGGTGCTGCACCACAATCCGGCCGTCGGCCGCCGGCTGCGCGACCACCTCGCCGCGCCCATCGTCTACCGCACCCGCGGCGGCACCCTCTACGGCGCCGACAAGAACCTGCTCGAACTCGGCAACTACCTGCTGCTGCGGCGCGGGCAGCTCACCTCCAATATCGGTGAGGCCTACGGCTTCGCGCACAGCAAGGCGCAGGCCGGCGAGGATCTCGGACTGCCGGATCTGGAACTGATCTTCGCGCCCGCCCCTTATGTCGGCGAGGGCCTGGCCGAACCCGACGGGCACGCCATCACGCTCGCGGCCGTGCTGCTGAAACCCGAATCGACCGGACTGGTCGCCCTGACCTCCCCCGACCCCTTCACCCCGCCGCGCATCGAACCGCGCTACTGCACCGAGGCCGCCGACCGCGAAGCCCTGCTCGCCGGACTGCAACTGTGCGTGAACATCGCGAATCAGCCTGCGCTCAAAGGACATATCGGCGACATCATGCAGCCGCCCGTCCCCGCCGACACCCCGATGGAAGAAGTCCTGCGCCGCTGCCTCGAAGACCACTCGCACACCCTCTACCATCCGGTCGGCACCTGCCGCATGACCTCCGACGACAGTGGCGTCGTGGATCCCGAACTCCGCGTGCGCGGCGTCGAAGGCCTCCGCATCGCCGACACCTCGGTCATGCCGGTCATCACCCGCGGCCACACCCACGCCCCCGCCGTCCTGATCGGGGAGAAAGCGGCCGACCTGATCGCGCCCTAGGGGTGCGAAGCTGATCAGTTCATGGCGAGGGCTTGATCGCGCTGCAATGATGGGACGCGATGTCAGACGAACAGTTGCCTCCGCCTCCGTTCTCGCAGCCCGGTCCCGGCATGCCCGGCGGGCCTCGCGGCCGCGCCCGGAAGAAGGGCGGCGGGCTGCTGGGTCCCCTGCACACTCTGCGCGGGAAGCTCGACTCCGACGGCCCGCTCTCCGCGCCCACGCTGCGCTGGGGGCTGCTCGCGGTCGCGGTCGGCGCGGTCGTGGCCGCGCTCATCACGCTGCTCATCTCCGGATTCGATTCCGGGCGCGTGGAAGCGCACACACCGGGCGGCGCCCAGCCCACCGGCGCGGTCGCGGGCGCGGCCTTCGGCACGGCGCGGCAGGGCGACTGCCTCAACTGGTCCAAGCCCAATGCCAGCGACCTGAGCAAGGTGGACTGCGGCAGCAAGCATCTGTTCGAGGTGACCGCCGACGTCGACCTGAGCAAATACCCGGGCAAGGAATTCGGGCCCGGCTCACGCTTCCCCGACTCGCTGCGCTTCTCCGAACTGCGAGATGAGCACTGCGTCAGCGCCGCCCAGGTCTACCTCGGCGGAAAGCTCGATCCGCGCGGCAAATTCGCGGTCGGCCTGATCAACCCGGGCGAGGCCGGCTGGAAGGCCGGCGAACGCACCCTGCGCTGCGGGCTGCAGGTCGCCGGCAGCCAGGGCGTCGCCACCCGGCCCATCACCGGCAGCGTGCGCGACAGCAACCAGTCCAAGGTCTACGACGTCGGCACCTGCATCGGCATCAAGGGCAACCTGCCCACCGACCCCGTCGACTGCACCCAGCCGCACGCCTACGAGATCGTGTCCACCGTCGACCTCGGCAAGCAGTTCCAGGGCGGGCCGCCGTCCAAGGACGACCAGGACAAGTTCATGGAAGACCAGTGCGGCAAGGACGCCGGCGACTACCTCGGCGCGCCCGACGCACTGCGCAACAAGACACTGACGCTGTTCTGGGACTTCCTCGACGCCCGCAGCTGGCTGGCCGGCAGCCGCAGCCTCAACTGCATGGTCGGCAAGGGCGCGGACCAGGACGGGTTCGCCAGCATCACCGGCACCGCGCGCGGCGACATCCAGATCGACGGGCAGGCGCCGGTGCCGCCGCCCAACAACGGGCGCTACACGCCGCCGCCGCTGCCGGGCGCCGCCCCGCCGGTCATCCCGCCGTCGCGGTAGGGCGGGACCCATGCCGGTCCGGATGTCCGACGAGCGCTTCGAAGAGCTCGTCGGGGACGCCCTCGACATGATTCCGAAGGAATTGGCCGAGGCCATCGACAATGTCGTGGTGCTCATCGAGCCGCGCAGTGCCGACGACCCGCATCTGCTGGGGCTGTATCACGGGATTGCGCTCACCAACCGGGACTTCTCCCATTACGGGGGCGCGCTACCCGACACGATCACGATCTATCGCGAGGCCATCCTGGAGATGTGTCACAGCGAAGAAGAAGTGGTCGAAGAGGTGGCAATCACAGTGATTCATGAGATAGCTCACTATTTCGGGATTGACGACGACCGCCTGCATCAGTTGGGATGGGGCTGACGCGTCAGCTGGGAACCGATCAGCAAACCTCTGCGTCCAATCTTCATAACCGGGGGAAACCCAACTCTCGGAACTCGCGGCCCCACCACCCAAGGCCGTGGTCAGCCCCTGAAACCCCGGTGGAGCTGGGAAGTTGAACGTAGAAGGGAGTCTCATCATGGTCGGTCACGTTCTCGTGCAGCCCGAGGTCGTCCTCGCGGCGGCGCTGGAGCTGGATCTGCTGGCCGAACGCCTGACGGCGGCTTCGACTTTCAGCGGACCCACCACGCATGTCATCCCTTCGGGCACGGAGGAAGTTTCCTTTCTAGCCGCCGCCCACTTCAATCAGGCCGCGCTGACCCATGATCGGGCCGTTGCGCAGGGCATTCTCGAACTGCACCACGCAGCAGCGACGCTGCGCATGCAACTCGCGCAGTACCTCGCGCAGGACGCCTTGCGCGCCGCGGGTATCGACGCCATCCAGGTGTAGAGGGGAGATACACGATGACACTGGGGATCACCGGGGTGTTCTGGCTGCCCCGCATGGCCGAACTGAACTCCGTCACGCTGAACGCGGGGGCGCATGCCATTCCGATCTCGGCGGCCGGCACCTCGTGGGGCGTGCTCACCGCCGCCTGGGTGGACGCCACCACGACCGTCGCGCGGGTAATGGCCGAGGTGGGGGTGGGTCTACAGGGGTTGAACGGGCTCAATGTGCTGGCCCGGCTGGGCGGCTTCACCGTATGGGCCGAACAGCAGGCCGTAATGGCGGGAGTGATGGCCGGCAAGGCCTCAGCAAACGTCATTGCGTACACCGTCGCCTCCATCGCCATGCCCAGCCTGCCCGAGATCGCCGCGGTCGAAGCCGCGCGGGTCGCGGCCTATTCCAGCGGTGGCGCGCTCAACGGCAGCGCCGAAGCGGCCGAGGCCGCCAAGCTGGCCCTCGACATCCGGGCCGCGCTGGTCATGGAAACCTACGAGGCCGCAACGACTCTCATGGTCACCACGCCCGGCACCTTCCTCATGCCGCCGCCCATCGCGCTCGGCGCGGGCTCGGCCAACGGCGGGCCCGACGCCTCCAATGCCGGCGACCCGGTGCAGGCGGCCCTGGCGGCCGCGGCGGCGCTCGCCCAGAACCCGGCCGTGACCAGTGCGGTCTCGCAGGCCGCGCAGGTGGCGGGCTCGGTGGTCACCACCGGCGCCAGCAGCGTGGGAAATGTTGCGGGCAGCGCGATCTCGGCCGTCACCCAGCTGACCACCCAGGTCGCCGCGGGCGGCGGGCATCCGATGCCGATGATCGCCGAGGGCGGCCTGGCCGCCGCGGGCGTGGGCGGGGCCGCGCTCAGTACGCAGGCCGTGTCCTTCGGCGGCGGGCTCGGCAGCCTCGGGACCGTGAACATCGGAAACGGCGGCGGCACACTGAAACTCCCCGAGGGCTGGGGTGCCGGGCCCGGATCCGGCGGCGGCGCACCGGCGCCGGCCGCGGCGGTCGCACCGATCGCGGAACCCGTTGCGGTCGCGCCGAATACGTCCACGTCCGGGCCCGTGCGCTCGGGCAACCCGCTGCTCGGCGGTCAGGACGACGAGGACGAGACGCACCGCGGGCACGACTACGGACGTTCGGTCGAGCATTTCGCCGACGGGCGGGCGCTCGCGCCCTCCGTCATCGGCGGCGACCCGCTGGGTGAGCGGTGACCGTACTCGGCACCGGCCGCGGGCCGTCGCTGCTGGGCGCGGTCACGCTGTCCCTCGACGAAATGCAGTGCCTGCTCGAGACATTGGAGATCGACGAGCTGCCCGTGGTGCTGAATGCCATGGGCCGCTACGACAATGCCGACGAGCACGATGCCGCCCTGCGCGCCGCCGCCGGGACCCTCGCCGAACGCGGCCTGCTCGACGACGGGCAGGTGCATCCCGAACTGGCCGAGCGGCTGCGGGTACTGAACCGGCCGCACTGGGTGCTGGCATTGCGCTGGTATGTGCACGGCCAGGTCAACCGCCTCTGCCTCGCCAAGGGCGACGACCTGGAAGTGATCGCGCTGCGCGGCCCCGGCTCCTACGTGGTCGACACGGCCGGCCACGACCTCCCCGGCACCGTCATGGCGGCCATCGGCACCGCCGACCCCCTCGAACTGACCGGCATGAACGCGCCCACCGAAGAACTCACCCCCATCTTCGACGACGCCGGTGATGTCACGACCACCGCGAAAAACCTTGCCCGCGTCGGCAATCCGGACCGCGACGCGGCCGCCCTGGCCTCGGCGCTGATCCAGATCGACGCCCACGCCGAGATCACCGGCATCCGCTACGGCGACGGCAGCCGCGACGTGACCGACAATCACCTCGCCGTCTTCGACACCCGCCACGGCCGCTTCCTGGCCACCACCAGCCGCGCCGACGACGGCACCAAATGGACCTCCCTCGCCACCGGCACCCCCGCCCGCCTCCGCACCGCCCTCCAGGACCTCATCGCATCGCTACCGCTGCGCACCGACTTCCCGGCGACAGCCCACGACTGACGAAACACGGCCGGTCGCGCGAATCAGCCTGTGCCGGGGGCTAACCCATGGGGTCGTCGCCGGTGGGGGCGATGGCGCCGGTGAAGGGGGCCGGGTAGCGGCCCCAGCGGAGGCAGTCCCAGGTGCCGTCGGGGCCGGGGACGAGTTCGATGGTTTCGGTGTTGTCGAGGTGGTTGTTGGCGGCGAAGAGGCGCGGGACGCCGGTCAATTCGCGGGAGACCAGGCGCATGGCGGCGCCGTGGCTGACCAGGATGACATCGGGTGCGTCGGGGGTGGTGAGGAATTCGTCGCGCAGGCGGTACAGGGTGGGGATGTAGCGGTCCAGGACCTCGAGGCCGGATTCGCCGCCGGGGACGCGCGTGGCGAGTTCACCGAAATGCCAGGCGTGGTAGACGTTCTGGAAGGTTTCGTGCGCCGCTCTGGTGTTGAGGCCCTCCAGGTCGCCCAGCTGCACTTCCTGCAGATCGGGGAGCACTTCCAGGCCGATGCCGGTGGCTTCCTCGATGTAGCCGCCGGTCTGTCTGGCGCGCAGGGCCTCCGAGGAGAACAGGCGCTGCGGCGGGGTGGTGAGGTTCGCGCCGAACGATTTCGCTTGCGCCACACCGCGTTCGGTCAGTGGCAGGCCCGGCAGCCGGGTGTCGAGGATCTTCCCGACATTGCCCTCCGTCTCGCCGTGCCGTACCAGGATGAGTTTGCCGGTCACAGGTCGGCTACTCCCTTCTTCAAATCCGCCAGCCAGTCCGCCGCCGGTTCGTCGGGCGGCGGCGGGGTGCCCGTAGCCGCCGTGGCCGGCCAGGATCCGAGGTAACGGATCCGGGCGGCGGTGCGGTGCAGGGCTTTCAGGGCCTCCGCGACCGCGGTGTCGTCGATATGTCCGACGCAGTCCAGGTAGAAGCGGTAGGTGCCCATACCCGTGCGGGTCGGGCGGGATTCGATGCGGGTGAGATCGATACCGCGGGTGGCGAATTCGGCGAACGCCCGCATGAGCGAACCCGGCTCGTTGGCCAGTTCCAGCACGATGGAGGTGCGGTCGGCGCCCGTGCGCGGCGGCGCCGGTCGCGGCGGCGCGACCAGTACGAAACGGGTGATCGCCTGATCGACATCGGCGACGCCGTCGGCCAGCACACTCAGACCGAGGCGCGCGCCGGCGAGGGCCGTGGAGACCGCGGCGTCCGCGTGCCCGGCCGCGACATCCTCGGCGGCGGCGGCGTTCGACGCGGAAACGTACATCCCGGCCTGCGGCAGCCGCTGCGCCAGCCACAACCGCACCTGCGCGGCGGCCACCGGATAGGCGGCCACGCTGCGCACCTCGGCGAGCTCGAGACCCGGCCGGCCGAGGATCGTGAAGGCCACGTCCAGATCGGTCTCGGCGATGATCTGCAGGCGCGGGCCGACGGCCAGCGCGTCCAGGGTGGGTGCGATCGAGCCCTCCACGGAGCTTTCGATCGGCACCACCGCGCCCTCCACCTGGGCGGCTCGGACCAGTTCGATGGTCGCGCCCTGGCTGGGGGCCGGGACACGCTCGACCGGTCCACCGAATACTCCGGCGGATTCGAGTTTTGCGAGGGCCATTTCCGTAAAGGTTCCCGACGGCCCGAAGTAGGCGATGCGCGGCACGGTTACGACATTACTTGCGTGCGCCGGATCACCTTGTCCTTTGTGTGACTGAGCGGTAAACGCTTCCCAGACGGGGCGAGTTATGCATCGAAGACGCGGAGCGAGTGGGTGATCGCGTCGGGATCAGCGGATTCGATGGCGAGCAGGACCTCGTGCAGGGCATCGATCGCCGGTTGCTTGAGACCGGTGAGGAAGGCGATGTCCGGGGCGGCCAGGGCGGCGCGGATGTCCTCGCCCATGAGGGCGGCCACGGTCGCGGCGACGATGGCGACCGCGCGCTCGCCGGAATCGGTGCGGGCGATGAAACCGGTGTCGCCGTGGGCGATTCGGACCAGGAATTCGGAGACGGTCTCGTCGCCGGCGGTCAGCTCGAGGATTTCCGCGGCGCCGGTATCCGCGCTGATGGGACGCACCAGGCCCGCGGTGAGGGCGCGCTGTTCGGACCGGATGGGCACGGACAGCTGCATGAGGACCGGTTCGGACGCGGGGGCGGAATCGTGCGGCACGGGTTTCACCGTATGCGAGTGGCAGGGTTGCGCGAGATCACACCGTCACTTAGCTTAGGTTTACCTAATTCCCCTTGGAGGTGTGTATGCAAGAAGCGGCCCCGCTCGTCGCACCCAATACCGCCGAACGCGTGCACAGCGCCTGCGCTCACGCCGAGAGCGCACAACTCGCACTACCCGGGCTGGACCCGGCGCCCACCTCCGTGCACTTCCTGCGGCAGTGCGGCGACATCGTCATCGCCGTGCCCACGCACTCCGCGGCGGCCGGACTCGTCACCGGGTGCGGCGCACCGGGATCCCCCGCCGTCCTCGAACTCACCGACCACGCACCGCTCCCGCTGCGCGAACCCGTCCGCGCCCTGGTGTGGCTGCGCGGCTGGGTGCACGCCGTACCCGGGCACGCGCAGCGGGCGCTCGCCACCGCGGTCGCCGAGGATCACCCGCATCCCTCGCTGCTCGATGTCGGGCACACCTCGACGCTGCTGCGGCTGGTGATCGACTCGGCCGTGGTCGCCGACAACTCCGGCGCCGACTCCGTCTGCCGCGATCAGTTGCGCGGCGCGCGGCCCGACCCGTTCGTGGCACTCGAAGGCGCGTGGCTGCAGCACCTGCACGCCGATCACGCCGATGTCATCGACCGGCTGGCGCGGCGGCTGCCGCCGACCATGCGGCGCGGGGCGCTCATCCACCCGCTCGCCATCGACCGCTACGGCGTCACGCTGCGGGTCGAAGCCGTGGACGCCGATCATGATGTCCGGATCCCCTTCCCCTGCCCGGCCGACGATATCGAATCGCTGAGCCGCGCCGTACAAGCCTTGGCGCGCAATCCCTTCCGCGGCGGACTCGAACGCATCTGACCGACCTGGTGTGCTGTGCACGGACTCGGCGTGCTCGCCGCGACTTGCCGGGCTGCCGCTACGGCACGCGCCGAACCGGATCACCTGACCACCTCCGCACGCGCACAGTGCGGTAGTTACCGAACCTCATCAGGTCGCGCGCATACATTGGCTGCCATGTGTGCGGCTGCAGAGTCCGGTCCCGTGTGGCCGAAACCCGAATCGTCCGAGCAGGAACGGCGGGGCATCCGGTTCGAGATCGCGGTGGTGCTGGTCGTCACCTTCGGGCTGAGCGGGGCCAGCGCGGCGCTGTCGCTGCTGGAGAGCGCGCTCTCACCCGGGGGCGTGGGCGGGCAGACGGTCGCCTTGAATCCGTCCCGGGCCGCGCAATCCACCATCGACCTGTTCTTCCAGCTGCTGAGTGTGGCGCGGCTGCTGGGGTGGGCGGCACTGGGCCTGTACCTGTTGTGGCGCAGCGGGATCGCGCCGCACGCCATCGGACTGGTGCGGCGGCTGCGCCGGCATGCCGATGTGCTGCCGGGGCTGGTGCTCGCGGCGGTCATCGGAATCCCCGGGCTGGGGCTGTATCTCGTGGCGCACGCGCTGGGTGTGAGCGTGACCATCGTGCCCAGTTCGCTCGAACACTGGTGGCGACTACCCGTACTGGTGTTGTCGGCGTGGGCCAATGCGGCCGCCGAGGAGGTGCTGGTGGTCGGGTACCTGATCACGCGGCTGCGGGCGCTGGGCTGGTCGGAGAATCGGTCGCTGCTGGCGTCGGCGCTGCTGCGCGGCAGCTACCACCTCTACCAGGGGCTCGGCGGGGGTGTCGGAAACCTGGTGATGGGGCTGATCTTCGGGCGCTACTGGCAGCACACCAACCGGCTGTGGCCGCTGCTGCTGGCACACGCCCTCATCGATTCGGTGGCCTACATCGGGTACACCTTCCTGCACGGGCACGTCTCCTGGCTGCCGTGATACCCGTCTCCTACCGGGCCGTCATGCGATCGGAATGAACCACACCGCCACTCGGATAAGTACAGTTTCCAGTGATGAACGGCGACGACCCGCGGCACGACGGACCGATGCGCCGGGAGCCGCCGCCGGACCGGCCGGGCGGGCCCCCGGCGGCCCGAGCTAACCCCGGGCGACCGAATCCCCCAGCGCGCGGCCAGGACCCCGAACCGGACTGGTTCGGCCGCGACGGCCAACCCGACATCGAACCGACCAGCATCATCCACCGCAAGGACCACACCCCCGAACTCGCCTGGTCCCGCGAACCCGAACCCTGGGAACAGGGCGGCGGCCCCCGCCGCCCCGACCGCCCCCGCAATCCCCTCCCCCCACAAAGAAACCCACAGGCCGACAGGCCACCCCTCGGCAACAGACCACCCCCGCAAGCCAATCCGGGGCCCGGCGGCAACGGCGGCCCCATCCGGGGCATACCAAGGCCCACGCCGGGTAGTCCGCCCGATAGCAATCGCGGCCCCGCACGAGGCGGAGCCGCCTATCCGGGCGCTGCGCAGCACAATCCGCTGGACGGGAACCGACGTCCCGCAGCGGGCGACCCTGCAGGCGGCAATCGGCGCCCCGCTCAGGATGATCCAGCGGGCGGTAACAGGGGCGTCATGCAAGGCAATCCGGCAGGCGGGAATCGCGGCCCGGTGCAGGGTAATCAGGCCGGCGGGCATGGCGGGGCGGCGTACGGGAGTCCGGCGGGTGATCGGGTGCCGACGAATGCGACTCGGCGGTATGTGGCCGGGGAGTACGCGGCTGAGGGGGCCGGGCAGCGGGCCGGGGGGAATCAGGGTGGGGCGCCGCCGTTGTCGCCGCCGCGGGTCAAGCGGGCGCGGGTGGCGCGGAAGCCGCGGGGGCGGCGTAGGTGGCGGTTTCGGTGGGGGCGGGTGTTGCTGGCGTTGGTGTTGTTCGTTTTGATTCTGCCGATCGGGGCGGGGATCTATGTGGATACGCATCTGACGCGGACCGATGCGCTGGCCGGCTATCCGGGGCGGATCGGCGACACGCCCGGGACGAATTGGCTTCTGGTGGGTTCGGACAGCCGGACGGGGCTGAGTAAGGCGCAGGAGCAGCAGCTGTCGACCGGTGATGCGTCCGATGTGGAAGGGGCGCGGACGGACACCATCATCCTGGTGCATATTCCGAAGTCGGGGCGGCCGACTTTGGTGAGCCTGCCGCGGGATTCGTATGTGAGCATTCCCGGCAATGGCACGGACAAGCTGAATGCGGCCTTCGCCATCGGCGGCGCGAATCTGCTGGTGCAGACCGTCGAAGGCGCGACCGGGTTGCATATCGATCATTACGCGGAAATCGGATTCGGCGGATTCGCGAATGTGGTCGATGCGGTCGGCGGTATCGATATGTGCCTGGATCAGCCGATGAACGATCCGCTCGCCGGTATCGATCTGCCTGCGGGGTGCCAGAAACTCAATGGCGCGGAAGCGCTGGGATTCGTGCGGTCACGCGCCACGCCACTCGCGGATCTGGATCGCATGCAGAATCAGCGCAAGTTCTTGAATGCGCTGCTGAAGAAGTCGACCAGCCCGTGGACGCTCATCGATCCATTCCGTTTCTGGCCGCTGCTGACCGGCGCCACGAACGCCTTGCAGGTGGACAAGGGCGCGCACGTCTGGAATCTCGCGACCCTGGGCCGGGCACTGGACAGTAACCCCGTGGCGACCACGGTGCCGGTGGGCGGCTTCGAGGACACCGCGAGCGGAAACGTGCTGCTCTGGGACAAGGACAAGGCGTCCCGGTTCTTCGACGCCCTCGCCAAGGATCAGCAGGTACCCGCCGATCTGGTGACCACAGTCGGCACCTAGCTAAAATTAGGCAATACTTGCCTCATTTAGGCTGCACTCAATAAGGCTGCACTTGGATGACACGCGTTGTGACCAGGGCTAATGTCTTCCGCATGTCCACCCGAACCCAAACCAAGAGCAGCAAGTTCCACGCCCTGCTGCAGGACCAGATCCGCAACGAATTCAATGCCGAACACCAGTACCGCGCGATCGCGGTGTGGTTCGACAATGCGGACCTTCCGGTGCTGGCCAAGTATTTCTACAAGCAGGCCGTCGAAGAGCGCAATCACGCGATGATGATCGCGCAGTACCTGGTCGATCAGGACCTGGGCGTCGAGTTCACCGATATCGACGCCGCGAAATCGCAATTCGCGAACGCCAAGGAGCCGATCGCGCTCGCGCTGGCCCAGGAACAGACGGTCACCGAGCAGATCATCCAGCTCGCCAAGACCGCTCGCGAAGAAGGCGACTACCAGGGCGAGCAGTTCATGCAGTGGTTCCTCAAGGAGCAGGTCGAGGAAGTCGCGACCATGAAGACGCTGCTCACCGTCGCCGAGCGCGCCAGCAGCAATATGTTCGACCTGGAGAACTTCGTCTCCCGCGAAATGAGCGGCCCCAAGGATGCCTCGGGCGCGCCGCACGCCGCCGGCGGTTCACTGTAATTCGGCACGGCGCTCGGCGCGGATTCCGAGCGCTCGGTTGGATATTCAGAACTCGACAGGCCCGAGTCCACACGGTGGACCGGGCCTGTCGAGTTTCGTGCACACCGAAATCGGTGCAGTGCCAATGCGACTCAGCGCAAGGTGCAGCGGCGACTCGGCGCAGTAGCGGTGGCGGGACTCAGCGCAGGGTGACCTGGCGCGAGCGCAGGCCGTCGCGGGAACGCCGCTCCTCGGAGGTCAGCGGGGCATCCACCTTCAGCGCGTCCGCCAGGCGGGCGCCGAATTCGCGTGCGCCAGCTTCCCATTCGGTGGCGTGCCGTTCCGGGTCCAGGTCGAAGACCGGCACCAGCAGGCCGTGCGTGCGGAACGAGCCCGCGAAACGCGAACCCTCACCGAGGTTCAGGTTGCCGGCCGCGTGCAGGCGGGCCAGCGCCAGCATGAGCTGATCCTCGTCCTCCGGGCGGACCCAGCGCACATGCGCCTTCTCGCCGGCATCCACCCACCAGGCCGCGCCGACCGCGTCCGCGCCCAGTTCCAGGCGGGCGGACGGCATGATCGCCTGGTTGGCCTGCTCGATGGTGGCGGCCACCTGCGGATCCGGGGTCACGCCCTCCGGCACCCACCAGTCGAAGTTCTGGTGCACGGTCAGGTCCAGTGCGGCGCCGGGATCCAGCACGTCCGAAAGACGCGGCGCGGCATCCACATCCGCGGTGGTCAGCGACTCGCCCGGGGTGGCGGACTGGGTCCACAGGATGGCGGCGGCCAGATCCACGGACGGATCGGCGGACTGGAACTGCACCTGCGTGCCGACGAAACCGGTCGGCTCGTCCCCGGCCCGCACCAGCGCGGCGACCGCACCCGGCAGCACGGTGGCGAGCGTGACCGGACGCTCGGCGGCCACATTCGACGACAGCTTCAGCGTCGCGGTCGCGGACGGCACGAACTCTCGTAGCGCGACCAGATCGCACTCGGCGGCCAAGCCCTCGAACGGCCGCGTGACGGTCTGGGCCGCCTGCTCCTGTGCGGCGCGGCGGGCGGCCAGCTTCTGCGCGCGGTTGCTGTCCGGCTTGGGACTGTTGCGCTTGCTCTTACCCATAGCTGGCAAACCTACCGTGCCTTTGGCCCTCCGCTTCGCTACGGGCTTGTTCGCGGCCCTGCTAGCTCGGTCTTCCCTCCCTCCGCTCCCCCGCTGCGCTCCTCCGCTCCACTCAGTCCAGACCGAGCCGGGCCGCGAACTTGAAGGTAATTGGCTTATGCCGGTGGAAGTTTCGCAGTTCAGGCCGGGGTGAGCAGGCTCTTGGTGCGGCCGGGGAGGTTGGTGGCGACCCAGTCGACGCCGAGGTCGTCGCAGAGGCGGACGTCGTCGGGTTCGTCGACGGTCCAGACGTAGGTGGCGCGGCCGGCGGCGGCGGCCTTGTCGACCAGGTCGGGGTGTTCGCGGAGGGTGCGGACCGAGGGGCCTACGGCGGTCGCGCCGACGGTGTGGGCGGCGCCTCCTGCCAGGTAGAGAGAGGATTCGCCGAGGAGGACCGTCGGGAGCAAGGGGGCCGCGCGGCGGATGCGCCAGACGGCGGTGGCCGCGAAGGACATCACCACGGCGCGGGAGTGGTCCGCGGAGGCGGGGGCCGCGATTCCGTAGCGCTGCAACTCGTTCAGGAGGGTGGTCTCGACCAGGGCGCCGTAGCGGACCGGGTGCTTGGTCTCGATGAAGAGTTTGGTGGGGCGGCTCTTCCAGTCCAGGACCAGTTCGATCAACGCCGCCAGCGTGAGGACGCCCTCCGGCTGCTCCGCGGTGCCGAAGTTGACGGCGTTCAACTCGTCCAGGGTCAGTTCGCTGACGGCGCCCGATCCGGTGGAGGTGCGGTCGATGGTGCGGTCGTGCACGCAGACGAGATGCCCGTCCTTGGTCAACCGGATATCGCATTCGACACCGTCGGCGCCCTCCTGCAGGGCGAGTTCGTATGCGGCGAGGGTGTGTTCGGGTCGCGCCGCCGACGCCCCCCGGTGCGCTACCACGAACGGCGCACGACTGGCCCGGCTCACTTCGCCAATACCTCCTCTTGCTCGGCTTGCGGCGCGCCGTCGGCGACGGCGGGGCCGTCGTCCGGAATCGGTGCGGTGAGCTCATCATTCCCGACGGCGGCCGCGGGCGCGCGCCCGGTGGAACCGGATTCGTTCCGGGCCGCCCCGGCCTGCACCGGTTCGATGACCGGACGAGCCGGTCCCGTCGACATCAGCCAGCGGTGCACGACCCGCGGGCGGCCGCGCAGATCCAGGCCGGCGAAGGCGCGCACCAGGGCCAGCGACAGCACCGCGACACCCGCCGCGACCAGGTTCGTCAGGATGGTGACCTCGACGCCGTTGGCCTGCGCCTGCAGCGTGTTCGTCAGCCGGAACAGCGAGGCGATCACCACCAGGACCGCGTTCAGTACCCAGACGGCCCACCAGATCCGGACCGCGCGCAATAGTCGCGGATCGCCGAGCAGCGCGTAATCGCCCGTGGCACCGGCTGATCCGGCCGCGGGCGATCCGGCGGCGGCTACGCGGCGCTTGCCCATGACGGCCCGGCGGGCGGCGGCACGCTCCCCCACCTGCACGATCTCGGTGAGGAAGACGCCCGGCCACACCAGATTCACCACGGGCACCACGCAACCCAGCACCAGCATGCGCAGGGATCGCGGATCCTCTTCACCCGCAGCCGCATACGCGCCCTGACGGGTTTCGGCGAGCCAGCCCACCAGCGCGACGGCCGTCACCAGCGCGAGCACCAGCGACAACGCGGACGTAATGATCACGGAGACATCGGAAGTCCACAGCACCGCGGGTTCGACGAGCCGGGACCGGTTGTACAGCAACACCCCGTAGCGCCCGAATTCGGCCAGCGCGGCCAGGCCGAACATGATCGCGGTGGCGATCAGCAGGCGCGGCATGCGCGTGGTCAGCGGCGCCAGCGGCCGCCGCGGTGCGGGTGCCGCGGCCGGCGGGCGATCCTGCAGGCCCCAGCGCGGTGTCTGCGTGTAGCGGGGCATGCCCGGATCGGGCTGCGGCCGTGCGCCATTGCGGTCGGCGGTGCGGCGGCCCGGCGGGCGCGCGACCCAGCGGTAGTTGCGCCGTTGCGGTGGCGCGTCCACGGGTGCGGGCGAGAGCAGGACACCGTGGCAGCGGGGGCACCAGTGCAGCGGTTTGTTCTGTACCGCCCAGCGGGCGCCGCAGCGGGCACACGGCTGTACCACCGTGGTGCGCGAGTCGCGTACCCCAGCCATCGGCTCCATCTCCCTGCGTCAGTAGATCTTCGGTGCGTCACCGTCGCCGGTGAGCGGCCGGCCGGTTTGCTGCCAGGCCACCATGCCACCCGTCACATTGACGGCCTCGAAGCCGACATTGTTCAGGTACTGCACGACCTGGATGGAACGGCCGCCCTGCCGGCAGATCACGTAGACCTGGGCGTCGATATCGATCTCGTCGATACGGGCGGGCACATCGGTCATCGGGATGTGGATCGCGCCGGGCGCGTGACCGAGCCGCCATTCGTCGTCCTCGCGGACGTCCAGGAGCTGGGCGGGTGCGGGCTCGTCGGCAGCCCAGGGCTCGGGGGCATCGAATTCCGCAGGCACGGCGTCGATGGGTACCGAGGGGATATGCGGGCTAGTCACGGTTTCGATCCTGCCACGGGCTTCGCGCGGGCGTGGTGTGCTGGGCCACCGCAGCGGAGTTATCCACATAATCCACAACCTGATCCACAGGTCCGGACCGGTCCGGATCGGCCGATCCGGAAGTCCCCTCCAGGTTCCGGAGCGGCCGGCCGACAGGGCCCTGCGGAGTGGCCCTACCAACTCTGACGCCGCAGGTGAGCGCACGGTTCCGGGGCACCCGAAAAAAGACGACAACACTACCGAAAAAAGGAAATACTGGGTCCTGCCGGGCAAGATCGGTAGCCTGGCGCTATGACAGTGAGCAGGGGGCTACTCGACGGACTGGACATCACCGGACTCAACACCGCGTTGTCGGAGGCAACATGCCTCGGCATCGACGTCGATACGGCAGCGGGCACACTCCGGCTGGAACTCGACGTACTGACGCTGCCGGTCGACGGCCCGCCGCCGGACGACTGCGATATCTACCTGACCCTCACCGGGATCAGCCGCGTCGCCGCCTCGCTACGGCGCCAGGCCTGGGACGATCTGGAGCCGGTCGTGCTCCCCCTCGCCCTCGACGGCCTGCACGACGCCGTGAACAGTTTCGGCGGCGGCGGCCTGCACGGCTGGGAGTTCTTCGACCTCGACGACATCGCCTGGGAGCAGTGGAAGAAACTGCTCAGCTTCGACACCGTGATCAGCGAAACCCCCGCCGCCCACATGCTGGAGATCTCCCAGGAGGAGGGCGTCGACCCGCGCGAACTCGACGTCCGGGTCTGGTTCGAGGGCGTCGTCGTCACCGACAAGCAGGGCAACGAGATTCCCGTCGAGCAGTTCATCGCGGGCGGGGTGCGCTGGTGGCAGGCGCACGACGCGGGCGACCCGCGCACCATGCGGCCGAATATCGTTCCGCCGCTGTAGCAGCAGACATCGGGGGGCCGGCGCCCCCCGATCCCGGATCCGGAAGGCTCAGGCGCCCAGCCCGATCGGGCAGGCCACCCCCGTACCGTGATCCGGGCAATAGCCGCCGGGATTCTTGGCCAGATATTGCTGGTGGTAGCTCTCCGCGTAGTAGAAGGCGGAAAGGTCCGGCAGCGGCGCGATTTCGGTGGTGATCTCGCCGAATCCGGCCGCTGTCAAGCGTTCCTGATACGCCGTCCGCGACTCCGCCAGCAGCTTCGCCTGCTCGTCGTCGAATGTGAAGACGGCGGACCGATATTGGGTGCCGCGGTCATTGCCCTGCCGCATGCCCTGCGTCGGATCGTGGTTCTCCCAGAACTGCCGCAGAATTCCGGCGTAGTCGACGACCTGCGGATCGAACACCACCAGCACCGATTCCGTGTGCCCGGTGCGGCCCGAGCACGTCTCCTCGTAAGTGGGGTTCGGCGTGAATCCGCCCGCATAGCCGACGGCCGTGCTGTAGACGCCGTCCAACTGCCAATAGCCCTGTTCGGCGCCCCAGAAACAGCCCATGGCCAGCACCGCGAGCTGCATTCCGGCCGGGAACGGCGGTTGCAGCGGATGGCCGTTCACGAAATGTTTCTCCGGCACGAGCAGCGCTTCGGCCCGGCCGGGCAGGGCTTGGTCCCGTTTCACCATGGTCGGCTCGGGTAGTCGTAAACGGCCGACGAACTCGTCGAAGAACGACATGAATTCGATGCTACGGGACGGCATACCGCGGGCGACGATGTTGCGATCACCGCGGGTCCAACAGGTGAGAAAGATATACATCCGCCGGAATATGGGGGCACGCAGCCCGGTTGCCGGGAAGCGGGTGTACGAATGATGGTTGGGTGACTCTCGGAACACCGAGGGCGCACGGCCCCGACACTGAGGAAGGGACATCGTGGCTGTTTACACGCTGCCGGAACTTGATTACGACTACAGCGCTCTGGAACCGTTCATCTCCGGGCAGATCAACGAACTCCACCACTCGAAGCACCACGCCGCCTACGTCGCCGGCGCGAATGCCGCGCTCGAGAAGCTGGAAGAGGCCCGCGACAAGGGCGATCACGCCGCCATCTTCCTGAACGAGAAGAACCTGGCGTTCCACCTGGGTGGCCACGTCAACCACTCCATCTGGTGGAAGACGCTGTCCAAGGACGGCGGCGACAAGCCGACCGGCGACCTGGCGGCCGCCATCGACGACCAGTTCGGCTCGTTCGACAAGTTCGTCGCGCAGTTCTCCGCCGCCGCCAACGGCCTGCAGGGCTCCGGCTGGGCGTGGCTGGGCCTGGACACCCTGTCCGGCAAGCTGCTCACCTTCCAGCTGACCGATCAGCAGGGCAACGTGCCGCTGGGCATCATCCCGCTGCTGGGCCTGGACATGTGGGAGCACGCGTTCTACCTGCAGTACAAGAACGTGAAGGCCGACTACGTGAAGGCGTTCTGGAACGTCGTCAACTGGGCCGAGATCGAGCAGCGGCACGCCAAGGCCGTCAGCCAGGGCAAGGGCCTGATCTTCGGCTGATGCCGCCGGGGGCGCACGCCCCCGCACGGGACGGACGGGGACGCAGCCCCCGAAAACCCCGAGATGGACGGTGAACCCGGCGACACGCCCGGGTTTCCGGGCCCGCGAACCCATGGAGGTTCGCGGGCCCTTTGTCGTTTCCGGGGCCGGAGCGGCGCGTTGTGCGTCGTGCAACGCGGCTGCTAGCACTCTCTGGTACTTGTGTGCCAGTTCTGTTCGGGCGCATCTTGGTGTTCCCAGCAGCAGGACGGGCAAAGCCGCCCCGGGTTCGATTTTCGGGAGGCACACGATGAGTGAGCAGATCGGCGTCATGCCGTTCCACGCACACGGATCATTGCGGGGATTCGTGATCTCCGGCCGCTGGCCGGATTCCACCAAGGAATGGGCACAAGTGCTGGTCCTCGCCGTGCGCGTGGCCGGCCTGCCGGGCCTGCTACCGACCACCACGGTGTTCGGGGCACGCGAGGAACTGCCCGACGAACCACAACCGGGCATGGTCGGCCTGGTCATCGCCGAAGGCACCATCCTCGGCCAGGAAGGGTTGCAGCCCGGGAAGTTTGCCGGACATGTGCCACCCGCCCTGATCATGCTGCATCCGCCGCGCGAGACCCGGCCCTCACTCCCCGAATGCTCCGGCGCGGCCTCCGGCTGCCTGCTGCTGCCGGGGCTGCCGCACCTCGGGCTGGAACATCGGGCGGCGTGGGTGGAAACGGACAGTGACGGCACGGTGACCTCGATGGTTTCGCGGGTCGGGGTCGACCCGATCAGTGACCCCGACACCGCGGTTCTGGCCATGCTGCTGGCCGCGTAAGGGTTCCCGAACTCTCACCGGCAGTACATCCAAACTTATTGCGCGCATTGTGATTTCGACGCGCCGCGTTTGCATGCGCCCGGTTTGCCGGAGTAGCATGGCGGCGAGCGAAGGGGAGTAGCCCCCAATCGTGCAGTCGACATACTGGTCCCGCCCGGGATCCGGCTGTACGAACCGGACATCCGGTGGGCGAGACCTTCGGCCGAAGAAAAACCAAACCGTTTTACCGGTGCGGTGTCGGCTGAAGCGCCCCGCATTCAGTCGACAGGCCGGAGACCTGGAGAGCTGACCCACATGATCACCACGATTTTGCTGACATTCGGCGTGCTGTTCGTCGCCGAACTCGGTGACAAATCGCAACTCATGGCATTGACCTTCGCGCTGCGCTACCACTGGGCCACCGTGCTCAGCGCTATCACCGTCGCCAGCTTCGCCGTCAACCTCATCGCCGTCGGTGTCGGGCACTTCCTCGGGGCGGCACTGCCCACCACCGTCATCGCGCTCTTCGCCGCCGCCACCCTGCTCATCGTCGGCCTGTTCACACTGCGCGAAACCCTGCAGCCCGAAACCGGCGAGGACACCGAAAAGGCTGCGCCGCAAGCCAAGACCCGCAACGCCTTCCTGGTGGTGCTGTCCGCCTTCCTGCTCGCCGAACTCGGCGACCGGACCATGTTCGCCGCCATGGCGCTCGCCACCAAGAACGGCTGGCTGGGCGTCTGGATCGGGTCCAGCCTGGGCATGGTCGCGGCGGGCGGGCTCGCCATCCTCATCGGCGTCACCGTCGGGAAGCACATTCCGGAACGGTTCATCGCGATCTGCTCCGGGCTGCTGTTCCTGTACTTCGCGGCCATGACCCTGCTCGACGCCTACGCCGAGCACCTCGGCACGGTCGTGATCGCCCTGGCCTCCGCCGTGCTGCCCGCACTCGCGGGGCTGGTGATCGTGCTGCTGCGCCGGCGGGAGAACACGACGGTCGCTACGGGCGGGATCGACAGCGGCAGCATTCCGGGCACGAGGCCCGCGCCGGAACACACCGCCTGAAGCGTCAGTCCCCGAACGGCAGGCCGAACAATTCGCCGCTGCGGCGGATCAGGGCCAGCAGGGGTTCGCGCAGGGCACGCAAGCCGTCCAGGTCGCCCACCGCGATCCGGGCGGTGACCATGGAACTCAGTGCGGCGACCAGCATCTGGCAGGCGAAGAACTGTTCATCGGTGTCCGCGCCGAGAATATCGGCGACCATCGCCACGAAGGTTTCCTGCAACTGACTGCGGCGGGCGATCGCCTCGGTGCCGACCGCGTACACCTCCACCAGGAACAGGCGGGCGTAGGCGGGTTCCGCGGAGAGAGCGTCCAAGTAGGCGGTGAGCAGGCGTTCGATGCGGTGGGCATGCGTCTCGTCCTCGAACTCCTCACCGGTCGCGGCGAGGATACCGGTCAGCATGAGTTCCGCGGCCCGCTCGTAGGCGGCCTCGAAACAGTCCTCCTTGGAACGGAATTGCTCATAGAACGTCTCGCGGGAGACACCCGCGCGTTTGATGACCGCGGCCACCGGCGTTCCGACATAACCGTTCTCGGTCATCGCCTCGGCCATGGCCAGCAGAATGCGGTCACGCTGCGCCGCGACCACGGTCTCGCGGGGCAACCCGTGGCGGCCACGGGGCAGCTGACGGGCGGTGACGGCCGAATCGGTCATGCGATGGACTCCGTTGTGCCGGGGTGGTCAGGCGAGCTTCCTCATTCTGCGGGGACGAGCGGGCTGATCGGTGGTGAACGACGCCGGTTCGGTACGGGCGATATCCAATCCGGACGCGACGCCGCCCCGCAACGCATAGTCGATCACACGTTGCGCCAGCGGTCGACACCAGAGCACCGCACCCACCCAATACGGGGACACGATGCGGCGGGAACGCCGGGCCAGGGCCTGCTCCATGGCATCGATGGCCGGGCCCAGCGGGGCGATACCGGAAACCGTGGAACGGCCCAGGATGTCGCGCGCGGCCGCCGTGCCGAAACCGCGGCTCGTCATCTCCGTGTCGAGTTCCGCGAAATAGGCCATGCCGACGCGAGCGCCGGTGTGCCGCAGTTCTATTCGCAAGGTGTTGCCGAGCGCTTCGACCGCGGCCTTGGAGGCGCTGTACGCGCCCGCCAACGGCAGGTGCACGGCCGCGGCGAGCGAAGTCACCAGCAGCACATAGCCGTTCGGGTGCGCGATGTGCGGGCCCGCGGCGCGCAGCGTGTAGTAGGCGCCGAGGACATTGACGGCGAGCGTCTCCTCCATGATCGTCGGATCGCCGCCCAGCAACGAGAGCTGCCGGGCGATGCCGGCATTCGCGACCACCGCGTCCAGACCGCCCAATTCGGCTGCGAGAGAATTGATCACGCGCTCCACCTGCGCCGGATCACCGATATCGCAATAGCGCCACGGGGCATCACCGCATTCGGCGGCCACCTCCGCGAGCAGGTCCTGCTCGATACCGAGCAGGGCGACATGCGCGCCGTGCGCGTGCAACTGGCGGGCCAGGGCCGCGCCGATACCGCGGGCCGCTCCCGTGACCAGAATGCGTTTCCCGGCCACCTGCGGAGCCGGTCGTAGGAGACCACGGCGCGGACGTCGGGCCGTGCGGGCGTTCATGGAAGTCACCGTACCACTAGACGAACACACATGTTCGCAGAAATTCGACCCATGAGCGGGCGAATGCTCGCCGAGTTCGCATGAGCCGCACGCCCGGAGCGATCTTGTGAAAGGTGCACAACCGCAGCTCAGGAGTCATCGCCAGTACTCCTACATGGCCCGCGACACAACCCGGCCCCCGAATGTCCGTATCGGCAGGCCCGTTATGGTGCTGTTGACGGAAGGCCAGTGAGAGGGCCGTCCACGTCAGAGAGGACCAATCACCGTGGAGATTTCGGGCTCCGCCGCCATCATCACCGGAGGCGCATCCGGGCTGGGCGCGGCCACCGCCAAGCGGTTCGCCGATGCGGGCGCGACCGTGTTCGGACTGGACCTGCCGCAGTCCATCGAACGCGCCGGCGACAGCGTCCCGGCCGGCGTCACGCTGATCCCGACCGATGTCACCAGCGGTGACGAGGTGGCGGCCGCCGTCGCCACGGTCGTGGAATCCGGTGTGCCGCTGCGCATCGTCGTCAACTGCGCCGGCGTGGGCTGGGCGGGACGCATCCTGTCCAAGAACGGACCGCACGACCTCGAGCTGTTCCGCACCGTCATCACCGTGAACCTGCTCGGGTCCTTCAATGTCATGCGGCTCGCCGCCGACGCCATCTCCAAGACCGACCCGGTCGACGAGTACGGGCAGCGTGGCGTGGTCATCAACACCGCCTCCGTGGCGGCGTTCGAAGGCCAGATCGGGCAGATCGCCTACTCCGCCTCCAAGGGCGGCGTCGCCGGCATGACCATCCCGGCCGCGCGTGACCTGGCGCAGTTCGGCATCCGCGTGAACACCATCGCGCCCGGCATCATCGACACCCCGATGCTCGCGGGCGTCACCGAGGAATACCGCAAGGGCCTCGAGGCCGGCGTGCCGTTCCCGTCCCGCCTGGGCCGGCCGGACGAGTACGCGCAGCTCGCGCAGTACATCACCGAGCACGACTACCTCAACGGCGAAACCATCCGCATGGACGGCGCCCTCCGCATGGCGCCGCGCTGACGCTGGGTCCCGGGGGCTTCGCCCCCGAACCCCCCGTAAGGGAAGGGGAATGTGGGGGCCAAGCCCCCACACCCCCATAGAGGAGGGTGGGACCCCCAACCCCGGCGGCGTAAGGGTGAGCCCCAACCTCCACGCGGGGCGGGATCCCCAATCCCCCTGGCCCACAAGGCAATGCCCCGCTGAGGTCGGTGGGTTACAGACCTGAATCCTCTGGAACGAGCAAAGCCCGCACCGAATCCCGGTGCGGGCTTTGTTGTTTCGAAGCGGGGCGGCGCTCGCTAGGCGGGCGTCCGGACCGAATCAGTGAGGGCGAGGGGCCTCTTGTCAGTGAGGACGCACTGCGGCGGCCTGCGGGCCCTTCTTGCCTTCGGTGATCTCGAAGGAGACCGCCTGGCCTTCCTCGAGCTGACGGTATCCGTTGCCCTCGATCTCCGAGTAGTGAACGAAAACGTCGGGGCCGTCCTCGCGGGCGATGAAGCCGTAGCCCTTCTCCGCGTTGAACCACTTGACGGTGCCCTGAACCATTACCTTCTCCTGACGAGGTGTTTCTCTTTTGTTGCGTGGCGGCCGCGGTAGCGGCAGCCGGGTCGAATCAGAAGGCGGCTGACAACTTGACTTGCAAGGTGTAGCGACGCCCGCACAATGTTCCGCGCGAGCAGTTGAACACAAACACGAAAACGTACGACCAAGACGTACAACGTACGCGCGGGCGTGAAGTTCCCGAGATCCACTGGTCATAACCGGCATCACAGTTGTGATTTTCCAAGCATGACCAATTCCCGCTTGCTATGAGCCGGGCCCCCGCGGTGACACCGCGAGGGCCCGGACAAGCGTCCAGCTCAGAGCGGGTTCGTCAGGCGTTCCGCAGGGTGCTCGTCAGGCGCTCCGCGAGGATGCGCGCGAACTGCGCGGGATCCTTCAACTCGCCGCCCTCCGCGAGAACCGCTGTGCCGTACAACAGTTCGGCCGTCTCGGCCAGACCGGTGGTGTCGCCGTCCTTGCGTTCGGCGTACGCGTCGCGCAGTCCGGTGACCAACGGATGGGCCGGGTTCAGCTCCAGAATCCGCTTGCTGTCGGGCAATTCCTGCCCCGAGGCGCGGTACATGCGCTCCAGCATCGGAGTGAAATCGAACACATCGCCCACGATGCAGGCCGGGGAAGTGGTGAGCCGTGCGGTCAATCGCACTTCCTTCACCGAGGCGTCGAGGGCCTGCTGCATCCAGGTGAGCAACTCGGAGAAATCCTTCTCCTGCTGCTCCCGCAACGCCTCCGACGCCTTCTTCTCATCCTCGGACTCCAGATCGATCTCGCCCTTGGCGATGGACTGGATCGGCTTGCCGTCGAACTCCGGCACCGAACCCACCCACATCTCGTCGACCGGGTCGGTCAGCACCAGCACCTCCAGGCCCTTGGCCCGGAACGCCTCCATATGCGGCGAATTCTCGATCTGCTGACGGGATTCGCCGGTCAGGTAGTAGATGGACTGCTGGCTCTCCGGCATCCGCTCGACATACTCGGCGAGGGTGGTCTGCTCGGTCTCCGAATGGGTCGACGCGAAAGACGAGACCGCCAGGATGGTTTCGCGGTTGTCGGTGTCGGAGAGCATGCCCTCCTTGAGCACCCGGCCGAACTCGCGCCAGAAGGTCTTGTACTTCTCCTGGTCCTCGGCGTTCTTCAGATCCTTGACGGTGGACAGCACCTTCTTCACCAGGCGCTTGCGGATCGCCCGGATCTGCCGGTCCTGCTGCAGGATCTCGCGGGAGACATTGAGCGACAGGTCCTGTGCGTCGACCACGCCCTTCACGAAGCGCAGGTACTCCGGCATCAGCTCTTCGCAGTTGTCCATGATGAACACCCGCCGCACATACAACTGCACACCGCGCTTGTGCTCGCGGGTGAACAGGTCGAACGGGGCGGTCTGCGGCAGGAACAGCAGCGCCTGATACTCGAAGGTGCCCTCCGCCTTCATCGGGATGATCTCCAGCGGATCGTCCCAGGCGTGCGAGACGTGCTTGTAGAACTCCTTGTACTCCTCGTCCGAGACCTCGCTCTTCGGGCGCGTCCACAACGCCTTCTGCGAGTTCAGGGTCTGGGTCTCGGTGAGTTCCTTCTCGACCTTGTCCTCGCCCTCACCGTCCATGACGGTGCGGGTGACATCCATGCGGATCGGCCAGGCGATGAAATCCGAGTACTTCTTGACGATTTCGCGGAGCTTCCACTCCTGCGTGTAGTCGAAGAGGTGATCGTCCTCGTCGGCCGGCTTCAGGTGCAGTTCGACGGTGGTGCCCTGCGGGGCGTCCGCCAGCTCCTCGATGCTGTAGGTCGGGCTGCCGGCCGCGGATTCCCAACGCGTACCGGTCGTTTCACCGGCCTTGCGGGTGCTCAGCGTGACCTTGTCGGCCACCATGAAGGTCGAGTAGAAGCCGATACCGAACTGGCCGATCAACTCCTCGGCCGCGGTGTCCGGCTTGGTCTCCAGCAACTGCTTGCGCAACTGCGCGGTCCCCGACTTGGCCAGGGTGCCGATCAGATCCACGACCTCGGCGCGGGACATGCCGATGCCGTTGTCGCGCACCGTGAGTACGCGCGCCTCCCGGTCGGTGGCCAGCTCGATGTGCAGATCCGAGATATCGGCCTGCAGGTCCTTGTCACGGAAGGACTCCATGCGCAGCTTGTCCAGCGCGTCCGAGGAGTTCGAGATCAACTCGCGAAGAAAGGTGTCCTTGTTCGAATAGACCGAGTGAATCATCAGCTCGAGCAGCTGATGGGTTTCGGCCTGAAACTCCAGGTGTTCGACGTGTTCGGTCACGACGCGATATTACTGTCCGCTCCCGACGCCGCGGGGCGGCGGGCGAAATCCGCGATGGCCGGCACCTCCGCGTCGGCCCGATCGGTCATCCAATCCCGCAGCGTCTTGGTGGCCAGCACATCGTCCTCGTTGTATTCGAGGATGCGAGTGCGCTGCGACATGTCCGGCTCGCCGCCGTCGTAACCGACCGCCAGCCGATACCAGGACATGGACGCCTCACCGCCCGCCTCCGGATCCCGCCACGCGAAACCCGCCACCGGCGCGATCTTCTTGAGGCCCTTGCCGTTCGGGCAGATGAACTGCTCCGACACCGCCTGGAACATGTCCACCCACTGCGGGCCGTCCACGAACTTCTGCACCTCGCGCTCGGTGGGCACGCCCGGCCGGCCCGCGAAACGCCGCGCCGACTCGTACAGCCACTTGTCCTCGGCGGTACGCGAATAGCAGTAGGCGGCAAAGGTTCTGCCCGTCGCCGCCGCGTCCGCGCGCACTTCCATGAGCCAGGTCCAGAACTCGGCGAAGGAGCGGCCCTCGTCCTCGGTGGGCAGCGGATCCCAGGTGACGAACGGGCGGTACACGCCGTCGAGCAGGGTGCCCCACAGGTAGGCGCCGTGCTCCTGGAAACTCTCCAGGTCCACATCCACCTCGACATCGGCGCGCGTCACCCGGACCCGGTCCACCCGCCGCACCAGCGGGGCGCCGGTGGCCCAGGCGCGGGCCGTGACAATGGTTTCCGTGAACGGCTCGTACTGCCAGTCGTCCGGATCGTCGCCCGTCCAGGCCGCCAGATCGTCGATGGTCTCCACACCGTGCCGGCGCAGCACCTCCGCGCGCGAACCCGGCGCCACCAGGCTCACATCCCGATGCTCGGACAGCCACTTCTCACAACTGAGACCGCCCTCCTCGGGAGCGCGTGTCCACCACGGGCATTGACGGCACTCGGGCACCTTCGACGGGACCGTCGGCAGTTCCCCGCGCACCACCGCGATGCGCTCCGCGTAGCGGCGGTCGTAATCGTCGAGGACCGGGCCCAGATCGTGCACCAGGATCCGGTCGAAGTGATAGCCGATCGCGCCGCCCGCCAGCGACGGACTGGCCTGCCCGTGCCGCTGCAGCATCCGATACAGATGCGCGAGCCGCTGCTGGTCCCGTGGCTGCGGGCGGGTACGGACATGCTTGTCCGGCTGCGGATTCCAGCGGTACAGGTCGCTGGTCAGCGGATGATGATCGGCCGGATCCGGCTGCCGCGGATCGGTCACCTTGTGGTTCACCACGATGACCGGGATATAGCCGCCCCGATCCGTATCCCGCCACAGGATCTCGCACCCGCCACGCCGGCCCGTATCGGTCTCCTGCGGCAGCAGGCCACCCCAGATGCGTTCCGCCCCGGCCTCGATCGCGGCCATGGTGGCCGCCGCCCGCTGCCCCGCCGGCTGCCCCGGCTCGACGATCGTCCAGCGCTCCGGATCGGCCGCGACCAGCGTGTCCCGCACCTGTAACCGATGCTGGGCCGCCGCCTCCCGCCGCTGTTGCACGCCGGCGTCCTCGGCCACTCCGGTCAGCACCCCTGGGTGGTGGGCGTCCAGGAAAAGCCGGTGCCGGCACCCGATCAACGCGCGCGCGTCCAGAAACGCGGCCCGCTCGCCATGGTCACCGATGCCCGAATACACGCCTAGAAGTATGGCCTCAACCCCCGACATACCCCGTCCCCCGCCCCCAACCGGTGCACTGATGAGTCGAATTCGCGACCTCGAACAGGGGTGTGCCGGTGTAACCGCCACCCGTACCGTTAGGGTGATTCGCACACTGTGTTTCATGGGCGGACAGGCATTTCCCCCGGCCCTGTGCTGCCATGGCGAACCAGCATGACGGAGGCCACCAATGGGGTTGTTCACCAAGCGCAAGAAGCGGGTCAGCCGCCGAGCCGAGGCGAAAGCCCTCAAGCACAAGGCCTCGGTGGAGGCCAAGCTCGGGGCTCGCAACGAGCGGAAGAAGAATCGCGCCAGCGCCCGCACCGAGCGCCAGGTCGCCAAGGCCGAGATCGCCAAGCTCAACGCCGAGGAGAAGGCCGCGCTGAAACTCGCCGCCAAGGCCGAACGGGATCTGTTCAGCGTGGCGTCGGTCCGCAAGTACCTCGGCGTGGCGCGCCTGCTGCTGCCGGTGCTCGCACCCCTCGCCTACCGCGGCGCCACCCTGCTGCGCGGGCAGCTCGACACCCGCCGCGCCCAGCAGCTCGGCGTCGGCCTCGACCAGCTCGGCGAATTCTCCGGGCCCGGCGCCAAACTGCAGGCCCGGCTGGCCGGCATCGAATCCACGCTGAACGATCTGGAACGCAAGAACTCCGACGTGGAGACGAAGAAGTTCACCGCCGCCACCCGCGACCGCCTGGACAGCCTGGCCGCCGCCATCCGCACCGCCGCCCAGATGCCGGTGCCGCGCCGCCGCGCCGTGCACGCCTCCATCTCCAACGAGCTCTCCGGCATCGAAGCCGACGTGCTCGCACGCCTCGGCGTGAACTGAGCTCGTCCCCCGATGCACCACCGCGCACCCACGACCGGCCAGGCCTCACCGCCGCGCCCGGTCGGCGTACGCGGAAACGGTCACACCGCGAAGCCGATCTCAGCCCGCTGGGCAAGGCACTCGGGCGCGGCCGACGCGCACGAAGTCCGGGCGGTGCGCGGCGGGCTGACAGGGCTTGCCATGGCGGCCCTCGCGGTCGCGGCGCACGGGCTCGCGGGCGGCGGGTATCCCGACACGTCCGGGCTCACGCTGCTGGCGCTGGCTGCCCTCGCGCTCGGGGCGGGCGCGGGGACACTGCGGTCGGCGTGGACGCTGCCCGCGCTGATGACGCTCGGGCAGCCCGCCTGCCACACCGTGCTGAGCGGCTCCATGTCGCACGAGCACGGCGCGGGGACGATGGGTTTCGGCGCAACGGGATTCGCGATGGACGGGATGATGGCGGCCGCACACGCCGCCGCGGCGGTTGCCTGCGCGCTGCTGATCCTCATCGCCGAACGGCTGTATGCGCTTGTGTCGCAGGCGGTCCGGGTTGTGCTGACCCGGCCGCGGGCGCAAGCGGCGGGCGGAGTGCGGGCGCCGTGGACGCGGTCGGCCGGTACCCCGAAAACCCTTCTCGGACTGGGCGCGATCGGGCCGCGCGCGCCACCGGTTACGGCGTGAACCCTGCTCACTCCCCGTAACCTTTCGTCAGAGAAGGCAATTCATTCATGCACACCTCCCTTTCGCGCGCGCTCGTCACCGGCGGCGCAGTCACCGGTCTCACCCTGTTCGGGGCGGGCATCGCGTCCGCGCACGTCGTCGTGGACGCGCCCGGTGCGACACAGGGCGGCTACGCGGTCGCCACCTTCCGGGTGCCGGACGAGTCGGCGACGGCCACCACCACCAAGGTCACCATCGCGCTGCCCAGCCTGAAGAGCGCTCGCACCGAACCGATTCCGGGCTGGACCGCCGCACTGGAGAAGAGCCCGCAGGGCGACATCACCGGCGTCACCTGGACCGCCAACCCCGGCAACCCGGGCATCGCGCCGGATCAGTTCCAGCGCTTCGCCATCGCCGTCGGGCCGCTGCCCAAACAGGACAAGGTCACCTTCAACGCCGTCCAGACCTACAGCGACGGCAAGATCGTGAACTGGAACGAGCCCATGGGCAAGGACGGCAGCGAACCCGAGAACCCCGCGCCCCTGCTGACCCTCGCCGCGAGCAAGGGCGGTGACGACGACGGCGGGCCCGCCCCCGAAGCCGCCGCCGACAGCAAGAGCACCGACGACACCGCTCGCTGGCTCGGCGGCATCGGCCTCGCGCTCGGTGCGCTGGGCGCGGCGCTCGGACTGGGCACCGTCATCCGAAGCCGCCGGTCGTGAACATGCGGAGACTGCTCGCCGGATTGGTGACCGGGCTGCTGGCGCTCGGCTTCGCATTGCTGGGCGGCGGTGTGGCGAACGCGCATTCGGTGCCGGTGAGCTCCAGCCCCGACAACGGCGCGCAGATCGACGCCTCGCCGGCGCAGGCGAGCATCACGTTCAACGAGAACCTGCAGACCGCGTTCCCGTCCATGACGGTCAGCGGGCCGGACGGCAACCTGTGGTCGAAGGGTGAACCCACCATCACCGGGCCGACCATCAGCATCCAGGTCGGCGAGCTCGGGCCCGTCGGTGAATACAAGGTCGCCTACCGGGTCACTTCCGCGGACGGGCATCCGGTCAGCGGCGTGCGCACCTTCACGCTGACCAAGGCGGGCAACGGCACTCCGGGCCCGAAGGCCGACAGCGCGGCCAAGTCCGAGGGCGGCTCGAGCGGCGGCGGCGTGCCGCTGTGGGTGTTCATCGTGGGCGCGGTCGTGCTGTTCGGCGGCGGCCTGGCCTTCGCGCTGTTCGGCGGGCGGGGCAAGCAGGCCAAGTGAACCGGTCCGACCGCACCGATCGCCGCCGGGAGCGCGGGACGACCGGCGGCAGCAGCTCACTGCGGTGGACGCTGCTCCTGGTCGTCCCGCTCGGCCTCGCCGGTGCGGCGGTGGGCTGGGCACTCGCCGGTAATGATCCGGTGCAGGACGAGGCGGCGGTGCGGGCCGGCGCCGACCTGGCGGGCGCGATCGTGCTCGGCCTGGCCGCGCTGCCCCGGCTGTCCGTGCGACTGCAGCCGCGCTGGCGGTTGCTCACGGTGATCGCGGCCCTGTGGACGGCACTGGAATTCACCATGCTGGTGCTGGAAGCCGCTGAAGTGCAAGGCATTCCGGCGCATCGGCTGAGCGCGCCGCAGCTCGGGGACTACCTCTCGACCGCGAGCGGCGGGCAGATCGGGATCGCACTGCTCATCGGGTGCGGCGCGGTCACGGCGTACAGCGCCTTCGGTTTCCGCAGTCCCGACCGGGCGACTCCCGATCTGGTGCTGGTCTTCACGGCGGTGACGCTGGCGCTGCGGCCCATCACCGGGCACATGTCGCAGCAGACCTTCGGGTCGGTGCTGGGGGCCGTGCACGCGCTGGCCGCGGCCGCCTGGTTCGGGCTGCTGCTGGCACTCGCGCTGACCGTGCGCACCCGCGGCGAATGGGCGGTGCTGCTGCCGCGGTTCTCGCAGTGGGCGCTGCCGCTGGCCGCCACCGTGACGGTGACCGGGGTGATCAACGCGCTGGTGCACGAGCACGGACTGACCCCGTTCGTGACCACCGGGTACGGGCGGATCCTGCTCGCCAAGACTGTGATTCTCGCCGCACTGCTGGGGCTCGGCTGGTGGTTGCGGCGCCGCTGGGTGCCGATCGCCGAGGACCATCGGATGAGCGCCGAATCGTCGTTGCGCCGTGCGATTTTCGAGGTGCTGGTGATGGCCGTGGCCTTCGGGCTGGCGGGCACCCTGGCCGTCACCGCCTGACCGTGAACCGGCCGGTCGGGCGCACAGTGGCCTCCACCACGTCGTCTGCGGGTGGAATTGGAACCCGTTACTGTCTCTGCCATGACCGAAGTCAAGATCGTCGCGGATTGCGCCGCCTCGGCCGAATCGGCCTTCGCCTACGTCAACGATTACCGGCACCTGCCGAAATTCATCAATGAGATCAGCGCCTTCACGCCGCTCACCGAACAGACCGAAGGCGTGGACGCCACCTTCGACGGCACCATCTCGCTCGGGCCCGTCACCCTGCACTCCACCATCAAGATCGTGCGGCACGAACCCGGCTACGCCATCGCCGTGAAATCCATCAAGGGCTTCGAGATCGAATCCACCTTCCTCTTCCACGACAAGGGCGAGGAATCCTGCACCATCGACGCCATCGTCGACTACCGGGTGCCGGGCGGCTTCGCGGGCAAGATCCTCGGCAAGACCATCGAACCCTTCGTCAAGCTCGCCGTGAAGGGCTCCACCCACAACCTGGTCACCCAGGTCAGCGCCTACCACGCCGAACGCACCAACGCCTGACCACCGGCACCCTCCCTTGCCCTCCGGGCGGGGCCGCCAGAGCCGCCGGCCCCGAGGTTGTCCGCCCCGACCCGCACCAGGGATCCTGGACGCATGCCCGAACGCAGTGCTCCGACACCCCTCCAGCGGCTGGGCTACATCTGCGGCCGCACCCTGCCGCCCTCCCTCTCCGCCTGGGTACTCGACGACATCACCGGCCCCGGCGCCACCCGCCGCTACATGCTGCGCATCCTGCTGCCGATCATTCCGGTGCTGTGCCTGTTCCTGCTCATCCCCGGGCCACTCTGGATGGGCCTCGCCATGATGGCGCTGCTCTACATTCCGCTCATCTACTTCACCGCCGCACTCACCTATGTGTTCCGGCGCAACCGGCTCATCAAGCACGGGCTCGATCCGGCCCTCGCCGACCTCGACCGCCGGCAACGCGAAGCCGCCGCCCGCGCCGCCTACCGGCAACAGCATCCACCCAGCGGAAACCTGTAATCCGCATCTCGATTCGAGCGTCGCACCCGCGCAAAGGAATACGCTGGGGCAAAGCAATTCCGGCCTCGGTTCGACGGAGAACCATGATGGAACCTCACTGGGCGAGCGGGCATTTCTACGCGGGCGACGCGGATCGGGAACGCGCGATCGAAGCACTCAAACAGAATTTCCAAGCCGGGCGCATCAATGCGGACGAATTGTCCGAACGCATCGGATACGCGCTCAATGCCCGCACCTTCGCCGACCTCGACGCGGTCATGACCGGATTACCGTGGCAGCGCGCGGTTTCCCCGACGTTCTACCAACCGGCCGCTCCGCGCACGCACGGTATGGGGATCACCGCCTTCGTGCTCGGGGTACTCGGCTTCCTCTGCGGACTCACGGCAGTCCCGGCCGTGGTGCTCGGGCTCATCGCCCTCACCGTCGACCCGGATCGCCGCGACGACAAGGGATTCGCCATCGCCGGACTCGCGGTCGGCGCCATGTGGATGCTCATCTTCGGCTGGCTCTACATCAAAGGCGCCGGCGTCTTCCGATGAACCGGCGCCGACACCGCGCGCTCGAAGGCCCGTAGATCCGCCTCCGTCTGCCGGAACAACCAGTAGTCGCCGAGGAAACCCAGCGCGCCCACCACGCACAACCATTTGATCGGCGTCAGCTCCAGCGCACCCTCCAGCCCGGTCAGCGACATCAGCCCGGTCACCACGCCGAGCAGCGGAATCGCCACCGCCACCGCCAGATACAGCGTGCACCGGCGGCCCAGCGCCCGCAGCGCCTCATGATCACTGGCCGTCTCCCCGTGCCGCAGCAACCGCGGATAGAAACAGCGCACCACGAAGAAATTCACCACGAAGAACGGGTACGCCACCGCGATCGCCCCCGAAACCAGCAGCGTCACGGCCAGATTCGCGATCCGGGCCGGAGCCAGATCGGTCCAGCCCACCAGCGCGACCGCGGCGACCACCGCCGAGACCACCCACCAACCGAACGCCATCAGCGCCACCCGATCGCCGTCGATCAAGGTGTCCCGGCGCGCCGCGGCCAGCGTCGCCGGATCGTAGTCCCGGCCGCGCCGCACACCCCGCCACACCAGGAACGCGCGGCGGCACAGCACATTCGTGATCACCATGGCCGCCGGCGTCGTCACCAACGCCAGCGACAGACCCACCGCCTGCATGCTCGCCCGCTCCCCCGGCGTGAACCAGAGCTGGAACAGCGGATGATTGTGCAGATTGCTGTACAGCATGCCGAGCAGGTCACCGAAGACACTGGCCGCCGTGATGAGCAGCACCAGCGCCCACGGACCCACCCTGGCGCGCAGGCTCCCCGGCGGTGGATCCACCAGATCCCGTGCCCGCGCGTCCAGGGACAGCTCCAGCTGCTGGGCCAGCGCCGCACCCGACGGCCAGCGGTCCGCCCGGCGCGGCGCCAGGCATTTCAGCAGCACCCGGCGCAGGGTGGGCGGGCAATCCGGCGGCAGCTCACCGGGATCGACGGCATGCTGCCGCAAGCGCAGCATGCGCTCCAGGGAGGATTCGGAATCCCCGGCCCGCGCCTCGTCGTCGAACGGGCGGTGGCCGGTGAGCAGCTCCCACAGCACCACACCCAGCGCGTACGTATCACTACGGCCGTCGAGATCGGCTGCGGTGTCCGGTAATTGCGGGTGACAGGCGGCCAGCTGCTCCGGCGACATGTAGGCCAGGGAACCGCCGAAATACGCGAGCGGACTCGTCCCGGCCACCTGCTGACTGAAACTGATATTGAAATCGGCCAGTTTCGGTGCGCCGTCCGCGGTGAGCAGCACATTCGCCGGTTTGATATCGCGATGCAGCACCCCGTTCGCGGACGCGTAATCCAGCGCCCGCGCCAACCGGCTGCCCAGCCACGCAACGGTTTCCGGCCAGCTCCGGGCCGCGAGCTCGCTGCGCGTCGCGGATTCGCTCGGCACCAGGCCCCCGCGATCCCGCATGGACGCGTCCACCGCCTCCAGCAGCAGCCCGCCGTCCCGCTGCGCCGGCGGCCGAGCGCGTACCAGGCTCAGCACCTTCGACAACGTGCCGCCCGGAAGATATTGCATGTACAGCAGTTTCAGTTCGTTGTCCGCCAGCAGCCGCTGATCGAACACGCGCACGATGTGCTCGTGATCCAGCTGCGCCAGCGTCTCCGACTCGGTGCCGTGATCCTGCGAGATCTTCACCGCCACC
The DNA here is from genome assembly GCF_044386975.1 of Nocardia sp. NPDC020380. Classification (NCBI taxonomy): domain Bacteria; kingdom Bacillati; phylum Actinomycetota; class Actinomycetes; order Mycobacteriales; family Nocardiaceae; genus Nocardia; species Nocardia sp. NPDC020380. The sequence goes on along the minus strand of NZ_JBIRVQ010000007.1, from coordinate 558,659 downwards.
AGACGCTGCATGGACCGCTGCCGGGCCAGGAACACACGTGCGAAAGCGCCGCTGCCCAATTCCACCAGCAGATCGAAATCGTCCACCCGATCACCGACTTCGATGCCCGCCAAGGACTCCCGCGTCCCCTGGCTCGCGATCAGCGTGCTGCGGTGGTCGGCATCCTCTGCGGGATCCCGATCGATCGCCGGTTCCACAGTCCTGCCCTCCCCGAAATGCCCAGCGGGTGCCGCAAGTATGCGCCCGCCCGGCGTCCGGCACCCGCCGATTACGGTGCGGTGAGGGCGCGCGTTTACGGCTAAGGTCCGAGCCATGACCGATCAGTTCCCCGAAAGCATCTGGGGCTCGCGCACGAATCTGCTGTCGCGCATCGCCAGTCCGTTCGCCGCCACCAAGCTCGGGTCACTGGTGATCCGGAAGCTCACCCCGCTGGACCGGAAGGTGCTGGAACGCACCGCCGGCAAGTACACGATCCTCGGGCCCATCGGCGCGCCCGTCATCCTGCTCACCACCATCGGCCGCAAATCCGGCGAACCTCGCACCACGCCACTGCTGTACGTGCACGACGGGGACACGCTCTACGTCATCGGCTCCAACTTCGGGCAGGAACACCACCCCGCGTGGACCGGCAACCTGCTCGCCAATCCGGCCGCCGAGGTCGCCATCGCCGGACACCACATTCCGGTCACCGCCACCCTCGTCACCGACGAGGACCGCAAGCAGGGCGTCTTCGACCGGTTCGCCGAGACCACCGAGGCGTACACCGCCTACCGCAACCGCACCACACGCGACTTGCGCATTTTCGCCCTGACAAGATAGGCACGTGACCGAATCAGCTAACGCGGTGGCCACCGCGGACCTGGCCGACGAGATCGGCCCCGAGATCCGCAGCTGTGACACCCAGTTCATCCAGTTCGGCGGCCACGACACGTTCGCGGGCCGCATCGTGACGATTCGCTGCTTCCAGGACAACCTCCTGGTCAAGCAGACGCTCGGCGAACCGGGCGCAGGCCGGGTGCTGGTCGTCGACGGCGGCGCGAGCGTGCACACCGCGCTCGTCGGCGACATCATCGCGGGCCGCGGCGTCGACAACGGCTGGGCCGGGGTCGTCGTCAACGGCGCCGTCCGCGACTCGGCGATCCTGCGCACGCTGCCCATCGGGCTCAAGGCCCTCGGCACCAACCCGCGCAAGAGCACCCAGACCGGATCCGGCGACAAGGACATTCCCGTCGAATTCGGCGGCGTCACTTTCGTTCCCGGCGACATGCTCTACAGCGACCCCGACGGCGTCGTCGTCCGCGCCGAAGCCTGATCCAGCGTTTTACCGCAGTTCAGAGGCCCCCGTGAAGCTTTCAGGGAGCCAACTCTACGGAAACTCACAGGGGGTTTCCCCGCCTTTACCCGCCAAGATCGACTCCGGCGGGCGAAGTCCCCGGCGCAGGGTGGTGGAAGCCGTGTTTTCCGAGAGCGAAATGGAGGCTGTGTGCCCGCGTGGAGTGGTGATCAGGCGCTGGTGACCCGAACCTTGTGGCCGGCGAGGACGACGACATCACCGGCATGTAGCTGCCGGCCGCGCCTGAACTCGACCTCGTCGTTCACCCGGACCAGACCCTCCGCAATGACGGTCTTGGCTTCCGCACCGGAATCGATGAGGTTCGCCAGTTTCAGGAACTGGCCGAGCCGAATGACATCGTCCTCGATCGGGACATCGACTGGATCCGACATGGGGTACATCCTCACCCGCGGCATCCGGGACTCCAAACCCAGCCCCCGCGACCCTCGCGTACCGGGCGGCTCCGAGACACGAACCGGGTTCTGAGTGCACATGGGCAACGGCAACATACACACTGGTGCGGTGACTTCGACGCAGGACCGGAAACACCAGGACAGCGACCACAGACCCGACACCCGGTCGATCGAGGTGCCGCACCGCGGGCACGGCCGCTTCCGCGAAGTACCGCACATCGCCGGACTCGTGCTCGGCATCTTCGCCGTGCTGTGCTTCTGGTGGAGCATCTCCCCCGGCGTCCGCTACATCACCGCCGACCTGCGGCACTACATCGACTCCTATTACTTCGACGCCCCCGACACCTCACTGGTGTGGGCGCTGGTCGTCGGCCTGCTCGCCGGTGCGACCGCCAGCCGGAAACGCATCGCCTGGTGGCTGCTCGTCGGATACATGGCGGCCTTCGCGCTCGCCAACGCCCTCGACTTCGCCGGCGGTGACGGCGGCATCAACGCGCTCGTCGCCATGTTCGTGCACCTCGCCGTCATCGGCGTGCTGATCGCCGCCTGGTCCGAGTTCTATACGCACGTGCAGCGCGCCGCGGTGTGGCGCGCGGGCGGCGTGCTCGCCGGCGGGATCGCCCTCGGCTGCCTGGTCGGCTGGGGACTCGTCGAACTGTTCCCGGGCAGCCTGCCGGATCACGCCGAACGCGCCCTGTGGGCGGTCTCCCGCGTCACCGCCACCATCCTGGTCAGCAACGACAACTTCGACGGCCATCCGCCGCACCTGGTGAACCTGCTGCTCGGCCTGTTCGGCGCGGTCGCGCTGCTGGCCGCCATCATGGTGCTGTTCCGGTCGCAGCGCGCCTCCAACGCGCTCACCGGGCTCGACGAATCCGCCCTCCGCGGCCTGATCGAACGCTCCGACGTCGAGGACTCGCTCGGCTACTTCGCCACCCGCCGCGACAAGGCGGTCGTCTTCGCGCCCAGCGGCAAGGCCGCCGTCACCTACCGCGTCGAAATGGGCGTCTGCCTCGCCTCCGGCGACCCCATCGGCCTGAAGGAGTCCTGGCCGCACGCCATCGACGCCTGGCTGCGCCTCGCCGACCAGTACGGCTGGGCGCCGGCCGTCATGGGCGCCAGCGAGCTCGGCGCCACCGCCTACCGCCGCGCCGGCCTCACCGCCCTGCGCCTCGGCGACGAAGCCATCCTCGAAACCCGCACCTTCTCGCTCGCCGGCCCGGACATGAAACAGGTCCGGCAGGCCGCGAATCGTCTTGCGAAGCAAGGCATCACGGTCCGCGTGCGCCGGCACAAGGAGGTCTCCACCGAGGAGATGCGCGAGGTCATGAAGCGCGCCGACTCCTGGCGCGACTCCGAGACCGAACGCGGTTTCTCCATGGCCCTGGACCGGCTCGGCGACCCGCTCGACGGCGACTGCCTGCTCGTCGAGGCCGTCGCGCCCGCCCGTCGGCCCACCACCACCCTCAACGGACAGCCTTCGGCCGACTCCGCTGAACCCGACCGCGTGCTCGGCATGCTGTCCCTGGTCCCGTGGGGCCGCACCGGCGTCTCCCTCGACCTCATGCGACGGGACCGCAGCGGCCCCAACGGGCTCATGGAACTCATGATCTCGCGGCTCGCGCTCAGCTCCGAGCAGTACGGCATCACCAAGATCTCGCTGAACTTCGCGGTCTTCCGCGCCGTCTTCGAAGAGGGCGGCCGCATCGGCGCGGGACCCGTGCTGCGCCTGTGGCGTTCGGTGCTCATGTTCTTCTCCCGCTGGTATCAGCTGGAGGCGCTGTACCGCTCCAACGTGAAATACCAGCCGGTCTGGGTGCCGCGCTTCTCCATGTTCGAGGAACGCCGCCAGCTGGTGCGCGTCGCCCTCGCCAGCGCCCTCGCGGAGGGCTTCCTGCCGCGCATCGGCCGCGAGCACGACGCCTCCGCGCACACCGGTCTGCGCCCGTCGGTGCCGCCCACCATGACCGGCCTGCACGCCGACGGCAGCCCGCCGGACCTGCCGCCGGAGGAGCTCGCCGAAGCCGGTCCGCGCCGCCCCGAACAGGTGCGGGTGCGCATGGACAAGCTCGACCGGCTCAACGAGCGCGGCATCGACGCCTACCCGATCGCCTACCCGCCCACCCACACGGTGACCGCGGCCCGGCAGTCGCCGCTGGGCACCACGGTGCGAGTTGCCGGGCGGCTCTTGCGAATTCGTGATTACGGTGGCGTCCTCTTCGCGCTGCTGCGCGACTGGTCCGGCGATATCCAGCTGGTCATCGACCGCGGCCGGGTCGGCGCGGACCGCAGCGACGAATTCGGCCAGTACTTCGACCTCGGCGACCTGGTCGAGGTGAGCGGCCAGATCGGCCACAGCCGCAACGGCGAGCTCTCCCTGCTCGCCCAGGACTGGCGGATGATCGGCAAATGCCTGCACCCGCTGCCCGACAAGTGGCGCGGCCTCTCCGATCCGGAGGCCCGGGTCCGGCAGCGGTACGTGGACATGGCCATCAACACCGATATCCGCGAGGTGATGGCCAAGCGCAGCGCCGTGGTGCGCTCGCTGCGGGACACGTTGCACGGCTGGGGATTCCTCGAGGTCGAGACCCCCGTGCTGCAGCAGGTGCACGGCGGCGCCAACGCCACCCCGTTCACCACCCACATCAATGCCTACGATCTCGACCTGTACCTGCGCATCGCCCCCGAGCTGTACCTGAAGAAACTGTGCGTGGGCGGCATGGAGAAGGTGTTCGAACTGGGCCGCGTCTTCCGCAACGAGGGCGTCGACTACAGCCACAACCCCGAGTTCACGATCCTGGAAGCCTATGAGGCGCACAGTGATTACGAGCGCATGATGCACGCCTGCCGCCAGCTCATCCAGGAGGCCGCGCTGGCCGCCAACGGCAAGATGGTGGCGCTGCGCCCGCAGGCCGACGGCACCCTCGCCGAGGTCGACATCTCCGGCGACTGGCCGGTGAAGACCGTGCACGGCGCCGTCTCCGAGAAGATCGGCGAGGTCATCACGCCCGACACCGACGAGGAGAAGCTCCGCCTGCTCTGCGATCAGGCCGAGGTCCCCTACCAGCTGGGCTGGGACGCCGGGCAGATCGTGCTGGAGATGTACGAGCACCTGGTGGAATCCGAGACCCAGGAACCCACCTTCTACATCGACTTCCCCACCTCCGTCTCCCCGCTGACCCGGGCGCACCGCAGCATCGCGGGCGTCACCGAACGCTGGGACCTGGTGGCCTGGGGCGTCGAACTCGGTACGGCCTACAGCGAATTGACCGATCCGGTCGAGCAGCGCCGCCGCCTCACCGATCAGTCGATGCTCGCCGCGGGCGGCGACCCGGAGGCCATGGAACTGGACGAGGACTTCCTGCAGGCCCTCGAGCACGCCATGCCGCCCACCGGTGGCCTGGGCGTGGGCGTGGACCGCGTGATCATGCTGATCACCGGCCGCAGCATCCGCGAGACCCTGCCGTTCCCGCTGGTGAAACCGCGTACCTCGGCCTGAGTCGGCACGAAACTGGGTGTGCGCGGGGAAGTGTCCGTGCACACCCAGGGAAGACCCTGATTCGCCGGGCGTATTCGCTGGCTAGTGTGGGATTCGGCCCCGGGAGGAGGGCCACCGACCGACGATTGGGGTTCCCATGTACCTAGATGTGCTGCATCAGGCCGCGCTGCTCGATCATTCGACCTGGGCGCATCCCGATACCTGGAATGCCGCGCTGGAGAATGTCGCGTCCCGGCGCAGCAGCCGGCGCGGCGGCAGTTTCTGGATGTTCTCCGCGGTCTGCTGCATCGGCGTGATCGTGCTGGTCCTCGGGCTGGTGTACCTGATGACGGGCCGTCGCCGCCGGTAATGGCACAGTGGTGGGGTGCAGTTGATCCTTGTCCGGCATGCCCAGCCGCAGCGCGTCACCGAGGTTGCGGGGGCAGCCGATCCGGATCTCACCGAGATCGGGCGTGAGCAGGCCGCGCGGGTGCCGGCCGCGCTCGCGTCGCACCGGATTGCGCGGGTGGTGAGCAGCCCGCAGTTGCGGGCGCGCGAAACCGCCCGGCCCACAGCCGAAAAGCTGGGGCTGGAGATCGAAATCGTGGACGGGCTGGCCGAATACGATCGGGAACTGCCCGCCTATATTCCGATCGAGGACGCGCAACGCGATTTCGCCGAAGTCTACGAACGGATCAAGGCCGGATATCTGCCCGAGCAGATCGACGGACCGGCATTTCAGCGGCGAGTTTTCGCCGCTGTCGACGCGATCGTCGCCGCGGCGGGCCATGACGAGACCGTGCTGGCGTTCGCGCACGGCGGCGTGGTGAATGTGCTGCTACAGGACGTGCTCGGCCTGGCGCGGCCGTTGACATTTCCCATCGACTATTGCTCGATCACGCGTGTCCTGTATTCGCGGAGTGGCAAGCGAACAGCGGCCACCATCAATGAAAACGGGCATGTATGGGACTTGTTACCGCGAAATCGGACCGCTCGGCCTGACTCTGACAGCTGACTCGCAGCTCGATCCAACGGCGCTCCCAGCGCCGGGCCGTGAGATAGGTATTCGTGAGGCACTGAAAGTGGCTCCGAATTACCACAGAAAGAAGGCTCTGCGATGAACGCTTCTCCGAAGCCCCGCCGCCGTCTGGCTCTCCGGATCGCCGCCGCCGGCGCCCTGGCGGCCGTCCCGCTCGCTTTCGTTGCCATTCCGGCCACGGCCGCCACCCCGGACAATACGAGCGCCCCGGCTCCGGTGGCCACGCAGCCGGCGGCCGCGCCGACGCAGGCCACGCTGGTGGACTGGAACGATCACCACGACTGGCACCACCACGACCACGACGGTGGCTGGAACAACAACGGCGGGGACAACGGCGGTGGCTGGAACAACCCCGGCGGCCCGCTGCAGGGTCTGCTGCCGGACACCGGTTCCGCCGGCCTCTAGATCGATCGGCTCGGATACGGCGAAGGCCGCTCCCCCTCATCGGGGAGCGGCCTTCCACATTTCCGGGACGTGCTAGACGCTGCCGGCGATGTAGTTGTGCATCCAGGTGATGGCGGTCTGGCCGCCGCCCACCGGGTAGGTGCCGTAGCTGGTGTGCTTGCCGGTGCCGTAGAACTCTTCCAGCTGGTGCGCGTATTCGCTGTCGGGGCCGTCGGCCAGCTGCGCCTGCAGCATGGGCAGGCCGCCCTGTGCCATCAGCTGGCTGACCAGCGGGCCGACCTGCAGCATGCCCTGCCAGACGCCGGCCGGGGTGGGTTCCACCCGGGTGAGGAAGCCCGCGAAGCGGGTGACGAAGTCGGTTTCCTCGGTGGAGCAGTACAGGTCGCCGATGGCGCAGACGGTGCGCACCCGGTCGCTGACCCAGCCGAAGCCGCCGGCCCGGGCGCCGCCCGCACCCGCGCCGGGTGCGGGGGGACCGACCTGGGCGTCGCTGGGCGACCGTTCCGGATCGGAGATGAGCGCGACGGCGGAGATGCGGTCCGGCGGAACGACTCCCATGCCGGTGCCGATCTCGGCGGCGAGATCGCCTGCGGCGTCGGCGCCCTGGCTGTAGCCGGTGATGGCGATCTTGGTGCCGGGGCAGCGGGCCGCGAACTGCTGGATCAGGCCGCGCGCGTTTCGGGTGGCTTCCTTGCGGGACTGGGCGTAAACGTCACCCTCCCAAGGGAATGCGGTCGCCGCGTAGGACACGTAGTCGACTTCGCCGGGCAGGCCGTCGGTGACCCCGGCCAGCATGCCGGGCTTGGGATCGGTTTCGTCCTTGCCGGTTTCCCAGGTGCCGGGAATGGCGACCGTGTAGAGGACGGGGCAACCGGATCCGGGATCCGCTGTAGCGGGACCGGTGCCGAGGACGATACCCGACATGAGCACACTCGCCGCTGCCCCCGCAGCCGCGACAATATTCTTCAACCGCATACTGCTCCAGTTCACGCCTTGGTCGAGACATCTTGCCCGTCTCGATTCCCGATCATGGTGTCTTCGCCGCATGACGATCCGGTGCACTCTCGGTTAACCCAGGTAACCGACCTGTGTGAGATGCGCAAAACAGACCGCGTGACTAGATTGGCAACACACCGCCGCCCAGCATAAAGGGGGCTTTCCGCCCCCGCCAGACGAGATCACCAATCCGCCCGATTTATCGCGTTTCGCGTATCCGATCGCAGACCTCGTCGTCCCCGATCCATCCGGGCCGGACCGCAATTCGCCCCGATGGCGGCCCCAGTCAACCACGTGGCGCAAATACCCGCCAACCCGGCACCCGAATCGAATACGGAAAAGGGAGAAGGCCCCGGCGGACGAGAGTCCATCGGGGCCTTCCCTTTTCAGTTCGGAACGACGATCGGTCCGGCTGCGCTCAGCGCTGCGCGACCATGGTCGGGGTGATCGGCGCCGGCAGCGCGGTCTCACCCTCCAGGTAGCGGTCCACCGCGGAAGCGGCGGCCCGGCCCTCGGCGATGGCCCACACGATCAGCGACTGACCGCGGCCCATATCGCCCGCCGCGAAGACGCCCGGCACCGTGGTGGCCCAGCCGTTGTCGCGCTTGACGTTGCCGCGCTGGTCGTAGCCGACGCCCAGATCCTCGAGCAGACCGTTCTTCTGCGGTCCGACGAAGCCCATGGCCAGCAGCACCAGATCGGCCTCCAGGGTGAAGTCGGTGCCCTCGACCTTCTCGAAGCGGCCGTTCACCATCTTCACCTCGTGCGCCTGCAGGCCGGTGACCTTGCCGTCCGCACCCACGAAACGCTCGGTGTTGACGGAGAACACGCGCTCGCCGCCCTCCTCGTGCGCCGAGGACACCCGGTACATGAGCGGGTAGGTCGGCCACGGGGTGGAACCGGCACGCTCCTCCGGCGGCCGCGGCATGATCTCGAACTGGTGCACCGATTCGGCGCCCTGACGGTGCGAGGTGCCGAGGCAGTCGGCGCCGGTGTCACCGCCACCGATGATGACGACCTTCTTGCCGCGCGCGTTGATGCGCGGCAGCCCGTCCTCGTCGGCGATCTGGTCACCGAGCTGCACGCGGTTGGCGAGCGGCAGGAACTCCATGGCCTGGTGGATGCCGTCCAGGTCGCGGCCCGGGATCGGCAGGTCACGCGCGATGGTGGCGCCACCGGCCAGCACGACCGCGTCGAACCGCTCGCGCAGTTCGGCGGCGGTGATGTCGACGCCCACGTTCACGCCGGCCTTGAAGATGGTGCCCTCGGCCTCCATCTGCGCGAGCCGGCGGTCGATGAACCGCTTCTCCATCTTGAATTCCGGTATGCCGTAGCGCATCAGGCCGCCGATGCGGTCGTCACGCTCGAACACGGTCACGGTGTGACCGGCCCGGGTCAGCTGCTGCGCGGCGGCCAGTCCGGCGGGGCCGGAGCCCACGACGGCGACGCGCTTGCCGGTGAGGCGGGTCGGGTACACCGGGGTGACCCAGCCCTCGTCGAAGGCGTTCTCGATGAGCTCGACCTCGACCTGCTTGATGGTGACCGGATCCTGGTTGATGCCGAGCACGCAGGACGCCTCGCACGGAGCCGGGCACAGGCGGCCGGTGAACTCCGGGAAGTTGTTGGTGGCGTGCAGGCGATCGATGCCCTCGCGCCACTGTCCCTTGTACACCAGGTCGTTCCACTCGGGGATCAGGTTCCCGAGCGGACAACCGTTGTGGCAGAACGGGATTCCGCAGTCCATGCAGCGGCTGGCCTGGGTCTGCAGGGTCTCGTGCGAGAACTTCGCCTCGTAGACCTCTTTCCAGTCCATGAGGCGCAGCGGAACGGGACGGCGCTTCGGCAGTTCCCGGGAAGTGTGCTTCAGGAAGCCTTGTGCGTCACCCATTTACGTTCTCCTGACAAAACAAATACTGCATGGTCATGTCAGCCACGAGCGGCCTCCATGATCGCGTCGTCGACGTTCCGGCCCGACTTCTCGGCCTCGGAAATGGCGAGCAGGACCTTCTTGTAGTCGCGCGGCATGATCTTCACGAACTTGGTCACCTGCTGCGACCATTCGCCCAGGATGCGTTCCGCGACAGCCGAACCGGTGGTGTCGCGGTGCGCGGCGATGGTGTCGTGCAGCCACTGCGCGTCCTCCGAGGACAGCTGTTCGGGGTCGACCATCTCGGTGTTGAGGTGGGCCTCGAAGGTGCCGTTCGGGTTGTAGACGAACGCGATACCGCCCGACATGCCGGCGCCGAAGTTGCGGCCGGTCTCGCCGAGGATGACCACGCGGCCACCGGTCATGTACTCGCAGGCGTGGTCGCCCACGCCCTCGACCACGGCGGTGGCGCCCGAGTTGCGGACGGCGAAGCGCTCGCCGGCCACACCGCGGATGAAGGCCTGGCCCGAGGTGGCGCCGAACAGGATCACGTTGCCCGCGATGATGTTCTGCTCCGCCACGAACTGCTCGGAGGCGTCGGCCGATGGGCGCACGATCAGGCGTCCGCCCGAAAGTCCCTTGCCCACATAGTCGTTGGCGTCACCGAAGACGCGCAGCGTGATACCGGCCGGGACGAACGCACCGAACGAGTTACCGGCGGAACCGGTGAACGTGATGTCGATGGTGTCGTCGGGCAGGCCGACGCCGCCGTACAGCTTGGTCACTTCGTGGCCGAGCATGGTGCCGACGGTGCGGTTCACGTTGCTGATCTTGGTTTCGATCTTGACCGGCTTGCCGCGCTCGAGCGCGTCCGCGGCCTGCGCGATCAGCTCGTTGTCCAGGGCCTTGTCCAGGCCGTGGTCCTGGCCCTTGGTGTTGCGGCGGTCCTGCAGCATGAACGCCGTCTCGACGTCGTCGAGGATCGGCGACAGGTCGAGCTTGGCGGCCTTCCAGTGCGACTTGGCGGCGGTGGTGTCGAGCAGGTCGACCCGGCCGATGGCCTCGTCCAGGGTGCGCAGGCCCAGCGAGGCCAGCAGCTCCCGCACCTCTTCGGCGATGAACAGCATGAAGTTCTCGACGAATTCGGGCTTACCGGTGAAACGCTCACGCAGCACGGGGTTCTGGGTGGCGACGCCGACCGGGCAGGTGTCGAGGTGGCAGACCCGCATCATGATGCAGCCCGAGACCACCAGCGGCGCGGTCGCGAAGCCGTATTCCTCGGCGCCCAGCAGGGCGGCGATCATGACGTCGCGGCCGGTCTTCATCTGACCGTCCACCTGCACCACGATGCGGTCGCGCAGGCCGTTGAGCAGCAGCGTCTGCTGAGTCTCGGCGAGGCCGAGCTCCCAGGGACCGCCCGCGTGCTTCAGCGAGGTGAGCGGGGACGCACCGGTGCCACCGTCGTGACCGGAGATGAGCACCACGTCCGCGTGCGCCTTGGAGACACCTGCGGCGACGGTGCCGACGCCCGGCTCCGCGACCAGTTTCACGTGAATCCGCGCCTGCGGGTTCGCGTTCTTCAGGTCGTGGATCAGCTGCGCCAGATCCTCGATCGAGTAGATGTCGTGGTGCGGCGGCGGCGAGATGAGGCCGACGCCCGGCGTCGAGTGCCGCACCTCGGCGACCCACGAGTACACCTTGTGGGCCGGCAGCTGGCCGCCCTCACCGGGCTTCGCGCCCTGCGCCATCTTGATCTGGATATCGGTGCAGTTGGTGAGGTAGTGCGAGGTCACGCCGAAGCGGCCGGAGGCCACCTGCTTGATGGCGGACCGGCGCCAGTCGCCGTTCTCCTCCGGCTCGAAGCGGGCCGGATGTTCGCCGCCCTCACCGGAATTCGAGCGACCGCCCAGCCGGTTCATGGCAATGGCGAGCGTCTCGTGCGCCTCGGCCGAGATGGAGCCGTAGCTCATCGCACCGGTCGAGAAGCGCTTCACGATCTCCGACGCGGACTCGACCTCGTCGATCGAAATCGGGTGGCGCGCTTCGGACTTGAACTTGAACAGGCCACGCAGCGAGGCCAGCCGCTCGGACTGGTCGTCGACCAGCTTGGTGTACTCCTTGAAGATCGAGTACTGACCCGTGCGGGTGGCGTGCTGCAGCTTGAACACCGTGTCCGGGTTGAACAGGTGGTACTCGCCCTCACGACGCCACTGGTACTCGCCGCCGATCTCCAGCTCGCGGTGCGCGCGCTCGTTGCGGTTCTCCAGGTACGCGACGCGGTGCCGCTGCGCGACCTCGCCCGCGATGTCGTCCAGGCCGATACCGTTCAGCGGCGAGTTCAGGCCGGTGAAGTACTCGTCCACCAGTTCCTGCGACAGGCCGACGACCTGGAACAGCTGCGCACCCCGGTAGGAGGCGATGGTGGAGATGCCCATCTTGGACATCACCTTCAGCACACCCTTGCCGGCGGCCTTGTTGTAGTTGTAGACGGCCTTGTCGTAGTCGGCCACGATGTCGCCGGTGCTGCCGGGCATCTTCAGCGCGCCGCGCTCCAGCATGTCCTCGATGGACTCGAAGGCCATGTACGGGTTGATGGCCGCCGCGCCGAAACCGACCAGCATGGCCATGTGGTGCACCTCGCGGGCGTCACCGGCCTCGATGACCAGGCCCACCTTGGTGCGGGTGCGTTCCCGGACCAGGTGATGGTGCACCGCGGCGGTCAGCAGCAGCGACGGGATCGGGGCGAGCTTCTCGTTGGACTCGCGGTCGGACAGCACGATGATCCGCGCGCCGCCGTCGATGGCCGCCGAGATCTGCATCTGCACGGCCTCGATGGCCTTGCGCAGGCCCTTGCCGCCCTTCTTGACCGGGTACAGGCCGTGCACGACCACCGAGCGCAGCTCGGGCCGCGAACCGTCGTCGTTGATGTGGATGAGCTTGTTGAGCTCGTCGTTGTCCAGGATCGGCTGGGTCAGCGTGATCTGATGACAGGAGTCCTGGTTGGGGTGCAGCAGGTCGGCCTCCGGGCCCACCATGCTGCGCAGCGAGGTGACGACCTCTTCGCGGATGGCATCCAGCGGCGGGTTGGTGACCTGCGCGAACAGCTGCGAGAAGTAGTCGAACAGCAGCCGCGGACGCGACGACAGCACCGCGATCGGGGTGTCGGTGCCCATCGAGCCGAGGGCCTCGCCGCCGGTCTGCGCCATGGGCGAGATCAGCAGGTTCAGTTCCTCGATGCTGTATCCGAAGATCTGCTGGCGGATGAGCACGCGGTCGTGCGACATGTGCACGTGCGGGCGGTCCGGCAGATCGTTCAGCTTGATCGGCCCGTTGTCCAGCCACTCCTGGTACGGGTGCTCGTTGGCGAGCTGGGTCTTGACCTCGTCGTCGCCGATGATGCGGCCCTGCGAGGTGTCGACCAGGAACATGCGGCCGGGCTGCAGGCGGGCCTTCTTGACGATCTTGGCCGGGTCGATGTCGAGCACGCCGACCTCGGAGGCCATGACGACGAGCCCGTCGTCGGTGACCCAGATGCGGCTCGGGCGCAGACCGTTGCGGTCCAGCACCGCGCCGACCACGGTGCCGTCGGTGAAGCACACCGAGGCCGGGCCGTCCCACGCTTCCATCAGGAAGGAGTGGTAGCGGTAGAAGGCGCGGCGGGCCGGGTCCATGGACTCGGCGCGCTCCCAGGCCTCCGGGATCATCATGAGCACGGCGTGCGGCAGGCTGCGTCCGCCGAGGTGCAGCAGTTCCAGCACCTCGTCGAAGCGCGCGGTGTCGGAGGCGCCGGGGGTGCAGACCGGGAAGATCTTGTCCAGGCGGTTGTTGCCCTCGTGGTCCGTCCCGAAGGCGTCGGACTTCAGCAGCGCCTCGCGGGCCCGCATCCAGTTCTCGTTGCCGGTGACGGTGTTGATCTCACCGTTGTGGGCGACGCGGCGGAACGGGTGCGCGAGCGGCCAGGACGGGAAGGTGTTGGTGGAGAAGCGGGAGTGCACGATGCCGAGCGCGGATTCCACGCGCTCGTCCTGCAGGTCCAGGTAGAACGCGCGCAGCTGGGGCGTGGTGAACATGCCCTTGTAGACGAAGGTCTGGCCGGACAGGCTCGGGAAGTAGACCGATTCCTTGCCCAGGTTGCCCTCGCCGGCGCCCGCCTTGCCGAGCTCGTGCTCGACGCGCTTGCGGATGACGTAGGCGCGGCGCTCCAGGTCCATGCCGGAGAGCTGCTCGGCAGCGCCGCCGGGGCGGCCATCGGCAACAGCCTTCGGGGAGGCGATGAAGATCTGCCGGAAGGTCGGCATCGCGTCGCGGGACAGCGCGCCCAGCGACGATTCGTCGATGGGAACCTCACGCCAGCCGAGGACCTCGAGGCCCTCCTCGCGAACGATCTTCTCGACTCCGTAGCCGGCGCGGGCTGCCTCACGGCGGGCCTGCGGCAGGAAGGCGATACCGGTGGCGTACGAACCTTCGGCGGGAAGCTCGAAGTCGACGACAGCACGGAAGAACTTGTCCGGGAGCTGGATGAGGATGCCTGCGCCGTCGCCCGAGTTGGGCTCGGCTCCGGCTGCGCCTCGGTGCTCCAGGTTCAGCAATGCCGTAATAGCCTTGTCGACGATGTCGCGGCTGCGGCGGCCGTGCATGTCGACGACGAATGCGACACCACAGGAGTCGTGTTCGTTCGCCGGGTCATAGAGCCCGCGGGGTCCGTGCCCATAGCCGGCACCGCCGGCGGGGGACCTGTGGCCAGGAAGTTGCGTCATGCCTCTGCCTTCACAAAAAACAGGCCTTCGAAGAATGCGGCCTTCGTCGAATGCCTCCGTCTAGACTGCGCCCGGACGTTTCGGAGACCAGCGGCGCTGATGGCCATCCCGTGCAGTCAACTCTCCAGTTGTCCACCCGCTTCGGTGACGTAGTCGGGTGCTCGGCGGTAACTCAGTGCTTACGTGCTGGCTACCTTCCGCGCCGTGCTCGCCCACTAGGCTGAGCGCCGGTGGGCCTCTGACCGATATGGGGAGATATGCCGAGCTTGTGTAGTTCGGCGTAAGAGCAAACGATAAGTCAGGACTGGAGCCCAACCAACTTAGGTTTCACTAATTACAGTGTCTAGCTGGGCTTCTTCATCGATCCTCCACTACATGCGCGTTCTCCAGTGTAAAGCAGGGGAGCAGCGGGTTTTCAGTTGGATTCCCCACTGAATACGCGCGCGCGAGGGTGGGCTCCGAATCTCGCCGGCGCAGCTCCGGCGCATCCCTCACCTGCAATGGAACAGATTTCCCCACAAGTGGATCCGGCAAACCGCCTTTTCGACGGCTAACTTTCCGGACATATCCGGCGGGCGTGTCGCGGGTCGGGGCGACGTGCCCCGGCAACGTTCCGACCGGACGGAATTTTTAGTTGATGTGTCCTCGAGCACATGGTCAGCAAACAGTGAGCAGGACTCGAGTCACTTTCCTGAGCGGCGGCACCCGGTTCCAGCCGTGATCATCACCACGTCACGCGCGGGAAACAAGCCGATGTGAGGCTGGCCACATCCCAGCCGCCACGCTCGGCCGAACAGCCGAACGCCTGTCACGCTGAGACAACGAATCAGCGACGGTTTCGCGCACCGAAACAGCCTGGGACTTTGAGGATGTGAGCTCCCATGACCGTTCACCATGTCCCTGAGAAGAACATCTCCGCTGCTCCGGGGCTGCTGATCCGGCTGAGCGGCGCGCTCCTCTGGCTCGGCGGTGGACAGGCCCGATTGACGGGATCCCACGATCGCGGTGGCTATTCCCTCACCGGCGCCGTGGTCGCCCTGTTCGCCGTCACCGCGGGCATCATCACCGCGCTCGCCACCGCCGCCGCGCAATGGCCGGTGTACGCCGTGATCGTCGTGGCGCTCATCGCAACCTTGCTGGTGGGAGCCATCTCCCGGGCCCTGGCCACGGCGTCGACGCCCGCCCGCGGTGAAAACGGCCGCGCCCGAGCCGAATTCGCGGGCCGCATCGCGGTCGCCGTGGTGGCGGGGCTGGTGGTCGCCGAACTGGCCATGACGGTGCTCTTCGGCGGCAGCGTGAACCGGATCCTCGACGAAAACGCCCAGCGCGGAGTCGAATCCACGCCGGCCGTGGTCACCGCGCGCACCCAGCTGGATCAGGCGCACACCGACCGGACGGCACTGGATCAGCAGATCACCAAGGCGCAGAACGATGTCACCACCGCGGTCGAGATCGCGCGCTGCGAATTGAACCCGGCGCCGGAGTGCCCGCAGACCATGATCACGCGCATCCCGGGCCGCGGTCCCGAGGAACGCACCGCCAACCAGATGGTCGACGATGCCCGCGCGCAGCTGAAAACCTTGCAGGACAAGGCGCCCACGCTGGACGCCGCGATCACCGACAAGGACAAGGCCCTCACCGCCGCCCGCGCCGCCGCCTACACCGACGGCGATCGTGGGCTCGGCGCCCGCTGGGTCGCCATGAACGACTACACCACCGGGCATGCCGGGCCGCTCGTGCTGCGGCTGGCGGTGGCGGTGCTGATGATCGTGCTCGCGCTGCTGCCGTTGCTGCTGCGCCTGTGGCGCGGCGAGACCTCCTTCGATCGGGAAGTGGCCGCCCGCACCGAAACCGACCGGGTGGACCAGGCCGCCGGTGCGGCCATCGCCGTCACGCAGGCGCAGGTGCGGGTCGAGACCGCGAAACTGCAGGCCGAACAACAGCTCACCGCGGCGCGGCTGGCCGCGCACGCGGATACCGCCATCGACCGGGAGCGGCAGCGCACCCGGATCATCGCGGCCATCGGCAATTTCGAGATCGGTATCACCGAACCCGCGCAGCGGGCGCTGAACGAATTCGACCGGGCCGCACAGCATGAGCTCCCGGCCGCCGCGCCGGCCGGGGACCGAGACTCTCAGGAGGGGAACTTGACTCAGTCGCCGAATCTGCCCGCCCAGCTGACGCCGGGGGTGGTGGCGCCGCTGGGCGCCGGAGGCGCACTGGCACCGGCCGGGCAGGCGCCCGTGCCCGCGTCGGCGCCGAAGGGTGGCGGTCTGGAACTTCCGATCATCGGCACCGTGCCCTTCACCGATACGGCGGCCCGCTGGATCCGGCCGCTGGTGCCGTCGTTCGTGGCCAATGCGATCGATACCGCGACGCATCCGCTGCGTACCGTGCGGCAGGCGTTCGAGGAGGCGGAGGAGATCACCTTCACGCTGCGCCGCACCCGCAAGGTGACCGTCGATTCGTCGGATTCCGGTCAGGCGCAACAGCAGCAGGTGTACGCGCCGCAGCAGCAGTACAACTATCAGCTCCCGGGCGCACCGCAGCATGTGCACGCGCAGCGGGTGGCGTCGGCGGTCGTGGATCAGCCCTACGCGCAGTACCAGGGTTACGGTGCGCTGCCGCAGGGTCAGGTCGTGGAGCCCGGGTATCCGCTGCCCGCTCCCCCGCAGCAGGATGCGCTGTCGGGCCGCCGGAATCCGGAGCTGGAATACCGTGGTCCGCATCAGCTTCCGCCCGCCAAGGGCGACCGCTGACGGGTACCTGGAGCAGGGCTGTGGCCCGGCATGTTTCACGTAGAACACGGAAACTGCCGGGCCACAGCTTTTTTCGGGGCCGGTTACGCGGCCGGCTGGGCCGTGCGGCTCTTGGTCGCGGCCCGGTAGGCGATCGCGGCCGTGACCACCAGGATGACCGCGGTCGAGGTCGCCGCCAGGTGGATACCGCTCACGAACGCCGAGTGCGCCGAGTCCAGCAGGGCGGTACCGGCGGATCCCGGTAGCTCGCGGGCGGTTTCGACCGCGCCGCCCAGGGATTCGCGGGCCGCGTCCGCCTTGTCGGACGGGACCGTGCTGAGGTCCAGCCCGTGCCGGAAGGCGGCCATGACGGCGCTGCCCAGCACCGCCACGCCCAGGGCGATACCCATTTCCATCGCGGTCTCCGAGATGGCGGCGGCATTGCCGGCGCGCGCCTCGGGCGCGGTGCTGACGATCATGTCGGACGACACCGTCAGGGCCACACCCTCACCCAGGCCGATGAGCAGGAAGCCCACGATGAACGGCGTCACCGAACCCGAGGGATCGGTCGGCAGCAGCCAGTACAGTCCGGCGCCGATCGCGACCGCGATCAGCGAACCGGCCAGCACGGTGGCCTGCCGCCACCAGCGCACCAGCCAGGCCGCGGCGAGTGCGCCCAGCATCGAGCCGATGGTGCCCGGGATCAGCAGCAGGCCCGCCTCCAGCGGTGACCGGTTCAGTACCAGCTGCAGGTACTGCGAGCCGAAGAACAGCATTCCGGCCAGCGCGAACACCGACAGCAGGTTGGTGAACACGGCCGCGCGGAAGGCCGGGATGCGGAACAGGTCCAGGTCGATCAGCGGGGTTTTCAGCCCGCGCTGACGGCGGATGAACATCACGCCTGAGGCCACGCCGATCATGGCCGCGATCAGCAGGTTCAGGCTCGGGCCGTGGGCCGCGAACTCCTTGACCGCGTACACGATCGGGATCAGCGCGAGCATCGACAGTCCGGCGCTGAGTAGGTCGAAGCGGCCCGGGTTCGGGTCCTTCGATTCCGGCACCAGGATCGGGGCCAGCACCAGCAGCAGCGCCATGACCGGCAGGTTCACCAGGAACACCGAACCCCACCAGAAGTGCTCGAGCATCCAGCCGCCCAGCAGGGGGCCGAAGGCCGCGCCGGAGGCCGCCATCGCACCCCAGACCGAGATGGCGAGCGTGCGCTGGCGGGCGTCGGCGAACATGGATCGGATCAGGCCGAGGGTCGCGGGCATGAGGGTGGCGCCGGCGACGCCCTGCAGGACGCGGGCGGCGATGAGCATTTCGGGGTTGACCGCGAAGGCGGCGAGGGCCGAGGCGGCGGCGAAGCCGGCGGCGCCGATCAGCAGCAGTCGCCGGCGGCCGATGCGGTCGCCGAGGGTGCCCATGGTGACCAGCAGTCCGGCCAGCACGAACGAGTAGACGTCGATGATCCACAGCAGTTCCGGTGTGGTCGGTTCGAGGTCGGCGGTGATGGCCGGGACGGCCAGGTCGAGCACGGTGGCGTCGACGGCGATGAGCAGCAGGGCGAGGGCGAGGACGCCGAGGCCGGCCCAGTCGCGGGCGCGGGCCTTGGGTGGGGTGGTCGGGACGAGGGTTTCCGCGGTGGATCCGGTCCCGGACCGGCTGGTTGCGGAGTGGGTGGTCATCAGTCTTCTCTTTCGGAGTTATCAACCGTCCAGCCGGTACAGTAGCACAATTAACCGTCCAGACGGTACAGTTGAGGCTTGTGACCACCACCCGAGACAGGTCCGGCACCCGCGACCGGATCCTCGACGCCCTCGAAAACCTGCTCCTCGACAAGGGCCTGTCACAGGTCACCCTGGAGAACGTCGCCAATGCCGCGGGCGTCTCCAAGGGCGGGCTGCTCTACCACTTCAGAAGCAAGGACGCGCTGATCGCCGGACTGCTGCGCCGCGTCGGTGAACGCACCGACACCCAGGTCCGCGTCGCCGTCGAGGAGGGCCGCTCCGTCGCCGAGTGGTACCTGCAGGCCCCGCACCCCGAAAACGACGCCGACGCCGTCGAACTCGCGCTCTACCGGTCCATGCTGGCCGCCATGCGCACCGTCGACGGGCCCGGCGACACCCAGCACGAGACCGACCGCGCCCTCGGCGAGGTCCTCGACGGCTGGAAGACGGCCCTGGACAACGAGATCCCCGATCCGGTGCAGGCCGAGATCGTGCGGCTGGTCGGCGACGGCGTCTACCTGCGCGCCCTGCTCGGCCTGCCGCCCACCGATCCCGAGCTGTACAAGCAGCTCGTCACCCGCCTGCTCGGCCCCGCCACGCCACCCGCCTAGGGCCGCCGCGAGCATCGGACAATTCTCCCGCCGGGCAGCGGATGACGCCGCCGCCGAAATCGGACACCGCCGCGCGAAAACACAGGACCACCGGAAGCGTTCGTGCAGCTAGACTCGGGCGCGTGTTGCCAGCCGCCGCCGACCAGGTCGGACCGACGGCCGGCGCGGTGGGGGAAGGAACGGCCACCGGGCCGGCCCCTGTGCCCATCCGCCCGCTGCAGTTCCGCGAACTGCTGGATCTGCCGTTCGCGCTGATCCAGACCCCGATCCGGACCCTCGCCGCGCTGTACGCCGTCGCGGTCGCGGTGGCCACCGGGGTGGCCGTCGGCATGACCGCGGTCGTCTCGATCGCCACCGGCGGCTCCGACAGCGGCACCTTCTGGGGCGCGCTGGTGGTCACCCTGATCTGTGCGTGGACGCTGCGAATGTTCGTGCGCGGCACCACCGTTCCGCTCGGCCTGGCCGTGGTGCACGGGAAGCCCGCGAGCTGGCGCGGAGCATTGCAGCAGCTGGCCGCGGAAGCCGGTGCGCTGCTGGGCTATCAGGTCATGTACACGCTGGTCGGTGTCGGCGTGCTGCTGCTGGGCACGCCACTGATCATCACGCTGCCGCTGGCCGCGATCTGGCTGTTGTGGCTGCGGGCGCGGAAGTTCACGCTGCTGCCCGTGGTCTTCGACGAATCCGCCACCTACCGGCCGGCCGCGCTGCGCGCGAAAATCCTTGCCGCCGGGTCGGAATGGCAGCTGGTCGGGCTGCTGCTCTACCTGCGCGGACTGCTGGTGGTGCTGATCGTGCCGTTGCTGGCGCTGTGGCAGACCGTGTCCGGGGTCTCCGGCACCCACCGCTGGACGGTGACCGTCCTGGTCATCGCGTTCGCGCTGTTCGTCATCGCGCTCGGCGAAATGGTGGAGTCCGCCACCCAGGTCGTCGTCTACGTCGACAAGCGCTGCCGCCGCGAGGCCTGGGACATCACGGTGCCCGGCGAGGTGACGCGATGAACCGGCCCCCGAAGCCCGAGGACCGGCAGCCGATTCCGCCGGAGCCCGCGCTCGGGCCCGCCGCCGTGCACCTGGCGGCCGCGGAACAGGCCGCGCTGCACGCCGATTACCGGACCGCGCTGCGCGAACGGTATCGAGCCGTCACCCGCGGACTGGAACAACGCGGCATCCTCGAGGAGCAGCGGGCACGCACCGCGCGGGAGACCGCACAGGCCGCCACCACGGTGTCGCCCGAGGCGGCCGGACTGCCCTCGGCGGCACACAGTTTCGACGAGGTCGTGTACGGCGGCCGGCCCGCCGCCGAGGCCGAGTACCGGCTGCTGGAGCAGGCCGACCGGTTCTCCGTGGCGCCACCACCGGTCGACGCACCGGCCGAGATCACCGAACAACGCAAACCGCGCAAGTCCCGCAAGCCCGCCCGGGAGCGCGGTAACCGCGAACTCCCGGCCTGGCTCGGGGATTGGCGGCTGTGGGCCGCCATCGCGGGCATTCTCGCGGTCCTGGTGCTCGCGTACGTGCTGACTCATCTCGGGTCGCCGACGCCTCCCACGCCGCCGGCGCCGACCACGCCACCGCACGCACCCGTCACCACGCCGCCGCCCGCCGCGCCGCCGCCGAACACGCCGCCCCCGAATTTCGGTGCGGGCCAGGACTCCTTGTTCCAGCAGCTGCCCGGCTGGCTGGCCTTCGGCGGGCTGCAGTTCCTCATCGCCTGGGTGATCGTGCTGTGGTGGCGGGGCCGGCGACGCGGTGCGGTGGTCGGCGAACCCCTGCCCGTCGAGGCGCCCGCCGGTGAACTGCTCGCCGGGCAGGCCGGCCTGTACCGGAAGTCCCGCGACCACAACCATGTCGCGGACACCCTGCGGGCCGCCGCCCTGCGGCGGTTGCGGCCCGGGCTCGGCACCACCGCCGATACCCCGGCCGATGCGGTCACCGCGGTGATCGCGGCTCGCACCGGCGCGGACCCGGGCACCGTCCGGTCCGCCCTCTACGACCCGGTCGACGATCGGGGCAGCCTGGAACTCGTGGCCGCACAACTCGAATGGATCGAAGCGGAGGTCTTGTGACCGATCTTTCCCAGAACGTCGTGGACAGCAACCACACCCCGACCGCGCAGGACGCGCAGCAGGCGCTGCTCGCCCTGCGGGCGGAGATCGGGAAGGCGGTCATCGGCAACGATCACGCCGTCATGTTCCTGGTGCTGGCGCTGCTGTGCCGCGGGCATGTGCTGCTGGAAGGCGTTCCGGGCGTGGCCAAGACGCTGCTGGTGCGGGCCCTGGCCACCGCCCTGGATCTGGAGCATTCGCGCATCCAGTTCACGCCCGACCTGATGCCCGGCGATGTCACCGGCTCGCAGATCTACGACCCGCACACCACCGAGTTCACCTTCCGGCGCGGGCCCGTGTTCACCAATCTGCTGCTCGCCGACGAAATCAACCGCACGCCACCGAAAACGCAGTCCGCGCTGCTGGAATCCATGGAGGAGCGGCAGGTTTCGGTGGATGGCGTGCCGCAGCCGCTGCCCGATCCGTTCGTGGTGATCGCGACCCAGAACCCGATCGAGCAGGAGGGCACCTATCCGCTGCCGGAGGCGCAGCTGGACCGGTTCCTGTTCAAGGTCGACGTCCAATTGCCGGGCCGCGACGACGAATTCCGGATCCTGCAACGGCATGCCGCCGGCTTCGACCCGCGCGACCTGGCCGGCGCCGGGCTGCGGCCGGTCGCCGGGCCCGCGCACATCGCGGCCGCCCGCGCCGCGGTCGCGCAGGTGACGATCAGTCCCGAGGTGCTGGCGTACACGGTCGACCTGTGCCGGGCCACCCGCACCTCCCCCGCCGTCGCGCACGGCGCGTCCACCCGTGGCGCCACCGCGCTGATGGCCGCCGCCCGCGCCTTCGCGTGGCTCAACGGGCGCGCGTATGTGACACCCGATGATGTGAAAGCCGTTGCGACGGTGGTGCTCCGGCATCGGCTGCACCTGCGGCCCGAACACGAGGTGGAGGGCGTCACCGCCGAGGGCGTGCTGGCCTCGCTGCTGATGTCCGTCCCCGTGCCGGTGTAGCGGTGGTCGTCACCGGGCGGCTCGCCCTCGTGGCCGCGGTCGCGGCCCTGTTCGTCACGCTGGTGCTGCCGTCCTGGCCGGGCGTGGTGCTGGCCACGCTGCTGCTCGCGGCACTGATCGGGGTCGATCTGTCGTTGCTCGGATCGCCTGCGGCACTGGAGTTCTCGCGGGCGCCGATCACCACGGTCCGCACCGGGCGCAGCATCGACATCGAACTCGGCGTGCTCAATACCGGCGGCCGCACCCTGCGCGGCACGCTGTGGGACGACTGGCCGCCCAGCGCGCACGCCCGGCACCGCACCCATGCGCTGGCGCTGCCGCCCAATACCCGGTTGCGGCTGCACACCGAACTCACGCCGTCGTATCGCGGCGACCGCGAGGCCGGACCGGTGACCTTGCGCCTGCTGGGACCGCTCGGCCTGGCCGGGCGGCAGGTGCGGCGCGAGGTGCCCGCGCGGCTGCGGGCGCTGCCGCCGTTCCGCAGCGAGAAGATCCTCGCCTCCAAGGTGCGGCAGTTGCAGCATCTGGAAGGCCGCAACACCACCACGATTCGCGGGCAGGGCACCGAATTCGATTCCTTCCGTGAGTATGTGGCGGGCGACGATGTGCGCACCATCGACTGGCGGGCCACCGCCCGCGCCCAGGATGTGCTCGTCCGCACCTGGCGGCCGGAACGGAATCGGCACGTGGTCATGCTGCTCGACACCGGGCGGGTCAGTGCGGCCCGCATCGGCGACGGCACCCGCCTCGACGCGGGCATCGAGGCCGCGCTGCTGCTGGGCGGGCTGGCTGCCGCGGGTGGCGATTCGGTGGATCTGCTCGCCTTCGACCGAAGTGTGCGGACCGAGGTGCGCGGGGTCGGCGGAAAACGGCTGCAGCTCAAGCTCATGCACGCGCTGGCCGGGGTTGTGCCCGCGCTGGTCGACACCGACTATCAGGGCCTGCTGCGTACGACGCTGCAGCGGGCCCGGCGGCGCAGCCTGGTCGTCTGGTTCACGCATCTCGATGCCGCGACCATGCAGGAGGGGCTGCTGCCCGTGCTGCCGGTCCTCACCGAACGGCATCGCGTACTGGTCGTTTCGGTCACCGATCCCGAGGTGGCGGCCGCCGCGATCCGGCGGTCCGGCCTCGACGACCTCTACACGGCGGCGGCCGCTGAGAACGTCCTCGCTGAGCACGCGGTGGCGCGGGAGACCTTGCGCCGCATGGGTGTTCGCGTCATCACCGAAGCCCCTGATCGGCTGCCCGAGGCCCTGGCCGACGAGTACCTGGAACTCAAGCAGACAGGCGCGCTGTAGCCAGGAAGACGTCGGTCGGCGACTGCGGCACCACCATGGGCGGCGGCGGGATCGCCCGCCGCTGCCGCTCGGAGAGCACCGCGCCCAGAATGTGCAGCGGCGGATAGCCATTGAGCGGGGCCACACCGAGCTTGGCGCAGGTGGTGATGACCAGTGCCCGGCCCAGCCGGTCCCGCACCTCGGGTGTCAGGGTCCGCCAGCGCAACAGGTACTGGCGGATGGACAGCGCGAGTTCGTCGGGCAGCCCGGACAGGTCGAGTTGCCGCGCCCACCCCGTCAGCCACGGCGGCGGCGCGGCCAGGGCGGCGTACGGCAGGCGGCTGCGATCGTGCACGACGACCGTCCCCGCCAGGGCGTCCCCGATGCGCCGGCCCTGTGGCGAGCACATCGACACCACCACGGCGATCAATCCCGTACCCAGCATCCAGAAGTCGACGATGCCCGACAGCCCGCGAGTGACCGCGTGCCGGAAGTCGATCGGCCCGCCGTCGGCCCGCACCACCCGCAGCCCCATGGCCATCTTCCCGGCCGACCGCCCCCGCGTGAACGTCTCGAACAGCACCGGATATCCGATCAGCGCGCTCACCAGCGTCACCAGCATCGCCGCGTCCTGCCACGCCGAATCCGCGTCCAGCCAATTCAGCAGCGCCATCAGCACGAGCAGCAACAGCAGCCCGATCACGACCTGCACGATCAGATCGAGCAGGAACGCCGCGGCCCGCGTAGGGATCCGCGCGATCGGCAGTTCGACGGCGACAGCCTCGCCCGTGGTGAAAAGCGCCATGTCACCGTCATTCTTCCCAGCCGTGGCAGCGAATGGCAACCGTCCGATCGCGTGGGCCAGTGATTGTCGGCCTGCTCGAATAGCATTCGAGCGAGCCCGGTAGGAGGGGACCCGATGGATCTGGACGCGTACACGTTCGTGCACCGGCCGACGTGGGATCGGCTGGATCGGCTGGCTTCACAGCGGCAGCGCCTCGATGGGGCGGAGGCGGATGAACTGGTCCGTCTGTATCGGCTGGCGTCGCAGCAGCTGGCGCGATTGCAGACGCGGTCGGCGGATCCGGAGTTGCTGGCGGGGCTTTCGGCGGTGCTGACCCGGGCGCGGGGGCGGATTCTGGGGGCGCGGATCGATACGGTCCGGGAGATCGGGCGGTTCTTCACGCATCGTTTCCCGGAGGCGGTGTACCGCGCGGCGCCCTGGTGGGTGTCGGTGGCGGCGATCTTCCTGCTCGGGACGACGGCGCTGGCGGCGTGGGTCGCGAATTCGGAGGCGGCGCGCCGGCATCTGGGCCTGGATACCGACACCGACCGGCTGACCCGGCCCGGCGGCGAGTTCGAGACCTATTACTACGAGCACTCGCACGACGCGTTCGCCGCCAAGGTGTGGACGAACAATGCGTGGGTGGCGGCGATGGCCTTGTTCACCGGGATTCTCATTCTGCCCGCGGTGTGGCTGATCCTGATGAACGCGGTGAATCTCGGGATCAGCGCCGGGCTGATGGCGGAGGCCGGCCGGATGGATTCCTTCTTCGGCTACATCCTCCCGCACGGCATGCTGGAGCTCACCGCCATCTTCGTGGCGGGCGGCGCGGGCCTGAAACTGGGCTGGACCCTGATCGATCCGGGCCGGGAGAGTCGCGCCCGGGCGCTGGCCCGGCAGGGGCGGGCGACCGCGGTGATCGCGCTCGGATTGACCGGTGTACTGCTGGTTTCCGGTTTCATCGAGGGTTTCGTGACCCCGAGCGGCTTGCCGACCGCGCTGCGCATCACCACCGGCGCGGCGGCGGAACTCGGTTTCCTCTTCTATGTTTTCGCTCGTGGCCGAACCGTTGTGGCGGCGCAGCGGGCCCTTGACGCGGGGGTGGAAGAGGCGGAGCACATGCCGGGTTACCCGGCGGGGAGGTCCCCGGAAGTGATTGCGGGAGTGGCGACTTCGTAGTCGCGCAACAGGCTCGGAGAGGCGGAGCCGTGCCGGAATTGATATCCACTGGCCGCAGCGAGTCCGGCTCAGCTGCGGCCAGCGTTGCCGATGACTCTACACAATCGTTATGGCTACGCAACCTCCAACGCGGACCGAAAGCGTATATACGACCAGGCGAAACACGCCGTCCCCGTGGGGAACCCGGCAAGATCGCTAATTCCCGGCATACGCTTTGCGGACGGTCTGCGGAGGACTCCGGAACCGGCCTCCCGGTCGACTTTCCAGTCCGGTTTCGACCCCCGGTGTGCAACTTCCAGCAACCCTCGTCCAACGGTTTGCCGAAATCTCTCCCGTTTACCACTTACCACCGGTTCTACCCGCGTTAACCTGGTGTTTCGCCGCAGCTCAGCCCCTTTGCCCACTGATCGCCAGCAGATAAACATACTGAAAGTTTGTTTACCCCGGTTAAGTCCAAATCGACGTCAGGCATAACTCGAGTGAAATCGGGCGCATACCCCACACGAAACCTTCCGGCAAACGAATTACAGCCCTCCGGAACCCCTTCCGGGACCCCCGGCAACCCGCTGCGCGGGCCCCTGCCCGCCACCCCTGCGATCTTCGTCACACAAGCCTTCGACCTGGGGATTTCATGAAGGATCGAGCAACCGCCGAGCGGAGTCTCCCGGACAACGGAAAAGGCCCGCTTCGAATCCGAAGCGGGCCTTCTCTACTGGTGGGCGAGGGGGGACTTGAACCCCCACGTCCTTACGGACACTGGCACCTGAAGCCAGCGCGTCTGCCATTCCGCCACTCGCCCGAGCGACGAGAGAAAAACTATCACGGGGTATGCGCTAAAACGAAATCGCCTGGTTACCGGCGGTACCGACCTCTCATAGCACCCCGGGAACCTTGGCGCGTTTCCAAGAGTTACAGGTGTGGACGATCGTGGATATCATGCAATCACCGTGTCCCTGCGGCGACACGCCATGCCTGCGTGTCGCTGATGTCGGACGCACCGCGACGCGCCACGGCGTCAACGGACCACGACACGAAGAACGCTTCACTCGAGGGAGCGTCCTGACCCGAGAGGAGGGGCCATGGGGATCGTTTCCCGCTTCGAACGCCGCCTCCAGGACGCGGTCGGGGATGTCTTCGCGCGAGCCTTCGGCGGTAGCGTGGTCCCCCAGGAGGTCGAAACGGCGCTGCAGCGTGAGGCCGCCGACCATATCCAGGATGTCGGCGGCGGACATCTGCTCGCACCGAACAGCTATGTCATCACCGTCAACGAATCCGATCTGGGGAAGCTCGTCCAGGGTGAGGGACAGGCGGATCAAGGCCTCACACTGCGGGCCTTCGCAAAACATCTACAGGACTACATCCGCGAACAAGGGTGGCAGACCTACGGTGAAGTGCACGTGGAGTTCGAGGCATCCCCTACGCTGCACACCGGACAGTTCAGGACGCACGGCCGGGTGGATCCGGACGTGGGGCGGCGGGCAGGCCCGTCACCGGGTGCTGAACGCCCACAACGAACCGACCCGCAACCAGGAGCTGGCCCCATGACGCAGAACTCAGGCTACGACCCGAGCCGTGAGCCCGCGGAGTCCGATCCACGAGGCCGCGGGTACGCGCCCCCGCCCGCGGGCCGTAACCCGCAGGGCTACGGCGAATACGGTCGGGGAGGTGCGCAGCAGTACCCGGAACAGGGCGGCTACAGCGGCCAGCCCGAACAACAGGGCTACAGCGAATACCAGAACGGCTACGACTACCAGCAGGGCGCCGGCTACGGCCAGCAGGGCGGGTACGCCGAGCAGGGCTACGGCCAGCAGCAGGGCTACGGTCAGGCCGATCAGGCGTACGGCCAGCAGGGCTACGAGCAGGGCTACGGCCAGCAGGGTGGTTACGCCGAGCCCGGGTACGCGGAGCCGGGGTACGGCCAGCAGCAGGGCTATGCCGAGCAGGGGTACGGGCAGCAGCAGCACGGTTACGGGCAGCAGCAGCCGGGTTACGCCGAGCAGGGCTATGCGCAGCAGCCGGGCTATGGCGAGCAGGGCTACGCGCAGCAGCCGGGTTACGCCGAGCAGGGCGGGTACGCCGAGCCGGGTTACGCGGACCAGGGGTACGGCCAGCAGCAGGGCTATGCCGACCAGGGCTACGGCCAGCAGGGCGGCGGTTACGGCGCGGCGGCGCCGGCGCGCGGCGGTTCGGGCTATTCGGCCACGCTGCAGCTGGACGACGGCTCCGGCCGCACGTACCAGTTGCGCGAGGGCAGCAACATCATCGGACGCGGCCAGGACGCGCACTTCCGCCTGCCGGATACGGGAGTTTCCCGGCGGCACATCGAGGTTCGCTGGGACGGTCAGACCGCGATGCTGTCGGACCTCGGTTCGACCAATGGCACGCTGGTCAACGGGTCGCCCGTGCAGGACTGGCAGCTCGCCGACGGCGATGTGATCCGCGCCGGACATTCCGAGATCCTGATCCGGATCGTCTGATCCCGTAAGCTCGCGATGCAGGTCACGATATGGCGCGATTTTCCTCGGTCGTATCGTGATCGCAACCGGTCTACGGCCCTATGATGCTGCCAACACTCGCGGTGGTAGTAGGTCGTGCTGACCAGCAACACACCGGTTGGGGGTCGACGAACCGTACCTACGACACGGTCCGAACAGGAGGTGGAGACCCGTGCAGGGATTGATCCTGCAATTGACCCGGGCGGGGTTCCTGCTGCTGTTGTGGTTGTTCGTATGGGCGGTGCTGAGGACCCTGCGCAGCGATATCTACGCGGCATCCGGCCTGCGGGTCGCGCCTCGGGCCGCAGGCGGTTCCGCGGTGCTCCCATCGTTCCGCCGGGGCCAGAAGGGCGCCAAATATCTCGTGGTGACTCAGGGTTCACTCGCCGGCACTCGGATCTCACTCGGCACACAGCCGGTGCTGATCGGGCGCGCGGACGACTCCACGCTGGTTCTCACCGACGACTACGCCTCCACCCGTCATGCGCGACTGTCACCGCGCGGCGAGGATTGGTACGTCGAGGATCTCGGTTCCACCAACGGCACCTACCTCGACCGGTCGAAGGTCACCACTCCGGTCCGAGTTCCACTCGGTACCCCTGTCCGTGTCGGTAAGACAGTGATCGAGCTGCGATCGTGACACTTGTTCTCCGCTACGCAGCGCGCAGCGACCGTGGTCTCGTACGGGCCAACAACGAGGATTCCGTGTACGCCGGGGCGCGTCTGCTCGCGCTCGCGGACGGTATGGGTGGTCATGCGGCCGGTGAGGTCGCCTCACAGCTGATGATCGCCGCGCTGGCGCACCTCGACGACGACGAGCCAGGCGACGATCTGCTCGGCAAGCTGGATCGTGCTGTGCACGAAGGCAATGCGGCGATCGCCGATCAGGTCGAGGAGGAACCGGAACTCGACGGCATGGGCACCACGCTCACCGCCATCCTGTTCGCGGGCCGCAAACTCGGGCTGGCGCATATCGGTGACTCGCGCGCCTACATGCTCAGAAACGGTGAGCTGGCACAGATCACCCGCGACGACACCTTCGTGCAGTCGCTGGTGGACGAGGGCCGGATCACGCCGGAGCAGGCGCACACCCATCCGCAGCGTTCGCTGATCATGCGCGCGCTCACCGGCAACGAGATCGAGCCGACCCTGGTGATGCGCGAGGCGCGTGCCGGGGATCGCTATCTCCTGTGCTCGGACGGTCTGTCCGATGTGGTGAGCGACGAGACCATCCAGAACACCATGCGGGAGGGCGGCACCGACGAGGCCGCCGACCGGCTCATCGAATTGGCTTTGCGCAGTGGCGGTCCGGACAACGTGACCGTGGTGGTCGCGGATGTCATCGATCTGGACTACGGCCAGTCGCATCCGATCGTGGCGGGCGCCGCGTCGGGTGAGGACGAGGACACGCCGCCGCCGAACACCGCCGCCGGGCGGGCCGCCGCCATGCGGCCGCCGCGCGCGGTGCCGCGGCGCGCGGTGCAGCTGCCGGAGCCGGAGCCGCCGAAGAAGAGTCACAAGCTGCGCTGGATCGCCTTGTCGATCGCGCTGCTGGTGGCCATCGGCGCCGGTCTCACGGTGGGCTACAACATGATTCGCAGCAACTACTACATCGGCACGGACGGTGAGAAGGTGGTCGTGCTGCGCGGCCTGCCCGGTTCCGTGCTGGGTTATTCGATTCGCGATGTGGATCAGATCGCGTGTGTCACGCGCACGGGTGAGATGAAGCTGGCCGCGCCCGGCGACAACTTCCCGGACGGCTGCCGTGCCCTGACCCGCTCGGATCTGCGCCCCAGTGGCCGGGATTCGGTGGACAAGGGTCTGCCGCCGGGTTCGCGCGAGGATGCCGTCAAGCAGATCCAGACGCTGGTGGCCGGGGAACTGCTGCCGCCGTGCGAGAAGCCGCAGCCGGTGGCTCCCCCGGTGACGCCGCCCGCGCCCGATCCGAATCAGGCCAATCAGCCGGCCGCCACCACGACTCCGGTGCCGCCGACGACGCCCGCCGTTCCGTCGGGTGAGCAGCACGCGCCGGTCACCCCGACCGTTCCCACCACTTCGACCGCGCCGCAGACTCCGGGGCAGAACTGCAGAGTGGCGGACTGATGTCCGCACCGGCACCGCCGTCCACTGGGGCTTTCCCCAGTCCACCCGGCGGATTCGCGCCTGCGCCGCCACCTTCGACTCGGCGGAATGTCGAGTTGTTGCTGCTCGGGTGTGCGGCGGTCATCACCACGGTGTCGCTGATCCTGGTGGAAGCCAGCCAGGAGCAGGAGATCACCTGGGAGATCGCGAAACTGGGTGCCGCGTATCTGGCCTTGTTCGGGGTGGCGCATCTGGCGGTGCGGCGGTTCGCACCCTTCGCGGATCCGCTCCTACTACCGATCGTGGCCCTGCTGAACGGTCTGGGGCTGGTGCTGATTCACCGCCTGGACCTAGCCGAGGCGCAGGACGCCGCATTCGCCTCCCTGCCCATCCCCTCCCCCGACGCCAACCAGCAGGTGCTGTGGACGGGGTTGGGGATGGTGGTTTTCATGGGTCTGTTGATCGTGCTGCGTGACTACCGGTCGCTGGCGCGGTACGCGTACACGCTGGGGCTGATCGGTCTGGTCGCGCTGGCGGTTCCGGCGTTCCTGCCGGATCGGTACTCGCAGGTGAACGGCGCCAAGATCTGGATTCGCCTGACCGGCTTCAGTATTCAGCCGGGTGAGTTCGCGAAGATCCTGCTGATCATCTTCTTCGCGGGCATCCTGGTGGCGAAGCGGGACATGTTCACCGGTGCGGGCAAGCATGTGTTCGGCATGGAGTTGCCGCGCATGCGGGACATGGGCCCGATCCTGGTGGTGTGGGCCGTGTCGGTGGGCGTGCTGGTGGTGGAGAAGGATCTCGGCACCTCGCTGCTCATCTACTGCACCGTGCTGTGCATGCTCTACATCGCGACCGAGCGGGTGGGCTGGGTGGCGGTGGGTGTGGTGCTGCTCGGCATCGGATTCGTGTTCGCGTACAACTTCTTCGCGGTGGTGCGGGTGCGGACCTCGACGTGGCTGCATCCGTTCGCCGATTACAGCAATACCGGCTACCAGATTTCGCAGTCGCTGTTCGGGCTGGCCACGGGTGGCTTGGCCGGGACGGGGCTGGGTAGCGGGCGGCCCTCGCAGGTGCCGTTCGCCAAGACCGACTTCATCGTGTCCGCCATCGGCGAGGAGCTGGGCCTGATCGGGCTGGCCGCGCTGCTGATGTTGTTCTGCGTGTTCGTGATTCGCGGTATCCGTACCGCGCTGGCGATCCGGGACAGTTTCGGCAAGCTGCTGGCCGCCGGTCTCGCGTTCACCGTCGCGATCCAGGTGTTCGTGGTGGTGGGCGGTGTCACCAAGCTGATTCCGCTGACCGGACTGACCACGCCGTTCATGTCGTACGGCGGTTCCTCGCTGCTGGCCAACTATGCGCTGGTGGCGTTGCTGATTCGGGTGTCCGATGCGGCCCGCGCGCCCGCTCCGGTGCGCAAGCGGGCGCCGGAGCCGATCGTGGACGCCCCCACCGAGTTGCTGAGCAAGGCGACCGAGGTGACGCGCAAACTCGAGCCGGCCGATCTGTTGCGTAAGACATTGCGTAAGACCAAGGGGGGCGCCGCGTGAACACACCTCTGCGCCGGGTGGCGCTGGCGGTCATGGTCATGATCGTGGCGCTGCTCGCGAATGCCACCTACGTCCAGGTGATCAAGGCCGACAGCCTGCGCAACGATCCACGGAACGTGCGGGTGCTGCTGGACGAGTACGCCCGCCAGCGCGGGCAGATCTCCGCGTCGGGCACCGTGCTGGCGTCGTCGGTGGCCACCGACGACCGGTACAAGTACCTGCGCACCTATCCGACGGATCCGCAGGCGTACGCGCCCGTCACCGGCTTCTACTCGATGCAGTACGGCAGCACCGGCCTGGAGCACGCCGAGGATTCGGTGCTGAACGGTTCGGACAATCAGTTGTTCGGGCGCCGACTCATCGACATGATCTCCGGCCGGGATCCGCGCGGCGGCAATGTGATCACCACGATCAACCCGGTCATGCAGAAGGTCGCCTACGACCAGCTGACCGCCAAGGGCTACACCGGTTCGGTGGTGGCGATCGAGCCGAGCACCGGCCGCATCCTCACCATGGTGTCCACGCCGTCCTACGATCCGAACCTGTTGTCCGGGCACGACGGCGCCCGCACCCAGCAGACCTGGCAGCAGCTGCAGCAGGATCCGAAGCAGCCGATGCTGAATCGCGCTGTCTCGCAGACCTATCCGCCGGGTTCCACGTTCAAGGTGGTGGTGTCCGCGGCGGCGCTGTCCAACAATGTGGCGCAGCCGAGCGACCTGTTCACCGCGGACCCGCGAATCACCTTGCCGGACACCACGACCACGCTGGAGAACTACGACGGCGAGCACTGCGGGCCCGGCAATTCGCCGACCGCGTCCATGATGGACGCGTTCCGTTTCTCCTGTAATACCGCGTATGCGCAGATCGGCATGAAGGTCGGCGCGGCGAAGCTCAAGGACGAGGCCAACGCGTTCGGCATCGGCGGCGGCCAGCACCCGAACATTCCGATTCCGTGGGCGGACAGCACCGTCGGGACCATCCCCGATCAGGCCGCGCTCGCGCAGAGCAGCATCGGGCAGCGCGATGTGGCCCTCACCCCGCTGGACAATGCGGTGGTCGCGGCGACCATCGCCAACGGCGGCGTGCGGATGCAACCGCATCTGGTGGACACCCTGCAGGCGCCGGATCTGACCACCCTGGACACCTTCAAGCCAACCTCGGTCGGGCAGGCGGTGTCCGCGCCGGTGGCCAGCACGATCACCAACATGATGATCGAATCGGAGAAGGCCACGACGGGCGGCACGGATCCCCGGCCGTACCAGATCGCGTCCAAGACCGGTACCGCCGAACACGGCAACGATCCGCGCAACACCCCGCCGCACGCCTGGTACATCGCCTTCGCGCCGGCGCAGAACCCGAAGATCGCCATCGCGGTGATCGTGGAGAACGGTGGTGACCGGGCGCTGGCCGCGACCGGTGGTTCCGTCGCCGCACCCATCGCCCGCGCGGTGCTGGACGCCGGGTTGCAGGGGAGCTGAACCATATGAAGGTGCAAGGTAGACGGGGTATCGAATGCTGAACAACGGTGCTCTGATCGCGGACCGGTACCGGCTGCAGCGACTGATCGCCACCGGCGGCATGGGCCAGGTCTGGGAGGCCCTCGACACCCGGCTGGATCGCCGGGTGGCGGTGAAGGTGCTGAAGGCGGAGTTCTCCACCGATCCCACCTTCCGGCACCGGTTCCGGACCGAGGCGCAGACCACGGCGCGGCTGAATCATCCCGGTATCGCGGGCATCTACGACTACGGCGAGACCGCGGACCCGTCGGGCGGTGAGATCGCCTATCTGGTCATGGAATACGTGCAGGGCGAACCGTTGAACGCGGTGCTGAGCCGGCTGGGCCGGCTGTCCGTCGCGCAGGCCCTGGACATGCTGGAGCAGACCGGCCGCGCGCTGCAGGTGGCGCACGCGGCGAGCGTGGTGCACCGGGATGTGAAGCCCGGCAACATACTCGTGACGCCGACCGGGCAGGTGAAGATCACCGACTTCGGTATCGCCAAGGTCGTGGACGCGTCGCCGGTCACCAAGACCGGCATGGTCATGGGCACCGCGCAGTACATCGCGCCGGAGCAGGCCACCGGTGAGGACGCCACCTCCGCGTCCGACGTGTATTCGCTGGGCGTGGTCGGTTACGAAGCACTCGCGGGCGCAAGGCCTTTCGCGGGTGACGGCGCCCTGACCGTCGCCATGAAGCATGTGCGGGAGACCCCGCCGCCGCTGCCCGCCGATCTGCCGCCGAACGTGCGCGAGCTGATCGAGATCACCATGGCCAAGGATCCGCATCAGCGGTACACCAGCGGCGGCGAGTTCGCCGACGCGGTGGCCGCGGTGCGTTCCGGGAGACGGCCGCCGCCGACCGGCGGGATCCCGATTCCCACGGGTGCGACGCGGGTGCTGCCGCCCGGCCCGACCATGATCATTCCGGGGGCGCCGCGCGCCGACCAGCCGACCACCCGGTACCCCACGCCGCCGCCCGCGCGGCCGCAGCCGCCCACCGGCGCGGCCACCGCGACCACCCTGCTGGCCGGCCCCAACCGGGCCGGCGGACCGCCCACCGGTCCCGGCGGCGGCAACGGCACGGGCACCGGCGGTGGCGGGCGTTTCAGCAACAATCAGAAGGCGGTCGCCGGATTCGGCGTCGGCGCACTGATTCTCGGCGGCCTGGCCGCCTGGGTGCTGCTCGGTGACACCTCGAACGACACCACCCCGGCGACCAAGACCAGTGCCGTGGTCGCGCCCCCGGTGGTGCCGCCCACCACGACCACCACCGACGACGCGCCCACCACGACCACCCGGACGCACCGGCAGCAGCCGCCGCCCACCTACGACCAGAGCACGGATCCGCCGGTCACGACCACGACGGCGCCGCCCACCACCACGACGACGGTGCCGCCGACCACGACCACCACGGTCCCGCCGACCACCACGACGACCACCACGCCCAACCCGTGGCAGACCCCCACGCGCTTCCCGCGTCCGACCTTCGGCGAATTACCATGGCCAGGAGTTCCCGGAGCGCGGGGATACGACGGATACATGGGCACCACGGACCCGGACAGCTCGCCCCCTGCCATCCCACAAGGACTGCCATGACGACCCCGAAGAACCTGTCCTCTCGCTACGAGCTGGGCGAGATCATCGGGTTCGGCGGCATGTCCGAGGTACACAAGGCCCGGGATCTGCGTCTCGGCCGGGACGTAGCCATCAAGGTGCTGCGCGCCGATCTGGCCCGCGACCCCACTTTCTACCTGCGGTTCAAGCGGGAGGCGCAGAACGCGGCCGCGCTGAACCATCCCGCCATCGTCGCGGTGTACGACACCGGCGAGGCCGAGATCGACGGCGGTCCGCTGCCCTACATCGTCATGGAGTACGTCGACGGTGACACGCTGCGCGACCTCGTGCGCGGCAAGGGACCGCTGCCGCCGCGACGGGCCATGGAGGTCATCGCGGATGTGTGTGCGGCACTGGACTTCTCGCACCGCAACGGCATCGTGCACCGGGACATGAAGCCCGCCAACATCATGATCAACCGCGCGGGCGCGGTGAAGGTGATGGACTTCGGCATCGCGCGCGCCATCGCGGACAGCTCCAACCCCATGACGCAGACCGCCGCCGTCATCGGCACCGCCCAGTACCTGTCGCCCGAGCAGGCCCGCGGCGAGCAGGTGGACGCCCGCTCCGACGTGTACTCGGTCGGCTGTGTGCTGTACGAAATCCTCACCGGCGAACCGCCTTTCACCGGCGACTCCCCGGTCGCGGTCGCCTACCAGCACGTGCGGGAGGATCCGCGGCTGCCCTCGCAGGTGTACGCGGGTGTGCCGCGCGAACTCGACTCGGTCGTGCTCAAGGCCATGAGCAAGAACCCGGCCAACCGGTACCAGACCGCCGCCGAGATGCGCGCCGACCTCATCCGCGTGCTCGGCGGCCAGAAGCCCACCGCGCCCATGGTCATGACCGACGAGGACCGCACCGGCTTCCTCGACGACGACCTGCCGCCGCCGCGCAGCTACCGCACCGTCGAACGCCGCGACGGCGACGACACCACCGAACAGGAGATCGTCGAGGCCTCCCCGCGCCGCCGCACCGCGCTCATCGCGGTGCTCAGCGTCGCCATCGTCGCGGTGGTCGCGGCCCTCGCGTGGGTGCTCATCGGTCCCGGCTCGCATCCGGATCAGGTCTCGGTGCCCGACTACGCGAACCAGAACTCCGCACTGGCGCAACGAGATCTGGAGCGGCTCGGATTCACCGTCGCCATCCAGCAGAAGCCGGATCAGAAGGTGGCGCAGGGCAATGTCATCTCCACCCAGCCATTGGGTGGTTCGCGGGTCGACAAGGGCAGCACCATCACGCTGCAGGTATCGACCGGTCCCGCCCAGGTCGCCGTGCCGAAACTGGCCGGACTCAGCCAATCGCAGGCCGAGCAACAGCTGAATTCGCAGGGGCTGCAGCTGAATCCGGATGTGAAGCGGGACGCGTCGAGCATCGACGACAAGGACAAGGTGATCGCCCAGAGCCCCGACGCCGGTCAGCGCACCGACTCGGGCGGGCAGGTCACCATCACCCTCGGCAAGGGCCCGGACAAGGTGCAGGTGCCCGATGTCGTCGGCCAGTCCATCGACGTGGCGCAGTCCACGCTGTCCGACACCGCCGGCTTCAAGGTGACCATCCAGCAGGTGCCGAACAACCAGCCCAAGGGCACCGTCATCGCCACCACCCCGTCCGCGGGCACCCAGGCCGACAAGGGCTCCACGGTCACCGTGCAGGTGTCCACCGGCGATCAGCTCACCATGCCCGACCTGCGTGGCCTCACCCCGGCGCAGGCCGTGGGCGCCCTGCAGCAGCAGGGCTGGAACGGGCAGATCGCGCAGAACACCATGAACACGGTGAACCCGGGCGAGGTCGGACGGGTGCTGGCGCAGCAGCCGAGCGCGGGATCCTCACTGGGCAAGTCGCAGACGGTGACCATCACTACCGGCGTGCTGTCCCTGGGCCCACCGTGATGTCCGGTCCCCTCGAATGACGAAGCGCCCCCGGTCTGTTGGCCGGGGGCGCTTTTCCGTCTGCGACGTCAGAGCTGCAGGTGCCGGTTCATCGACATGGCTTCGTCTGCGAGATCAGGCAATTCGACCACTTCGACGCCGTGCTCGCGCAGTTTCTCCACACCCACACAGTTATCCACAAAAGTCCCGGGTTCCCGCCAGGCGATGACCACCCGCCGGATACCCGCCGCCAGAATCCGGTCGGTGCAGGGCAGCCGGTCCTTGCTCGCACGCACCGAACAGGGTTCCAGGGTGCTGTAGACGGTCGCGTGCGGCAGCCGCGGATCGCCGGGTTCCAGCTTGTTCAAGGCGGATTCCTCCGCGTGCACCTTCTCGTCGGTCTCCCGGGACCAGCCGTGCGTGATCTCCACGCCGTCCGCCCCGACGATGACCGCGCCCACCGAGAACGCGGTCCCGCTCTGCGGGCACAGGCGCGCCAGGCCGATGGCGTGCCGCATCCAGCCGCGGTCCGAGCGTGCTTCATCGGACACCGGAATCCTCCTTCGGCAGATAACGCAGCAGGGCGATATCGCCGAGCCGGGCGACATCGGCCAGCTGCATGCGGTGATGCGGGCCGCCGGGGAAATCGGCGGGCCCGAGGAAACGCGGGGCAGTCGGATCGCCGACCACGATCGGAGCCACGGCCATGTGGATCTCGTCCACCAGGCCGGCCGACAGGAAAGCGGTGTGGATCGCGCCGCCGCCCTCCACCATGAGCCGCTCGACACCGCGTTTACCGAGGTCGTCGAGCAGATCCGCGAAATCGACCGTGCCGCCGAGGGATACGATCTCGGCACGCCCGTGCAGCCGATCACCGATCCGATCGGCGCCGGATCCGGTTGTGTAGACGACTCTTTCACCGCCCGACCGCCAGAACTTCCCGGCTGGGTCGAGTTCGCCTGCGGCCGTGACGATCACGCGCAGCGGATATTCGGGCTTACCCGCCGCCACCCGGTGTAGCCGCCGATCGGTGTTGTCGACCAGCAGCCGGGGATTGTCCCGGCGCAAGGTCTCCGCGCCGATGAGGATCGCGTCCGATTCGGCGCGCAGGGCGTCGACGCGGTCGAAGTCGGCCGCATTGGACAGCAGCAGCCGGTCCGGGCTCGCATCGTCGATGTAGCCGTCGATGCTCACCGCCACCGACAGCAGGACGTGCGGCCGGCCGGTCATGCCGCGCTCGCGGGGCTGCTCATACGAGTGCCGCGACCTCCGCCTCGAGGGTTTTCACCAGGCCCTCGGCGGGCCGCTCGCCACACACGCCCAGCCAGTTCGCGAGCATGCGGTGCCCGCCCTGGGTGAGCACCGATTCGGGGTGGAACTGCACCCCGTGGATGGGCAGTTCGCGATGCCGCAGGGCCATGACGATGCCGGATTCGGTGCGGCCCAGCACCTCCAGCTCCGGCGGCATGGTGTCCTCGACCACGGTCAGCGAGTGGTAGCGGGTGGCGGTGAAGGGATCCGGCAGGCCGGCCAGCACGCCCGCGCCGATATGGAAGACGTCCGAGGTCTTCCCGTGCAGCAGCTCGGGGGCACGGGTCACGGTCGCGCCGAAGGCGGAACCGATGGCCTGATGCCCGAGGCACACGCCGAGCAGCGGGGTGGCGTGCCGCGCGGCGGCGTGCACGAGCTCTATGCTCTTCCCGGCCCGTTCGGGGGTGCCGGGACCGGGGCTGATCAACACTCCGTCGAAGTTCTGCACAACCGAGTCCACATCCTCGAGCTGTGGATCGTCATTGCGCCGGACGACGGCCTCCGCGCCCAGCTGCCCGAGATACTGGACCAGGTTGAACACGAAGCTGTCGTAGTTGTCGACGACCAGAACACGCATGACACCGAGCGTAGTGGGCGGGAGCGCTCGCGTCGCACGCAATACCGCCGCTCATCCACCCCGGATCCATCCACAGGCTGTTCAACGGCTGTTGCCAGCGGACGGCCCGGATATTCCCTGGGATAATCTCTAGCAGACAGCACCCCGAAACCGAGGACGTCATGCCCAAGTCGAAGGTCCGTAAGAAGACCGATTACACGATCAACCCTGCCAGCCGCACGCCTGTGCGCGTCAAGAGCGCGGGCCCGTCTCCGGTCTGGTACGTCGCCATCATGCTTGGCTTCATGCTCGCCGGCCTGGCCTGGCTGCTGGTCTACTACCTGGCCAACGAGCAGATCGGCTGGATGAGCGATCTCGGCGCCTGGAACTTCCTGATCGGGTTCGGCCTCATGGTCGTCGGCCTGATCATGACCATGCGCTGGCGATGAACTCCTTACACAGGTGTTATTCATACACATCTGTGGATGACCTTGTGGACAACTCGAGGAGGGAGTGGGGACAGTGACGACCGCCGATCCCTCCTCCCGACTCGCCTGGTCCACCCCGCCCGCCGCGCTCGCCGTCTGCGGGCTCGGCGGCGTCGTCCTGGCCGGGGCCGCGTACCTGTCGAACGACAATGCCGCACGCCTGCTCATCGGGCTCGCCGCGCTGGGCCTGCTGTTCCTGTGTTTCATGGGAGTCCGGCAGCGTCCCCGCCTGGAGATCGAACCCGGTGACCCGGTGCACGTGGTGGTGCGCGGGATGGCCGGGCCGCAGCGCTACTCCCCCGACCGGATCCTGCGCGTCCGCGTGGTCGGCTACCGGCGGCTCGGCCGCCGCATGCCCATGCTGGAGATGGACGTGGATCACCACGGCGAGGAGAAGCTCATCATCTTCGGCCGCTGGGATCTCGGCGCGCACCCCGAGGACGTCCTCGAAGTGCTGCGCATCCACCTCGCGCGCTAGTAGTAGGTCGGCGCGGCCAGCGCCGTGACCAGGATCGCCGCGATCGCGACGGCGGCGACCGCACCCCAGCCGATCCCGTAGGCCGTCTTCTGGTTGCGGGCGCCCAGCCAGCGCGGCAGGTAGATGAACCCGACCGCCGCCACCGTTCCCGCCAGCAGACCGCCCAGGTGCGCCCACACCGAGATGCCCGGCACCGAGAACGTGATGATCAGGTTGATCACCAGCAGCATCAGGATCTGCGTCAGGTTCTGCCGCGTCCGCAGCATGACGATCGCGACCGCGCCGAACAATCCGAAGATCGCGCCCGACGCACCCGCCGACGCCGTCATCGGACCCGACAGCGCGGTCACCGCCGCCGAACCGCCCAGCAGCGCGGCCATGTACAGGCTCAGATAGCGGGCACGCCCGAAGGCCGCCTCACAGTAGGGCCCGATCACGTACAGCGCGAACATATTGGCCAGCAGGTGAATCGGGCCGATGTGCAGGAACCCGGAACCGATCACCCGCACCCAGTCGCCATTGCCGACCGCGGCCGGCACCAGCACCCAGTCCAGGAACAGGCTGGAGTACTTGTTGTTCATGACGCTGTGCGCCTGGAACGCGGTCGCCGCGAACACCAGCACATTGATCCCGATGAGCGCGTAGGTCACCAGCGGCCGCGGCACCTGCGCGGTCTGCGTGGCGCCGGCCACCGTGCGCGCGGCACGAGTGTCCTTGCGGCCCTGCTGGACACACTCCACACAGTGCTGGCCGACGGCGGCCGGGGTGAGGCATTCCGGGCAGGCGGGCCGCCCGCACCGGGTGCAGCCCAGACCGGTGGCCCGGTCGGGGTGGCGGAAGCAGGTCGGTGCGGGCGGTTGCGGGTTCATGCGAATTCTTTTCGGAGATGCCGGTTTTCGGGAGTGCCGGTCAGGAGATGGTGATGCTGTCGATCACGACCTCGTCCTTGGGACGGTCGTTGCGGTCGGTCGCCGCGGTGGCGATGGCGTCGACCACCTTGCGCGAATCCGGGTCCACCACTTCACCGAAGATGGTGTGGCGGCGGTTCAGATGCGACTGCGCGCCGACCGTGATGAAGAACTGGGAACCATTGGTGCCCGGCCCGGCATTCGCCATGGCCAGCAGATAGCCGCGATCGAAACGCAGCTCCGGGTGGAATTCGTCCTTGAACTCGTAGCCGGGGCCGCCGCGCCCGGTGCCGGTCGGGTCGCCGCCCTGAATCATGAAGCCGTCGATCACGCGGTGGAAGACGGCGCCGTCGTAGAACGGGCCGGAGTCGGTGCCCTGGGCGTTCTTCGTGGTGTACGGGGCGGAACCGTCGGCCAGGCCGAGGAAATTGCGCACCGTGGCCGGGGCGTGGTTACCGAAAAGCGAGATCTTGATGTCGCCGAGGTTGGTGTGCAGAGTGGCGACGGCGGTCTGATTCGGTGAGGTCACGCGCCCAGGATATGTGCTGCACCGCCCGTTGCTCCGCCGCCTCCCCGCAACTTCAGCGCACAACTGAGTGCCGTCGGCGCCGGGCAGGCGGCCTGCGGTATAGCGACGTACCCGATTCGGCCCGTACCCGATGAGTTACCCACACCCGCCCGAAATCAGTTGTCACCTTAATTTCTGCCCGAAATCGGGCAGGAAGTTGGCGCAACGCCCGCCCGTATGGCAGGTTCGGACGAGTGAATGACGGGGTCCCGGTCGAGCTGGTGCGTCACGTGGCAGCCTCCACGGGCCTGCCGCCCGCCGTCGCGGCCCGCGTGGTCGCCGACGTCGTCGGCTACTTCGACGAGACCGCCGAACAGTTCGTGCGCCGCAGGCATGCCGAACTGCAACGCCGGCAACTGCGCAATGCCGATATCTGGCAGCAGCTCGCCGCCGAACTGGCCGCCCGGCCGGTCGCGGCCCCCGACTTCACCGAACGGCAACTGCGCCGCATCGTCTACGGGTAGAGGAGTCCGCCGCGCAATGTGTGGAATCGTCGGATACATCGGGCATCGGGATGCCGTGCCGGTTCTGGTGGAAGGACTGCACCGGCTGGAATACCGGGGCTACGACTCCGCCGGCCTGGCCGTGCCGCACCGCGGCCGGCTGCGCATCACCAAGACCCAGGGCCGGGTCCAGGACCTGCGCAACCGGGTCGACGCCGAGGGCGCGCGGCTGCGCGGCACCGTCGGCATCGCCCACACCCGCTGGGCCACCCACGGTGAACCCAGCGACGTGAACGCCCACCCGCACACCGACGGCTCCGGCCGCATCGCCGTCGTGCACAACGGCATCGTCGAGAACGCCGAGCAACTCCGCGCCGCACTCACCGCCGACGGCGTGCAGTTCGTGTCCGACACCGACACCGAGGCCATCGCCCACCTCATCGCCGCCGCCCTCGACGACGCCGGCAGCCTCGAGGACGCGGTCCGCGCCGCCCTGCACCGGGTCGAGGGCACCTATGGACTGCTCGTGCTGGACGCGCGGCGACCCGACGAACTGGTGGTGGCCCGCAACGGCAGCCCCATCGTGCTCGGCGTCGGCGACGGCGAAATGTTCGTCGCCTCCGATGTGGCCGCGCTCGTGCACCACACCCAGCGCGTGGTGTTCCTCGACGACGGCGAACTCGCCACCGTGCGCGCGGGCGAATTCCGCACCAGCACACTCGGACTCGACGCACAGCACACCGACAAGATCCCGACCACCATCGATATGGCGGCCGAGGACTACGCGCTCGGCGGCTACCCCGACTTCATGCGCAAGGAAATGGCGGAACAGCCCGACGCGGTCCGCCGCGCGCTGCGCGGCCGGCTCGACGAACGCTTCTCCACCGCGATACTCGGCGGACTCAATATGGACGCGCGGGAACTGCGCGGCATCCGCAAGGTCGTGTTCCTCGGTTGCGGCTCCGCCTATTACGCGGGCCAGATCGGCGCCCAGCTGGTCGAGGAACTCGCCCGCATCCCCGCCACCGCCGAACCCGCCTCCGAATTCCGCTACCGCAATCCGGTCGTCGACCCCGACGCCCTCTACATCGCCATCAGCCAGTCCGGCGAAACCCTGGATACCCTTGCGGCCGTTCAAGAATTGCAGCGCAAGGGCGGCCGCGTCATCGGCGCGGTGAACGTGGTCGGCAGCGCCATCGCCCGCGAATGCGGCGCGGGCGTCTTCCTGCACGCCGGTCCGGAGGTGTCGGTGGCGTCCACCAAGGCGCTCACCAACATGACCGTCTCCTTCGCCATGCTCGGCCTCGTCCTGGGCCGAGTACGCGACCTGTCCGCCGCCGCGGGCGAACGCATCGTCTCCGGACTGCGCGCACTGCCGGAAGCCATCGAATCGGTCCTCGAAGCCGACGACCAGATCGCCGATGTCGCCGCCCGATATGCCAAGGCGCGCAGCATGTTCTTCGTCGGCCGCGTCCGCGCCTGGCCGGTCGCCCGCGAGGGCGCGCAGAAACTCAAGGAGATCAGCTACATCCACGCCGAGGCCTACCAGGGCTCCGAACTCAAGCACGGCCCCCTGGCCTTGATCGACCCGGAAATGCCGAGCGTGGTCCTCGTCCCCAAGGACGAACTCCTCGCCAAGAACATCACCACCATCGAACAGATCAAGGCCCGCGGCGGCCCCGTCATCGCCGTCACCAATACGGACCTTCCGGACGGCTTGGCAGACGCCGTAATTCGCGTCCCCGAAGTTGCCCCCGAACTCGACCCGATCATCCTCACGATCCCACTGCAGCTACTGGCCTATCACACGGCGGTGGCTCTCGATCGGGATGTGGACAAGCCCCGCAACCTCGCCAAGAGTGTGACCGTCGAATAAGGGGTCCCGGGGGCTCAGCCCCCGCCTCTTAAGGGGGTTTCGGAGGCTTAGCCCCCGCTCCCCACACCACCCTTTCGTGCACGAAAGGGATTGCTGTGCCACAGTGGTCGAATGGAGCTGGGGAGCATTCGCAACAAGGTCATCATCGCCGCTCTGCTCGCGGTCGTGGGCGGCATCATCACCGTGCTGGTGAGCAAGCGCCCGCAGCTGCCCGCACCGGCCCCGGAGCCGCCGCGCCTGGGTTACTCGCGCAACGGCTCCGCCCCGGAGCGGGACCTGTCAGCGACTCACTGACCGCTTGTACTGCCGCACCGCCAGCGGCACGAAGATCACCAGGATCACCGCGATCCAGATAAACGTGGTCGCGACCGGATGTCGCATGGACCAGACATCCGCGCTCGGCCCGAGCGGACTGGTGTTGCCGAACAGGTTCCGGGTGGCCTGCGTGACCGCCGAGACCGGATTCCATTCGGCGATGACCCGTAGCACCGTCGGCAGTTCCGAGGCCGGCACGAAGGTATTGGCGATGAAGGTGAGCGGGAAGATCACCATGAAGTTGGCATTGTTGTAGAGCTCGGGCGTCCGCACCAGCAGCCCGATCACCGCCAGAATCCACGACACCGCATAGGCGAACAGCAACAGCAGGACGTAGGCGAGCACGGCGTCGAAGAACGATCCGCGAATGCGCCAGCCCACCGCCAGTCCGGTCAGCGACATGACCACCAGGCTCACCACATTCATCACCATGTCGGCGAGGGTGCGCCCGATGAGTACCGCCGCGGGCGCCATGGGCAGTGAGCGGAAGCGGTCGATGATGCCCTTCTGCATATCCTCGGCGAGGCTCAGGCCGGTGTAGGTGGCGCCGAAAACCACGGTCTGGGCGAAGATTCCGGCGATCAGGAATTCGCGGTACGAGGTGCCTTCCAGCTTGATCGCCGATCCGAAGACGTAGGCGAACAGCAGCACGAACATGATCGGCGAGAGCGTCGAGAAGACCAGTACATCGGGTACGCGCCGGATCTTGATGACATTGCGTTTGGTGATGGTCAGGCTGTCGCTCACCAGCATGGCGAAGCGCTGTGCCGCCGAAGGC
This sequence comes from Nocardia sp. NPDC020380, assembly GCF_044386975.1. NCBI lineage: Bacteria > Bacillati > Actinomycetota > Actinomycetes > Mycobacteriales > Nocardiaceae > Nocardia > Nocardia sp. NPDC020380. The sequence goes on along the minus strand of NZ_JBIRVQ010000007.1, from coordinate 514,168 downwards.
TTTTCGGCGACGGCGAGGGTGGCGCTCATCGGGCTGCACCGCCCACCGGCTGCTCGGCGGGCTTGGCGCCGTTGACCAGCTCGTCGGCCTCGTGGCCGGTGAGCGACAGGAACACATCGTCCAGTGACGGCCGGCGTAGCCCGACATCGTGAATCGTCACTTGATGTTCGGTCAGCAGTCCGATCGCATCCACCAGTGCCTGCGAGCCGTCCGCGACCGGGACGATGATGCGGCGCAGTCCGGGCTCCAGCCGAATCTCCCCCTGCGCCAAGCCTTCCAGCGCCCGCTGCGCGAGGGCGAGACTGTCCACGTGATCGACGACGAGTTCGATGCGGTCGCCGCCGACCAAGGCCTTCAACTGGTCGGAGGTGCCTTCGGCGATGACCCGGCCGTGGTCGATGACGGCGATGGAATCGGCCAGCCGGTCGGCCTCCTCCATGTACTGGGTGGTCAGCAGCAGCGTGGTGCCGCCCGCCACCAATTCCTCGATGACATCCCAGAGATCGAGGCGCGCACGGGGATCCAGGCCCGTGGTGGGTTCGTCCAGGAACAGCACGGGGGGATTCGCGACCAGCGCGCCCGCCAGGTCCAGGCGTCGGCGCATACCGCCCGAATAGCCCTTCACCGGCCGATCCGCGGCGTCGGCGAGACGGAAGCGATCCAATAGTTCGCGAGCGCGCTCCTTACTGCGCTGCGTCCCCATGTGATACAGCCGCCCGACCATCTCCAGGTTCTCGAAACCGGTGAGGTATTCGTCGACGGCGGCGTATTGGCCGGACGCTCCGATCCTGGAGCGCAGCAATTGCGGATCCTTCAGTACATCCACGCCGGCGACCGTGGCGTGCCCGCCGTCCGGGACCAGCAGGGTGGTGAATACCCGGACCGAGGTCGTCTTCCCGGCGCCGTTGGGGCCGAGCAGGGCGGTGACCGTTCCTTCGGGGACCGAGAGGTCGAGTCCATCCAGTGCGGCGACTTTGCCGTACCGCTTGACCAGTCCCTCGGCGACGATTGCGTCGGGCATGACTCTCCTGATGTCTCGTGTGTGCGCAGGTGGCGGGGCAAGACCGGACTTCGCTGACCAGTATTCACCGACCGATTGGTCCTGGTCATCCGAATTCCAGTGCTACGAACACATGTTCGCACCGGGGTACGACACTTTTTCCTCAAAAAATCTTCGAACTCGGCGACCCGATAGCCACACAAAACCGTGTTGTCGCGTAGGATCGGTGCAGTCGGCCCCTCCCCCCCGGGCCGACCTTACGCGGGCCTCGGCTAACTCCCCCCCTTCGCCGAGGCCCGCCCCCATGTCCGGGGTAGGTTCACACCAGGGGGCGAATCACATTGCGGCGCAGCACATGCCCGTGCAAACGATTGATTCCCTTCACGCGCACCGTCGCCAAATTACGCAAAGAGAATTCCGGATCATCCTCGATCGCGAGAGCCGCACCGTCGTCGATCAAGACCGTTCCCGGCCGCGCCACACCGGTGAGCCGCGCCGCCACATTCACCACCGAACCGTAGAGATCACCGAACCGCTGCAGCACTTCGCCGTAGGCCAGGCCCACCCGCAATTCCTGCGTCACACCGTGCGAGGCCGTCGCGGCCTCCTGCACGGCCAGCGCGATCCGGGCGCCCTCGGTGGCGGTGGTGGCGGCGAACATGACTTCGTCACCGACGTTCTTGATGACCCAGCCGCCATTGGCCACGATCGCATTGCTGGTCGCCGTCTCGAACGCCTCCAGTAGTGACGACAGTTCCTCCGGCTCCAGGTGCCGGGTGAGCCGGGTGTAGCCGACCATGTCGGCGAACCCGATGGCCAGCACCCGCATGGTGTCGCCGGCGACCGCGCCCTCGTCCAGTGACCGGGCCAGCGCCGCGTCCAGGTGCCGGCGGAAGGCGTACCGCTGCAAGGCCTCGAACTCGGTGATGACCTCTTCGGTCGCGACCCGGGCCAGCTCCTTCGGATCGGCGGTCGGATCCTCCTGGGTGCGGGCGGCGATCCGGGCCAGGATCTCCTCGGTCACCAGATCCACCTGCCACTCGGCCAGCCGCGCCATGGACCGGCCCAGGGTGCGCGCCGCCGTGGTCTGCCGGTGAATGTCCGCGCTGGCGAGCACATTCAAGCGACTGAACCCCTTGGCGGCCTGAATGTCCGCATCGGTGTATTCGACCGCGGCGTCATCGGGATCGGCCGGGAAACCCAGTGACACCCACAGCCGGCGGGTGGCCGAATTGGGCAGCCCGCTCAGCTTCTCCACCTCACGCCGGTTGTATTTGCGCGGTCCGTCGAGCAGGTACGGCTCCACCACGGACTGCACCAGTTCGGAGATCTCAGCGGAAGCCATGATCGCCACCTTACGTCCGCACCGCGCCGGAAATCCGCCCCTTGTCCCGTGTCACAGCCGAGCGCTGTCGCATGTCACAACGGATCGGCCCGCCTTCGGTTTCACTGCACGATTCACGTGAAACCACGCTGCAACCTCGCCCGCCTATACACCGCATCTCCGCAGATCCGACACTCACGCCGGCTGCTTTGCCGACGCCGTCGTCTCTCCCAGTTGCAGTGCCGTCGTGACCATTCCGACCATCAACTCACGCGGCGCGGCCGCCCACCCGGCGCCTCGGCCGGTCCCCTGCCAGAAGGGCTGCGATCGCTTCCGGTGATGCGTCAGGCAGGAGGTGATGTATCGCAAGCAAGCTCAACAGACGCTCGCGATCCTGCCCCGGTGGCAACTTCGACGCCGCGTCCTTTGCCGCCTCGGTGCGCTTCGAGTTCTCAACAGCCCGATCCAGGCGACCGAGGTTGTCCTGGACAACCTTTTCCAGGTCACCGGCTCGTTTGTAGAACAAGGCGGCGATCCCGGAAGGGAGAGCGTCACTGATTGTCGTGAAGATCGCGATGTCCGGACTACCGAAGATGACGATGCCAGCCGCGGTCAGCAGTACGGCGATTCCGAGGACGCCGGATATCAGGTAGGCCCAGAAGTAGATTCCACTCCGGCGCTTGGCGGACTCGATGTGATCCAGATACTGCTTTGCTTGCAGCGCGTCGATGCTGGAGGCAGGCTGCGAAATGGCGTCATCGCCAGCGTCCCGCACCATCTCGTCGACAGCGGCGCCGCGCATGTAGGCGACGACGTTGCACATATCCGAGCGCGTCATACGCCACTGTTTGCCCGCGCGGACAGCTGTCACTTCGCCGGCGACGATGCGGCGGCAGAGCCAGGCGGCCGACGGCGCACCGGTGTACTCGCAGACCTCATCGAGTGAGAACGTCTCAAACTCGGCATGTTCAGGCCTCATGCGGGCATCGCTCGAATCTGATCCATATGGATCAGATTAATAGACAGATGGATCACTTACAATCGGCCGATCTGTCCCATTTGGATCACAAATTGATCCGAAGGGGTTGCATGCTATTTGGAACAGAACAGATACTGATCCGCATGGACAACAAACAGGCGAACGCCGTCATCGGCGCGAACCTGCGCGGCCTGCGCGGGAAGCGCGGCTACAGTCGCGAAAAGTTGCACGACCTGTCCGGAGTGCCGGTGATCACAATCAGGCGAATCGAGGGCGGCCTCCGAGCCGCCCCCGTCGATGTCCTCCTCGGGCTATGCAAGGCCCTGGGCGTCAACGCCGGCGACTTCCTCAACGCCGCCCAGGCCGAAATCGAGCAGGTCGCCAGCGCGCAGGCCGGCGAGTGACGCGGCGATCAGTAGCTCGGACGCGTCGAACGCGACCCTGCGGTCGAGACGGGCCCGTAGCCCTTTGGCGGATAGCCCGAGCGATCGCTCGACCTCAGCACGGTCACGACTACCCAGCCCGCCGGTCAGTGCGGCGGTCGCCGACAAGCTCTGCATCCACCGCGTCGCCCCCGGCGGAAATTGTCTCGATGAGCCCCGGAACACACCGCGGGCCAACGGCGGCAACTCCTTTCGATGGGGGGTGTTTGAATTCCCTTCCGAAATCACGTGATTCAACGCTCCTCCGCACCCGAGAACCATGTCGGCATGCCAAGCCCCCCGACTTGGGCCGGTACGCCGAATTGACCTGCCGACCTCCCGGCAGCTAGGTCAACACCGCAAACAGTAGTGCCCATATTTGGGCACCGCAATAAGGAGACGGGATAACCTCACGCCATGGATCGGGGCAGCCTCAACCGAGCGTTCGGACAGGAGCTACGAGATCGCAGAAAACTTGCTGGGATGACGGCCGAGCAGATGTGGACACGACTGCGATGGCGTCGTAACACCTACCGGCGCACCGAGTCCGGTGAGCGGGATGTGACGCTGGCCGATGTCTTCGATGTTGCCGAGATCCTGAACATCTCCCCCACAACGATTTTCGCTGCCACGAAGAAGCGATGGCAGACCGGTGAGTATCCAAATCCGTCCGCCGGCGATGAATGGCGTGAAATCCTCGGATTGTGAGCGATTTGTCCAATTCGGCGCAGTAGGTCATTGAATTAGTCGCAATCTGTCACTGATGAATCGTACGATGCCGCTATGCTTTCCGCACTGTCCGTGCTGTCCGCCCTCGTGTGGTTGCTGCTCACGATTTGTGCGGTTCGAGTGCTGTACCTTCGTCGGGACTACTCTCTCCTCACTGGCGGCCTATGCGCGGTCGCGCTCGCATTCGTGCTCTATCTGCCGGGGGTCAATCGCGTCGTCGACCGGCAGCTGGCGGACGCTCCCCTTCATCTGGTGAACGTGGCACACCTGGGGCACATCCTGCTCACGCTTGCAGCGTGGTGCGCACTCGGGCGCAGTGCGTTGAAGGTCTTCAAACGAGAACAAGACACCCCGGACTGGCTGCGTGGTGTCCTGGACCGCACCCGGCGCAGTGCATCGGCCTTCACGAACACCGTCATGTGGTGGTGGAACATCTCGAACGCCGTGACCGCGGCGGTGGTTCTGGTGCTGTGGTTTTCGAGCGACCTCTCGCGAATCCCGGTGGACGACATGCTCGATCTACACGATCCGAGCTCACGCGCGGTAGCTGTGCTCTATGGCACGTGGGCCTTCGTCGGCGGGACCCTCGTCGTGACCGGCTCGCTCATCGGGTTGCGATCCGTCCGTGCGCCACGCCGTGCACTGTGGGTGACGCTCGGAATCGGCTGCTGCGGCATCGGATACGCCGCGACGGCTCTCGGCCTCGCTGCAATGGGGGGTACGCCCCTCCTGCAAGCGCACAGAGAGACCGTAATGGAGATCTGGGCCATCCCCGGCATGGTCCTGCTGTCAATAGGGGGAACGGCCGCCATCGTCGCCAAGGCTCGTGGCACTGCTACATCCAGGGTCGCCGACTAGGCATCGGCCTGCGGGCAAGCCAAGGGGGCACAAACGCGAAAAACCGCCCCGGGGGGCGGTTTCGGGCACAGGATGAGTAAAAGAGTGGAGCCTAGGGGAATCGAACCCCTAACCCCTGCCTTGCAAAGGCAGTGCTCTGCCAATTGAGCTAAGGCCCCGTACGGGATTCGTGAATCCCTGAGACTTGAATCAGCGGGTGGTGACCTCGTGCCAGAGGTCCGCGTCGCTGCGCTGGCGCAACTTGCTGATTCCGAAGATCACCGCGGCGACAATGCCGATCGTGAGGAGAAATTTCATGAATCCCACCCTACTGTGATGTTCGGGAGTGGGCCTAGGAGGACTTGAACCTCCGACCTCTTCGTTATCAGCGAAGCGCTCTAACCGCCTGAGCTATAGGCCCTCATCTTCGGCTCCGAGTGTGTTACTCGAACCGAGGCAGAAGATTACCGTACCCACCCGAAGATAACCAAAACGGCCGGTCAGCGGCCTGCGAGCGCAGGCGCGGACCGGCCGTCCGGAACATCGTTTTCTAGTCGGGATCGGCCAGCGTGACCTGAATACCGCCGACGAGATCGGTGCACTGGTTGTAGACGAAAACGCCCACTGTGGACAGGGCCGTCAACAGCACGACATTGATCAAGCCGATGATGCCGGCGTAGCCGAACACCGTGCCCGCGTCGATGAGCGACGACGAGGAGCTGTCCGACGACACCATGTCGGTGAAGGTGGAGTTCAGTCGCTCCCACACGCCCATGCCCTCGAGGACGAGGTACAGCAGGCCGACGGCCAGCATCCACACGAAGAACAGCGCCACGCTGATCACCAGCGAGACCTTCAGCGTGGACCACGGATCGATGTGGCGCAGCTGCACGGTGGCCCGCAGCGGCTCACCGGTGGCGGCGGCCTGCGCGACCGCCGAAGGGGCGGACGGCGAGACCGGTCCGGCCGGCGGGATCGGCTCCGGCGGCGGCAGCGGGTGCCGCAGTTCGGACAGATCCGGCAGATCCTTGACCAGTTCGGGACGCGCGATGCTGCGGGTGGGTCCGTCGATGCCGACGGACTTCACCATGGCCGCCTCCTTGCGCGCGGCCTTGGCCGCCAAGTCGGCGGTCGTCCGGGCATTGGAGACACCGGCGTTCAAGCCACCGCCTCCGCCTCCGCTGCTCAGACCGCCGCCGGGGCGGCCGGTGGTCGGGGCCTGGCCGGGCCGGTACAGGTTGGACTGGGGTTCCCGCTGCGGCAGCTGCGACCAGCCCCCTTCCTGATAGGGCGAACCACTCTGCTGCTCGTCACCCGACTCGGCTGCCGTGACCTCGTGCGCCTGCGCGTCGGCGAAATCGCCGGACTGGTCCGACATTTCGGGCGATTGCGGTGCACTGCCCTCGCCCGAACCCGTGCGCGGAATGGGCCGCGGCGGGATCGGAGACGGAGCAATTCTCTCGGTCACGCCATTGGCATGACCGCGCTGGTCATTCGGCTGATTCGTGGTCAATGGTGAATCCTTCGATCCGTTGTGCCGCCGCTGCTGTGGTGAAACTACTGCTTCGCCGAACCGCTGGTGTCATCTTCGGCAACCTGGTCGGGCTCATCCGCGTTCCGAGCGATCGCGAGCAACGTATCGCCCTCGCCCAGGTTCATCAACCGCACACCCTTGGTTTGGCGCCCGGCTTTTCGAACCTGGTTGGCCGCGGTGCGAATGACCCCGCCGCCGGACGTGATCGCGTACAGCTCATCCTCGTCATTGACGATGAGCGCACCGACCAGACTGCCACGCTTCTCGTCGTACTGAATCGTCAGGACACCCTTGCCGCCACGACCCTGCGCCGTGTACTCGCCGATGGCGGTGCGCTTGGAGTACCCACCCGCGGTCGCGACAAGCAGATAGATGCCCTCTTCGTCGCGAACCACGTTGAGCGACAACAGCTGATCGTCGGCATTGAAACGCATGCCCTGCACGCCGGAGGTGGCGCGGCCCATCGGGCGCAGCACCTCGTCATTGGCGGAGAAACGGATGGACTGACCGTGCGCCGAGACGAGCAGCAGGTCGTCCTCCGCGGAACACAGTGCCGCGCCGACCAATTCGTCACCATCGCGCAGATTGACCGCCACGATGCCGCCGGTCCGGTTCGAATCGAAGTCGGTCAGCTTCGACTTCTTCACCAGGCCGTTGCGAGTCGCCAGCACCAGATACGGCGCGTCCTCGTACGAGGTCAGCTGAATGACCTGGGCGATCTTCTCGTCCGGCTGGAACGCCAGCAGGTTCGCCACGTGCTGACCACGCGCGGTGCGGTTCGCCTCCGGCAACTCGTACGCCTTGGCCCGGTACACGCGACCCAGGTTGGTGAAGAACAACAGCCAGTCGTGCGTGGACGTGATGAAGAAGTGGCTGACAACATCGTCCAGCTTGAGACCCGCACCCTGCACGCCCTTACCGCCACGCTTCTGCGAACGATAGAGGTCGGTCTTGGTGCGCTTGGCGTACCCGGTCTCGGTGATGGTGACGACCACGTCCTCGCGGGCGATCAGATCCTCGTCCTGAACGTCACCGTCCGCCGCGATGATCCGGGTGCGGCGATCGTCACCGTGCTTGTCGACGATCTCCTGCAGCTCGTCGCGGACGATCGAACGCTGCCGCTCCGGCTTCGCGAGAATGTCCTTCAGGTCCGCGATCTCGGCCTCGATCTTCGCCAACTCGTCGAGGATCTTCTGCCGCTCCAGGGCGGACAGGCGGCGCAGCTGCATATCGAGGATGGCGGTCGCCTGGATCTCGTCGATATCCAGCAACTGCATCAGGCCGGTGCGCGCGGTCTCGGTGTCGGCCGAACGGCGGATCAACGCGATCACGGCATCCAGCTGATCGAGCGCCTTCACCAAGCCGCGCAGGATGTGGGCCCGCTCCTCGGCCTTGCGCAGCAGGTACCTGGTCCGCCGGACGATCACTTCCAGCTGGTGGGTGACGTACAGCCGGATCATCTGATCCAGGCGCAGCGTGCGCGGCACCCCGTCGACGATCGACAGCATGTTCGCGCCGAACGACGTCTGCAGCTGGGTGTGCTTGTAGAGGTTGTTCAACACCACCTTCGCGATGGCGTCCCGCTTCACCGTCACCACGATGCGCATGCCCGCGCGGTCCGAGGACTCGTCGTGGATGTCGGAGATGCCGGCGATCTTGCCGTCCTTCACCTGCTCCGCGATCGCGTTGATGAAGTTGTCGGTATTGACCTGGTACGGCAGCTCGGTGATGACGATCGTGGTGCGGCCCCGGTTGTCCTCCTCGATCTCCACCACACCGCGCATGCGGATGGAACCGCGGCCGGTGGTGTAGGCGTCGTGGATGCCCTGGGTGCCGACGATCAGGCCGGAGGTCGGGAAGTCCGGGCCCTTCACGCGTTCCATGCAGGCGGCGAGGGTGGCTTCCTCGTCGGCCTCGAAGTTGTCGAGAGCCCAGTAGATCGCCTCGGCCAGCTCGGTCAGGTTGTGCGGCGGGATGTTCGTCGCCATACCGACGGCAATACCGTTGGAACCGTTCATGAGCAGCGCGGGCACCCGCGCCGGAAGCACGACCGGTTCCTGCGTCTTACCGTCGTAGTTCGGGATGAAATCGACCGTCTCGTGGTCGATCTCGCGCAGCATCTCCATGGCCAGCGGCGTCAGCCGGCACTCGGTGTAACGCATGGCGGCCGCGCCGTCGTTACCGCGCGAACCGAAGTTGCCCTGGCCGTCGACCAGCGGATACCGCAGCGACCACGGCTGCGCCATACGCACCAAGGTGTCGTAGATGGCCGTGTCACCGTGCGGGTGGTAGTTACCCATGGTGTCGGCGACCGGGCGCGCGGACTTCACATAACCGCGGTCGGGCCGATAACCGTTGTCGTACATCGCGTACAGGATCCGGCGGTGCACCGGCTTCATGCCGTCCCGCACCTCGGGCAGCGCACGTCCCACGATCACGCTCATGGCGTAGTCGATGTAGGAGTTCTGCATCTCCTGCTGGATATCGACCGGTTCGATGCGGTCGCCGCCCGACGGCGGAAGTTCGGTCTCAGTCATGAATTGGTCTCCGTAGGAAGTCTTTTGGTGGTCCGATGACGCAGCAAGGCCGAAAGGCAGGGGTCAGGGGGCGATTCCCGGTCCCCTACCTGCCTCCGCTACACGTCGAGGAACCGCACGTCCTTGGCATTGCGAGTGATGAAGCTGCGCCGCGCCTCCACGTCCTCACCCATGAGGATGGAGAACAGCTCGTCGGCGGCCGCGGCGTCGTCGAGGGTGACCAGGCGCAGCACCCGGACGGCCGGGTCCATGGTGGTCTCCCACAGCTCCTTGGCATTCATCTCGCCGAGACCCTTGTAGCGCTGGACGCCGTCGTCCTTGTTGATCTTCTTGCCTGCGGCCAGACCGCGCTCCATCAGGCCGTCGCGCTCGCGGTCCGAGTACGCGAACTCGGGCTCGCTGCGCTGCCACTTCAGCTTGTACAGCGGCGGCTGCGCGAGATACACGTGACCCTGCTCGACCAGCGGCCGCATGAAGCGGAACAGCAGGGTCAGCAGCAGCGTCGAGATGTGCTGGCCGTCGACGTCGGCGTCGGCCATCAGCACGATCTTGTGGTACCGCAGCTTGGCGATATCGAACTCGTCGTGGATGCCGGTGCCGAAGGCCGTGATGATCGACTGGACCTCGTTGTTCTTGAGGACGCGGTCGATCCGGGACTTCTCCACATTGATGATCTTGCCGCGCAACGGCAGGATCGCCTGGTACATCGAGTCGCGGCCGGACTTGGCCGAACCACCGGCGGAGTCGCCCTCCACGATGTAGATCTCGGACTTGCTCGGATCCTTGGAGCGGCAGTCGGCCAGCTTGCCCGGCAGGCCACCGATATCGGTAGCGGACTTGCGCCGCACCAGCTCTCGCGCCTTGCGTGCCGCGACCCGGGCCTGCGCCGACGAAACCGCCTTCTGCACAATGGTCTTCGCGTCGGCCGGATTGGCCTCGAACCAATGCGAGATGTGCTCGTTGCAGGTGCGCTGGACGAACGACTTCACCTCGGTATTGCCGAGCTTGGTCTTGGTCTGGCCCTCGAACTGCGGGTCGGCGATCTTCACGCTCACGATGGCGGCCAGGCCCTCGCGGATGTCGTCACCGGTGAGGTTCGCGTCCTTCTCCTTGAGGAGCTTCTTGTCCTTCGCGTACTTGTTCACCACCGTGGTGAGCGCCGCGCGGAAGCCTTCCTCGTGCGTGCCGCCCTCGTGGGTGTTGATGGTGTTGGCGAAGGTGTGCACCGACTCGGAGTAACCCGAGTTCCACTGCATCGCGACCTCGACCTCGTGACCGGTGCCCTTACCGGTGAAGGACATGATCGAGTTGTGGATCGGCTGCTTGGTGCGGTTGATGTGCTTGACGAAGTCCTCGAGCCCGCCCGGGTAGTGGTAGGTGCGAGTCTTCACCTTCGGCGTGGCGACCCGCGCGGTCTCGTCGGCGTGCTTGGGCGCCTCGGCGGTCTCGCTGACCACCTCGTCGGTGATGTCGGTGTCGCTGATGCGCTGGTCGGTCAGCGTGATGGTGAGTCCCTTGTTCAGGAACGCCATCTCCTGCAGGCGCCGCGCCACCGTCTCGAAGCTGAAGGTGGTGGTCTCGAAGATCTCCGGATCCGGCCAGAACCGGATGGTGGTGCCGGTGCGCTTGGTGGGCTGACCCTGGATCAGCTTGCCCGGCTTGGAGTCCTTGTATTCCTGGGTCCAGTGGTAACCGTCGGTGTCGACCTCCGCCTCGAGGCGGGAGGACAGCGCGTTCACCACCGAGATGCCGACGCCGTGCAGACCGCCGGACACCGCATAGGATTCGCCGTCGAACTTACCGCCGGCGTGCAGCTGGGTCATGACCACCTCGATGGTGGGCACACCCTGCGCGTGCATGGCGACCGGGATACCGCGGCCGTCGTCGACGACCTCGACGCCGCCGTCGGCGAGCATGGTGACATCGACGCGCGTGGCGTACCCGGCCATCGCCTCGTCGACCGAGTTGTCGACGACCTCCCAGATCAGGTGGTGCAGACCGCGCTCACCCGTGGAACCGATGTACATACCGGGGCGCTTGCGCACCGCTTCGAGACCCTCGAGGACGGTGATGGAGTCGGCACCGTACGTCTGCTTGCCTTGCGTGGGCTGGGTCGAGCCGTCTGCATTGGAGTCCATGGCAGCCACTGGTCGGTAGCTCTCCTTACTTGCTGATCCTCCCGGCACAGTGAACGGCACACGTCGGGCCCTCTTGGCATGTCTGCTCGAGAGTTACGGGGCCCCACGCGCGGGCGCTGCGGAACGCGCCGGGAGGTATCGCCGCTAGTTACTCCACCATCCTACTGGTACGACCCGCACAGAATGCACCTATGACACCCCTGAGTGACCCGTACGGGAGTGAAATCGACCATCAACGTGTCCGGCCATAGGCGCGGGGTGTCCCGGTAGCTTCAGCGGGCACTCACACGGGTCGCCGGAAACTGTTAGCGACAGGGTTCGCGTCGATCATCGTGGTTCCACGTGAAACAGGTCGGCCGACCAGCATCGACGGGCTACCCGTAGGTGTCGCGCGGGCCCCTGCCCTTGATGTGCCGCTCACCCTTGCGCCAGCTGGGCGCCGTCGGGCCGTTGATGCGCAACTGGGTCACCACGTTGTTGCCCACCGCCGCCGCGATCTTGGCCAGGATCTGCGACTGGAACATGCGTAGCTGCGTCGCCCAGGCCGTCGACTCGGCCTGAATGCTCAGCACGCCGTTCTCCAGGGACACCGGCTGCGCATGCGAGGCGATGTCCTCACCGACCACCTCCGGCCAGCGGCCGAACACCGTGCCCTCGGCCACCTTCCCCGACCAGCCGCGCCCCTTCGCCAGCGACATGGTCAGCGACGACAGCAGTTGCGGATCACGCTCGTCCGGACCCGCACCGGACCAGCCGCGGCGCCCGCGCAGCGCACGCACCCCGCCCTTGCGCGGCGACGCCCGGCCCTGGCCCACGGACTTCCCGGCCGCGCGGGCCGCGGCTCGCGCCTCCTCGAGGGCTCGCCGCGCGAGATCCACCCCGCGCAGTTCGGGCTCCGGACTCGCAGCACCGGAATCGTTGTTTTCCGGCTGGTCAGCCATCTGCAACCTCTCTCCGTCCGGGACCCTGTTCCGACCGATTCTGCCCCATGCCACCGACAACCATCCGGGACATCTATTCGGCGATCCGGGAAGTGCGACTGTCGGCCTCGCCGACCGTCTCCACACGCATCGGCGTGGACTCCAGTTCCGCCGGAACATCTTCCGCCACAGCGGCGGTGATCAACACTTGCTCGGCGGTCGCGGCCACGGACACCAGCGCGGTGCGGCGGCGGCGATCCAGTTCGGCGAACACATCGTCGAGAATGAGCACCGGATCGGTACCGGCCGTCCGCAGCAGCTCGAACGCCCCCAGCCGCAAAGCCAGTGCGAACGACCACGATTCACCGTGACTCGCGAAACTCTTCGCGGGCGCGGAACCCAGCATCAGCTCCAGATCGTCCCGATGCGGGCCGACCAGGCATACACCGCGCTCCAATTCCTTGGGACGAGCTGTGGACAACTCCTGCAAGAGGATGGCTTCCAGCACCTCCTCGTCATCGTCACGTGGCGTTCTGGTGACGTCGAGGAATTCCGGCGGCAGGCTCGAGCTGCGGTAACCGATTGCGGCGGGCCGCGATTCGGGCGCGATACCCGAATAAGCCTGTGCAATATGTGGATAAAGCTCGTGTACCAACCGCAGCCGCTGCGCCACCAGCACCGCACCGTGCGCCGCGAGGTGCCCGTCCCACACGTCGAGGGTGCTCATCTCCGCACCGCGCGCACCCGAACGGGCATTCCGCCCAGCGGTTTTCAACAGGGCCGAGCGCTGCCGCAGCACCTTGTCGTAGTCCGCGCGCACGCCGGCCAGCCGCGGTAGTCGCGCGGTGGCCAGCTCGTCCAGGAAGCGCCGCCGCTCCCCCGGATCGCCCCGGACCAGCGACAAGTCCTCCGGAGCGAACAGGACGGTCTGCAGAATCCCCAGGATCTCCCGCGTCCGGCGCACCGGAGAACGGTTGATCTGCGCGCGATTCGCCGAACCCTGGTTCAGCTCCATATCCACACGCAACTCACGACCGGTGTTGACAACCGTCGCACCGATCCGCGCCCGCTGCGCACCCATGCGAATCAGCGGCGCATCGGCCGCCACCCGGTGTGAACCCAGTGTGGACAAGTAGCCGAGGGCCTCGATCAGATTCGTCTTGCCGTTCCCGTTGGACCCCAGGAAAACGGTTCTACCAGGCGGTAATTCGAGCTCGGCCGCCTCCCATGACCGGAAATCGCGCAGCGACAGCGCACGCACGTACACGCGGCAGTTACCAACTCTCGGGACACTCGGGGGCTTCGCCCCCAAAACCCTGGCCTGGGGAAAAGCCGTGTGGATACCCGAACGCGCGCAGCGAATCCGCTACGCGCGCCGAGTTTTTCACAGGTTTGTCAACACTGTGCACAGTTCGCGCCCGGGTCAGCCCGGGAGTCGCACCGGCATCAGCAGGTAGATGTAGTTCCCGGCCAGCGCCGGATAGGAACCCGACTCCAGCGGCTGCGGCTCCTCCTGCGGCGCCGGCAGCAGCACCGCCGGACGGCTCGGAGTGGTGAACCCGAACGCCACCTTCTCGGCGTGCAGCGCGGACAGGCCGTCGATCAGGTAGCCCGGATTGAACGCGATGGTCAGCGGCTCACCGAGGAAGTCGGCCTCCAGCCATTCCTCGGCCCGTCCCGCATCGTCACCGCCGGCGGAGAGCAGCAGGCCCTCCTCGGAGAACTCCAGCCGCACCTGGGCGCCGCGCTCGGCCACCAGGGCCACACGCTTGATGGCCTCGGTCAGCACGCTCACGGTGAGGATGGCGATGGAGGTGTGCTCCTTGGGGAGCAACTGACGGAACTTGGGGAATTCCGCATCGAGCAGGCGCGTGGTGGTGCGGCGGCCGCCGTTCACGATGCCCAGCAGGCCGTCGGTGCCGGTACCGAACGCCAGCTGCACCGGCTGATCGGAGGCGCCGAGCGTCTTCGCCGACTCGGACAGCGTGCGGGCCGGAACCAGCACCGCCGTCTCCACATCCGCGCGGCCCGGCTGCCACTCCAGCTCGCGCACAGCCAGCCGGAAACGGTCGGTGGCGGCAAGGACCACCTTCGGGCCCTCGATCTCCACCCGGATGCCCGTGAGCATCGGCAGCGTGTCGTCGCGGCCCGCGGCCACGGCCACCTGGCCCACCGCCGCCGAGAACAGATCCACCCCGAGTTCGCCGGTCTGCGGCGGCAATTCGGGCAGCTGCGGGTAATCCTCGACCGGCATGGTCGGCAGCGAGAACTTGGCGCTCCCGCACTGGATCAGCACGCGCGTGCCGTCCACGGAGACATCCACCGGCTTGTTGGACAGTGCCTTGGTGATATCGGCCAGCAGGCGGCCCGATACGAGCACCTGCCCGGGACCGGCGACCTCGGCGGCCACCCGCATCTGCGCGGAGACCTCGTAGTCGAAGCCGGACACCGTCAGGCCGTCCTCGTCAGCCACGAGAAGAACGCCGCCCAGCACGGGCACCGGAGGCCGGGAAGGCAGACTGCGCGCCACCCACGCTACGGATTCGGCGAAGTCCTCGCGGGCGACCCGAAACTTCATGCTGGCAAGCTCCATCGCCCGTTTGTCCTCTCCCAGTCTCGATCAGTCGTGTAATCGGCAGTCTCGCACACGGGGCCGACACCAAACCGTACCTGCGCAGCGCCGCGACGCCTACGCCGACCCTCCGGCATTCCGGCCCGCCTCGGGACGCATCGAGCGAACGGGGATCCTTCGCCCCTCTTCTCCTTGCCTACCGATCGGGTGGGGAGGAGCTACCCATCGAACCGTTCCCTCCCAAACCGGCTTTCCACACACCCTGTTTTAGAAGAAGGATTCTTAGAAGAGAAATCTCAGTAGTAATAGGTCCTGTTAGTTCTGTGGACTTCGCCCGTTTCCGCAGGCAGGAGCGTGCGGCGGCGTGGGGATGTCGTCTGGATGGCTCGAGGGTTAACGGCGGGTGGCTGTGGAGGCAACGCCTTACTCCACATCCATCCTCGAGCCATCCTCGAGTTGCTCCCCGGTTTCCAGGCCTGCTGCCAACATCTGAGTCGATCCGGGGACAACTCGAGGATTCCTCGAGGACTCGACAAGGACTCCTCGAGGAATCCACATGGCACAACTGCCATCACCGCTGGTCAGCCCTCGAGGATGAATCCACCTGTGGGAACTGTGCACTACTCGTTGTGCACCCCTGTTAGTAGAGGCCTGGTAGCAAACCGGTGGACAACAGTGGGATTCCTCGAGGAATCCACACACCCTCCTCGAGGACTCCTCGAGGAATCCACACCCCCGAAAACAGAAGACCCCCACGTCAATCGACGTGGGGGCCTGTGGACTGTGGACTACCGGGACCGCTGTTTGATTCGGGCTGTTAGTTCCTGAACCTGGTCGTACACACGCCGCCGCTCGGTCATCTCCTTGCGGATCTTCTTCTCCGCGTACATGACCGTGGTGTGGTCGCGGCCGAACGCCTGGCCGATCTTCGGCAGGGACAGATCCGTGAGCTCGCGGCACAGATACATGGCGATCTGCCGGGCCTGCGCCAGCGGCCGCGCCTTACCCGGACCGGTCAGCTCTTCGAGCGTGGTGTTGAAGTACTCCGCGGTCACGGCCATGATCGTGGCCGCCGTGATCTCCAGCGTCGCGGTATCCGGCATCAGATCCCGCAGCACCACCTCGGCCAGCGACAGATCCAGCGGCTGCCCGTTCAGCGACGCGAACGCCGTCACCCGGATCAGCGCGCCCTCCAGCTCCCGGATATTGCGCTCGACCCGGCTGGCGATGAGTTCCAGCACGTCGTGCGGCACATCCAGGCGATCCATCCGGGCCTTCTTGCGCAGGATCGCGATCCGCGTCTCCAGCTCCGGCGGCTGCACATCGGTGATGAGACCCCACTCGAACCGCGTCCGCAGCCGCTCCTCCAGGGTCGCCAGCTGCTTGGGCGGGCGGTCGGAGGACACCACGATCTGCTTGTTCGCGTTGTGCAGGGTGTTGAAGGTGTGGAAGAACTCCTCCTGGATGCCTTCCTTGCCCTCGATGAACTGGATGTCGTCCACCAGCAGGATGTCGGTCTCCCGGTAGCGGCGCTTGAACGCCACCTTCCGGTCGTCCCGGAGCGAGTTGATGAAGTCGTTGGTGAACTCCTCGGTGGACACGTACTTCACCCGCATCCCCGGGAACAGCCGCTGCGCGTAGTGACCCGCCGCGTGTAGGAGGTGCGTCTTGCCCAAACCCGAAGCGCCCCAGACGAATAACGGGTTGTAGGCGCGCGCCGGCGCTTCCGCGATGGCGACCGCCGCGGCATGCGCGAACCGGTTGGACGCGCCGATGACGAACGTCTCGAAGGTGTACTTCGCGTTCAGGCTGGCCGACGGCGAGGACGACTGCGGCTCCCGCTCCGGCGGCCGGTTGAAGTAGGTCGGCCACGAATTCCGGACGTTCACCACGGGTTCGTCGTCGTGGTCCTCGTCGACCGGGCGGCGGGCCGGTTGTTCCTCGGGCATGCGGCGCGGCGCGGGCCGGGGCGGTTCGTCGTCGTCCGCTTCGGGCGAGAAGAGCGTTTCCTGGCCGGGCGGCATGTTCTGGGCCCGGTGATTATCGCGGCGACGCGGCGGTTGCTGCGGCTCCGGAGCGGGCGCCGGCAACTCCTCGGCCATCGGCGGCTGCCCGAATTCCACAGGTGGATAAGCATCCCGCTCGCCGTACTCGGCCGGGTAGTCCTGGGGAGGAAGGTAGCGGGTCGTCGGGTAGTCCTGCGGCGCCGGATAACCGGGTGCCGGACGCTCGGCCGGCTGCGGTTCCTGGGCGTATCCGTTGGTGTCCTGGCCGTATCCGACCGGCTCCTGGCCGTAGCCGACGGGTTCCGGAGCGTAGGACCGAGGTGCGGGTTTGGGTTCGCGGGGCCGCTCGGGGCGGGAGGTCATGCGCGCGTGCCGCGGCGGATTCGCCGACCGGTCCGACGGCGGATGCTGCTGGGCGCGGATGCGCACGCCCAGGCCCTCCACCTGCAGGCCGCGGCGGGCGAGGGATCGCAGAATGATCTCACGCAGATCGCGCTCCACCGTGACCTGCGCCATCGTGCCCGGCACCGAGAGCAGGGCGAATCCCTGTGCGAAGGTGATCGGTTCGATAGTGTTGAGCCACGCCTTGTGCGCCTTGCTGACCGGCTGGATCTCACCGTCCGCCGAGCCGTCCGCCAGTTCGGCGATCACCTCCGGCCAGACAGCGGTCAGCACATTCTGCTCGTCGTCCACGAACGCGTTCCTCCCCGGATCAGGTAGATAGGAGCAGACGGCCGTCGTATGCTCGGCTCCCCCAGTTGCCGGGCGTCGGCGAGGCACCGCCAGCCCTACGAATATGCCACTCCAGGGGTCTTTCCACACAATTATCCACAGATGTGGAAAACCTGGGGATACACGTCTCCGCGTGTCCGATGGGGCGAATCCGGCCTGGACCTGCAGGTTCACAGCTAATTGCTGGCAATGTCATCCGCGGTCGCTTCGAGGCCGTGGAAAGGACCGTACACGAACCACCCGCCCGGAGACGAACTCCCAGGACCTGGCCACGCGACCAGGGTCACTCGACCCCGAGTTTGATTCTCGTTCAGCGGGTAAGTACCCTTCTACAGTCACCCTACGGTGCGGTGGCGGCTGTCTGCTGCCCGTGCCTACCAGGGTATTGCGCCGGAGAATCCCAGGATTCACCGAGAGCACGTATCACCGACAAAGCTTCGGGCGTCAAAGGACGCCCACCACCTAGAGGAGTGTTGACCGTGGCCAAGGGCAAGCGGACGTTCCAGCCGAACAACCGTCGTCGGGCGCGCGTCCACGGCTTCCGTCTCCGGATGCGGACCCGTGCGGGTCGCGCCATCGTCTCCGCGCGGCGTGGCAAGGGCCGCGCCAAGCTGACGGCCTGATTCGGTAATCCGGATGCAGAGTCGCTCGCACGGCTCGCCGTCCGGTCTCCGGTCCCCCATCCCCCAGCATTCCGACGGATGCTCAGGTGCTGCCTGAGCATCACCGGCTGCATCGACGCATCGACTTCTCCCGGACGGTGCGGCAGGGCCGGCGGATCGGGAGACGGGACCTCGTTGTGCATCTACTGCTACACGACGACCAAGCGAACGGATCCGACCCGGCAATCCGGGTGGGCGGTCCGCGCTTCGGCTTGATCGTCAGCAAGGCGGTGGGTCCGGCGGTGGTACGCCACCGGGTGGCCCGCCGCCTGCGTCATATCTGCGCATGCTTCGTGGCCGAATTGCCCGACGGCGCAGACATTGTCATTCGCGCGCTCCCCGGAGCCGCGGACGCGACCTCCGAAGAACTGCATCGGCAGCTGCAAGCCGGATTACGCAAACTCGGGATGCTCACTCCTGAAGGTGAGGCGGGCATCTCTGTGAGTGGCGAATCATGAATGGTGTGCGCGCCGCTGCCCGGCTCCCGGCCAAAGCTCTGATATTCCTCATCGAGCTGTATCGGACCTATATCTCCCCCACTCGCATGCCGGTGTGCCGGTTCACGCCCACCTGTAGCGAGTACGCGGTGACCGCGTTGCGCACCCGCGGACTGTTCGTCGGTATCGGACTGACGGCCGTCCGTTTGGCCAAATGTGCGCCCTGGCACCCTGGTGGGTGGGACCCCGTACCGGAACCTCGGTCTGCTCGCAAGGACCACGGTCACCGGCACGCGGCACAAGCTTGTGAAGGGTCACCGCCCGCGGTGACCGGCGATACGAACGACGGGAGTGCATAGAGCCGTGCTCGACTTCATCTATTACCCGGTGTCGGCCATTCTGTGGTTCTGGCACCAGGCCTTCGGGTATGTGCTGGGCAAGAACAGCGGGTTCGCCTGGGCACTGGCCGTGGTGTTCCTCGTGTTCACCCTGCGACTGGTGCTGTTCCAGCCGTTCGTGAAGCAGGTGCGCACCACCCGGCAGATGCAGGAGCTGCAGCCGCAGATCAAGGAACTGCAGAAGAAGTACAAGAACGACCGTCAGGAAATGACGGTCCAGATGCAGAAGCTGCAGAAGGAACACGGCTTCAACCCGCTCATGGGCTGTCTGCCCGTGCTGCTGCAGGTGCCGGTGTTCCTCGGTCTGTTCCATGTGCTGCGCTCGTTCCAGCGCACCGGCCACGGCATCGGCCAGCTCGGCATGTCGCCGGAGCAGAATGCCAATACGCCGAACTACATCTTCAGTGTGCCGGATGTTCAATCCTTCCTGTCGGCACGGCTTTTCGGCGCTCCCCTCTCGGCGTACATCACGCAGCCGACCACCATGCTGGATTCCTTCGCGCACTACGGCGGCATCCCGAGCAAGGTGGCCATCGCGGCCGTCTCCATCCCGCTGATGGTGATCGCCGGTGTGGCAACCCATTTCAACGCCCGCGCCTCGGTGGCCCGGCAGTCGGAGGCGGCCGCCGCCAACCCGCAGGCCGCCATGATGAACAAGCTTGCGCTGTATGTGTTCCCGCTCGGTGTCATGGTCGGTGGCCCGTTCCTGCCCGTCGCCATCCTGATCTACTGGGTCTCCAACAACATCTGGACCTATGCGCAGCAGCACCTCGTCTTCGGTCGTATCGAGAAGGAAGAAGAGGCGAAGAAGGCGGCCGCATTGGAGCGCCGCGCGCAGAACGCTCCCAAGCCGGGGGCGAAGCCGGTCGACGTCCGGAAGAAACAGGATGCCAAGACCGATGGCGTGCAGGACGCTCCGCTCGAAGACGCTCCGGCACAGGCGTCGCAGAACGGCGCCAAGCCCGCGCCGGGCGCCAAGCCTTCGCCGGGTGCGCGACCCGCGACCGCCAAGAAGCGTTCGGGCAATCGTGGCCGGCCGAACCAGAAGCGGCGTCGCTGACTCTCCGGCCGCTGTGGAGATTTGAGAAAGCTGCTGCGGCGCATCGCGCCGACAACTCCAGATGAAGGAAACAACCATGACTGTTGAAACCGACGGAGGGGACCCCACTGTGACGGCTGCGACGGCAGCGACCGAAGTCGCGAACGACGCGAACGACACCGAGGAAGCGCTCATCGAAGAGGGCGAGATCGCGGGCGACTACCTGGAGCAGTTGCTGGACGTGCTCGACTTCGACGGTGACATCGACCTCGATGTGGAGGGTGACCGCGCGGTCGTCAGCATCGACGGCGGTAAGGATCTGGCGAAGCTGGTCGGCCGGCGCGGTGAAGTCCTGGACGCGCTCCAGGAGCTGACCCGTCTGGCCGTGCAGCAGGCGACCGGCGTCCGCAGCCGGCTCATGCTGGATGTGGCGGGCTGGCGCGCCAACCGCCGCTCCGAGCTGAGCGCCCTCGGCACCGAGGCGGCGAAGCGGGTGCTGGAGTCCGGCGAGCGCGAGGTGCTCGTCCCCATGACTCCGTTCGAGCGCAAGATCGTGCACGACGCCGTGGCCGCTGTCGACGGGGTGGTGAGCGAGAGCGAAGGCGTCGAGCCGAGCCGCCGCGTGGTGGTCCTGCCCGCCTGAGTCCGCCGCGCGGACACGCAGTCTCGGGGCCCCCGGTTCGAATGGACCGGGGGCCCTACGCTTATCTGCAAGTGGCAATCGGGGTTCGAAGACGCCCCGGAAGTTTGGAATCACCCCGCGAGAGTTGGAAGGATGTTTCACGTGGAACCTGACGCCGAGGCGATCGATCAGGGTTCGGCCGAGCCGCCCGCCGCTGCCGCGGTCGTCTTCGGAGAACGGCTGCCACTGGCCCGCCGCTACTACGAAGTGCTCGCGAGCGCGGGCGTGGAACGCGGACTGATCGGACCCCGCGAGGTGCCCCGGCTGTGGGATCGGCACATCCTCAATTGCGCCGTGATCGGTGACCTCATCCCCCAGGGCGCGTCGGTCGTCGATATCGGCAGCGGCGCGGGCCTGCCCGGTATCCCACTCGCCATCGCGCGCCCGGACCTTCGAATCACCTTGGTGGAGCCGCTGCTTCGCCGCACCCTGTTCCTCGCCGAGTTCGTCGACGCGGCGGGACTCACCAATGTGACCATCGTGCGCGGGCGGGCCGAGCAGGCCGGCGTGAAGAAGGAAGCGGGCGGCGCCGATGTGGTCACCTCCCGGGCGGTGGCGCCGCTGGCGAAGCTCGCCGGTTGGTCCATGCCGCTGGTCCGCGATCACGGACGGATGCTGGCGCTCAAGGGAGTCAGCGCCGCGGAGGAGATCGAGCGCGATCGCGAAGAGTTGACCAAGGCGGGCGCCGGCAAGGCGGAGGTCTTGGAATGCGGTGTGGGAGTGCTCGAGACGCCCACCGTCGTCATCAGCGCCGAGCGGCTTCCCCGGAAGGAACGACGCGCCGGGGTTCGTGCCGACAAGCGCGCGAAGGGGTAGCGTCCGAATCATCCCCGCGGATGCGATGGCACCGGGCGGAGGCGGAAGTCGCGGTGCGGCTGCGGGATGCGCTGCAGGAGTACCCATGAGATCTGTCCGGAGTGCCGGTGTGGGGGCCGGCCTTTCCCTTGTTCTCGCCGCGGGCGTGTGGTGCGCCGCGCCCCGCGCCGAGGCGGTCGTCCTGAATGTCGAAGTGTCTGCCGTCCGGGTCTCGGTCGGGGAGACCTATACGGTGACCGCCACGGTGGCGCCGAGCGACAATCCCCTCCCGGTTACCTTCACCGACAATGGATCCGAGATCGCTCAGGTGATGGCCACCGGCCCCACGGTGTCGACGGACTGGACCCCTTCGACCGCGGGCACGCACGACTTGGCTGCGAGTCAGCCGGATGCCGGGGCGCGGTACGTTACCGTCACCGTGACGGAGTGACCCCTCCCCCGGACACCCCTCCCCCGGTTGCCCGCTCGGGCAATGTTTCCCGTGAAACATGACTCGAATGGGGTGCGAGGTTGCTAGATTCGCGTGTCGCACCGAGATGATTCCCGTTCAACTTCCGTATTGTGTCCCGTACTGGCAAGCTAGTGAACGTCGAGCGTGAGCGCAGACTCACGATGCCCGGCACCGGCTCGAAATCGGCTGGGAGTCAGCGGAACGGCTTCGGAATGGGTATCGATCTCACACCTCGCATCTCCTCGGTGACGACGCAGCGTTGCGGCTGCTGCTGTCAGGTGCGCGGAATTCTGCTCGGCCACGTGTCTTTGAGTTCTCGGGGTTAGGAGCCTGTATGTCCAACGGTCCGGCGAATGTTTCACGGGAAACAACGTCCCGGGTTCCCGGCATGCTCGATAGCGGTCCCTTCGATGCAGAGGAGTTCAGCCGCACCCCGTTCGGGAACATCTCCGGCGCCGAGACCCCGATTGCCGCCGAAGCGCAGCGTGCCACCCAGGTGCTGTCCGGCACCGCCGCTTCCATCCCCCGCCCGCGGGAACAGCGGATCCTCACCATCGCGAATCAGAAGGGCGGCGTGGGCAAGACGACCACCGCCGTGAACCTGGCCGCGGCCCTCGCGATCCAGGGCATGCGGGTGCTGGTGATCGATCTCGACCCGCAGGGCAATGCCAGCACCGCGCTCGGCATCGACCACCACTCGGGTATCCCCTCCAGCTACGAGCTCCTCATCGGCGAGTGCACGGTGAGCGAAGCGATCCAGCAGAGCCCGCACAACGAGCGCCTGCTGTGCATCCCCGCCACCATCGACCTCGCCGGTGCGGAGATCGAACTCGTCTCCATGGTCGCCCGCGAGGGCCGCCTGAAGGCCGCCATCCAGGAAGCCAATCTCGCCGGCTACGACATCGACTACGTGATGATCGACTGCCCGCCTTCTCTGGGTCTGCTCACCGTCAATGCGATGGTCGCGGCCAAGGAGGTGCTCATCCCCATCCAGTGCGAGTACTACGCACTCGAGGGCGTGGGCCAGTTGCTCCGCAATATCGGTCTGGTGCAGGCGCACCTGAATCCCGAATTGCATGTCTCCACCGTCGTTCTCACCATGTACGACGGCCGCACCAAGCTCGCCGATCAGGTGGCCGAGGAAGTGCGCTCACACTTCGGTGACGCGGTGCTGCGCTCGGTCATCCCGCGCAGCGTCAAGGTGTCCGAGGCGCCCGGCTACGGCATGACCGTGCTCGACTACGACCCGGGTTCACGTGGCGCCATGAGCTACCTGGATGCGGGACGAGAGATTGCGGCGCGCACGGCGCGCCAGACCGAGCCGGTGCCCCAGCCCGGCGCAGAATCCGGTGTGTAGTTGAATCTCGGGTGCGCTGAACAACGAAAGGGGTCGGTAAGCCGATGAGTCAGGCGAAGAAAGGTGGACTGGGTCGCGGTCTCGCGGCCTTGATCCCGACCGGGCCCGCGACCACACCCGGCGGGCTCGGCAGTGCCGCCGCCAATGTCGTCATCGGTGTAGACCCGATCGGTCCGCAGCCGGCGTCCGCGTATCTGCACCGGGTCCCCGATCCGGTCGAGGGCATCGATGTGACGGACGCGGGCGCGGTGTATCGGGAGATCCCGCCCGAGCACATCGAACCGAACCCGAAGCAGCCGCGTCAGGTTTTCGAGGACGAGGCACTCGCCGAACTGGTGCACTCCATCAAGGAATTCGGGCTCATGCAGCCCATCGTGGTGCGGCAGGTTTCGACCCTGCCGGAGCCGCGCTATCAGCTCGTCATGGGCGAGCGGCGGTGGCGGGCGAGTCAGGAGGCGGGACTCACCGCCATCCCGGCCATCGTGCGCGAGACCGCGGACGAGTCGCTGCTGCGCGATGCGTTGCTGGAGAACATCCATCGGGTGCAGCTGAATCCGCTCGAAGAGGCGGCCGCGTATCAGCAGCTGCTCGAGGAGTTCGGCGTCACCCACGAGGAACTGGCTTCCCGGATCGGCCGTTCCCGGCCGGTCGTCACGAATATGATTCGGCTGCTGAAACTTCCGATCCCGGTGCAGCGCCGGGTCGCGGCGGGCGTGCTGTCCGCCGGGCATGCCCGGGCGCTACTCGCCGTGGAAGCCGGAGCCGAGGCACAGGAAGCGCTCGCCGCCCGGATCGTGGCGGAGGGCATGTCGGTCCGGGCCACCGAGGAAGCCGTCACACTGGCCAATCGGGATCCGGATGCCGGGGCCACTCCCCCGGCCCCCAAGCGCAAGCCGATTCAGATGCCGGGTCTGCAGGATGTGGCGGAGCGGTTGTCGGAGTCGTTCGACACTCGCGTCACGGTGAGCCTCGGCAAGCGCAAGGGCAAGATCACGGTGGAGTTCGGATCCATCGACGATCTGGAGCGGATCGTGAGTCTCATGGAGCAGTCCAAGCTCTGAAAAGGGCCCTATGCGGGGGCCTCGGCTGAAACGTCACAGTGACGGGGCTCTTTTCCTATGCGGTGGAGAGGCATATTGCGGTGATCGCATATCCTGGCTGGCGAGCAGTTGATGCGGCGTGAGTGTGGATGAATCGGACAGCTGGAGGCTGAGCAGAGCAGTGTCGACCAGCGTGACCGCACTTACCCTCGGCGGACTCGACAAACTCCCGACGCACGCACGGCGCTGCGTGTTCTGGGAGATGGATCCCGCCGTGGCCGCGGACTGTCGTGAATTCAGTGACCCGGTCTTCGAGAAGGAGGCCTGGTTGTCCAGGGTCATGCTCGAATGGGGTTCCTGCGGGCAGGTCGCCATGGTGGAGGACAAGTCGGCCGGGTGCGCGCTCTACGCGCCGCCCAGCGCGGTGCCGCGCGCGGGGCTGTTCCCCACGTCCCCCGTGAGCCCGGATGCCGTGCTCATCACCACGCTGCGGGCCGAATCCCCTTACGAGGGCACCGATGTGGCCAATCAGCTTTTGCAGGCCGTGGTCGGCGATCTGATGCGTCGTGGCGTGCGGGCGATCGAGGCGTTCGGGATCCGGAAGGATCCGCCGACCTCGCCCATGCCTTCGGTGGGGTCGATGACCCTGCGGGAGCGGATCGGGACGCCGCTGCGCTCCCCCGCGCCGGCGCCGGCGGGCTGCTCGCCGGAGAACTGCATGATCGAGGCGGACTTCCTCGAGGATGTCGGTTTCAAAGTGGTTGCCTCGCATCATCGTTTCCCGCGCCTGCGGCTGGAACTCGATACCGAGCACCTGTGGAAGGAAGACGTCGAGCGCGCGCTGGATCAACTGCTCGCGGCCGCTTCCATGACCATGCCGAACCGAGTTATGACCTTGTAACAACTCTCGTAGCTCGCGGCTCCACCTCCCTGCGCCGGGGCCTCCGGCCCCCGAACCCCCGAAAAGGAAGAGGCCCTGGGCAATCCGCCCAGGGCCTCCTCCATGTCTTCGAATCGGCTAGATGCGATCCGCCGCGGCCAATTCCTCGGCCAGCAGTTCGGCGAATGTGTATGTGCCGGTGGGCTGATCGTCCTGGCCGAGCAGGTAGAGCCGCTTGACGGAGATGAGGATGGCCTCGGCGATCACGTCGCGCATGCGCGGGTTGGTGAGGACGCCGGAGTCGTAATCGTTTGTCAGGTAACCGATGTCGACCTGGACGGTGGGCATCTTGGTGAGGCGCAGCAGGTCCCAGGTGCGGGCGTGGGTGCGGCAGTCCTGCAGTGAGGTGCGGGCCACGATCTCGCGCTGGATGAACCCGGCCAGCACCTGCCCGATCATCGAGGTGGAGCCGTGTGAATTGCCGAAATGGAAGCTGGCCACGCCGCTGGCGGAGGTGCTGGGGTTGCCGGCGCAGCGCAGCGAGATCATCAGATCGGCGTCGAAAGTATTGGAGGTGTCGGCCCGTTCGGCATCGGAGGGGTTGGCGCCCCACGGCCGGGACAGGAAGGTCTCCATGCCGGTGGCGGCCATGCGGCCCTCGAGGCGGCTGGCCAGGTCCCAGAGGATCTCCGACTCGTACACGTCACCGAATTCGGTGGGTACGGCCGAGCCCTTGTACGGTCCGCCCAGGCCCGGGTCGATGACGATGCGCTTGCCGGTGAGCTGTGGTCCGGCCCGGTGCACCACTTCTTCCTCGGCGATGCGGTGCGGGTTGCCGCCGGTGACGCGGGCGCCGAGCAGTTCCAGCGAGCGCAGCGTGTCCGGACCGCAGATGCCGTCGGAGGACAGGCCGATCTCGCGCTGGAACGAGGTGAGCGCGTCGTGGGTGTGCGGCCCGAAGTAGCCGTCCACGCGGTGCACGTAGAACCCGAGGTCCTGCAGGCGGCGCTGCAGGGTGGCGACATCGTCGCCGTACAGGGGCGCGGAGAGCTGGTAGATGAGGGTGCGGGCGCCGAGCCGGTAGGAGGCTTCCTTCAGCGCGCGATAGGTGGCCGGGCCGACGACACCGTCGACGAGCAGGCCACGATGCTGCTGGAAGGCGCGCACCGCGGAGTCGAGGTCGTGACCGAAGGAGGCGTCTGCGTCCTTCCAGTACTCACCGTTCACCCCTTCGACGGGGTGGGTGTGCAGGAACCCGAGGCTTGCCAGGGTGCTCCGAACCTCTGCTACGGCTGGGCCGGTATCGCCGTGACGAAGTCGGTGCATGCGTGAGAGCCCTTTCCTTCCGCCAACCCGGGTACCCACTCATGCGTCGGTTCACACCTTCGCACGATCGGAGCGTCGGTCGATTCTCTCAGACCCGGACCGAATTTCGGCAACTGTCGAGTGCAGGAATACTAACTTGACGCCAGTGTGAGGGGCCGGAGGCGGGAGCTTTCGCTACCAACTCCGGCCCCTCCTGGCGCCGAAATCCTACACAGCGGTGTCAGAGAACGCTTTCGAGTTCGCGCAAGAGGGCGGCTTTGCCCTTCGCACCGACGATCCGCTTGGTTTCTTTGCCCCCCTGGAACAGGATCATGGTGGGCAATGCCATGACACCGTAGCTGGCGGCGGTCTCGGGATTGTTGTCGGCGTCGAGCTTGGCGATGGTGATCTTGTCGCTGTTGGCGGCGGCGATCTCGTCCAGGACCGGGGCGATCATCTTGCAGGGACCGCACCAGGCCGCCCAGAAGTCGACGAGCACCGGCTTCTCGCTGAGCAGCACGTCGTCCGCGAAGGTCTTGTCGGTGACGGTCTTGGTGGCGTCGGACATGTGGTGCTCCTTCAGTTGTTCACTTCGACCGGCGCGCCGGCGTGATCGAGGGTGTTGCTGGTGATGTCGCCCTGGTCGGCGAGCCACCGCTCGGCGTCGATGGCCGCGCGGCAGCCGGTGCCGGCGGCGGTGATGGCCTGGCGGTAGGTGTGGTCGACCAGGTCGCCGGCGGCGAAGACGCCGGGCAGCGAGGTGTAGGTGCTCTGGCCCTTGACCAGCACGTAGCCCTCGTCGTCCAGGTCGACCTGGCCGCGCACGAGCTCGCTGCGCGGGTCGTGGCCGATGGCGACGAACAGGCCGGTGGCCGCGTGCTCGCTGGTCTCGCCGGTGCGGGTGTCGCGCAGGGTCAGGCTGGTGACGCTCGAATCACCGTGCACACCAATGACTTCCGAGTTCAGGACGAACCGGATCTTGTCGTTGTTCTTGGCACGCTCCAGCATGATGCGGGAGGCGCGGAACTCCTCGCGGCGGTGGATGATGGTGACGCTGGAGGCGAACTTGGTGAGGAAGGTCGCTTCCTCCATGGCCGAGTCGCCGCCGCCGACCACCACGATGTCCTGGCCCTTGAAGAAGAAGCCGTCACAGGTGGCGCAGGCGCTGACGCCGCGGCCGAGCAGTTCCTGCTCGCCGTGCACGTTCAGGTAGCGGGCGGCCGAACCCATGGCGAGGATGACGGCGTACGCCTCATAGGTCTCGCCGCCGACCGTCACCTTCTTGATCGGGCCGGACAGGTCGAGGGCTTCGACGTCCTCGGTGCGGATGTCGGTACCGAAACGCTTGGCCTGCTCCCGCATTTCCTCCATGAGGTCGGGGCCCATGATGCCCTCGCGGAAGCCGGGGAAGTTCTCGACCTCGGTGGTGGTCATGAGCGCGCCGCCGAACTGGGTGCCCTCGAAGAGGAGCGGTTGCAGTTCCGCGCGCGCCGCGTAGACGGCTGCCGTGTAGCCGGCCGGCCCGGAACCGACAATGATCAGGTCGCGTACAGGCGTGCTCAAGGGGCCCTCCGAAGCAGATTTGTGGAACGAGCGTGTCGGTCAACAACAGCGTAAACGCTGTTGTTCCCTGCCCTTCGGCAACGGGCTCCGGAGGGCTCGGGTCTCAGCCGATGTCGGCGCGGCCGAGGACCTGCGGATTTCCTGCGCCGCAGCCGTTTCCGAGGACCACCGCGGTGATCTGCGGCGTCTTGGCTCCGGGTAGCAGTACGAGGACGGCCTGCTGGTTCGAATACGTCACATTCCGGGCGCCGAGTATCGGGCGATTCAATCCGGCCGCGGTGAGACATGCCGTGAGGTTGGTCCCGGCCGCCAGCGGGCCGGTGAAGGACTGGTTGCCCATGGCGCTCAGCACGACGGTGGGCGGCAGATCGGCGGCCAGCTGGGTATCGGCCGCCGGGGCGCTGCCAGGAGCCACGGTACGGCTGTTCAAGGCGTCCACGGCGACGACGCCACCCGCGGCCACCGCCGCGACCGCTGCCGCGGCGGTGAGCCAGCGCAGCCGCCGGGAGGGGCGCTCGGGCAGCCGGATCGGCGTGTCGTCGGTCTCCGTCTCGAAAGCCTCGTCGCTGTCCGGCGCGAAAATGCCGTCGGCGCCGGGCAGGCCGGCCTCGAGTTCGCGCGGGTCGAGCCGGCCGGTGTCGAAGATGGCGCCGCCGAGTGCGGGCATGGGCGCGGTGGCCGGTGGGAGCTGCACCGGCTGGGGTGCGGTGCCGGTCGGCCCGGCGTGCCGGGGCAGCGGGTGCACGGTGGCGGCCGCACGCGGGGCGGTCGTGGTCGCGGTCGGTGCGGTGGTGGCCGTGAGGGGGGTGGCGGCCAGTTCGTCGATCATCCGTTCCAGTCGTTCGGTGACGTCAGCGGGCATGGGGTGCAGGATGCGCGGGTCGCGGCCGAGGTCGCGGACGTGATCGCTCACCTGGTCCAGGGAGTGCAGGTAGCGCATGGCCGCGGGGTCCCGGCGGACCGCGGGCCAGAGTTGCTCGGACACCTTCGCCGGGATATTGCCGGCGTGCAGGTCGGCGAGCAGTTCGGCGGAGAAGGGCGGCATGGTTCCGGCCATGGCTCCTGCTCCGTTATCGGCCGGGTGGCGACGCGCGCCCGTTTCGGCCTTCTCGTCCATTGCCCCTCCAGGGCTTCGGGTAGGAAATTCGCAGACCTGACTTTATTTCTGACGCAGCGGAGATCGTTACGGTTCCGCCCGTTTTTCCGGTACCGGAATTTCGCGGCGCCGGAACGGAATTCAGTTGTTCATGGCCTGGAAGTGCGCGGCGAGCCGCTGACGGGCGCGGGCGCACCGGCTCTTGACGGTGCCTTCCGGAATCCCCAGCCGCTCAGCCGCTTCCGCGATGGTCAGGCCGTGTAGTTCGACGGCGACCAGTGCGGTGCGCTGTTCGTCGGGCAGGGTGAACAGGGCGGCGTCGACGAGCAGCGTGGCTTCCAGGGCCGCGTAATCGTCTCTGTCGTACCGGTGTTCGTCGGCCTTGTCCTCGGTGAGCGGGACGGTGGTGCGGAGTTTGTTGCGCCGGATGCGGTCCAGGCAGGCGTTGACGACGATCCGGTGCAGCCAGCTGCGGACCTCCGCGTCGCCGCGGAATCCGGCGGCATTGCGGTGGGCGGAGAGCATGGCCTCCTGGACCGAGTCCTCGGCGTCGACCTGGGTGGGGCAGGTGCGCCGGGCGACTTGGTAGAGGTGGTCGCGGTGGCGGCGGAAGAGTTCCGCGAAGGCGTCGCGTTCACCGGCGGCGTGTGCGGCGAGTAGCTCCCGGTCCGAGGAGGCTTCCAGGTTCGGCCGGACGGCCGTCGCCACCGCTCGAGCATTCCGCTCGACCGCTCGCCCGTATCCGTTCAAAGGCGACATGAATCCCCTCAGGCCGGTGAATTCGACCACAACGACGAGGCAAGATCATATCGAAGATAACGATTCGATAGCAATAGGGAATAAGAAAAAGTGCTGGTAGCGGCCGTTTGGTACGGAATGCGCGACGAATCCGTTATCCACCCTGGCTATGACTCAACGCTCATGGTTCGCGGCCGGCTCGGTTCTGGACTGAGTGGAGCGGGGGAGCGAAGCGGAGGAGCGGAGGGAGGGAAGAATCGAGACTTAGGGCCGCGAACCCCGCCGGAGCGCAGCGGAGGCCAAAGTTATTGCGAGGCCTCGAAGTGGATCTTGGCGATCGACGACTGGAACTGCCCCCCACTGTTGGCCAGCTGAGTGATCCACACGAGGACGTACCGGGCAGGCTGGTCGGCCTGCACCGGGATCTCCGTGGTGCCGTCGCCGAGCACCGCCGACCCGATCAGCTGTGTCTGATCGAGGGTCGGCGAGGCGGTCGGCGAGGTGCGGATCTCGACCTTCGTTCCGGGCGAGGGCGATTCGATGATGGCCTTGGTCAGCTTGCTGGGGCTGCCCAGGGTGGCCAGAATGCCCACGCCCTTCTTCAGGGCGGGGAACTGCTGGAAATAGGCGTCGGTGCGCCAGGATGAGCCCGGGTTGTTGTCCACCACCGACCCGACGCTGCCGACATTGTCCGGAGTGCCCTCCGGCGAGAACACCATGGCCCCGGTCACCGGCACCGGCACCCCACCCGTGGGGGTGGTGGCCGCGGGCGCCTGTGGCGTCCCCGGCGGTGGCGGTACCGGCTGTGAGGTGGTGAGCCCGATATTGCGCTGCTCGTTGAGCGGTGCGTTGGCGGAGCCGGGCGCGAAGACGCTCAGCAGCCACCAGATGATCACGCCGACCACCAGCGCGGCCAGTACGCCGAGCCCGACCAGGATCCACATCATGCGCTGCGACCGTTCCTTCTCGGCCGCAAGCAGTTCCGGATCCGCGAGGGTTTCGTCCGGCGCGCTCGGCGGGCGCTGGCCCAGCCGCAGCACGGGGATGAAATCGGTCTTCTGGTCGACCACGGACGCCTGTTCCAGCACGTGCTGGACCGTGGCCGCGGTGCGCACGCCCTTGTTGGATTCCAGCGACCGGACCGCGACCGCCGAGATCTCGAACGGCACCTCGGGCCGAATCGTCCTGGGCTCCACCGGAGTTCCGTCCGGCCCGAAATCGGCCAGTGGCAGTCCGCCGACGGTGGCGGCGCTGCCGCTGATGCCGCCGACCCGGATGGGCCAGTGCGCGGTGATGAGCGCGTAGAGCATGGCGCCCAGGCCGCGGACATCGGATTGCGCGTCGGAGTCGGACAGGGTGCCCGGGAAGGCCAGCACCGCATCGCCGGTGGCGCTGATGCGCACCCGGTCCGGGTGATCGATGGAGAGTGATCCGCCGCCGCGGTGCGCCATTTCGGCCGCCGCGGCGAGGGCCCGTACGGCGCGGGCCGCGCCGATGGGTGAGGGCACCGTGTCGGCCATCTCCTTGAGGGAGCGGCCGGGTGTCCATTCCGCCACCACGATGCCGCCGGAGGAGCCGCGGACCACGTCGAGCACGCGGGCCAGGCCCGGTGAGTTGATGCGGCCCAGGCGCAGGGTGCGGGACAGGATGGCCTGCGGCCCATCGTGTCCGGAGTTGTCGGCGGACTTCTGGTCCGCGTCGACGAAGGTGAGCGCGACCTCGCGGTCGAGTTTCACGTCCAGCGCCTGCCAGAACCGTAGTCCGCGCGCCCCGCCGTGCCCGGCCAGCAGGCGGTATCTGCCGCCCGCCACCGAGGCGCCGGGGATCAGCTTGGGTCCGCGTTGCATTTTCTTGCTCGGCGATTCCACCCGCATGGGTGGCATCTGTGGCGAGACCGCTTCGTAGACACCGGTTTCGGGACCGGCATGGTCCTCTTCCGGTAGGTTCTCCGGCGCGTCGTCGCCGGACTCGCTGGTCCGGGCCGTGGATTCGGGGTTGCCGCCAGGCTTTCCGCTCTGCCCACCGGGCGGAGGGGTATCCGTGGAAAGGGCGCCACCCGCGGTTGTTGCAGCCTCTGCGGCCGGCACACCGCCTGCCGCGTCGTCGCTCACCCTCATGCCTCCTTCGCCCTGGTATCTCGAAGACCGATGTGTCGGGGCCGGAACCGAGCCACCGGCATCCGATGTCGTGCGGACTCCGGTGTCCGATGCGCGGGCGCTGTCCGACGGCCCGCGATTGTCCGTGGGCGCGCCTGATCCGGCGGTTGCGCTTCTCTGCGGAACAGGGTACGGGAACTCATCCGAGCGGGTGATGTCAACCGCATCGGGTCGGATGACGGGCAGCACCATGGTCTGCGCGTCGAGGTACGGGTCGAACCGGTAGTAGTACGGTGCGGCGCGCAGATCGGGCCGGGGCAGCACGGTGGTTTCGTGGATGTCGTCGATCGGCGTGCCGTCCAGCCCGAGGTCGGGTGCGGGCGGGGTGATGCCGAGTCGCCGGGAGATGGCGACGGTGATGGCGACGATCTCCGGAATCCCCGCGAGCCGCATCAGTCCGAAGGCCACGCCGAACATGATGACGGCGGTGAGGCCGACCCGGAGCAGCGAGCCGAACCCGCCGAACGAGTCCGAAAGCCGGTGCAGCCCCAGCACTTTGTCGACGATCAGCATGACGGCGCCGCCGGCCAGCGAGGCCAGGACGACGCGGCTGATGGTGCGGCCGACATTGGTCATGCGCAGGTCGCCGAGGCTGCGGTGCAGCAGCCAGCCGCCGATGATGGCGCCGCACAGGAACCCGAGCCCGCGGGCCACGCCGAGCGCGATGACCACATGGTCGGCGGACACGAACGACGGCGCCAGCGCGGACAGCGTGATCTGGACGCTGGTGATGCCGAGGATGATCCAGGTCGGCGTCCACGCCTTCTCGCGGGCGTAGAAGACGCGGAGGTGGATCAGCACCAGCGAGTACGGGATCAGCGTGAACGCGGACCAGGACACGGCCTCGCCGAGGCGTTCGGCGTGGTGGTGGAAGCGGCCGTAGCCGTAGATGGCCTGGCCGATCTGGGGTCCGGCGAAGGTCAGGAAGGTGACGATCGGGACCAGCGCGATCATGGTGAGCCGGGTGGCCGCGCCGAGATCGTCCACCACGGCGGGCGTGTCGTCGGCGGCGGCATTGCGGCTGAGCCGCGGCATGATCGCGGTCAGCAGGGTCACGCCGAGCACGCCGTACGGCAATTGCAGCAGTAGCCAGGCGTTCTGGTAGATGGTCGGGCCGGCCACGTCGGTGTGCGAGGAGACGCGCAGCGTGAAGCTGAAGCCGGCCTGGCTGATCAGGACGTAGAGGATGATGGCCGCGGCCATGCCGCCGAACTGCTTGAGCCGCGCGTCGACGCCCCACAGCGGCCGCAGGTTGATGCCCTCGCGCCGGATGGCCGGCAGCAGCGTCGCCACCTGGACGGCGACGCCGAGGGTGACGCCGATGCCGAGCAGCAGCAGTTTGGGTTCGCCCATCCGGACCGGGTCGAGGCTGATCTCGCCGGGCAGGATCAGGTAGAGCGCGAGCACCACCAGCACGACCACGTTGTTGAGGACGGGCGCCCAGGCGCCGGGTTTGAACACCTGATGGGTGTTCAGAATCGCCATCAACAGCGCCGACATGCCGTACAGCACGACGGCGGGCAGCAGCAGGTAGGTGAGCGCGGTGGTGAGTCCCGTGCTGACCTGACCGTCCTTGGTCAGGAAGATGTGCTCGGTCAGCACCGGCGCCAGCACCATGGCGAGGACCGTGCCGGTGACGAGCACGGTGAGCGCCGCGGTGAAGAGCCGGCGCACGAAAGCCGCTCCCCCGTCGTCGTCTTCGCGTTCGGCGCGTACCAGGGTGGGCACCACGATGGCGGTGAGCACCGCGCCGAGCAGCAGCTCCGAGATCATGTTCGGGATCGAGCTGGCGACGGTGAAGGCGCTGGCGATGGCCGGGCCGAGCACGGTGAGCAGCAGCGCCTGTTTCGCGAACCCGGTGATGCGGCTGATCAGTGTGGCGATGGCGATGGAGCCGGTGTCGCGGACCAGTTTGGCGTTCGCGCTCTCCGGCTTCTCCTCGCGCTGCACGGTCGCGGTGGCGCCGGGCAGCTTCCGCGGAAGTGATTGCTGCGGCCGCGGATTGGACATCGGGGGCGTGGGGTACCGCTGGGGGGCTTGTCCCGGTGGACGATTGGCGTCCCCGCCGGAGTGTCCCCAGTGGTAGCGCTCTTCGCTCGGGACGCGGCCTGCCGCACCGCGATCCGGCCCGCCGGGATTCCGGTTGGGCTGTGGCGGTCGCTGGGCGCCGGGCGGTGCGGGCCGGGGCTGCCGGTGCATGACGGGCCCGGATTCGGGGGCCCAGGGTTCACCGGTCCGCGGACCGGACGGTTGTCCTTGCGGTCGTGGCGGAATCCGCTGCGGCCCCGGCGGCACGCTCACGCCGGGCACGGCCCGTTGCTGTCCCGAGCCGGGTCCCTGCGGGGGCACACCCCGCTGCTGCCCGGACGGAGGCCCGGGCGGTACCGAACGTTGTTGCCCCGAGGCAGGTCCCGGCGGTACCGATCGCTGCTGTCCCGACGCTGGTCCCGGTGGCACCGAACGTTGTTGTCCGGAGCCGGGTCCCGGTGGGACGGATCGCTGTTGCCCCGACGCGGGCCCCTGTGGGGGCACCCCGCGCTGTTGGCCCGACGCCGATCCTTGTGGCCGGCGTGGCGCTCCGCGTTCCCAGGGTGCCGAGGGCGCGCGGCGCGGCGACGGCCCGTCATTCCCTTCCGGTCGTTCGGTCACCGCGCCTCCTTGCGTCGCAACTCCTGCTTTCGCGCGCGCCGGTACCGGTTGACTCGACGTCGTGTCCCCGGATCGAACCCCTCGTCAGCCGGGTCGGACTGTCCGCGGAAGCGGTGCCACAGTCGGCGAGCGACCAGCAGAAGCAGGAGTGCACAAGCGCACGCGGTAATTATTGCCAACACTCGACCGTAGGCGTTGGACCGCACCGATACCGAGACGGCCTTGCCCAGCGACACGCCGTCGGGTGTGGTAAGAGCGATGGGAATGACCAGGTTCCGGCGGTCGGAGACCTCGGTCGGGATCTGGAACGAGCGATTGCCCTTGGCGGGAAGTTGCTGTTCACCGATATCGGTGATGTTCGTCTCGGCGGGCGCGTCGATGTGGAAGCGGACGCGGATGGCGACCGGCAGATCGTTGCGCGCGACCAGCAGCAATGGGCTCTGTTCCGAGGCCAGCGTGTAGACGCCGCCGGGTGGGAGCACGGTCACCGAGTTGTAGAGGCCGTCCATGGTCGAGGTGGTGAGGTCGAGGCGGCGTTGCGCCGAGGTGTCGGCGAGCGAGCCGCCGGCCCACCGGTCGGAGAGCGAGAGCACCCGGACCAGGTCGTCGCGCAGCGGGGTGAGGAAGTCGTGCGGGCTGAGTTCCTGCTGCGGCACGTCGACGAGGGCGCCCATCAGCTGGGTGATGCGCTGCGCCTGCTGCCGGACGGGTTCGGCGAAGTGCGCGGGCACGGCGTCGTCAGCGGCGGTGCTGAGGTAGTCGAGTTCGTAGGGCTGCGGGTCGGCCGGCTGGGCGAGCAGATCGGTGAGGGGCCGCGCGGTCGCCAGGTTGTTGCGCAACAACAGATCGAGCTGGGTGAGCAGGGCGTTGGCCTCGTCGCGATTGGCGCCCCACTGTTGCGGCGGCATGAGCAGCTGGGAGCGGGGGTGGCCGGGCATCGGGTTCAGGGACGTCCAGGAGACCGCGCCGAGCGCGTCCTGCAGCCGGGCGGCGCGGGAGTCGTTGGTGACGTCGTAGCGCACCCGGTCGGGGGTGAACGGCGGGGTCGGCGGATGCGACCCGATGGCGGCGAGGGCGGTGGCCGACCAGATGTCGAAGGTGGCGGCCCGCAATTCGGTTGGCGGCGGCTTGTTCTCGCCGCCGGCGGGTGCGGGCAGGGGGATGCCGTCGAGTTGCACGATGTCCGGATTCACCGAATCGTTCGCGGGCGTGGCCGATTTCAGGGCGGTGAGATTATTGTGCCCGTCGGGCGCGGTGACGGCATTGTCGGCGAGCAGGGTGGTGGTGAAGCCGTGCCGCGCGAGCAGATTGGCGCCGTCCGCGTCGATGGTGCCCGCGTCCGGCAGTGCCACGCCGCGTACGGATTTCACCGACAGCCGCGAATCGATGATGTCGGCGGGCGCGGTGAGCGCGCGATCGGTGAGGGTGGCGTCGTCGGTGGCGGCGAGGGCGCTGGGGTCGGCCTGCGCGAAGGGCAGGGCCACCACGCAGAGCCGGGGTGCGATGGCGCGCAGCCGGTCCAGCCAGGCCTTGGCGGCCTTGTCGCCGGTGCCGGCGCGGGTGGGCCCGTCCGGGTCGGAGGGGCTGGCGAGGACCTGGTAGCCGTTGGTCATATCGGACACGGTGATGAGCAGGTCCGGGTCGACGGCCAGGCAGAGCGCGCCGGTGAGGTTCTTGTCGTGCCCGCTGTCGGGTTTGAGCGCGCCTTCCAGCGCGGACAGCAGCTGGTCCAGCCGTCCGCCGGTGGCCAGGGAAGAGGCCAGGTCGTCGTCGGTGAGCAGGGCGTGGTTGTCGGGTGCGCCGGGGCGTCCGGCGACCAGGCGGGGCCGATCGGCCAGCGGCCAGATCAGGGTGGTGGCGACGGGCGGCGCGGCGGGCGCGGCCGGGGGCGCCGGGTTGTCGGTCTTGTTCGCGTTCGGGTCGGCGGGGATGCCGAGGACCGGCAGCAGGAAACGCGCGTCGTCGAGCCGGGCCTGGCCGCCGTAGGCCGGTTGCCCGTTCACATTGAGCAGTAACGGGTAGACGCCGGGGCTGGTGATGTCGAGTGCGGAAACCCCGTCGGGCAGATCGGTTCCCGAGCGCACGGCGACGGTGAGGCTGAACTGTTTGCGCTGCCCGGGCGTCAATCGGTCTGCGACATCCTGGAATTCGCCGGTGATGTCGTAATTGGATTGTTCGAGCCGCAGGCTGGAGCGCAGTCCGCTGGGATTGGTGACGGCGGCGGTGCGCTGGACGCGGATGGCGATGTCGTCGACATTGCGGTCGCCGATATTGGTGACGGTGCCGGACACCACGAAGTAGGGGTCGCTGGTGGCGGTGATGGCGGTGGGCGTGACCGAATCGAGCGACAGTTTCAGGAATTTGGGTCCGCTGGTGTCACCGGTGCCGCTGCCGGCGCCGGTGGTGGGTTCGCCGAGGGCGGCGGCCGGTCCGATACCGGCGACCGTGAGCACGGCCAGCAGTACCGCGACGAACGACAGCAGCCGCTGAGGCAGCGTCCTGTTCGTAGCTGTCGGATGTGCCGCCGCGGTGTCGTGTTCAGGACGCCCAGACCCCGCACGCGTCATTGTCTGCCGTTCTCCATCCGGTCGATCAGCCGGTTCGCGACCTCGGCGAGCCTGCGTTCGTCGGCGTAGGCGAGGCGGGAATCGAGTTCGCTCAAGGGAACCCAGGCCACCTTGGTGACCTCCACATCGGCGTCCGAGAGTTCGCCGCCGAGGGATCGCATGAGGTAATGGTGCACGGTTTTGTGTACCCGCCGGCCTTCGGTGACGAACCAGTAGTCGATGCTGCCGAGTTCGGCGACCACGGTGCCGTGAATTCCGGTCTCCTCCTGGACTTCACGGATGGCGGTCTGCTCGGCCGTCTCGCCCTCTTCTATGTGTCCCTTGGGTAGCGACCAGAGCAGCCGGCCGCGCCGGTCGGTGCGGCCGATGAGGGCGGCGGCGCGTTTCTCGCTGGGCCCGTCGAGCCCGTCGACCACCAGTCCGCCGGCGGAGGTTTCCCGCACGGTACGCATGCGTGGTTTGCGTTCCGCCTCCCCGCGCTGGGCACCACCGGCTTTCGCCGCAGTACCGGCCGAACCACGGCGCCGGGGCTGGCGGCGTCGACTGTTCGCGCGATCGGCCGGGGACACTGCGTCAGTCTAGCGGGGATCGTTCGCTTGCCTGACCGTCGTGGCCCGGCGGTTTGCGCCCCTCCACTAAGCTGCATTTTCGTGGTATCGCCGAAGTCCGAAGAAGCCAGTGTGGATCGTCGTACCCGATTGCTGGCGTCGGCGGCGATAACCCTGGGGCAGCTGTCGGAGGTGATGACTCCGCTGGGCGAGCTGTTCGCGGCACACGGCCATCAGTTGTATCTGGTGGGCGGCAGTGTGCGGGATGCCGTGCTGGGCCGCCTCGGCACCGATCTGGATTTCACCACCGACGCGCGGCCGGAGGTCGTGCAGGAGTTGATGCGCG
Source organism: Nocardia sp. NPDC020380 (assembly GCF_044386975.1). NCBI lineage: Bacteria > Bacillati > Actinomycetota > Actinomycetes > Mycobacteriales > Nocardiaceae > Nocardia > Nocardia sp. NPDC020380. The sequence continues at coordinate 475,708 of NZ_JBIRVQ010000007.1, read as the reverse complement.
GCTGGGCCGACAACCTGTGGGATACCGGCGGGCTGGCGTTCGGCACGGTGACGGCGTCGAAGGCCGGTCAGCAGCTGGAGATCACCACCTTCCGCAGTGACGCCTACGATCGGGTCTCCCGCAATCCGGAGGTCACCTTCGGTGACACCCTCGAGGGTGATCTGGTGCGGCGGGATTTCACGGTGAACGCCATGGCCGTTCGCATCGGCGCGCTGGGCGAGCTCGAGTTCGTGGATCCGCTGAACGGTATAGAGGCCCTCCTGGAAGGCGTGCTCGATACGCCGGCCGCGCCCGAGGATTCCTTCCGCGACGATCCGCTGCGCATGCTGCGGGGTGCGCGTTTCGTATCGCAGCTGGGTTTCCGGCTGGCGCCGCGGGTGCGGGAGGCCATCGTGGCGATGGCGCCCGAGCTGGATCGGATCACCGCGGAGCGCATCCACACCGAGCTGGACAAGCTGATCGGCGGCGAGTACCCGACCGACGGCATCGACATCATGGTCGAGACCGGCCTGGCGGAGCGAGTGATGCCGGAGATCCCGGCCATGCAGCTGGAGATCGATGAGCACCACCAGCACAAGGACGTCTACCAGCATTCGCTGACGGTGCTGCGGCAGGCCATCGACCAGGAGCAGGGCGACCCGGACCTGGTGCTGCGCTGGGCCGCGCTGCTGCACGATATCGGCAAGCCGCCGACCAAGCGGAACGAGGCGGGCGGCGGCGTGAGCTTCCATCACCACGAGGTGGTGGGCGCGAAGATGGTGCGAAAGCGCATGCGCGCCTTGAAGTATCCGAAGCAGTTCACCGAGGACGTGGCGAAGCTGGTGTACCTGCACCTGCGTTTCCACGGCTACGGCAAGGGCCAGTGGACGGATTCGGCCGTGCGCCGCTACGTGACGGACGCGGGAGAGTTGTTGCCGCGCTTGCACAAACTGGTGCGCGCGGACTGCACGACCCGCAACAAGCGCCGCGCCGCCCTGCTGCGTTCCACCTACGACGACCTCGAGGTCCGCATCGAGCGCCTCGCGGAGCAGGAGGATCTGGCCCGCGTCCGCCCGGATCTCGACGGCAACGCGATCATGGAACTGCTGGACCTGCAACCGGGTCCGGACGTCGGTAAGGCGTGGCGTTTCCTGAAGGAGCTGCGCTTGGACCGCGGCCCGATGAGCCGCGACGAGGCCGAAGCGGCTCTGCTCGAATGGTGGCAAGCAGCCGAATAGGCCGAGGGGGTTCGGGGGCGAAGCCCCTGAGAGCCCGAGAGTTGGGTTCTCCGCTAGAAGATGATCAGCGTGGTTCCGGCGACGATGGCGGCCCGGATCTGCGCGAGATCGAAAGACCCTGTCATGGCGGGTATATCGGCGGTGAAGTGGATCTTGTCGTCGACCCGTTCCGCCCGTGCGATGCGCGCCTGATTCGGCAAGTCCGACAGGAGGATCGGGTCCAGCTTCGTCATTCGCCTGGGGGCCCGGACTTTTCGCCAGTGCGCCCGGTGCACCCGGATGGTGAGCACATTGTCGCTGATCTCGGCGTCGGCAAGAGCGCGGATCCGACGCCGGCGATGCCTGGCGAGCACCAGCCCGCCCTCGGCGGGTTCGAGTTCCCAGTCGGCCTGCCAGCTGTTGATCCATTCCAGCAGCGCCGCAACGGATATGACGCCGGTGAGATCGAGCTGCGCGGACCGGACCTTGGTGGGTACGCCCGGAATCAGCCGGACGCCGTGCGCGATCACGGTCACTTCGTCGACGGGGTGGCGGTTCCAGCGCAGGCCGGTGAGCACGGTCTTGGTCTGGAAGTGCGCCCCGCGTCTTCGGACCTTGAGTGTCTGTAGCGTGGCGCGCATTTCGTGCCCGAGCAGGGTGGCGCTGACTTCTTTCCCGCCGAATTGGCTGAGGATGCCTTCGGACAGCAGGGTCATGAGCACGTCGGGCATGAGGGCGGTGACGGCGCCGACGCCGAAATCGGTGGCAGGTTCCAGCCAGGCGGTGGTGAAGCTTGCCCAGGCCTTCGGGTCGAAGTACGTGGCCATGATTGCAACGAGCGTACCGACGTTGGGTGACAGTGCCGGGAACGAGCAGGCGGGCGGCGGGGAACGGGTAGGTGACGTGAAACACGCGTCCGGGTTACGTGTCCGCAGATACGGTGCGATTCGATTGATTGTTCCGCATCTGCGGAAGTACTCTGCTCCTCATGCCCGATATTCGGATTCGTGACGCCGCCCAGTTGCTGGGCGTCAGCGACGACACTGTGCGCCGGTGGATAGACAACGGCACCTTGTCCGCGCGTCGTGACGAGTCCGGTCGCCTGGTGGTGGACGGACGGGAGCTGGCGGATCTCGCCGTCGAGCAGGCTCGCACCCCGCAGACCCGGATGGGTAGTGCCAGTTCGGCACGAAATCGATTTCCCGGCCTGGTCACCCGTGTGGTGGCCGATACCGTGATGGCACAGGTGGAGATGCAATGCGGACCATTCACAGTCGTATCCCTGATGAGCACCGAGTCGGTGCGCGAGCTGGGCTTGCAGCCGGGCAGCGTGGCGATGGCCACGGTGAAGGCGACCACGGTCGTGGTGGAGACCACCGCGGAGTCGGGTGGCGCCGGGTAGGCACCCGGACCGGCGTCGCGGTGGCCGCGGCGGCGGTGCTGGGCGCGGGCCTGCTGTCGGGGTGTGGTTCGTCGTCGAGCAGCAGCGGTTCGGGCACCAAGACCATCACGGTGTTCGCGGCGGCCTCGCTGCAGCAGGTGTTCACGCAGCTGGGCAATCAGTTCCAGACCGAGCACCCGGGCACCAAGGTGGTGTTCTCGTTCGCCGGTTCCTCGGATCTGGCGGTGCAGCTGAATCAGGGCGCGCCCGCGGATGTGTTCGCGTCGGCGGATCAGGCGAACATGGACAAGGTCACCAAGACCAATCGGATCACCGCCAAGCCGCAGACCTTCGCGACCAATGTGCTGACCATCGTGACCCCGCCGGGCAATCCGGATCACATCGCGAATTTCGCGGATCTGGCCAAGCCGAACGTGCACCTGGTGGTGTGCGCCCCGCAGGTGCCGTGTGGTACGGCGACCAAGAAGGTGGAGGGCGAGACCAAGGTGAAGCTGTCCCCGGTGTCCGAGGAGTCCTCGGTGACCGATGTGCTCACCAAGGTGGAGACGGGTCAGGCGGATGCCGGCCTGGTGTACGTGACCGATGCGTCGTCGGCCGGTAACAAGGTGACCACGGTGGCGTTCCCGGAGTCGAAGACCGCGGTGAACACCTATCCGATTGCCGCCGTGGCGGATTCCAAGAATGCCGATGTGGCGAATCAGTGGGTCGCCATGATCACGGGCGCGGAGGGGCAGAAGGCGTTGAGCCAGGCCGGATTCGGCGCTCCGTAATGACGGGTGCGGAGACGACCGAGACCGGCGTCCCGGACCGGGGCGGGGTCGACGTCGGCTCCGCGCCGGATGCGGCGGCCCGGGTAGTCACGGGCCGCCGGTTCCCCGGGTGGCCGCGGCGAGTGCCGAATCGTCGTGGTGGCACGCGTATTCCGGTGTGGTTGTTGTTGCCGGCCGCGCTGGGTTTCGGTTTCGTGGCGGGCCCGCTGGTGGGTTTGACTGATGCGGTCGATTGGTCGCATTTCCTGGGTCTGGTCACCTCGGATTCGTCGCGGATCGCGCTGCTGCTGAGCCTGCGCACCTCCCTGACCGCGGCGCTGTTGTGCGTCGTGTTCGGGGTGCCGATGGCCGCGGTGCTGGCCCGCATGCACTGGCGCGGTATGCCGGTATTGCGGGCACTGGTGTTGCTGCCCTTGGTTTTACCGCCGGTGGTGGGCGGTATCGCGTTGCTGTACCTGTTCGGCCGGCAGGGTCTGCTCGGTAAGCAGCTGGATGCGATGGGTATCCAGATCGCGTTCAGCACGACCGCGGTGGTGCTGGCGCAGACGTTCGTGGCGCTGCCGTTCCTGGTGATCACTCTCGAAGGCGCGATGCGCACCGCGGGCGATCGATACGAGCGAGTGGCCGCCACGCTGGGTGCGCGCCCGACGATCGTGTGGTGGCGGGTGACCCTGCCGCTGCTGCGCCCGGCTTTGATCTCGGGCACGATCCTCGCGTTCGCGCGGGCCCTCGGCGAGTTCGGCGCCACGCTGACGTTCGCGGGCAGCCTGCAGGGCAAGACCCGGACCCTGCCGCTGGAGATCTATCTGCAGCGCGAGGTGGATCCGGATGCGGCGGTGGCGCTTTCGCTGCTGTTGGTGCTGGTGGCGGTGTTCGTGGTGCTGGTCGCCTACCGCCGTTCGGGCGTGTCCGGAACGGACCGCCGTCCCCTGGTGCGCGGGTAGCGTGGCCGGAATGCCGAGTGTTTTCGCTGATCGCGCGGAGCGCATCGTCTCCGCCGTGCTGTCCGCCGACCCGCAATTGGCCGCGTTCGTAGGTGATCACGGCGCCGATCACCGGCTGCCGGACTATTCGCCGGGGGCGGTGGCCGCGCAGGTCACCATGCTGCGTGAGGCCTCGCACGCACTGGCCGAGGTGGACGACGACGAGCTCGATCCGGAGGATCGGGTGGATCACGCCATGCTGCAGCAGCACGTGGACGGGATGCTCTTCGAATTCACCGAGGCGCGGGAGCACGAGTGGAATCCGCTGCTGCACAATCCGGGTCCGCTGCTGTACGGCCTGATGGCGCGCCCGTTCGCGCCCGCCGAGGAGCGGCTCGAAGCGGTGCGATCCCGCCTGGAAGCCCTGCCGGATGCGCTGGCGACGGCCCGCAAGGTGCTGGGTGACTGCCCGCGCGTGCATGTGGAGACGGCGATCGGCCAGTTCGGCGGGGTCAAGTCCCTCATCCACGACCTGCTGCCCGAATTGACCGCGCAGGCGCCCGGATTCGAGATCGACGCGGCCGCGCGGACGGCGGTGGCGGCGCTGATCGAATTCAAGGGCTGGCTCGCCGAACGCGTCGAGCATTCGGAGCGCGACCCGCGACTGGGCCGCCGCCTGTGGGAGGCCAAACTCTGGCACACCCTCGACACCGACCTGAGCGCCGCCGCGGTGCTGGACCGCGCGCACACCCACCTCGATCGCCTGACCACCGAGATCCGCGCCGCCGCAGGCGAACTGCTCGGCGTCGCGAATCCGGACGACGACACGGTCCGGGCGGCGCTGGCCCGCCTGGCCGCCGATCATCCGAGCAATGCGACGGTGGTCGGCACGGCCACCACCGCGCTCGAGGAGGCGACCGCGTTCGTCGCCGCCCACGAGCTGGCGACTCTCGTCGACGATCCGCTGGTGATCCAGGAGATGCCGGAGTTCGCGCGCGGTGTGGCCGTCGCCTACTGCGATCCGGTGGGCCCGCTCGAAACCGCCGAGCTGCCCACGTTTTTCGCCATCGCCCCGACCCCTTCGGACTGGTCGGCCGAGCGGGTCGCCTCGTTCTATCGCGAATACAACGACCACATGATGCGCAATCTCACTGTCCACGAGGCCATGCCCGGCCACTACCTGCAATTGGCGCGGGCCCGCCGTTTCCGTGGTTCCACGGCGGCGCGCGCCATGTGCTGGAGCGGCACCTTCATCGAAGGCTGGGCGGTCTACACCGAACAACTCATGTCCGACCACGGCTTCGGCGGCCTCCCGGTCCTCCTGCAGCGCTTGAAGTCCCACCTCCGCATGACCATCAACGCCATCCTCGACCAGGGCGTCCACTGCGCCGGTATGACCGAGTCCGACGCCATGGACCTCATGCTGCGCCGCGGCTTCCAAGAAGAAGGCGAAGCCGCCGGCAAATGGCGCCGAGCCCTCCTCAGCTCCACCCAGCTCTCCACCTACTTCGTCGGCTACACGGAAATCTCCGCCATAGCCGCCGCCCGCCCCACCACCACCCCCCTCCGCACCTGGCACGACGCCATGCTCGCCCACGGCTCCCCCGCCCCCCGCCACTTGGCCGCCCTACTCGGCGTGCACGATGGCTGACCCCGAGTCCCCGGTGGCCGTGGCGGATTCGGGTCTGGTGCTGTCGGCGACCCTGGCGCAGCGCGACTTCCAGGTCGAGTTGCAGGTGCCGCCCGGTGAGGTGCTGGCGATCCTCGGCCCCAACGGTGCGGGCAAGTCGACGCTGCTGGATATGGTGGCCGGGCTGCTGGTCCCGGATTCGGGCCGGCTGACACTGAACGGTGAGGTGCTCACCGATATCGCGAAAGGCATTGCGGTACCGCCACACAAGCGGTCGGTGTCCATGCTCGCCCAGGACGCCTTGCTCTTCCCCCACTTGTCGGTCCGCGCGAATGTGGCCTTCGGCCCGCGCAGCCGGGGCGTGCGCGGTCATGCGGCCGGTGCGGTCGCCCGGGAATGGCTGGAGGCGGTCGACATGTGGGATTTCGCCAGGCGCGCACCGGGTTCGCTGTCGGGTGGGCAGGCGCAGCGGGTGGCTCTCGCTCGCGCATTGGCCGTCCGGCCCGAAGTGCTGCTGCTCGACGAACCCATGGCCGCCCTGGATGTGACCGCCGCACCCGCAATGCGAACCCTGCTGCGTCGTGTCCTCCGACCGAATCCGCTGTCCGAGCCGGCACTCACGATCACCGATGACGCACCGTCGACGCCCGCAGGAGCTGCGGCGGCCGGCAAGGTCACGCGCGCGCCGGGTGCCGCCGGCAATGCGGGCGCCGCCGCTGCTATCGGGCAGGGTGCGCTGGGCGGCGCCGCCTCTCCTCGCCTGGTGCGCGCTGTCGGCGGTGCGGGTGTGGCGGCGACTGCCGGTCGCGCGGGCCGGATTGCCGGAGTGCGGGAGTCCTGGCGGCCGGTGGCGACCATCCTGGTGACGCACGACATCATCGACGCGGTGACGCTCGCCGATCGGGTAGCGGTCATCGAGTCCGGCCGGGTGGTCGAGTCCGGGCCGGTGGCAACGGTTCTCGCGCGGCCGCGGAGCCGGTTCGCCGCGCGGATCGCGGGTGTGAATCTGATCGTCGGTACCGGGGCCGACGGCGAGACCGCCGGTCTTGTCACCGTCATCGACGGCGATATGACTGTGACCGGTCGGTCGGCGGAGAACGTTGTGCCGGATTCCCGCGCGGCCGCGGTCTTTTCACCGGCCGCGGTGGCGGTCCATCGCGAGCATCCGGAGGGCAGTCCCCGCAATGTATTCCGGGTGCGGATCGCGGAGTTGGAGGATCGCGGCGGTATCGTCCGCGTGCGCGCCGAAGACGGTCCGGGGGCGACCGCGGGGCTGGCCGCGGATCTGACGCCCGCCGCGGCGGCCCAGCTGGATCTTGCTCCCGGCATGGATGTGTTCTTTGCCGTGAAGGCGACCGAGGTCGAGGTCTATTCATACTGAGCTGCGGGCCACTGTCTCATCGATGTGACCTGAGTCATATTCTGGAGCTCGGGAGGAGCTATGACCCTGGACCTCAACAGCGATCTCGGCGAGGGCTTCGGCGCCTATCGGATGGGCGATGACGCGGCCATGCTGGACGTCGTGACCAGTGCGAATATCGCGTGCGGATTCCATGCCGGGGATCCGGCCATCATGCGGCGCACCTGTGCGCTGGCGGTGGAGCGGGGTGTGCGGATCGGTGCGCACATCGGGCATCGGGATCTGGCGGGGTTCGGGCGGCGCGCGATCCCGGTGACTCCGGACGAGGTGCGGGACGAGACGCTCTATCAGATCGGCAGCCTGGACGCCTTCGCTCGCGCGGCCGGTGACCGGGTGCGCTATGTGAAACCGCATGGCGCGCTGTACCACCAGGCCGCCGCGGACCGGGCCCTCGCCGATGCGGTCGTCACCGCCCTGCGCGAATTCGATTCCGCGCTGGCCCTGCTGGGACCGGCCGCCACCGAATTGGAGCAGGCGGCGCGGGCGGCCGGAACTCCGTTCGTGGGTGAGGGTTTCGCGGATCGCGCCTACACGCCGGAGGGCCTGCTCGCCCCGCGGGGCACGCCGGGCGCGGTGCTGCACGAGGACGAAGCGGTCACGCAGGCGCTGTCGATCGCGAATCATGGAAAGGCCGTCACCGTGGGCGGCGGTACGGTCGCAGTCTCCGCGACGAGCATCTGCGTGCATGGTGACACTCCGGCGGCGGTGGTGATGGCGCGCCGCATACGCGCCGCCCTGGATGATTCCGGAATTCCCGTGCGGGCCTTCACCTGACGGTGCGGCCGCGAGCTACGAACTCGGCATGTTGATGGGTGAACAATGAACGATTCCGATTCGGCCGGCACGCAATTCCGTTCTGCCCCGCGGGAGCCCGGCGATATCCGGGCCGCCGGCGATTGCGCCCTGCTGGTGATCCCACCGCAGCGCGATCTGCTGACCGAGCTGGTGGCGGCCCTGCGAACCCGGCCGGCCGGAGTCGTCGATGTGCTGCCCGCGGCCGAAACCGTCCTGGTCACACTGTCTTCCCCGGCGGCGGCCGAACCGGTCCGCAAACAGCTGTCGGCCCTGCTGGCCGGCTTGGCCGGGGCACCGGTGGCGGGTGACCCGCTGGGCGGCAATGGCTCCCGCACGGATCCGGTGGAGATCCCGGTGCGCTACGACGGCGAGGATCTGCCCGAGGTGGCGGCCTTGCTGGGCCTTACCCGCGCCGAGCTGATCACACAGCACACAGGTGCCGTATGGCGTTGCGCTTTCGCGGGTTTCGCACCGGGCTTCGGCTATCTGGAATCCCCCGACCGCAGGTTGACGGTCCCCCGCCGCGCCCAGTCCCGCACCGCCATCCCGGCCGGCGCGGTGGCTTTGGCAGGCGGTTATTCGGCGGTCTACCCCCGGCGCAGTCCGGGCGGCTGGCAGCTCATCGGCACCACCGATCTGACCTTGTGGGATGTCGATCGCGACCCGCCCGCATTGGTCCGCGCGGGGACCCGCGTGCAGTTCGTGGATATCGAAGGCGGTGCAGCGTGATCCGCGTGGAGCGGGTGGGCCCGCTGGCCACCATTCAGGATCTCGGCCGTCCCGGCTGGTTCGACTCGGGTGTCGGCGCGGCGGGCGCGGCCGATCGCGGTTCGCTGCGGCTGGCGAATCGCCTGGTCGGAAATCCGGAGGGCGCGGCCGCCATCGAGGCCCTGCTGGGTGGCGTGGAGCTGCTCGCGCAGCGGCATCTCACCGTGGCCGTGACGGGCGCCGCCGCCCCTATCACAGTCGACGGTCGTCCGATGGGCACGGCCAGCGTGCTGGAAATCGAGGAGGATCAACGGCTTCGGCTGGATTTCGCCCTGTCGGGCCTGCGCAGTTATATCGCGGTGCGCGGCGGTATCGATGTGCCGCCGGTGCTGGGTTCGCGCAGTCGCGACACGCTCTCGGGTATCGGCCCGGAGCCGTTGCGCGTGGGTGATCTGCTGCCGGTGGGCAAACCGCCCCGCACGCATCCGACAGTGGATGTGGCCCCGATCGCGGCGCTCCCCGCCGGACCGCTGACGGTGCGGGTGGTGCCGGGCCCGCGCGCTGACTGGTTCGCCGATGCCGCAGCGCTTTTCGCGGGTGAGTGGACGGTCTCCTCGGATACCGATCGCATCGGCGCCCGCCTGGATCGCCGTTCGGGTCCGATCTTGCGGCGTGCGGTGGACACCGAATTGCCCACGGAGGGAATGGCGCTGGGTTCCATCCAGGTCCCGCCGAGCGGTCAGCCGGTGGTGTTCCTGGCCGATCATCCGATCACCGGCGGTTATCCGGTGATCGGTGTGGTGGTGGACGCCGATGTGGATGTGGTGGCGCAGGCCCGCCCGGGGCAGGCGGTGCGGTTCCGGCTCAGTGCGCCGGATCCAGGCTCGCGTGCATGAGGTACACGTTGTAGCTGTTCCAGGCGGACATGGTGAAGTACAGGTCCTTGCCGGTCGACCACGGGTGCATGAATCCGCCGTAGGCGGCGGGATAGTCGTCGGTGTCGACCAGCGGTACCGGCGCGGACCAGGTGCCCTGCGGTTCGGTGGCGGTGCGCAGCACGATCTGGTGTTTGCTGACGTCGAGGTAGGTCATCTGCCACAGCTGACTGTCCTGGTCGTAGCGCACCGAGACCTCGCCGGCCATGCCGTCGGCGATGGAGGTGGCGAGCAGCTGGCCCGGTCCGGCGGTGGGTTCCCAGTTGCCGTTGACCCAGTACTGGTAGGCGGACTTGTTGAGCACCTGGTCCTTGGGTACGCGCCCGAGGCCGATGAATCCCATACGCCCGTTGGGTGTTCCGAACACGTAGACGTAGTCGTCGTGCGGCACCATGGTGGAGACCTGGAACCGGTTGGCGCCGAACAGGTTGTCCCATTGCGCCCATTGCGATTTGGTCCAGGTGCGGCCGTTGTCGTCGGACCAGGCGATGCCGCCGAGGTTGGTCCACCACATGCCCGGGATCTTGCTCCACCGGTTGATCGACATGTAGGTCAGGTACTGCCGGTCGCCGACGGCGAAGCCGGAGGTGGGGATGGTGGTGATCTCGAAGTTGGCGATCTTGCGGCTGTCCAGGATCTGGGCGGCGTGGCAGCGGCTGTCCTGGACGAAGCTGTCCAGGGTGAGGCCCTTCGACAGGTCGCGGTTGCTGCTGTAGGCGATGGTGTTGCTGCGCCAGTCCTGGTCGCCGGTGCCCGCGCCGGGCGCCTCCCAGCCCTTGCCGAAGGTGTCGCCGAAGACGACGGCCACCTGACCGGGTTTGGTCTCCCAGATCAGTCCGAGGTCGGTGCCGTCGACCGACCACCGCATATCGGTGCGGTTGGCGGAGCCGTGCCCGGTGACCTGATCGACCAGATCCACGGACTGCACCTGCGGTTTCGCCGGTGCGGCCGCGACCGGAGCGGGTGCGGCGGGCTGCACGTCGGGGGTGGGCGCGGGCTGCGGTTCGGGTGGTTCGCCGCCGGGGACGGGGATCGGGATGGGCTCGGTCTGCGGGTCGATCTGGATCTGCGGCAGGCCCAGCGGATTGCCGGTGCTGGGTGGCGGTGGCGTGGTGGCGGGCGGTGGCGTCGTGGCAGGCGGCGTGGTGGTGGGTTGCGGCGGTTCCCCGGTGCCGGTGGCGGCGGGGTCCTGGGTCGTGGCCGGATCATCCTGCGGTGCAGGCACATCCGTCTTCGGTTTGGCATCGTCGCGAATGTCCGGGCAGGGGTTGGTGCACGGGTCCTCGGGCAGCGGCTGCTGGTCGATGCGGGTGTTGTCGGGCAGGGGTCCCGGAATCGGCACCGGCATGATCTGCGGGACCGGCACGGGGATGTGGATGGTCGGATTCGATTGCGGCGGCGGCGGTCCCGGCGGTTGCTGGCGGGCCAGCGGGTCGTATCCCGTTTCGCCGCAACTGTTCACGGGCGGCGGGGCCCAGGGCGCGAGGGGTGCGGCGCCGGCGGTCGCGGTGGGCAGCAGGAGCGCGGCGACGGCGGCGACACTGCCGGAGAGGGTGAGTGCGGCGGGGATTTCGGAACGTCGTGGTCTCGCGACCGAACGGAATCCCATGCCGTATGCGTCTCCTCATCCGGGGCTGGGGGTGGCACCCCGGGCGATATTAACATCGCGAACACGGAAAAACGGGCCGTGCCGACCGCACTGTCGGCCGACCCCAAGACAATTCGATCGCCGTGACCCGTCGGATGGGTGCCGGGGCCGGGAAGATCGTTATCGCTCCGGTGTGATCGCTACCGTGTCGCCCGGCCGCGCCGCGAATTGAGTGCGATGCCGGCGATACCGCAGGCGTAGACACCGGCCGCGGCCACCACGACGGCCGGCGAGCGCCCGTCGGACGGTATCCACAGTGCCGTGCCCGCCAGTGCCAGCACATAGGTGATGTTGAAGATGGTGTCCTGCAAGGCGAACACCTGCCCGCGGTGCGCGTCGTCGATACCGATCTGCATGGCCGCGTCCCCGGTCAGCTTGATGGTCTGCCCCGCCAGCCCGAGCAGGAAGGCCGCGGCGAGCAGCATCATTCCGGCCCGATCCTCATCCGCGCCGTGCGCCACGGTGATCGGCGTGACCAGCGTCAACTGCACCACGATCGCCACGATCAGCCCCGCCACCACGGTCCGGGGCCGCCCGAGCCGCGGAATCAGCACCGGCGCGACCACCGCCGCCCCCAGCATCCCCGCCCCGGTAGCCGTGATCGCCGCACTGAACTGCGCGATATGCGCCCCCACCGCCGCCTGATCCCCCCGCCGCAGCACCAGCACCATCAACAACGTGTCGGCCCCGAACACCACCCGATGCGCCCCGATCCCGATCATCGTGGTCGTCACCTCCGGCACCCGCCAGACAGCCACCGCCCCCTCCCTGAGGCCGGCGGCTATGGCCCGCACCGCACTCCGCTGCCCGGGTACCGTGCCGCGTTGGACGGGCACCGCAGCGGGCTTGCCGGGTGCCGCCGCGGGCTGGGTGCTGGGCTCAGCGTCGGGTCGGCCCGTGGTTTTCGTGTCGGGCTGGGTTATGGGCGTCGCGTCGGGCTGGACCATGGGGGCTGCGCCGCGCGGGGCGCCGGGTGCCTCGGGTTGCGGCCGGGTGGTCGCCGCGGCCGCTGCCGATGCGCCGCCGGATTCGCTTGCCGGCCAGGCGGGTCCGAGGGCGCGCGGGCGGAACCCGGCGGCGGCCACCGCGCCCACGATGGATCCCGCGGCACTGCCCGCGACGGCGAGTCCGGAGGCGGTGTTTCCGGCCCCGGCCAGGCCGATGATCGAGAAGGCCACGCCCGCACCGAGGATCGCGCAGCCGGAGGCGGCGGTGGCCATGATCGAGTTCATGGGGACCAGCCAGCGCTGGGCGAGCACGCGTGGGAGTGAGGCCGACACGCCGGCGTTGACGAACCGGCTGACGCCGACCACCGCCAATGCGAGGGCGAGCAGCACGCTGTCGCCCGCGCCGGCCGCCAGGCTGACGGCGGTGATCGCGATGAGCAGTCCGCGCAGCACGTTGGCGACCAGCAGCACGAGCCGCCGATCCCAGCGGTCCAGCAGTGCGCCCGCGTAGGGCCCGATGATCGAATACGGCAGCAGCAGTGCCGCGAATCCGCCCGCGATGGCGAGCGGATCGGTCTCGCGTTCGGGATTGAAGAGGATCGCCCCGGACAGCGCGGCCTGGAACATGCCGTCCCCGAACTGCCCGGCCAGCCGCACCGCGGTGAGCCGTAGCGTGCCGGGGTTCTCGGCGAGTCCGGTGCGCGCGGCCGCCAGTCCGGTGCGGGCCGCCGCCAGCCTGCCGCGCAGCGGGGCCGTCCGGGTCACCGGGCCGGGTGCGTGGTCACCAAGGCGAAAACCGCGGCGCGCATATCGTCGGCCATGGGCAGGTTGTCCAGGCTGTCGGCGTCTATCCATTGGTATTGATCGTGCTCGGCCGGATCGAGCAGTACGTCGCCGGCCTCGGCCTCGGCGACGAAGCTGTATTTGCGGACCCGGGATTTGGTCCGGGTGGCGTAGTCGAAGCCGCCGAGTACGTCGGTGATGTTGAGTACGCGCAGTCCGGTTTCCTCGAAGAGTTCGCGTTCCACGCAGTCGGCGAAGCTTTCCCCGGATTCGACGCCGCCGCCGGGTAACTCCCACATGCCCCGGTATGTGCCTTCGACACGCCGCACGACCAGGAGTTTGCCCGCGCGGAATACCGCCACCCCCACCACGAAATGCGCGATCCCCTCGGCCTCTGCCTGCTGCCGGAGTTCGCGTTCGATGCCCGCGAGTACTTCGGGTCGCATCCCCCTGCTCTCCCTCCGGTTTCACTTGCGGCACATCATGATACGGTCGCCACCCGGATCACGCCGTCGCGCGGACTTCCCGATGATCATCGCCAGTCATTTGCCCGCACCGCGTGCCGAGGGTGAAGCGCCTGGTCGGCGGCGGGTAGGGCAACGGTGCTCTCACGCTAGACTATTTACCTGGAGTTCAGCTCAGGGCATGGATTATGCCCCTACCCTGGAATCCGATCGGTGCTCGCCGGTGAGAGGAGTACGGCGGTGTCCACCCTCACGACACCACACATCGATGTCCATCGTGGCGGCGACCGCATGAAAACCCGTGTGGCGTGGCTGGATTCGAAGCATTCGTTCTCGTTCGGGGAGCATTACGATCCCGACAACACGCATCACGGCCTGCTGCTGGTGAACAATGAGGACATCGTCCTGCCCGGTGAGGGATTCGAAACGCATCCGCATCGGGATATGGAGATCGTCACCTGGGTGCTGAGCGGCAGCCTGGTGCACCAGGATTCGCTGGGGCACAACGGTGTCATCTATCCGGGTCTGGCGCAGCGGATGAGCGCGGGTACCGGCATTCTGCATTCGGAGAAGAACGATTCGTGGCGGCTGAGTACCGCGCCCGAGCATGACGAGCCGGTGCATTTCGTGCAGATGTGGGTGGTGCCGGACGAGCCCGGCCTGACGCCCGGCTATCAGCAGCTGGAGGTCGACGACGAGCTGGCCGGCGGCGGTCTGGTGACGGTGGCCTCGGGTCTGCCGCGCTATCGGGATCGCAGTGCCATCGCCATTGCCAGCAGTCATTCGGCCTTGCACGTGGCCCGCATGGCGGGTCCGGCCGAGCCGGTCGAGGTGCGCCTGCCGGAAGCCCCCTACCTGCATGTCTTCGTCGCGCGCGGCGAGGTGGAGATGGAGGGCGTGGGCACCTTGTACGAGGGTGACGCGGTCCGCATGGTGCGCAGCGGCGGTCAGCGGGTGACGGCGAACCTGCCGTCGGAAATTCTGGTGTGGGAGATGCATGCCCGCCTCGGTGGGCAATAGCATCGACCCCATGAGCCAGTACCCGCCGCCAGGTCAGTACGGCAACTATCCGCCGGGTAGTTATCCGCCGCCTCCGCCGGGCAATTACGGTCCGCCGGGCGGGCAGTATTGGCAGGAGTCGCCGAAGAGCAAGGGCCTGGCGATCACCGCGCTGGTGCTCGGCATTCTCGCGGTGATCGGTTCGGTCACGGTGGTCGGCGGCATTCTGTTCGGCCTGTTCGCGGCGATCTTCGGTCTCATCGCAATGGTGAAGGCGCGCAACGGCACCGCGGGCGGCCTCGGTATGGGCGTGGCGGGCCTGATCCTGGGCATTGTCGGCATCATCATCTCGATCCTGCTGGCGGTCTTCGCCTACAGCTGGTTCGTCGACAACGGCGGCAAGGATCTGGTCGACTGCCTGAACAAGGCGGGGAACGATCAGGCCAAGATCGACCAGTGCCAGAACGATTTCAAGACCACCATCAGCGACAAGTACGGCATCACCGTCACGCCCGAACCCACCCCGTGAGCGGTCGCTCGGTCACCCGGCGGCCGGGCGGCATTCGCGGGTAGCGCCGACCACTTCGGCGAGTTCGGGCCGAAAGTCGCCCTGCGGCGGGCAGATCCAGGCGCGGTAGCCGGTGTGCTCATCGCTGGGCGACGGCAGCACGATGCGGCTACCCGGCAGCGCCACCGAGGCGCAGTCCCGGAACAGGTCGGAGAACAGGGCCATGTCGAGGTAGGAGTCGTCCATCGGCCCGGTGAGGAAGGTCCACCGCCCGGACCGCGGATGCGCGATGACGGGCCCGCACCGGTGTTGCGCCTGCAGCCGGTTGCGGACGCGTGCGCCGAGCTCAGCGGGCATGGTGACCGCGCCGACCGCCCCGACTTCCAGCATGATCCGCCCGAGTGCCGAGTCGACGACTCCGTAGAGGCCGTGCTCCTTGCGGTAGCGCCGGCAGCGGGCCAGTGCTTCCTGGGTGGCGGTGTATGAGGACGGGTCCAGCGCGCTCATGGCGAACCTCCTGCTACCGACCCTATTATCCCGCAATCGGTATGACAATAGTCACACGCCAGTGAGTTGTGCGGAGTAGGATCGCCTGTCATGGCACCCGTCTCGCCCACGGTCGCCCGGTGGGAGCTGGTTCTGCGGCTGCGTGAACTCCGCGAGCAGCGCGGCTTCGATTCGGCCACCTTCGCCAAACGCACCGGCTTCACCCCGGCCAACTGGTCGCATGTGGAGAAGGGCCGGCGCGTGCTCACCGCGACCACCATCGGCCCGGTGCTGGAACTGCTCGAGGTGGACGGCGAGGAACGCGGGGAACTGCTCGACCTGCTGACGGAGAGCAAGGAACGCGGCTGGTGGGCCAAGTCCTCGGCCCTGCTGGGCGCGGAACTGCAGCGCTATTACGGCATGGAGTTCGGGGCGGAGAGCATCCGCAGTTACGACAGCCTGGTGGTGCCGGGCCTGCTGCAGACGGAAGAGTATGCGCGAGCGCTCATCAGCGCCGACGTCATGATCCGCCCGGTACAGGTGGAACAACTGGTGGCGGTGCGGTTGCGGCGGCAGGAACGATTGCGCGGTGACGACCGGGTCGAATTGACCGCGGTGGTCGGCGAGGCCACGCTGTTGCAACAGATCGGCGGCCCGAAAGTATTGCGCGGCCAACTCGAACACCTGGTGGATCTGCTCACGGAACTGGATTCCGTTTCGGTGCGGGTGATTCCGTTCACCGCCACGCGCGGTGCGATGCTGGGTGGCTCGAGTTTTCATCTGCTGGATTTCGCTTCCGAGAATCTGCCCACCTTCACCTGGGTGGAGAGCGCGGTTTTCGGTGGCGCCGTGGAAGATACGGATCAGGTTCGCGATCTGGGGTTCGCATTTGTGCGTGCGCTGGACCAATCACTCAGCCGCGCAGATTCTTTGGAGCTCATCGAACGCTATTCGAAAGGGTGGGATACGGAGGCCGGACGGTAAAATGCAGCGCATGCTTACCACCGCGAAGTACCAGCCGGAATCCACCGGCTGGTTCACGTCGACCCGTACCAATAACGGAAATCAGTGCGTGGAGGTTCGATTCGACGGTGTGGCGGTGCTCATCCGCGACAGCAAGTACCGGCGCAACCCGGAAAATCGCCTCGAATCCGAGCCCGTCATCACCGTCACCGCGCGCGAATGGATGTCGTTCCTGGCCGTGATCATGGGCCGCGCTACCGATCCCGCCGCCCTGACCTCGACCCTCCGCCCCGACGGCCACACCGAATTGCGCCACGCCGAGATCACCCTGGTCTACACCCCTGGCGAATGGGCTGCCTTCACCGCGGGAGTCCGCGACGGCGAGTTCGATCGAGTTCCCGCCTACTCCTGACCTTCGAGTTCGCGGCCGTCTCGATTCTGGACTGAGTGGAGCGGGGGAGCGAAGCGGAGGAGCGGAGGGAGGGAAGAATCGAGACTTCAGGGCCGCGAACCTGCCCGGAGCGCAGCGGAAGGGCAAGATGGGCACTGTGACTTCGCAGCTGAACGCACCTTCCGGTATCGACCTGTCCTTCGTAGATCAGGCTGTCCGTGTGCAGGATGACCTGTTCGCGCACGTCAACGGCAAATGGCTGGACACTTACGAGATACCGGCCGATCGCGCGGTCGACGGCGCCTTCCGCACGCTGTACGACCAGGCCGAGAAGGATGTCCAGCAGATCATCCAGGACGCCTCCGCCACCGATGCCGCCCCCGGCACCGAGGAGCGCAAGATCGGCGACCTCTACAACAGCTTCATGGACGAGGCGGCCGTCGCGGCCGCGGGCCTGACCCCGATCGCCGAGGAACTGGCCGCCATCGCCGCCGTCTCGGACCGCTCCGAATTCGCCGCGCTCATCGGCCGGCTGCAGCGCACCGGCGTGGGCGGCGCGGTGGTCTTCTACGTCGACACCGACGACAAGAACTCCGAGCGCTACCTGGTGCACGCCTCCCAGTCCGGTATCGGCCTGCCCGACGAGTCCTACTACCACAAGGACGAGTACGCGGAGATCCGCGAGAAGTACGTCGCGCACACCCGCCGCATGTTCGAACTGGCCGGCCTGGACTACGACGCGCAGCGCGTCTTCGACCTGGAGGCCAAGCTGGCCGCCGGGCACTGGGATGTGGTGCGCCGCCGTGATGCCGAACTCAGCTACAACCTGACCACCTTCGACGCGCTGGCCGCCGCGAACCCCGAGTTCGACTGGGCCGCGTGGACTTCGGCGCTGGCCGCGGGCGTGGATCGCTCCGGCGCGGAGCTGTTCGCGGAACTGGTGGTGCGCCAGCCGGATTACCTGCGCACCTTCGCGCAGCTGTGGGCCTCGGAGTCGCTCGAGGACTGGAAGGCCTGGGCGGCTTGGCGTGTCGTGAAGAGCCGCGCTCCCTACCTGACCACCGACCTGGTGGAGCAGAACTTCGACTTCTACGGCCGCACCCTCACCGGCGCGCAGGAGAACCGGGACCGCTGGAAGCGCGGCGTCTCCCTGGTGCAGGATCTGCTCGGCGAGGCGGTCGGCAAACTGTATGTGGCCCGGCACTTCCCGCCGGAGGCCAAGGCCCGCATGGTCGAACTGGTGGCCAACCTGCAGGAGGCGTACCGCCGCAATATCTCCCAGCTGGAGTGGATGGGCCCGGCCACCCGGCAGGCCGCGCTCGCCAAGCTGGAGAAGTTCACCCCGAAGATCGGTTACCCGGACGAGTGGCGGGACTACTCCGCGATCGTGGTCGACCCGGCCGATCTGGTCGGCAACTACCGCAACGGCTATGCGGCCGAGCACGATCGCGATCTGAACAAGCTGGGCGGCGCGGTGGACCGCGGCGAGTGGTTCATGACCCCGCAGACGGTGAACGCCTACTACAACCCGGGCATGAACGAGATCGTCTTCCCGGCCGCCATCCTGCAGCCCCCGTTCTTCGACATGAACGCCGACGACGCCGCCAATTACGGTGGTATCGGCGCGGTCATCGGTCACGAGATCGGTCACGGCTTCGATGATCAGGGTTCGAAGTACGACGGCGACGGCAACATGATCGACTGGTGGACCGAACAGGACCGCACCGAATTCGGCAAGCGCACCAAGGCTCTCATCGCCCAGTACAACCAGTTCACCCCCAAGGACCTCTCCGAAGACCACAAGGTCAACGGCGAGTTCACCATCGGCGAGAACATCGGCGACCTGGGCGGCCTCACCATCGCCCTCGAGGCCTACAAAATCTCCCTCGAAGGCAAGGACTCCCCCGTCCTCGACGACCTCACCGGCCTCCAGCGCGTCTTCTTCGGCTGGGCCCAGGTCTGGCGCACCAAGGCCCGCGCCGAGGAAGCCATCCGCCGCCTCGCCGTAGACCCTCACTCCCCGCCCGAATTCCGCTGCAACGGCGTAGTCCGCAACCTCGACACCTTCCACGAAGCGTTCAACGTGAAACAAGGCGACGCCCTCTACCTCGACCCCACCGAGCGCGTAAAGATCTGGTAGCTCCGTCAGCGCTGGGACCTCGGGTCCCCGTCCGCGGACGGGGACCCGAGTCGTCAGGCGATGCGGTCTTCGGTTTCCGCGTCGAAGAAGAAGAGTTCTTCTTGTTTGGGGGTGAGGGAGAGGCGGTCGCCGAGGGCTACTCGGAAGCGGCGGTCTACTCGGGCTACTACTCGGCCGGAGCGGCTGGACCATTCGGCGGTGACGCCGTGGGAGTAGAGGAAGGATTCGGAGCCGAGTTCTTCCAGGAGTTCTACTTCGACGGTGAGGGCGTTGTCGGCGGTGGCGGCGACTTCCCAGGATTCGGGGCGGATGCCGATGATCACGTTCTTGCCGGTGACGGTGCGCGGCAGGGGGATTCGCAGGTCGTTGAGGACCGCTGCCCCGTCCTGCACCGGCGCCGTCAGGAGGTTCATGCCGGGTGAGCCGATGAAGCCGGCGACGAAGGTGTTGACCGGGTTGTCGTAGAGGTCGCGGGGGGCCGCGATCTGTTGTAGTTTGCCGTCTTTCATCACGGCTACCCGGTGGCCCATGGTCATGGCTTCGACCTGGTCGTGGGTGACGTAGACGGTGGTGGTGCCGAGGCGTTTCTGCAGGGCCGCGATCTGGGAGCGGGTGCTGACGCGGAGTTTGGCGTCGAGGTTGGACAGGGGCTCGTCCATGCAGAAGACCTGGGGGCGGCGCACGATGGCGCGGCCCATGGCGACGCGCTGGCGCTGGCCGCCGGAGAGTTTCGCGGGTTTGCGGTCGAGCAGGGCTTCGAGTTCCAGCATGGCGGCGGCCTCCTTGACCCGGATCAAGGTGTCCGCCTTGCTCATTCCCGCATTACGCAGCGCGAAGCCCATGTTCTCGGCCACGGTCATGTTCGGGTAGAGCGCGTAGCTCTGGAAGACCATGGCCACATCGCGGGCCCGCGGCGGCAGGCCGGTCACGTCCTGCCCGCCGATGCGGATGTGGCCGCCGGTCACCGCCTCGAGGCCCGCCAGCATGCGCAGACTGGTGGATTTTCCGCAGCCCGAGGGGCCGACCAGCACCAGGAATTCGCCGTCGGCGATCTCGATGTTCAGGTCGTCCACCGCGGGGCCGGGCGTACCCGGATAGGTGAGGGAAACACCCTCGAACTGCACAGTCGCCATGCCGGCGGATCTCCTTGTGTCTCACCACCTGTCAGGCGGTTGCTGATTACTTGGGCAGTTTGGGCGTGATCTGCCGGTCGATGATGGTCTGCAGCTGGTTGCTGATATCGGCGAAAGTGGCTGCCGTATCCCGGTTCTGCAGGCCCATCTGCTCGAGCCCGGTGCCGATGATCTGATCGCCGCCCGGCACGAAGACGCGCGCGTAGTTCTGCGGCTTGGTCAGCGGCAGCTGGTCGATGGCGGTCTTGAAGTTCGGGTTCTTGGCCAGGAAGTCCACCATGCCGGGTTCCTGCGCCGCCGACTTGCGCACCGGCACATATCCGGTGGCCTGCGAGAAGTACGCCGTATTGGCGGTATTGGTGATGAAGTCGATGAACTTCAGCGCGTTCTCCTTGCGGGCGTCGCTGATCCGCGACGGAATCGCCAGGCCCGCACCGCCGGTGGTGCAGCCCGCCAGTCCGTTCGGGTGCGGCAGGAAGCCGGTGCCGTACTGCACCTTGCCCGCGGCGTTGGTGTCGATCGCCTTCAGATCGCCGGTGGAACCGATGGCGGAGGCGATGATGCCGTTGCCGAAGTCCACCGCGTACGTCGGCCGGATGCTGGCGTACTTCTTGGTGTTCATGGAGTCGCGCAGGTAGTTACCGGCGGCGAGGGTGGCGGGCTCGTCGAACTTCAGCTTCCACTCGTCGGAGTAGGCGCCGCCGAAGGTCCAGATCGGTCCCTGGAAGGTCCAGGCCAGGTAGTTCTTGGCGTCGCCCCAGCCGTGCGCCCACTTGCCGCCGCCGATGACGCTCTGGATCTTCGGGCCCCACTCGTCGAATTCGGCCCAGCTGTCGGGGGTGCGGTCGGGCAGTCCGGCCTTGGCCCAGACGTCCTTGTTGTAGTAGAAGATCTGCGTCGAGCGCGCGTACGGCAGCGCCCAGGTCTTGCCGTTGAACTTGTAGTCGCCGACGAAGGTGTCCACGTAGTCGGACACGTTCACGCCGGCGGCCGAGAAGTGGCTGTCCAGCGGTTCGATGGTGCCGTTGAGCGCGTAGTTGAACCACCACACGTCGGACAGGATGACCACGTCCGGTAGCTCGCCGCCGGTGAGCGCCGCGTTGAACTTGGTCGCGACCTCCTCGTAGTTCTTACCGGCGTCGACGAGGTTGACCTTCAGATCCGGGTACTTGGCCTCGAAGCGCTTGATCAGCTCGTTCTCCTGATCCTTCGAGGTGCCGGGGTGGTTCGACCAGAAGGTGATGGTCTTCGAGTCGCCACCCTGGGTACCGCCGCCACCGGTGCCGGCGCAGGCGGTCAGGGCGACCGCGCCCGCGGCCGCGCCGGCGAGGCCTAGGAACCCGCGTCGGGACAGTGCAGGCAGACGTGATTCGGGCACAGGAATCTCCTTCTGGGACTTAACCCTTGACCGCACCGGAGGTGAGGCCCTTGATCATTTGGCGCTGCAGCGCGAGGAAGACGATGAGGATGGGCAGCATGGTCAGCACGACGCCGGCCATGACCGGCCCCCAGTTGGTGACGCTGGGGTTCTCGGTGTTCTGCAACAGGGTCAGGCCGACCGGCAGGGTCGCGACGCGCGCGTCGTCGGCCATGAGGAACGGCCACAGGTATTCGTTCCATTCGCCGACCAGCGTGACTACCGCGAACGCCACCATGGTCGGCCCGGACATGGGCAGCACCACGCGGGTCAGCAGCCGCCACCAGCCGGCGCCGTCCATGCGCGCGGCCTCGATCACCTCACCGGGCAGCGACAGGAAATGGTTGCGCATGAGGAAGGTGCCGAAGGCGACCCCGCAGAGCGGAACGATGATGCCCTGGAAGGTGTTCCGCCAGCCCAGCTGCGCGATGAGCGCGTAGTTGGAGATGATGGTGATCTGGTTGGGCACCATGAGCGCCGCGATGATCACCAGGAACACGATGTTCTTGCCCGGGAAGCGCAGGAACACCAGCCCGTAGGCGCTGAACACGCCGAGCACGAACTTCACGGCGGAGACGATCCCGGTGACGATGATCGAGTTCCGCAGGAACTGCCAGAACGGCAGTGTGGTGGTGGCGTCGTGATAGTTCGAGGCGAGCCAGTTCTTCGGCCAGTAGGTGACGGGCTGGGTGTACACCTCGGAGTGCCCCATGAACGAGCGGGTGAGGATGTAGTACAGCGGGAGGCCGACGATGATCAGCACGCACACCATGGCGGCGTAGCCGAAGATCTTCGCCCACAGGTCCCGATTCGCGTTGAGCCGGTTCACTTCTCGTCTCCTCGGTCCATCATGCGCACCTGCACCACGGTCACGATCAGCAGCGCCAGGAACATGATGGTGGCGACGGCCGCCCCGTATCCGGCGCGCTGGTTGACCCAGGATTCGCGATAGACCTGATAGATCATGGTGGTGGTGCCGGTGCCGATCGGCCCGCCGCGGGTCATCACATTGATGAGGTCGAAGACCTGCAACGAGTTGAGCAGCACGGTGATCGACAGGAAGTAGGTGGTGGGCCGCAGTTGCGGCAGCAGCACCCGGCTGAAGGTGGTCCAGCGGCTCGCGCCGTCGATCTCGGCGGCCTCCATCAGGTCGGCCCGGACTCCTTGCAGCGCCGCCAGATAGATGACGAAGCTGTAGCCCAGGTTCTTCCAGATGTAGGTGACCGTGATCATGAACAGCGCCCAGTGCGGGTTCTGCACGAAGTCGGGCGAGTGAATTCCCAGCTTCTGCAGCAGATCCGGGATCAGCCCGAAGCCGGGGTCGAAGATGAACTGGAAACCGACGCCGATGGCCGCGCCGGAGATGACGTAGGGCGCGAAGATGGCGGACCGGACCACATTGCGCCCGACCAGTTTGCGGTCCAGCAGCAGGGCCAGCACCAGGCCGAGCAGCATGCTGCCGATCACGGCGGCGACCGTGAAGACCACGGTATTGCCCACGATCTGCCAGGAGTCGTCGCGCCGGAACCACTCCGTGTAGTTGTCGAAGCCGACCCAGTTCAGGCTGGTCGCGGAGATGTTCCAGTCCGTGAAGGAGAGCCGCACGTTGTCGATGAGCGGCCGATAGACGAACAGCCCCAACAGGATCAGGTTGGGTGCGACGAGCACGGCGAACAGCGCATAGTCCTGCCATGGTCGGCTGCGCCAGCCACGCCCTCTGGGCTGTGGCAGGACTCGTTCGGGGTGTGATCGCACCAGCGCACTGTCGCGATCTTTGGCAAATAGCCGGTTAATCAGGGATACCGACAATGCGGACATGCGGCGAATAATACGATTGAGTAACTGCTTTCGAGCATGAAACGGATGAACGTCAGATCAACAACAAGGGGCCCCTCGCCCCGCCTCCACCCCCAAAACGAGCGGCCCCGCCCTTACTAGGGCGGGGCCGCTTCGCTTGTGTCAGGCGGGACGGAACGTCAGTTCCAGTCGCTCCAGCCGTCACCCGTGAAGGTGCCGCCGTTGGTGTTCTTCACGATGACGGGGTCGCCCTTCTTGGCGTTCTCGAAGTACCACTTGGCGTTCTCCGTGGAGACGTTCAGGCACCCGTGCGAGGTGTCCGAAACACCCTGCTGCGCAACACTCCACGGCGCCGCGTGCAGGAAGATGCCGTTGTTGGCCATGCGGCTCGCGTACTCGACCTCGAGCCGGTACCCCTCGGCGGCGGTGCTGGGCACGCCGTAGGTGGCGGAGTCCATGATCATCTTGCGGTTCATCTCGCTGATGATGTAGGTCCCGTTCGGGGTCTCGTGCCCCGCCTTGCCCATGGAGGTGGGCATGGTCTTCACGACGTCACCGTTGCGGGTGACGGTGATGGTCTCGGTGGCGTCGTCGGCGGTGGCCACGAGGGCGTCGCCGATGTGGTACGCGACGTCCGTGCCGCCCGCGGAGACGGTCACGTCGGTCCCGGCCGGCCAGAACTGCTCGGGCCGCCAGCGCACCTGCTTGTCGCTCAGCCAGTAGAAGTGGCCGTCCACCTTGTTGGTGGAGGTGATGCGGATGGCCTTCTCGGCGGTGGCGTGATCGCTCACCGGGTCCTTGAAGTTGATGATGACCGGCATGGCCACACCGACCGTGTCCCCGTCACCGGGGGTGATGTTGGGAGCGGCGAAGTTCGCCGGCGGGATGGGCGCCTTGGCGTTCGGATCGGTGGGCAGCGAACCCGGTGCGGGCTGCGGCATGACGGCGGACGGCACGCCCGGGATGTCCGGCCCGCCCGGCCATAGCGGTGCGGCTGCGGCCGGTCCGGCCACCACGGCTCCGGTCGCTGCGATGGCAGCGAGGGCGATCAGTCCCGTTCTCCGGTACCGGGTAACTCGCACAGCTTGGTCCTCTCTGTACCGCCTCTCCGGGACTTCGGCGCACGGCTGAGAGCCGTCGACAGTCGCGAGGGCGGGCGGCGGTTTGCGAGCAACCCGATTTTGGACGTACCCCACGAGTTACCCGGAACTTACGGAATCAGTTGTCACCGGCATCCATTACTACCGTGTGCGGCGCGTCAGTCCAATCACGTTCTGCCAGTTATGCATACCGACTTCCTGGTGTGGAACACGTCACACCAATTGGTACGGTCGTCTCGGTTGGCGCGAATGCGCCGATGACACCGGCGATTCCCCTTCGCCGGTGAGCGCGCGCCCGATTGCGGAGTGGTTACTTCCTCAAACCTGGTTGTGATCGAAATCACTGGAGTCGCAGCGTTGTTGCGCCCCATCGGAATTCGGCGACCACCTGGTCAGGACGCGGCGACCTCGAATGTTATCGCGGCATGCGGACCGGTCGCGATGTTGTGTGGCACCGTCCACGGCACCCGCCCGCGCGCGAAACGCGGAGACAACCGCAGCCGCACCGTATTCAGCACCGTCGCCAGCACGATGCGCATCTCGTACTCCGCCAGCGCCGCCCCGATGCAGCGCCGGTGCCCGCCCCCGAAGGGCGCGAATTCGAATGGGCTGTAGTGCCGTTCGAGGAACCGCTCGGGCCGGAACTCCTGCGGCGCTTCCCACACTGACGCATCGGAGTGCAGCAGCGGCACGATCAGCCCCATGGTGTCCCCGGTCACCAGCGCCGCGCCGCGCAGCGTGAAATCACCGGTGAGCCTGCGCAATACGATCGGCACCGGTGGATGCAGGCGCAGCGTCTCCTGGCAGACCGCGTTCAAATAGGGCAGTTCGGCCAGTTCGCCCGGATCCAGATCCGTTCCGGCCGCAGCCAATTCCGTGCGCAGTCGCGCCAGCGTCGCGGGCTCGCGGTGCAGCCGGTACAAGGCCCAGACCAGGGCGGTGGCCGTCGTCTCGTGCCCGGCCACCAGCAGGGTCCGAACCTGTTCGCGCAGCTCCGAATCGGTCATCGCGGACCCGTCCGCATAGCGGGTGGCCAGCAGTAACGCCAGCACATCCGAGCCATCGCGGCCGGCCTCGTCACCGCCGGCCCGCCGCCGCGCGATATCGGCGTCGATGAGCGCGTCGAGCCGATCCCGCGCCGCACGGAACCGCTCCCATCCGGACAATCCGAGCAGATTGCGCCGCAGCACCGGCGCCAGCATCAGCGCCCCGCCGAACGAGGTGACGAAATCCAGTGTGGCGGTGGTGTATTCGGCCTGCCGCAGCGGATCGTCGATGCCGAACACGGCGGCCAGGATCACCCGCAGTGTCATGGCCCGGGCGGCGGCGCGCGCATCCACCCGGGTGCCGGGCCGCAAGGCCTGCCCGGTGCGGTCGCCGTCGAGCTCGGCCCGGGTGACATCGCGGATCACGGTGCCGTAGTGCGCGATCCGGGTGTGATGGAAGGCCGGGGCGAGCAGCGCCCGTTCCGGCCGATGCCGTTCCGGCCGGGCCAGGATCAGCGAGGCCGCGCCCACCATGGGCTCGATGGGGTTCGGCAGCGGCGGCGCGAGCAGGTCGATCGGCGCGCGGAACAGTTCGCGTGCGCCCGCCGGGGTCCCGGTGCAGACGCAGGTGCCGAGCCCCGGAACACGGATGCGGAAAGGATCGCCGTCGCGTGCCCGCCGCCAGCGGAAGTAGCGCTCCAGATCGAGCCCGCCGGTGCCCATACTGCTTTATACGACATGCACCGACGGCCCGGTTCGATACGCGCCCCGCAGGTCGTGTAACCATGAGGAGCAAGTCCGAATTGTGCGGTTTCCATCAGTTGAGGCGAGGATTGCCCGTGTTGCGTAGGCAGCTCACCGCTCGGATCGCGATCCCCGCGATCTCCGCCGTCCTGTTGCTCGCGGGCGCCGCGGCGCTCACCGGCTGCGGCTCCACCATCCCCGGCACCCCGCAGGCCGTGAACGGGAATCCCGGTAGGCCACCGGCCAAGACGGGCCCGGGCGGCACCACCACTCCCGGCCCGCCGGCCGCGCCCACGACCACCGCCCGCGCCGACAAGGGCGGCAATACCGACTTCCAGGCGAGCATCGGCGACTGCGTGAAGCTCGGCGGCACCACGGACAACGCCACCATCGCGAAGGAACCCTGCGGCAGTCAGGACGCCAATTACAAGGTGATCGGCAAGGCGCCCTCGAACACGCAGTGCCCCAAGGACGTCGACCAGGCCTACTACGAGACCCTCAACGGGATCGAAACGGGCGCACTGTGTCTCGATGTCGACTGGGTGGTCGGCGACTGTTTCGATGTCGGCGGTGACGATCCGCGCCGCATCCCGTGCGGCACCCCCGGTGTCACGGACGGCGTCCACGTGCTGGCGATCCTGCCGAACAGCACCAGCCTCGACGATTGCACCGTCGGCGACAGCGGCTACGTGTACCGGGACCGCCGGACCGTCGTCTGCGTCGCGGCCTTGTAACTCACAGCCGGGAACTTGTGGCCCGCAGAAAAGATAAGGAGGCGGTGATCCCGGATCACCGCCTCCTGCTGTGTCTTTCGCCGGTCAGATCGGGTGGTAGCCCGCGCCGATGCTGCCGCGACTGTTGATGTCGTTCATGATCGACGACATATTGGTGCCGACCTCGGGGCCGAAGCAGGCCACCGCCAGGTAGGCGTTCACCATGCCGACCAGCGTGGTGCCCACGACAACCGGTGCGCCGGAGTCACCTTCGACGACGCACATCTGGCTCCAGGTCTCGACACTGGTGTCGAAGACGTCGCCCCAGGAGATGCCGCAGGTATTGCCGGTGGTGCGGCCTTCCTTGCAGACGATCATCGGGAATCCGGGCGGGCCGCCCAGTCCGGTGATGGTCACATTGCCGATGTGGTTGACCGGAATGATCCGGCTCGGGTCGAACTGGATGATGGCGTAGTCCAGATCGTGGTCGGAGTAGACGAAGGTGCCGATCTGGCCTGCGCCGCGGTCCTTTTCGGCCCATACCTTGGCGCCCGGATCGCCACAGTGTCCGGCGGTGAGGCCGACCAGCCGGCCGGCGCCGTCGTAACCGACTGTGGTGACGGTGCATTCGAACATGTCATCGATGATGATCCCGGAACCACCGCCGATGACGGCCGGAGCGGGATCGGCGTTCGCGGTTCCGGCGCCGAGCAGCGCGGTGCTCAGGACGGCGAAAGCGCCGACCACCCCGGCGAATTTCCTGATCATGACCCTCCAGACGTCGGAAGCGCTCGCGAATCGAACGTGACTGCCCTCATCCTGCCCTCATCCTGTCAGTATTCGGGCCAGGTCGACGGTTGTACTGCCACATGTTGCCGAGCCGTGTCCTGCACCGCGAAGCGTCGGTTAGCTAGTTGGATGTGACTTATCGGTTCAATAGGCATCGGGTATCGATTTCCGATAAATTCAATCCGATTAATTCTTACCTAGAACGTCTTCAGAAGTTCCGAAGTTGCGGCGGAAAGTATCAAACTAGAACAAGTTCTAGATATCTGCCTGGTTCTTTGGGCACGAAACCAACTCTGATGTGGCTGTTCACAGCGGTACGCCGAAAGTGATCCGGCTCTATGACGTGAACCACAATCGGTGATGTGTTTTTTCTAACTCCGTAGTAGGGTGCGTCAAGCAAACAGTCGTCGGAGGCGGGTAACTCCGGCGTCGAGAGGGGTAGCCAGTGCAGTTGAGCAAGAGCCTGGGTGATGGGCAGGCGGGCCCAACCGAATCACGGGCGAATCTCGCCGTGGATTGGGCAAAGGGCTACTGGCGGGATCACCCCCAAGCCTCGCTGGAAACCGGCGGCCGCATGATCACCATGGGTGTGGCCGCGGTGGCCGAACTTTTCATCGCCATCTTCCGCCGGCGTTTCCCCTTCAAAGAGTTCGTGCGGCAGTGCGCCTTCATGGCCAATGTCGCCGCCGCTCCCACCCTGCTGGTCGCCATTCCGATCGGCGTCATCGTCTCGATCCAGGTCGGCTCGGTCGCCGGACAGGTGGGCGCCACCTCGTTCATCGGCGCGGCCAACGGCCTCGGCATCATCCAGCAGGGCGCGCCCCTGGTCACCTCCCTCATGATCGCCGGCGCGGTCGGCTCCGCCATCTGCGCCGACCTCGGCTCCCGCACCATCCGCGAGGAGATTGACGCCATGAAGGTGATGGGCGTCGACCCCATGCGGCGGCTGGTCGCCCCCCGCCTCGGCGCCGCCATGCTGGTCTCCGTACTACTGTGCGGCTTCGTGGTTTTCGTCGGCTTCCTGACCGGCTACATCTTCAATATCTTCGCGCAGAACGGCACGCCGGGCTCCTACATCGGCACCTTCTCCTCGTTCGCGGTAACCCTCGATCTCTTTGTGGCGCTGCTGAAGTCGCTCATCTTCGGACTGCTGGCCGCCATCATCGCCTGCGACGCGGGGCTCAATGCCCGCGGCGGGCCGGGCGGCGTGGCGAACGCGGTGAACACCGCGGTGGTCATGTCGGCCGTCATGCTCTTCGGCACCAATCTGGCCCTCACCCAGATCTACAACTCCCTGTTCCCCCCGCAGGTGGTCTGAGACGTGTCTGCAACTTATGTTCCCCCGCTGCTGCGGCCGTTCCAGCGCATCCGGGGCGCGGCCACCGCGCCCCGGGACTGGCTGGCGCGCATCGGCCATCAGGTCTTCTTCTTCCTGCGCTCGATCGGCTCCATGCCGATGGCGTTCAAGCACTACCCCAAGGAAGTCTGGCGCCTGCTGTCCGACGTCACCTGGGGCAACGGCAATCTCGTCGTCGGTGGCGGCACCATCGGCATCGTGCTGATCCTGTCCGCCTTCGGCGGCATGACGGTCGGCATCCAGGGCTACACCTCGCTCAACCTGCTCGGCCTGGCGCCGCTGACCGGCGCCATCTCCGCCTTCGCCACCACCCGTGAACTCGGGCCCATGCTCGCCACGGTCGCGTTCGCGGCGCAGGCCGGCTGCCGGTTCACCGCGCAACTGGGCGCCATGCGCATCTCCGAGGAGATCGACGCGCTGGAATCGGTTGCCATCCGGCCGCTTCCGTACCTGGTGAGCACCCGCATGATGGCGGCCATGATCGCCATCGTGCCGCTGTACTGCCTGGCGCTGCCGTTCGCGTACATCGCGTGCTCGCTGACGGTGACGCTGGTGGGCGGTACCGCGACAGGCACCTTCCAGCACTACTTCTATGAGTTCCTGATACCGCACGATGTGCTGTACTCACTGCTGAAGGCGATCATCTTCGTCGCGATCACCACGTTCATCCAGTGCTACTACGGGTTTTTCGCCTCGGGCGGCCCGGAGGGCGTGGGTGTCGCGGCCGGTCGCGCGATCAAGCTCTGCATCATCGCGGTCGTCTTCGCGGACCTCTTCATGACCTTGGCCATCTGGGGCGTCAACCCCGGAATCCGCATCTCGGGATAGGGGGCGCGAAAAATGATCATCGATCCGAGCGGGCGCGGCCCGACCATGCGGCAACTGCTGCTCGCGGGCGTCGCGGGCCTCGTGGTGTTCGCCCTCATCCTGGGTTTCCTGATGGCGCGGTACAAGGGCTATTTCGTCCCGAAGGTGAATGTCACCGCCAACCTCACCACCACCGGTGACGGCCTGCCCGCCGACGCGGACGTGAAGTTCCGCGGCGTGCTGGTGGGTGCGGTGAAGGACGTCTCCGTCGCCAACAAGGGTGAGCTGCAAGAGGTTCACATCGAGATGAAGCCCGAGTTCGTGACCGGCATCCCGGCCAATGTCACGGCCCGCGTGGTGCCGTCCAACCTGTTCGCGGTCACCTCGGTCGAACTCGTCTACAACGGCACGGATGCCGCGCACCTGAAGGAGGGTTCGCAGATCTCCGAGGACAAGTCCGAGGGCACCATCGCCCTGCAGGACACGCTCACCACGGTGCGCAATATCCTCGGCAAGATCGATCCGGTGCAGTTCGGCCGGGTGCTCGGCACCCTGTCCTACGCCCTCGACGGCAGCGGCCGGCTGCCCGGCTCCAGCATCGAGCGAATCGACAACTGGCTGCAGCAGACTCGCGCCTCGGTGCCGGATCTGGGTGGTTTCCTCGACGACTTCTCCGCCTCCTTCCACGCGCTCAACCAGTCCGCGCCGGAACTCATGGACGTGCTGCAGGAATCGGTGAAGACCGCGCAGACCATCTCCGATCGCCGGGCCGAGCTGATCTCGCTCATCACCGGCGCCTCCGGCACGGTCGACACGGTCAACGCGCTGTTCGCCCGGAACCCCAACGTGGGCAAGGACGTCACGGTCGGCACCAGCGCCCTGTTCGGCGCGCTGGCCAGCAATCCGGACGCCATCCCGCAGGCCATCTCCAACCTGAACGATTCGGTGCGCAAGCTGAACAGCACGTTCCACTGGGGACCGCAGCGTCAGATGGTGTGGAACATGGGCATCACCTTCACGCCGTACAAGCCGTACACGCGGGACGACTGCCCGCGCTACGGTGACCTGGCCGCGCCCAGCTGTGCCACCGCGCCGCTGGTCTCGGATCCGGGCACGCTGCCGGAGTCGTTGCGCCCCAAGGCACTCGATTCGGCCGCCGGCCTGCCGAAGTCTCCCCCGCCGCCCGGTTTCCCGAGCATTCCGGGCCTCAACACCGATATCACGCAGCCGGGCCAGAACCCGCAGCCGGGCAACCCCTTCGCGGGCACCCCGCTGGAGGGCCTGTTCCCGAACCTGAACATTCCGGGCCTGCCCGGTGCGCCTGCCGCGCCCGCCGCTCCTGCCGCACCGGCGAACCAGCCGGCGCCGCAGCCCGGCGCCGCGCCGCAGGCCGGAGCAATCGCCTATTCCGGCGACGACGCCATCACCGCCCTGCTGGGCCGGCGTCCCACCGCGGCCGAATACATGCTGCTGAGCTCGATTCTGAGGGGTGGAACGTTGTCCGTGTCCGAAAGCGGGGCGGGTAAGTGAGTGTTCGCAAGCCGCTGATCGGCTTCACGCTGTTCGCCATCGTGTCCATCCTGGTGACCGCGGTCATCTGGAACACGCTGGCGCGCATCGTGAGTGGCAGTACCAACACCTACTCGGCGACCTTCACCGATGTACTCGGCCTGCGCGAGGGCGATGACGTCCGGATGGCCGGCGTGCGCGTCGGCAAGGTGGAGAAGATCGCGCTGGACAAGCAGCACCGCGCGCTGGTGACGTTCATCGTGCAGCGTGATCAGACGCTGTACGGCGACACCAAAGCGCTTGTCCGCTACCAGAACCTGATCGGTCAGCGCTATGTCGCGCTGGCCCCGCCGGACGCGGACAAGCCGCACACCGGAGATCACACGCCGCTGAAGAACAACGGCGCGATCCCGGTCGAGCGCACCGAGCCGTCCTTCGATATCTCGGCCCTGCTCAACGGTTTCCAGCCGCTGTTCCAGGTGCTTTCCCCGGAGCAGGTGAACAACCTGTCCAACACCTTCATCGAGGCGTTGCAGGGCGACAATGTCTCGCTCAGCGCCTTCATCACCCAGGCCGCCGCGCTGGCCAACGACTTCCAGCGCCGCGACGGCATCATCTCCGATGTCATCACCAACCTGTCGGGCGTCATGAGCGGCCTGGCCAAGCGCGGTGACGAGCTGGAGACGCTGGTGACGCAGACCCGTGCGCTCATCGGCGGTCTCTACGATCAGGGCCAGTCGTTGCAGGCGTCCACGGTCCAGATCGCCAATGCCACCGACTCGCTGGTGAGCATGCTCGCCCAGATCCAGCCGAAACTGTCCATCGCGCAGAACTCCACGCGTGATGCGCTGACCCTGCTGATCGCGAACGGTTCCAAGCTGGACCAGGCCGCCGTCGACCTGCCGGGCATTCTCGCCGACGTGGGTAAGTTCACCCAGAACGGCGCGTACGCCAACGCCTACATCTGCAGCCTCGACGTCTCCCTGTACGGTGTCCTCTTCCCGCGTGGTCTGTTCAATCAGATCGGCGGCAATTCCCACTCGGCGGTGTGCCGGCCATGACGAAAATCAAGTCTCTCTTCAACAAGAACCGCAATCTGTGGCTCGGCGTCATCGGCGTCGTGGTCATCGTGGGCCTGCTGCTCGGCGCCACCGCCTACAACTCGATCGGCATCGGCAAGCAGACCGTGAAGGCCGAGTTCGTGCAGACCGCCGGCATCAAGACCGGCGACAAGGTGAGTGTCTCCGGTGTGCCCGTGGGCACCGTCTCGGGCGCCGAGCTCGAGGGTGACCACGTGCTGATCAGCATGAACGTCGACGGCGATGTGAAGCTCGGCCCGGATGCCAAGGCGTCCATCAAGATGGCCACGCTGCTGGGCGCGCGCTACATCGACCTCGACCCGGGTGACGGCACCGGCCTGAAGGGCGATCGGATCCCCAAGTCCAACACCGTCGTTCCCTACAACCTGGCCGATGTGGTGCAGGAGGGCACGCCGAAGTTCGAGGAGCTGGACACCAAGAAGCTCGCGGATTCGCTGAACCTGATCAACCAGCAGATGGGCGGCAACGCGGATCTGACCGTGCAGGCGTTGAATTCGGTCGGCGCGCTCGCCAAGACCATCAACGACCGCAAGGACTCGGTCGATCAGCTCCTCAAGGATCTGGACCGGGTCACCAAGATCCTGGGCGACAACCGCAACAGCGTGCTGCTGGTGATCACCCAGGGCGAGGCCATCGCCAACCGGGTGATGGAACGCCAGACCCTGCTGAAGAACCTGCTGGACAACATCTCCACGCTGAGCCGTCAGTTGCAGCAGATCGGCCAGGAGAACAACGACCAGTTCGGCCCGACCCTGGATCAGCTCAACACCGTGGCCGCCGGCCTGCAGAAGAACAAGGACAACCTGGACCGATTCCTGTCGATCCTGCCGCCGTCGGTGCGGCAGTTCAACAATGTCTTCGGCAACGGCAACTACGGCGAGGTGGGCCTGCCGTGGCTGTTCCCGGACAACTGGCTGTGCTTCGCGCAGGTGAACGAGGGGTGCCATCAGTGACAGCGATCGAACGAATCACGAAGCGCGCCATGATCCGTCGCATCGCCCAGGCCGCCCTGATCGGCGTCGCGGCGGCCACCGTGGGCAGTTGCTCGCTGGTGCCGCTGGACGTGAAAGACGCCGCGGGACAGACCCAGCACTTCACCGCCGACTTCCAGAACATCGCCGGCATGTACGTGGGCAACCCGATCACGGTGCTCGGGCTCGAGGTCGGCAAGGTCGACAAGATCGTGCCGCACGGTGAGTACATCGAGGTCCACATGACCGTGGACAAGAGCGTCAAGATCCCGAAGAACGCGATGGCGGCGCTGATTTCGCCGTCCATCGTGACCGACCGCCACATCGAGCTCACCCCGCGCTACACCGGCGGCGACACGCTGCCGAACAATGCGCACCTGACCCTGCAGCAGACCAAGACCCCGGTCGAGCTGGACACGATGATCAAGACCATCGACACCTTCGCTGCCGCGCTGAAACCGCAACCGGGACAGGACGGGGTCGGTCCGCTGGCGGGCCGGGTGCTGTATCCGATGATGAACGGCAACGGCGAGAAGATGCACGATGTGCTGACCGCCCTGTCGGGTGCGCTCAAGACGGGCGTGGACAACAAGGACGCGGTCGCCAGCATCATCATCAAGCTGAACGAGCTGACCTCCATGCTGTCCGACAACGATCAGTCGGTCCGCGACTTCAGCAATAAGATCACCCAGATGATGGGGTTGCTCGCAGACCAGGCCCCGGGCCTGCAGGCCACCCTGGATCAGCTGAATTCCTTCCTGTCCAACACTTCCGGGGCCTTCGCGAAGTACCAGGATCAGCTCAACGGCACCCTCACCGGCCTCACCAATGTCACCACCCAGCTGCGCCAGAACGCGGCCGGCGTGACCGAGATCGTGGACGTGGCGCCGCTGCTCATGCAGAACCTCGACAAGTCGGTGAACCGCAACGGCAACTTCATCCGCCTGCACGCCGTGCTCGGCACCGCGCTCTCCGGCGAGATCATCAGCCAGTTCTGCGAGAAGATCCAGATGAAGTCGGACGGCTGCCGCACCGGCAAGATCGAGGACTTCGGCCCCGATTTCGGTCTGACCGCAGCCATGTTGGGACTGACGAAATGATCAACCGCTTGCGCACTCGTACTCTCGCGGCCGCGGTGCTGGCGAGCGCCGTCACCGTGACCGCCGCGGGTTGCGGTATCACCGTGGAGAACCTGCCGCTGCCCAAGCCCGGCGTGGGCGGTGATACCTACACCGTGCACGCGGTCTTCGACAATGCGCTGAACCTGCCCGATCAGGCGAAGGTCAAGATCGGTGGCTCGGATGTCGGCGTGGTCACCAAGATCACGACCAAGAACTTCAAGGCCAATGTGGATCTGCAGATCCGCAAGGACATCACGCTGCCCGCCAACAGCACCGCCGAACTACGCCAGGCCACTCCGCTCGGCGATGTCTTCGTGGCCGTGTCCAAGCCCGCGTCCGACGCCAGCACCACCCTGCTGAAAAACGGTGACACGCTGACCAATACGTCGGCAGGCGCCACCGTCGAAGAGCTGCTGCTGTCGATCTCCATGCTGTTCAACGGCGGTGGCATCGCCAGCCTGTCCAAGCTCACCTCGGAACTCGATTCCATCGTGGGCGGCCGGGGCGGGCAGTTGGCCGATGTCATCACCCAGATGACCAGCGTGACCACGTCGCTCAACAACAACAGCAAGCGCGTCGACAATGTGCTAGCCGGCTTCGACGCCCTCGCGAACACTCTCGAGGCGCATCACAAGGATCTGGGCGAGGTGGCCAACAGTCTGCCCGGCATGATCGGTGCCATCGCCGAGAACAACCAGGCCATCGGCACGCTGCTCACCAAGATCTCCACCACCAGTGCGGCACTGGGCGATTACGCCAACACCACCTCCGACCAGCTGGCCAGTCTGCTCGACAATGCGAACCAGCTGATGAGCGCGCTGGCCCGCACCAACAACACGCTGGGCCCGGCACTGGACGCGCTGCACGACATCCGGCCCGCCGCGGACGCCTCCTTCAAGGGCAATGCGCTCGCGGTCTCCGCCACCGCCACCATGCTCGACATCGGCCTGCTCACCGACCCGGCCAACAGCAAGTTCCCGGATCTGCGTGACCTCAACGACTTCGGGGGCAGCCTCATCCAGGTGCTGCAGATCATCTACAGCCGCATCAACGGGGGCCAGAAGTGAACTGGGTGAAACGGCACAAAACCCTGGTCTCGAACTCCGCGCTGATTCTCGTCCTGCTGATCGGCGCGACCTACCTGGGCGTGAGTGTCATGCGGGTGAATCCGCTGCGTCAAACCTACCGGGTCACAGTCGATCTGGACGTGTCCGGCGGCCTGCAGGCGGGCAACGACGTGACGCTGCGCGGCTACCGCGTCGGCGAGGTGCAGTCCATCAAGATCGTCAACGATGGTGGCGCCATCG
The DNA here is from genome assembly GCF_044386975.1 of Nocardia sp. NPDC020380. NCBI lineage: Bacteria > Bacillati > Actinomycetota > Actinomycetes > Mycobacteriales > Nocardiaceae > Nocardia > Nocardia sp. NPDC020380. The sequence goes on along the minus strand of NZ_JBIRVQ010000007.1, from coordinate 439,749 downwards.
CCGCGGCCGTCGACATCGACACCAAATACAAGATCCCGCAGGACACCATCGTGTCGGTGGGCGCGCTGTCCGGCGCGGGCGAGCAGTATCTGGACTTCCGGCCCAATACCGACCAGGGCCCGTACCTGGGCAACGGCGCGGTCGTGCAGTTCGATCCGGCCAAGGTGAAGACGCCGACCCCGGTGTGGTCGGTGCTGGACAATTCCTCCGCGCTCATCGCGCAGATCGATCCGAACAAGTTCAGCACCATCCTGACCGAACTGGACACCGCCCTCTCCGGCGGCCCGGACCAGCTGCGATCGCTCATCGACGCGATCAGCATCGCGACCAACGGCCTGGACAACCTGCTCCCCCAGACCACCAACCTGATCCGCAATCTGCAGACCATCGCGGGTACCACCTCGATGGCCCAGCCGGATCTGGGTACGCTGACTCGTAATTCGGGTGTGCTGTTCAAACAGTTCAACGATGCGAATGCCGAGCTGCAGAAGATCCTGGAGCAGGCACCGGGGCAGTTGCAGACCCTCGGAGCGGTGCTCGACAAGAACGCCGACCCGATCACCAGCCTCGCCACCAACTTCGCGGCCATCACCAAGGCCGCCCAACTGCGAGTTCCGGCGCTGCAAGCGCTGTTCCCCGCACTGGTGGTGGGCACCTCGGCCATGGGCGTCCCCGCCCACGACAACGAGTTCTACACCATTGTCGACATCTGGCCGCGGCCGTTCTGCGACTACGACACCAAGATGGTGCGGCCCGACGTGGCCACCGATCCCACCTTCCCGCGGTGGGCCGGCAACTGCGTCAATCCCCCGGCGGATCAACAGATCCGAGGCTCCGCCAACGCGCCCCGCCCGGACGTGCCCAATAATGGCGCGAACGCTCCCGCCGGAGCGGACCCGAACGCGCGGACCCTTCCGCCGGTCAAATGAATCCCGCCAACTGAATACGGACTTCTGACTGAACCGAATCGGCGCGTCCGCAGCGCGCCGGGAAAGTGTGGGGATTGAGCCGATGTCGGACGATGCCGCCCAGAACAAGACAACTGAAGACGAAGCCGTCGTAGCGGGGGGCACCACCGACGCTGAGCAGCCGGAGGAAAAAGGCTCGGAGGAAAAAGGCACAGAGGCAGTCGCTTCCGAGCCGGAGACCGCCGACGAGAAGCCGACCGAGGTGCTCGCCACCCCCGTCGCCGACGCCGCACCGGAAACCCCGAAGCTGGACAAGCCGGTGAAAGAGCCCAAGCCGCCGAAGGAACCGAAGCCGGCTTCGGAAGCCAAGTCCGCGTCCGGTTTCTTCACGACGCCCGTCATCGCCGCCTTCGCGGCCGGCGTGGTCGTGGTCGCCGTGGCGGCCGGGGGCGTGGGTTTATGGATGCACGGCAACAACTTGCAGAAGCAGCTCGACTACCGCGACGCTGCCACCGCCGCGACCTGCAACTTCGGCAAGGCCCTCGGCACCTACGATGCCAACACCCTGGACGCTTATGTGAAGAACGTGAACGACCTGTCCACCGGCGACTGGGCGCAGACCTGGTCCGTCATGGGCGGCATCGTCAAGGACAACATGAAGGACACCAAGGTCCAGGCCCGCGTGGACGAGATCCACTGCGCCTGGGAGTCCGGCGATGGCGGCAAGGCCAAGGTGCTGATGATGCTGACGCAGTCGCGCACCAGCGCGCTGGCGCCGAACCCCGATTCCATCACCATCCCCGGTGTCGTCGACATCCAGCAGATCGACGGCAAGTGGAAGGTGTCCAGCTTCGATTCCCCTGCCATGAAGGGTCTCAAGAACTCCGTGGTGCCGGGCAACAATCCCGGCGCCGCGGCGCCCAGCGACCAGCCGGCCCCGTCCGGCGCTCCCGCTCCTTCGGGCGCCCCGGCCCCCAGCCAGGCGCCGAAGCCGGGTAACTAGCCACCGCGATCGCAACCAGCTACCGCGAAACGAATGCCGCCGCCGGTGAATACACCGGCGGCGGCGTTGCGTCGTGGGGGCGTCGGACCCTGGCGGAGCGTTTCGGCTCAGAAGAGTGTGAGCGTGTCCGACACCGCCGCTTTCGCGGCCACGGCCTTGCGGCGCGGTGTCTGGGGTGCGGAATGTGTCGCGGCCGGAACCTTTTCCGCGGCGTGCTCGGCGGGCGGGACCACCGGAATCGGCTCGGTGCTCGGCTCCACCATCGGCTCGGTGATGGGATCGAACGGCTCGGGTTCCTCGGCGCCGGAGTCGGTCGCGACTCCGGTGGCGGCGACCTGCCGGGCGGCCTGCCCGGCCAGCGTGTCGGCCTGTTCGTTGAAGTAGTTGCCGACGTGCCCCCGTACCCAGCGGAAGCGCACGGGCCCGGGCCGGCCGGCGATGGCGCGATCGATATCCCGGATCAGCTCGACGTTCTTCACCGCGCCGCCGGAGGAGGTCTTCCAGCCATTGTTGCGCCACCCGTTGATCCACTCGGAGGCGCATTTGATCGCGTACAGGGAGTCGCTCTCGATGAGCATCGGTTCGGCCCCGGGATGAGCCCGGACGGCCTCCAGTAGCGCGCGTAGCTCGGCGATCTGATTGGTGCCCGAGGGCGCGCCACCGCTGGCGGACCCGCCGCCATGATTGACCCACGCCCAGCCGATGGCGCCACCCGGGTTACGCAGGCACGATCCGTCGGTGCTCACGATGATCATGGGACTACCCTACGCAATCCGGCCGACAAGATCCGTTCCGTGGAATTCCTCTATCTCCCTGCGTAATTGAGATTCGGTTCGTCGCACCATGGATTGTACGGCGGCGGCGAGCATTCGGGAGAGCAAGCGTCCCGTGAGCCCCTGTGGCGCCCAGTACTCGGTTTCCGAGGTGAGAACGGCCCGACCATACCCCAGCGGATCGAACCGCAGGCTGAGGACGGCAAGCGGGGAGCCGGCCGGCGCCGGCTTCCCCGTCCGGCGCCGGCGGAGTGTGTACTCGATGACCGCGTTTCGACGGTAATCGGTGATCTCACACTCGACCGTGGGATGCCAGAGCCCGACCCGGAGGGTGGTCGTGAAGACCGCCCCGGACCCGTGATCGAGGTCCCCGACCGGTTCGAAGTCGGCAACCCCGAAGGCCCAGTCCGGCACGAACTGATGGTTGTCCGTGTAGGTGAACGCGACTTCGACCGGTGCTCCGACGTCACTCGCGTACTTGAAATGGCCCATAGGCTGCTCCCTGTCCCACGGCTGCCCATAAAAGTACTACAGCAATCCTATTTATTATTGCCTATACGAGAATTCGGTCATCGGTCCAATTGATCGGCGATGTGCTCGGCAATCGGCAATGCGGAAGTCGCCGCAGGTGAAGGCGCATTCAGGACGTGAACCGAACGCGCGGTCCGCTCGATCAGAAAATCATGAACGAGCGTCCCGTCCGGCAAAACCGCTTGCGCCCGGATGCCGGCCTCCCGTGGCAACAGATCGGCAGCCGTGAGCTCCGGGCAGTAGCGGCGGCACTCCGCGAGATAACCGCGCTTGAACATCGAATTGCGCATCTCCCGCAGGCCGGTCCGGACATTCGCCAGCGCCACCCGGTGAAAACCCGGATAGCCCAGGATCTCCCGGGCGTCCCGCAGGTTCACGCTGCCCTTGCGGTACCCCTCCCGGGCCAGCCCGAGCACGGCGTTCGGTCCCACCGTGAGTTCCCCGTCGATGGTCGGGCTCAGATGCACGCCCAGGAACGGCAATTCGGGATCCGGGATCGGGTAGATGAGTGTGCTGACCAGATCGCTGCGGTGCGCCGGCAAGCGGTAGTACTCGCCCCGGAACGGCACGATCCGCAATCCGAGGTCCAGCCCGGCCAGCCGCGCCAGCCGATCCGCCTGCAGTCCCGCGCACACCACCAGCCGCGCCGCCGCCCAGCTCCCGGCTGGCCCGGAAACGGTGACGGCGGCCTCGGTTTCGCCGATGGCGGTGATCTCCGCGCCGAGCACGATCTCACCCCCGGCGTCCCGCACCTCCTGCGCCAGCGCGGCGGTGACCCGCAGGTAATCGATGATCCCGGTGCCCGGCACGAACAGCGCCCCGGTCCCGGTGACCCGCGGCTCGCGCCGCCGCAGTTCCGCCGCGTCGAGCAGTTCCACCTCGACGCCGTTGGTGACCGACCGCTCGTGCAGCGCCAGCATGCGCGCGTGCTCCGCGGCATCGGTGGCCACCAGCAGTTTTCCGCACACCCGGAACGGAATGTCGTGTGCGGCAGCGAATTCCTTGGTCAGCGCCGCGCCGCGCACGCACAGCTGCGCCTTCAGGCTGCCGGGTGCGTAGTAGATGCCGGAGTGGATGACCCCGCTGTTGTGCCCGGTCTGATGCACCCCCAGCGTGTCCGCCTTCTCCACCAGCACCAGCCGCGCGCCCGGATGCCGTTGCAGAATCCGGTGCGCGGTCGCCACCCCGACGATGCCGCCGCCGATCACGCAGTAGTCGTACACACCCCGAAGTCTCACACAGTGGTGGTAGCGACGTAGTGGCCCAGCCCCGGATCGGACAGGGTCACGGTGACCACGCCGTGGGTGTTCACATCGGTCTGGAACCGGGTGACCGCGGCCGGATCGCCGGTGATGCCCAGCTGCTCGCCCAGCGGCGTGTGCAGCAGCAGGTCGGTCAGCGTGGCGAAGACATTGGTGTCGACGGTGACGCTGACCGAATCGTGCTGTACCGGAACGACTTGCGCGCCGACGAAGGTATCGCCGAGATGCACCTGCGCACCCACCCGCGGCTGCGCGCCGGTCGCCGAATACGCCGACCCCGCGGGGCCGTGCTCGGTAATGAGCTGCGGTGCGGCGGTTTCGGTGATGCGCGCCGGGAAAACGGCGTTCTGGATGAAACTTTCGGCAATGGGCCCGGCCTGCACCGGCTGCGGTGCGGCGTCACCCGTGCCGAGATCGATCGGCGGCTGGTGGGCGGCGGGTTCCGCGATGAGTTTGCCGGGCCGCAGCGCCATTTCATTGGCGATATACGAGCCGGCGGCGACGGTGAGGCCGATGCTGGCCATCCCCGCGGTGACGATTGCGCTGTACCGGAACACCTGGGCCGTGCGGCGGGTCGAGCCGTCGGCCTGTGTCGCCGAAATCTGCGACATGATGGTGCGTTCCTTTCCCTCTCCCCTGGTCCCCCTGCGCCTTTCGGCGCATCGACCCGCACCATTGAAAGTCGTACGCCCGTCCAGGTTACGGTGGCGCGCGGTAACACCTGACGCCCCTGTGACCAGGATCACGGTTCCGGGAGAGGCTACACGACGAGGTTTCCCCTGTCGAAAGGGTGGGTAAATACCCGAGTAGCGACGAGCGTCAACTCGACTGCCATCGAAAACCTCCGGCCAACGGCGTCCGGTCGGCACCAGGCACGGCGCACCCACGCTGACGCTCGTCGCGCCCTCAGTGGGAATTGGGATTCTTGCCGTGGGAATTGGGATTCTTGGTCGGAGGCCGGGATCGACGGCGGGTCAGGCGAACTGGCCCGCCGTTCGGCCGCCTCCGGGCGGACCGGCGAAAGCCTGTGCGATGCCCAACCATTCGAGCGCCTCCGCGCCCTCCACTCGCAGTGCGAGATCATCGAGGTGCCGCCGCTGCGTGACCAGCAGGCAGAAATCCGCGGCGGGGCCGGAGATTCGCTGCGCCGCATCCTCGGGTCCCCAGGTCCAGACGCTGCCATCGGGTGCGGTCAGCTCGACGCGGAATTCCTCGGCGGGCGGCGTCAGATTGTGGGTCAGGTACGCGAAGTTCCGGGTCCGTACGCCGATGTGCGCGATATGCCGTAGCCGCGCGGTCGGGGTGCGCGTGACGCCCAGCGCGTCGGCCACATCCTGCCCGTGCGCCCAGGTCTCCATGAGCCGGGCGGTCACCATCGAGGCGGTGCTCATCGGCGGGCCGAACCACGGCAGTTTGGTCCCGGCGGGCACACCGCGCAGCGCTTCGACGAGTTCGACGCGGTCGCGCCGCCAATCGGCGAGCAGCTGATCGGCCGGCGTCTTCGCCTCTTCCGCGGCGGCCTCGTCGACGAAGGTGAGGACCCGCGGCAGCGCGGCCTGCACGAGCGCGTCGAAGGCCTCGGCGTCCGTCGCCGCCACGGTCGCGACCCGATCGGTCCAGGTGAGATGCCCGATCTGATGCGCGATGGTCCAGCCCGCGGCGGGGGTGTCCCGCTGCCAGTCGGCCGGTTCCAGCTCCGCGATCAGGCGGTCCAGGTCATCGCATTCGGCAGTGAAATCGGCGAGCAGCGCCTCGAGATCGGCCACCCGGCCAGCATCGCAGTCGCCCCGAGTAAATGCAAGCACGCGTGCTTGTATTTTCGGGCGTTCGGGCGTTCGGGCGTTCGGGCGTTCGGGGTTTCAGGGGTTTACCCCTGAGAGCCTCCGAGAGTTGGTGGGTCCTACCAGCCGAAGAGGATCAGGTGCACTATGCCCACACCCAGGCCGAGCGCGGCGCCGTGCAAATACAGCAGCCACGCATCCTGTTCCACGGACGCGTAGAACATCTCCATGAACTCGCCCGGCGTCAGCTGCTTGAGCTTCCGCGCGGCGAACTCCTCGATCTTCTTCGCCTGCGTCGCCGCGAATTCCTCGTCCGCGACCAGCGTCGGCGCCAGCCCGGCCGCCGCATCCGCCGCCCCGATGGTCAGATTGTCGAACTGCCGCCGGCCGAAGGCCGCCCGGATGACCGTGTGGGTGACGCCGAGCTGCCGATGGATCTCCTGCGCGATGAGCCGTTCCAGCAGCTGCCGGGTCTTGTCCCCGTTCGGGCCCTCGAGCAGCTCGCGGGACAGATTGGGCAGCGTCAGCACCTGGTAGGCGAGGATGGTCGCGAGATCGGCCGCGGCCTCCGGCTGCCGCTTGGCCAGCAGCGCCTGCTTCCACAGGTACTTGTAGCGCGGCTGCGGATCGCCGGGCTCGAACACCACCTTCACCGCGATGACGTTCACGATCACGCCGATGGCCGCGGTCGCGCTGAGAATCATCAGCCAGCCCGGCAGCCAGCCGACCACCGGAATGTCCTTGTGCACGTTCATGTACAGCGCCAGCAGCACACCGAACGGCGCGCCCAGCAACCCGATCTTGACCATGAACTTCAGCTCGGGCGCCGCGATGGTGGTGGTCAGGTCCTTCAGGATCTCCGGATGCTCCCGCAGATAGCGGATGACGAAGTCCTTGATGTCGATGAGCTGGTCGACATTGTCCCCGAGCTGTTCGAACGCGCGCCGGGCCAGCGTCGGCAGTTCCCGTTCGATCCGCTGGTAGAGCACGTTCCGGGCGGCACTGGGCACCGCGCGCCAGATATCCGGGTTCTCGCGGTACATGATCTCGTTGACCATGGACGGCACCTGCTTGCGCCCGACCTCGGCGATGTAGTCGGCGATGCCTTCCAGATCCAGTTCGTGGATGAAGTCGCGGGGACTGCCGATGCGCATGAGCGCCTTGTCCACGCAGATGCTGGCCATCTTCTCGGCGCGCGCGGGAATGAAGCCCTGGAAGCCGAGCTGCCTGCCGTCGCCGGAGAAGGTGGGCAGCACCTGCACGCGGCGCGGGAAATACGGATAGAGGATCTCGAGGCCGGGGATGCGGAAGCCGCGAAAACGCACCGGCCAGAACAACATCAGCACGCCGGTCCAGTTGGTGAGCCAGCCCGCGATGGCGCTGAAGATCGGGAAGCTGATCAGATCCATGACGAGTTTCGTCTGGCCGGTCAACTGCTCCCAGTCGAGGAACAGACCCGATGCCAGCGTCGTCATGGCTGTGTCCCCCTACGGCCGAGCGTGTAATGAGAAATCGGACACCCAACCCTACAGTTCGGGTGGCGTACCGCACCGGCAAGAATACTGGTCAATCGACCGGAGTCAGGTAGGAGTTCAAGCATGACAGTCGACCGCCGCGGCTCCCTCACCGGGACCGCAACGGCCGCGGGCGTCGCCGCCCTGGCGGCCACCGCCACCGCCGCTCCCGCCTGGGCCGATCCCGCCCCCGCGGTCGGCAAGTTCCCCTTCCCCGGCACGACGGACCTGCGGATTCTCGCGCGACCTGGAAGATCGCCTGCACCCACCACCCGTACCTGAACAACGGCCCGCACGGGAACGCCGGCGAATACGAGGGCCTGTCCATCGCGCCCATCAACGGCATCCACGTGAAGGAGTTCTTCGAGGCGCACGTGCTGGGCCGCTGCCAATTCCTGCTCTCCGGCCACGATCACTCGCTGCAGGTGCTGGAACCGAATACGGACAGCAAGGGCACCCGCCAGATCGTCTCCGGCGCGGCGGCGAAGTCCGTGCACGACGAACCGGCAGCCTCCGGCAGGCACACCCCCAATACGGCGCTGTACCAGAACTACACGGACCTGGGCTTCATGATCCTGGACCTGACCCCGGCCACCGCCGACCTCGGCGTCTACACCGTCGACCTCGCGAACGGCGGCGCCACCAACGTCTTCCAGCGCCGCCTCGCGTAAGTCGAATCCAGGGCTGGGGTTTCAGAGGCTTGCCCTGGCGCAGAGAGGTGGAGCCGCGAGTCCCCGAGAGTTGGTTATGGCTTGAGGACGATCCGGATCGGGTTGCCTTCCTTGGCCTCCAGCGCATGGACGGCCTTGGCGGCATCGGCCAAGGGCACGACGGCGCTGACCGAGCGGGAGAACTCGACCCGGTGCAGCCCTTGCAGTTTCACCAGCTTGGCGACATCCTCGGGCGCGGAACCGTAGTGGCCGCGCACCTGCTGCTGGAAGAAGCTGAACGCCGTGCCATTGGTAATGGTGATGGGCTTGTTGGTGAGCCCGACCAGCACCAGCCGCCCGTGCGGCCCGAGGCAGACGACAGCCTGCTCGCGCACCGCCGCCACACCGGCGAAGTCGAAGGCCGCCGCGAGCCCGGTTCCGGTGGCGGCGAAGATCTTCGAGCGCAGCTCCGGATCCGCCGGATCCAGTGCGAGGTCCGCGCCGAATTCGAGGGCCCGCTCCCGCGCGGCCGGCAGCGGATCGACGGCGATGATCGGCGCCGCCCCCACCAGGCGCAGCAACTGCACGCCGTGCGCGCCGAGTCCGCCGACGCCCCAAACGCCGACCGGCTCACCGGCTTTCACCTCACCCGTGGCGGTGATGGCGCCCCACGGCGTCGACACCGCGTCCGGGATGAAGCAGGCCTGCTCGAACGGCAGATCATCGGGAATCGGAACGAGGGTGTCGATGCGGGCAAGCGTGTATTCGGCCCACCCGCCGTCGTAGTCGACGCCACGCGTGAAGGTCGCCCCATCGCGCAGCTCACCCGCCTGCAACACCACCCGGTCACCGACCTCGGCCTTGGTGACGCCCGGTCCGAGCGCGTGCACGGTCCCTGCCACCTCGTGCCCGAGGGTGACGACATCACCCTTCAGGAACAGCGGCGTCAGCGTCCCGTCGATGAGGTGCACGTCCGACAGGCACACGCCCGCCGCCTCCACTTTCACCAGGACGTGGTCCGGTCCCGGCTCGGGCACCGGCACGTCGTCCAGTTCCAGGCGGCGTTCCGGTCCCAGGTGCAGTCGTGCGGCCAGCATCGTTATCGACTCCTCGCGGTCGGCGGTTCGGGTCTCCCCGGCGCCATGGTAGGCGGCCGCCGCGGCGATACGCCCGGATTGCCCGCCTGCCCGGTGATCTGCCCCCACCCTCTTGACCTGAACCTATCTTCAGGTTCCAGGATGGCTTCATGAGCGAAATGACCGACACCGCAGCCCATCCGATCGCCCGTCTGCTGGCCGACCACGGCCCGGTCCCCTTCGACGCCGCCGCCCTCCGCGAACTGGCCGCCTCCCTGGCCCCCGCGACCGTGGTCGGCCTCGGCGAATCCACCCGCTTCTCCCACGAGATCGCCGCGATCCAAGACCAGCTCTTCCGGGAACTGGTCTCCGAACACGGCTTCCGAGTCCTCGCCCTCCAGGACAGCGCCGACGTCGCCGCCCGCCTCGACGCCTATGTCCGCGCCGCCGAACACGCGCCGGCGACTGCGGAGGAAGCGCTGGCCACAGCCTGGCGGCCCAACCGCACCGCACAGACCGCCGCAGTCCTCGACTGGATCCGGGATTTCAACCGCCGCAACGAAACCGACCGCATCCGCGTGATCGCGGTCAAGCCCTTCCAAGCCACCACCGCCGACTACGACGCCGTGCTGGACGCGATGCGCGCCGCGACCCATGACCCGGCTGCGTTCGAGGCCAGCCCCGCCGACCTCGGTACTCGCGTCACCGAGGTCACAGGCCGTGACCTGGTCCCCGGCCCGGCTACCGGCCCCAGCGAACCCGAAAGTCGCGACACGCCTGCCGGTTCCGGCGCTGCTACCGGCCTTCGCGCGCCTGCCGGTTCCGGTGTGCCCACCGGCCTCGGCGACCCGCCCGAAGGAGCGGAGGCGGCTGGGCCCGCTGCGACAGAGGGGCAAGATACCTCGTCTGGCTGGCCGGCCATCGCGGCGTCTTCGGCCGCGGATCGGATGACCCGGATCGCGGCGCTGTTCGAGGTTATTCGCACTGCTCATGTCACGGACGAGCATGTGCAGCGGGCCCGCGGAATGTATTCGGGCGCACCGTTTGCCGAGCTGGCGCGCGGTGCCGCCGCCTTGCTGGACGGCCTGCCGATTTCAGGCGATATCCGCGAGCGGATGGCGCTGATCGTCCGCTATCACGAGACCTCGGTGGCGGGCCGTGGCAGCTTCGCGGGTGAGGCCGAGGTCTGGGCGGGCGCGATCATCGAGGACCATGCACGGCACGGGCAGCGCATCGTGTACTGGGACGGTATCGCCCACGTGTCGGCGGCCCCGTTCACCCTCGGCATGTCCGGGGACCAGGTGGCGCAGCCGACGATCGGCAGTGTGCTCCGGGAGCGCTTCGGCGCCGGGTATGCCTCGGTGGCAATCGGTTTCGATCATGGCGATCTCGGCGTGGTGGTCGTTCCACCGGCGGCGGGCGACTTCCTCGATCACGAGCTGAGCCTGGCCGACGCGCTTGTGCACTGGGTCGATCTGCGGCCCGAGCCGGTTCGTGCGGCGCTCCGAGTGCCTGCGAAGATGCGGGTGATCGCGGGTGTCTACGATCCGGCCCGGGACGAGTCCGCCTACATGACCGTCGATTCCTTGTCGGATTCCTTCGATGCGCTGGTCCACGTTCGTTCCGTGTCGGCGGTGGATTGGCTGGCCTGACCGAGGAATTCGGTGAGTATCGCGGTGACCCGGGCGGATTGCTCGAGCATGGGGACGTGTCCGCAGTCGTCGAGGAATTCCGCCCGGTCGGGATGCAGGCGTGCGTTGAGCGTGCGGCCCGCCGGTGCGGAGAGCACCCGATTGCGGTTGCCCCACACGGTGCAGATCGGTGGCAGCTGTGCGCGGTCGGGCCAATCGTCCAGCGCCGCAAAGGATGGCAGATCTCGGATCATCCGGAGCAGTGCCCGCGCCGGGTAGCCGGCGGAGAGTGCTGTCGTATAAGGGCATTGCCGGAAGGCCCGGCGGCTGGTGAACCAGTAGCGGACGGTGCCGCGGGCCAGCCAGTAGGGGGTGTGCCACCGGTCGAAGGCGCGTATCACGCCCCCGGGCACCGCGAGGTCCAGCCGGGCGGCGCGGCCGAGCCGCCCGTGCAGCACAGTCGATTCCGTGAGCGGGTTCATGACGACAGCCGCCCGGATCAAGTCCGGATACCGCCGCGTCAGGTTGAGGGTGATGGCGCTGCCCAGGCAGTTCCCGACCAGGCTCACGCCGGTGAGCTCGTGGTGCACCAGGAACTGGTGGATCAGTTCGGTGTAGCGCTCGAGCGTGTAGTCGTCCGCGGGTGCGGACGAGACGCCGTAGCCGGGCAGATCGAGAGCGAAGACGCGGTATTCCTCTGCCAGCGCCTGTATCTGGGGCATCCACACCAGGTGTGAGGCGCCCGCGTGGTGCAGCATGACCACGGGCGGGCCGCTCTCACCCCGCTGCACATAGGCGATCCGGATTCCGTCGTACTCGAAGTCTTCCATGACTCTCCCGAGACCACGCGCGGCCAGTATGTCCTCTCATGGTCCGCCGGAAGCGACCGCCCCGGAACGCTTTCGGTAATACCGTCAGTCGCGTCCGACCTCGCTGAGCCCGCGATCGAGGAACCGGATCATCCAGTCGAAGCTTTCCTCGGTGCCGCCGGTCCACTGGAAGCCGTCCGACACCTGCAGTGTCGCGAAGCCGTGGAAGGTGCAGCGCAGCATGCGCAGCGCGTGCACCATGTCGGTCTCGGCGATCCCGTAGCCGCGCAGCACCGCCTCGGAGGATTCCATCATCCGCGTACTCACCTGCAGCAGTGGATCTTCCGGCCCGCCGAAGACCGCTCCGATGGTGGCGGTGTAGCGCCCGGGGTGGTCGACCACGTATTGCCGCCAGGCCTTGGCGAAGGCCAGCAGCGCATCGGTGCCGGATTTGCCGTGCATGGCGTCGCGGGTCCGGGCGTCGAGTTCGGTGATGGCCAGGGTGGCGATGCAGTGCTGCAGATCGGCGAGGCTGTCGATGTGCTTGTACAGCGAGGGAGTTCGCACGCCGAGCCGGGTGGCGAGCGGCCCGAGCGCCAGGTTGCCGTAGCCGACCTCGTCGGCGAGCTGGGCGCCCGCCGCGACGACGTCGGTCTTGCTGAGTCCGACCCTAGGCATGGTGTTCCTTCAGGAACGGGATGATCAGGTCGGCGGTGCGGCCGGCGGCCTCGTCGAAGGTGTAGTGGCCGGAGCCCTCGACCACCGCGACGCTGCCCAGTCCGGCGGGCAGCGCGGCGACGATGCGCTCGCCCTCGCCCTGCGGGTTCGGGAAGTCGGGGTCCGCGCCGCCCATGATGATGAGCGCGGGCCGGGTCACGTTGGGCACCTGGGCTTCCGCGTCGGCGGGGGTGGACGCGCCGGTCTTCATGAATTCGGCGAACCGGCCCGGTTCCTGCAGCTTGGCCTTGACCGTGGCGAGGTACTCTCCCTGGTCCGCCGACTTGATCGGGGTGGCCACATCCAGGTACTTCATCCACTGGCCCAGGCTCTTGAAGATCATGGTCCCCATCAGCGGGATCATGCCGCGGCGGTGCCGGGCGTTGGTGAACAGCGCACCGATGTCGGTCTTCTGGGTCAGCGTGAACGGGTTGATCTCCACGATGGCGCTGATCAGTTCGGGGGCCTGTGCCGCTGCGATGGTGGCCGAGCCGCCGGCCAGCGAGTGACCCACGATGACCGCGGGACCGCCCAGCTGCCGGATGAGCGCGACGAGGTCGTTGGCGACGTCGGTGCGGGTGATGGCTTCCTTACCGATGACCGACGGCCAGCCCATGCTGGATTCGCCGTGTCCGCGCATATCGGCGCTGACCACGCGGTAGCCGGCGGCGGCGAGGAGCGGCGCGAGGTGCCGGTAGCCCTGCCGGGTGATGCCCATTCCGTGCTGCAGTACGACCAGCGGTCCCGCGCCGATCTCGTCGTAAGCGATCCGGCCACCGTCGATGTCGATGTAGTGAGTCATGGTCTTTCACTCCCTGAGTGGAGAAGCTAATTGCGATAGCCATAAAGCTAATAGCTTTAGCCATGAGAGTCAAGAACTTTCTGTTTCCGCAGGTCGGAGCGCTGCCGAGCTATGTTCGCCCCCGGCGAACACGATGGTGGAACATTCGGTATACCCCGGGGGTTGACTGGGTAACGCTCAACCTTGGAAGGGGTCGAAGACGTGACTACACCTCAGAACCTGCCGGTCCTGTTCCTGACCGATCCGGTCGTGCTCCCGGGCATGGTCGTCCCGATCGAGCTGGACGAGTCCGCACAGGCCGCCATCGATGCCGCACGTGCGGGCAAGGTCAACCAGGTTCTGGTCGCGCCTCGCCTGGACGAGGGTTACGCCACCTACGGCGTGGTGGCCACCATCGAACAGGTCGGCCGCATGCGCGGTGGCGCCCCCGCCGCCGTCCTGAAGGCCGAGGAACGCGCCAAGATCGGGCACGGCGTGACCGGCCCGGGCGCGGCACTCTGGGTCGAGGCCGAACCGGTCGAGATCCCCGCCGCCGACGGCCGCACCAAAGAGCTTGCGGCCGAATACAAGAAGCTCGTCATCGCCGTGCTGCAGCGCCGCGAGGCGTGGCAGGTGATCGACGCCGTCAATCAGATGACCGATCCCTCGGCGCTGGCCGACGCCGCCGGCTGGGCCTCTTACCTCAGCAATGAGCAGAAGCGCGAGGTGCTGGACACTCCGGACACCGGCACGCGGCTGACCAAGCTGATCGAGTGGACCAAGCAGCACATCGCCGAGACCGAGATCAGCGAGAAGATCAGTGAGGACGTCCGCGAGGGCGTCGAGAAGACCCAGCGCGAATTCCTGCTGCGCCAGCAGCTCAACGCGATTCGCAAGGAACTGGGCGAGGACGAGCCGGACGGCGCGGACGACTACCGCGCCCGCGTCGAGGCCGCCGACCTGCCGGACGATATCCGCGAGGCCGCGCTGCGCGAGGTCGGGCGGCTGGAGCGGTCCAGCGATCAGAGCCCGGAATCGGGCTGGATCCGCACCTGGCTGGACACCGTGCTGGAGCTGCCGTGGAGCGTGAAAACCACGGACTCCACCGATGTTTCGGCCGCGCGTGCGGTGCTGGACGCCGATCACCACGGGCTGGACGAGGTCAAGGACCGCATGGTCGAGTACCTGGCCGTCCGTTCCCGCCGGGCCGCCCGCGGCCTGGAGGTCGTCGGCGGACGTGGTTCCGGCGCGGTGCTGGTGCTGGTCGGCCCGCCCGGTGTGGGTAAGACCTCGCTGGGTGAGTCGGTGGCACGGGCGCTGGGCCGCAAGTTCGTTCGCGTCGCCCTGGGCGGCGTGCGCGACGAGGCGGAGATCCGCGGTCACCGGCGTACCTACGTCGGCGCGCTGCCGGGCCGCATCGTGCGCGCCATGAAGGAGGCGGGTTCGATGAATCCCGTTGTCCTGCTGGACGAGATCGACAAGGTCGGCTCCGACTTCCGCGGTGATCCCGCGGCGGCGTTGCTGGAGGTGCTGGACCCGGCGCAGAACCACACGTTCCGCGACCACTACCTGGACCTGGATCTGGACCTGTCCGATGTGCTGTTCATCGCGACCGCGAATGTCATGGACACCATCCCGGGCCCGCTGCTGGACCGCATGGAACTGATCACCGTGGACGGCTACACCGAGGCCGACAAGGTGGCCATCGCCCGCGACTTCCTGATCCCGCGGCAGTTGGAGCGCAATGCCCTGACCGCCGAGGAGGTTTCGATCACGGACGAGGCGCTGCGCGAGATCGCCGCCAACTACACCCGGGAAGCCGGTGTGCGGCAGATGGAGCGGCTGATCGCCAAGGCCCTGCGCAAGGCGGCCACCAAGCTGTCGGAGACCGCGGACCTGGCCGAGGCCGAAACCTTGATCTCGAAGGGCGAATTCGTCCCCGAGGGTCTGGGTTACGACAAGGAACTGGGCTACGAGACCGAATCCGGTGTCGTGGCAGCGAGTTCCGGCAAGCTGGTGATCGGACTGGGTGACCTGAAGGAATTCCTGGGCCGTCCCCGCTTCACCCCGGACGGGGTGGAACGGACCGCGGTGCCCGGCGTGGCGACGGGTCTGGCCGTGACCGGCGCCGGCGGCGATGTCCTCTACATCGAGGCCAACGGCGCCGAGGGCGATCGTTCACTGACCCTGACCGGTCAGCTGGGCGACGTCATGAAGGAATCGGCGCAGATCGCCCTGACCTACGTCCGCTCCCACCTGGAGGAGATCGGCATCGAGCCGAAGGTGCTGGATCGCAATATCCATATCCACTTCCCGGCGGGCGCGGTCCCGAAGGACGGTCCGTCGGCAGGCGTCACCATGGTCACCGCCCTGGTGTCGCTGGCCCTGGGCCGGCAGGTGCGCGCGGACGTCGGCATGACCGGTGAGGTCACGCTGAACGGCCGGGTGCTGCCCATCGGCGGCGTGAAGCAGAAGCTGCTCGCCGCCCAGCGGGCCGGCCTGAAGACCGTGTTCATCCCGGCCCGCAACGAGCCGGACCTGGACGAGGTCCCGGCCGAGGTGCTGGCCGCCCTGGATGTCCGTCCCGTCGCCGACGTGGCCGAGATCCTGGCCTACGCCATCGAACCGGTCGCCGAACCGGCCTACGACGGGCGGGCGCTGAGCGCTACTGCCTGAGGGTAGGTAAAGGGGTTCGGGGGCTTAGCCCCCGAACCCCTTTTGCCGTGTAAATCGGCATTTCGCCTACTACCCTCGGTAGGGATCCAACGGGGATCACATGGAGGGGCGAACATCATGCAACCCAACCAGCCGACTCAGCAGCCGCAGCAGCTCGACCAGGTCGCGGGCGAGCGACTCTCGCACGCGGACCGGATCTTCACGTCCGATCTGTCGGTCAACGAATTCGCCCTGCTGCACGGTGCGGGCTTCGAACCGATCGACCTGGTGATGGGCGTCTCCGTCTATCACGTCGGTTTCCAGTTCACCGGTATCCGTCAGCAGCAGGAGCTCCCGGTCCTCACCGAGGCCACCTATCGCGCCCGCTGGAATGCCATGTCCCGCATGCAGGCCGAGGCCGATGCGCTGCACGCGGACGGCGTGGTCGGCGTCCGCCTGGAGTGGCGGCAGCACGGCGATTCGGCGGAGCATCTGGAGTTCATCGCGGTCGGTACCGCGGTCCGTTTCGAGAAGTCCCCGGGCAGTTACCGCCGCCCGACCGGCCAGGCGTTCACCAGTCACCTCTCCGGCCAGGATCTGGTGACCTTGCTGCGCACCGGGTATGCCCCGATCGCCTTCGTCATGGGCAACTGTGTCTTCCATGTGGCGGTACAGGGCTTCCGGCAGATGCTCAGCCAGATGGGCCGCAATATGGAGATGCCGCAGTGGACCCAGGGCAACTATCAGGCCCGGGAGCTGGCCATGTCCCGCATGCAGGCGGAGGCGGAACGTGATGGCGGCCAGGGTGTTACCGGCGTGAACTTCGAGATCGCCAACTATGCCTGGGGTTTCCACACGGTGGAGTTCTATGCCTCCGGCACCGCCATCCGCCGGATCGGCGAGGGCGATCCGATCCATCCGCAGTTCACTCTCGGAATGAACTCGTGACCGATTTCGATACCGAGGCCGCCACCCGCGCCATTACGTCGGCGCTCGCGGGTCCGGGCGGCCTCGGCCTGGTCTTCACGGTGTTCGCCGGTGTCCCGGGCGTGACGCGAACCCCGGCCCGCCGCAGCATGTTCCGTTCGGAGCCGGAGCGTGTGCAGATCGGTTCGTGGCGGTACGAGGTGACCGGCGAGAATCGGATTCGCGCGGGTCATGTGGTGGGCGGCATCGTGCTGGCCGAGGAGTTGTTGCCGGCCGCGGGTATCGCGCCGCACATCGCGCGCTCGCTGGCCGAGATCGTTTCGTCGTACGGCGCGGCCGCCTTGCCGCACCTGACTGCGGCGCTGGAAGTGCTCGAGGGTTGACGGCCGTCAACTCGCAGCAAATGTTGTTGTTTCACATAAAACGAAACCTGCAGGTACCGAATCGATCTCGTAGTCTGCTTACGTGATCACCGTTGTGACCTGGAATGTCCTGCACCGCATCCATGCCGACAATTGGGCGAGCGAGATAGCGGACCGCTGGCCCGGCGAATCCGATCGGATCGCCGCGGTCACCGCCCGGGTCAGGAAGCGTCCGGAGCGGATCATCGCCCTGCAGGAGGTGAGCGGCGACCAGCTGGCAAGCCTCCGGCTATCGCTGCCGGACCGGGTTTTCCATGTCCTCGACTACCCGCGCGTCCCGCGTCCCCGCCGGCTCGCCGATCCGCTCGCGGATCGCAGCGAAAGCCTGGTGCTGATCGCCGATGCCGATGCCCGGCTGCTCACCGCCGAGCCGTTCGCCACGGATCCCGGCAAGGGCCTGCTGGCGGTGGAGGCGGACGGCATCACGGTCGTCGCCACCCACGTGACGGGCGATACGCGCCGGGGCCCGCAGCTGGCCCGGCTGGCCGAGGTCGCCGCCGCGGGCCCGTCGATTCTGCTCGGCGACTTCAATGTCGATCGGGCGGTCCTCGCCGATGCGCTGGGCCCGGAATTCACCGTCCCGGCCCACCCGTACGGTTCGGTGCCGACTCGCCCTCGGACGGCGGGCGCCAAGTCCCAGTTCATCGATCATGTCGTGGCGCACGGGGTGCCCGTGCGCGACCTTCAGGTCGAGGATGTGGCCGGTGAATCCGACCACAATCTCGTGACCGCACTCGTGGGTTAGAACTCCCCGGCCACGCCGAGAACCGTACGCCCGGAATGGTTTCCGTCCAGGATGGAGCGCAGCACCGCCTCGGCCTCGGTGATCGGCGCGTAGTTCTCCAGCAGCGAGAGATGCCGCGGCTTCAGGTCTTTCGCGAGCCGCGCCCACAGTTCCCGCCGCGGCGCGATCGGGAACTGCACGGAGTCGATGCCGAGCAGCGACACCCCGCGCAGGATGAAGGGCAGCACCGTGGTGGGCAGATCCGGTCCGCCGGTCAGGCCGCTGACCGCCACCGCGCCACCGTATTTCACGGTGCTGAGCACATGCGCGAGGGATTTGCCGCCGACGCTGTCGACCGCTCCGGCCCACTGCGCCTTGCCGAGCGGCCGCACCTTCTCCTCGCCGGGCAGCCGCCCGATGACCGAGTTCGCGCCGAGCGCCGACAGCAGTTCACCCGCGCCCAGCTTGCCGGTCGAGGCGACGACCTCGAATCCCAGGCCCGCCAGGATATCCACGGCCACACTGCCCACGCCGCCGGTCGCGCCGGTGACCAGCACCGGACCGTCCGCGGGCGTGAGCCCGTGATCCAGCAGTGCCTGCACGCTCATGGCCGCGGTGAATCCGGCGGTGCCGAGGGCCGCGGCCTCGCGCGGGGTGAGGCCGTCGAGCTTCACCACCCATTTCGCGGGCACCCTTGCGTATTCCGCGTAGCCGCCGTGCTGGGCCACGCCGATGTCGTAGCCGTGCGCCACCACCAGTTCGCCGGGGGTGAATTCGGGATCCGTGGAGGCCGTCACCTCGCCGGCGAGGTCGATGCCGGGGATGATCGGGTAGTTGCGCACCACCCCGCCGCCGGGTGTGATGGCGAGCCCGTCCTTGTAGTTGGCGCTCGAGTAGTGCACCTTGATCGTCACCTCGCCGGGAGCGAGGAAATCTTCGGTGATCCGCTCGTGCACGAGTGTGATACCGCTATCGGTTTCGTGTGCCACCATCGCCTGGAACTCCATGGACCGAGCATAGGGCTCCCGATGCTGGTCAGGGCGGTCTTCCCCTGGAATCGGGGGCATTACCTTTCGGGTAATGGCTTTCGTTCACGCCGCGCGGCAATCTTGTTCTCGCAAGCGAG
Organism: Nocardia sp. NPDC020380; assembly: GCF_044386975.1. Lineage (NCBI taxonomy): Bacteria > Bacillati > Actinomycetota > Actinomycetes > Mycobacteriales > Nocardiaceae > Nocardia > Nocardia sp. NPDC020380. The sequence goes on along the minus strand of NZ_JBIRVQ010000007.1, from coordinate 420,459 downwards.
AATCGAAGGAGCGCAGCAGATATGCCGACCTACCAGAGCCCGTCCGACGGAACCACCCTCGCCTACCAGGATTACGGCACCGGCACCCCCATCGTCTTCGTGGCGGGCTGGTCCCTCTACAGCGATATGTGGGAATACCAGCTGCACTACTTCCTGGAGCAGGGCTACCGCTGCATCCTCCCGGACCGCCGCGGCCACGGCCGCTCCGACATCCCGTCCGGCGGCTACGACATCGATACCCGCGCAGACGATCTGGCGGCGCTCATCGACCTGCTGGATCTGCGCGATGTCACCCTGGTCGCGCATTCGACCGGCGGCGGCGAGGTGGTCCGCTACCTGAACCGGCACGGCTCGGAGCGGATCACCCGCACCGCCCTGCTGGCGCCCGCGATCCCGTTCATGCTGCAGACCGAGGACAACCCGGTCGGCGTGCCGCCGGCGCTCGCCGAGGAGACGCTGCGCCAGCTGCGCACCGACCGGCCCCAGTGGTTCGCCGATCGGGCGCAGGGCTACTTCGCCACGCACCTGCGGCCGGGCACCTCGCAGGCGATGATCGACGAGGAGATGAAGCGCTGCCTGTCCACCCCGCCGCACGTCGCGCTCACGGTGCAGCGTGAAGCCCTGATGACCGACTACCGCGCCGACGTTGCGGCCCTGAGGATTCCGACCCTGATCCTGCACGGCCTGGTCGATCAGTCCATCCCGATCGAACTCAGCAGCCACCAGGCCGTGAAGCTGGCGCCGCACATCGTGCTGAAGGAGTACTGGGATGCCGGGCACGGCCTCTACCTGACCCATCAGGACGAGATGAACAGCGAGATCCACGCCTTCATCAAGGGTTGATGTTCCTCGCGGGACACGCCGTGCACGGGGCCGGTCCGAGCTTCTCGGACCGGCCCCGAAACGTATTGCCGTCAGCCGAATCGTGCTGTGGTCAGGCGAACTTCGGCGCCCGCTTGCCGATGAACGCGGCAATGCCCTCCGCGCCGTCGGCGGATTCGGCGCCCTGGGTGATGAACGCCGCCTCGGTGGCCAGCTGCTCCTCCAGGGTGTGCTGGCCGGAGACCAGCAGCAGCTTCTTCACGTGCGCATTGGATTCCCTGGGCCCCTGCGCGAACTGCTGCGCCAATTCCTCGACGGCGTCGGCGAGTTCGACATCCCGCACCACCTGGTGCAGCAGTCCCCACTCCAATGCCTCTGCCGCACTGAGGGTCCGGTTGGTGAGCATGAGTTCCTGGGTCTTGCGCAGGCCGATGATCCGCGGCAGGTAGTAGGACGCGCCGCCGTCCGGGCTGAGCCCGATCTTGGTGTACGCCATGGTGAACTTGGCCGATTCGGCCGCCACCACCAGGTCGCCCGCCACCGCGAGGCTGAAGCCCGCACCCGCCGCGACCCCGTTCACGCCGACGATGAGCAGCGCGTCCATGCGGGCCAGCGCGGATACCGCGTGGTGCAGGGTGGCGGCGAGCTTCTCGATGAACTGACCCGTATTGCCGCTCTCGGACATGGCCCGCACATCGCCGCCTGCCGAGAAGAAGCGCCCGGCTCCGGTCAGCACCACGACCTTGATGGCCGGATCGTCCGAACAATACGTTGCCGCCCGCGCGAGTTCGTCCGCCAGCGCCTGGTCGATCCCATTGGCGGCATCCGGCCGATTCAGGGTGATGCGCGCGATCGGACCATCGTGCGAGAACAGTATGTTCTGGTAGTTGCTCATGAAAGGGCGCCTTCCGTCCGGTTTCCTGCTCACAGCATGGCGTATTCCACCCGCACCCCGAGCAGCCGGATGGGCCGATCGAGTTCGAAACGGTGCAGGATCTCGAGCGCGGACTGCACGATCTCGTCCACATCGGTGCTCGGCGCCGGTAGTTTGTGCTGTTTTGTACGGGTGAAAAACGTTTTTGTCCGCACGGTCACGCCGACCCGCCCGATACTGCGCCCGCTCGCGATGGTCTCCTCGGCGACCTGAGCCGCCAGCCGAGTGATCGCGGCATCGAATTCCTCGCGGGTGGTGAGGTCCGCGGGGAACGTCTCGGAGCGGCTGTGCCCCACGGGTTCTCGCGGCTCGGCGATATCCGTATCGCCCAGCCCGTGCCCGAGCACCCACAGGTAGGGGCCGGTGTTCGGCCCGAATTCCGCCGCGAGGTCGTGCCGGTCGGCGGCGGCCAGATCGGCGACGGTCTCGATCCCCAGGCCGCTCAGCCGTTTCGCGATGCGGGCGCCGATCCCCCACAGCGCGCTGGTGGGCCGGTGCGCCATGAGCGCGGTCCAGTTCCCGTCGGTGAGCCGGAAGATCCCGGTCCCGGTCTCGTCCGCGTCCTTCCCGGCCGGGGCATTGTCCCCGGTCTTCCCGACGGCCTTGGCGAATCCGGTGGCCAGCTTGGCGCGAGTCTTGTTGTCCCCGATGCCGACCGCGCAGGTCAGGCCCAGTTCGGCAATGGCGGCGCGGATTTCGCGCGCGAGTTCCTCGGGATCGTCGGTATCGGCGGCGAGGAAGGCCTCGTCGAAGCCCAGCACCTCGACCCGTCCCGGGAAGGTGCGCAGCAGCGCCATGCTCTCCTCGGACGCCTCGGCATAGGTGGCCAGATCCTGTGCCAGGAACACGCCGTCCGGGCAGACGCGGGCCGCGGTCCGCAGCGGCATGCCCGCCCGCACCCCGAAGGCCCGCGCCGGATACGACGCGCAGGACACCACCTTGCGCGGTTCGGCGGGATCCCCGTTCCCGCCCACGATGACGGGCTGCCCGCGTAGTTCCGGATGCCGCCGGAACTCGACCGCGGCCTGGAATTGGTCGAGGTCGATGTGCAACAGCCATCGCGCCACCTCTCCGTCATACCGCATGGTCTGCGGAAATGTCGGAATTCGGGGTTGTGCCCGGACCCGGAACAGAACTAAATTCTGGTTATGAAGATCCGAGATCGGTTGCTGCTCGCGGCCGAGCGGCAATTCGCCGAGCAGGGCGCCCTCGACGCCACGCTCACCGAGATCCGGACCGCCGCCGGCGCCAGCGTCGGCGCGCTCTATCACCACTTCCCCGACAAGGCCGAGCTGTACCGGCAGGTGTGGGCGCATGCCCTCGCCGACTACCAGCAGCACTTCTGGGCGGCCGTGGGCGACAGCCTCGACGCCGAGGGCGGCGTGCGCGCGGGCGTCACCGAACACCTGCGCTGGGTGACCGAAAACCACTACCGCGCAAAGGTACTCACCTCCGCCCGCCCGCCGGGCCTGCGCGACAGCGACTCCAATCGCGAATTCATGCGCAATGTGGCGCGCTGGTGGCGCACCCACGCCGGCTACGGCGCCGTGCGCGACCTGGACTTCGACCTGCTCTACGCGCTCTGGCTGGGCCCGGCGCAGGTGTACGCGCGCAACTGGCTGGGCGGCGAAATGCGCGCCGCCCCCATCGATATCGCACCCGAACTCGCCGATGCCGCCTGGCAGGTATTGCGCACGCCCCGCCCCGGAACACAGGAGACCGCACCATGACCGCCGACCTCGACTTCGACCTGGCCCGCGAAGTACTCGCGGCACAACCCTTCAGCCGCCTGGTGGGCGCGGAGCTCACCGCCTTCGGCGACGGCCGCGCCATCCTGGAGATTCCGCTGCGTCCCGAGCACGGCCAGCAGTTCGGTTTCGTGCACGGCGGGGTGCTCGCCTACGCGGCCGACAACGTGCTGACCTACGCGGCCGGCACGGTACTCGGCGCGAACGTGCTGACCGGCGGGTTCACCATCACCTACCTGCGCCCGGCCGCCGGTGTGCGATTGCGCGCGGAGGCCACGGTGGTGGGTGCGACCCGCCGCCAAGCCGTGTGCCACTGCGAGGTTTTCGCCGAAACCGAGAGTGGCGAGTCCATCCTCTGCGCGGTCGCGCAGGGCACCGCGCGCAGTGTGGAGCGCTCGCTGGGCGAGAGTGCGGACAGCTCGCTCAGCGCGAGCGCCGGAACCAATTGAGCGGTGAGCGGTACGCGTAGCGGGCCTTCACCGTTCCGGTCTCCACCCGGCCGACCACCCGGATCACCGGTGCGCCCGGAAAGCGCGGCAGCCGAACCTTGTTGGTGACGGTGCCGGTGCCGTGCTCGACGCCCTCGATATCGACGCGCCAGCCGCGCGGCACCACCAGCACGATGGCGCCGGCGTCCGCGTGCACCCGCACGTCGATCTCGCGGCGGGAACAGTAGGCCTGGGTGAAGTCGATCACCAGCTTGCCGGTGAGGCATTCGGCGACAACCTGTTTCGGTACCGTCCAGTCGGCGTCGGTGCGCTTGGTGCCGCTGGCGCAGCGGATCTCCAGCGGCGGCTCCACGGCCGCGGACCGGCTGCGCCGGGCACCGAACATCCGCTCGATATCGTCGATCCGGATGGGCGCGGGGCGCTGCTCCTTGGTACGGGTCACCGAAACTCCTCCCCCGGCAAGTGAAACGATCATGTAAAGAATGCCTGGGAGCTCGAATTATGCCCGACGACAAGGTGTTCGGAACGGCTCGTCTCTAACGGATCGATCACAGGTCGGCACTGCCGAGATTACGGCGGGGCCCAACTCTCGGGGGCTCGCGGCTCCACCTCCCTGCGCCGGGGCAAGCCCCGCCCCTGAAACCCCAGCTGCCGGGCTCATCGTCGCCCGAGGAAGACGGTGGTCACGCCGAGCATGTAGATGTCATCACGCTTCTGCACATAGGTGTCGGCGGATTCGTCCAGGAGGGCATCCAGGGTGGCGCGGTCCGGCGCGTCGAGGAAATCGCTGCCCCGTTCCCGCAGGAAACTCAGCCAGGACGAAACACTCTCCCGCACTTCGGGAATGGCGGGAGCCGGATGATCGGTGAGCACGCTGAAGGAGGTCACCTCGGTGAGGCCCGCCTTGGACAGTGCGGTGTTCCAGCCGTAGGGCATGGGGACGGTGTCCGCGATGTCGGCCCGCATGCGGACGAAGGCTTCATCGCGCCGGGCGAGCAGGCGATCCTGCAGTCCGGGCTGTCCGATGCCGAGATCCCAAGGGAGGCAACGGGTCGGCAGGCCACCCTCGGCGAGCGCCAGGCGGCCGCCGGTGCGCAGCAGTCGTGCCAACCGGTCGGTGCCAGCTTGCTGATCGGGCAGATGATGCACCGACCGCGAGGCCCACACCAGATCGGCTTCCGGCACCGCCGAAACCAATTCATCGGAACCCGCGTCCGCGTGGACGGTTTCGATCGTGACGGAGGTGTTCCCCGCGAGCGCCGCGAGGGTAGTCTCCTTCGCCACCTCGAGCAGCCCCGGCACCGCATCCACGATCACCACGCGCCCGCCGCCGCGGGTGGCGAGCTCGCGCGCGAAGGCCGCGCTCTGCCCGCCGGCGCCCGCACCGATATCGACCACCGTCGGCTGCGCGGCGTCCAGCAGCCCGATCAGCCGCCGCGCGATGTCCGCCTGTGCGGCGGCGCCCATGGCGTCGTCCCGGCGCAGGGTCGCGATCTGCGTGGTCCAGTCGATCCCGTCCTGGGTGTGGCCGTGGTGGTGGCCGTGGTTGCCCTGCGCGTGCGTGTGCTCGTGAGTGTGTGCGCCCATGGTCCCGACGCTATCGGGCCGGGGGCGCACACACCCAGAACTTTTGCTGTTTCGGCAAACTCCTGCGGTCCCGGCGGATGACCGATCAGGCCGCGGCCTGCTCGCTGGTGTCGGCGAACTGGGTGCGGTACAGCTCGGTGTACCGGCCCTCCTGGGCCAGCAGTTCGGCATGGCTGCCGCGTTCCACGATGCGGCCGTGCTCGAGCACCAGGATCTGATCCGCATTGCGGATGGTGGACAGCCGGTGCGCGATGACCAGCGCGGTCCGGCCCTGCAGGGCCTCGGCCAGCGCCTCCTGCACGGCCGCCTCCGAGGTGGAGTCGAGCGAGGCGGTCGCCTCGTCCAGGATCACCACGCGCGGCTGCTTCAAGAGCAGGCGGGCAATGGTGAGCCGCTGCCGTTCCCCACCGGAGAGCCGGTAGCCGCGCTCGCCGACCACGGTGTCCAGGCCGTCCGGCAGCGAGGCGATGAGGTCGCCCAGCCGGGCCCGGCGCAGCGCGTCCCAGAGTTCGTCCTCGGTGGCTTCGGGCCGGGCGAGCAGCAGATTCCCGCGAATGCTGTCGTGGAACAGGTGCCCGTCCTGGGTGACGAGGCCGATGGTGTCCTGGATGGAACGGCCCTTCAATTGCCGCACATCCTTACCGCCGAGCAGCACCGCGCCGGAGTCCACGTCGTAGAGCCGCGAAACCAGCTGCGCGATGGTCGATTTGCCTGCTCCGGAGGAGCCGACCAGCGCCACCAGCTGCCCGGGCTCGGCGCGCAGCGAAACCTGGTGCAGCACTTCCTCACCGCCGCGGGTGTCCAGGGTGGCCACATCCTCCAGCGAGGCCAGCGAGACCTTGTCCGCGGACGGGTAGCCGAAGCTGACCGCGTCCAGTTCCACGGTGATCGGGCCCTCGGGCACCTCGATGGCGTCCGGGGCGTCCTGGATGAGCGGCGTCAGGTCCAGCACCTCGAAGACCCGCTCGAAGCTCACCAGCGCCGACATCACGTCCACCCGGGCGCTGGCCAGCGCGGTGAGCGGCGAGTACAGCCGGGTCAGCAGCAGCGAAAGCGCCACCACCGCACCGGGTTCCAGCTGTCCCTTCAGCGCCAGGTAGCCGCCCAGCCCGTACACCAGCGCCAGCGCCAGCGCCGACACCAGCGTGAGCGCGGTGACGAACACGGTCTGCAGCATGGCGCTGCGCACTCCGATATCGCGCACGCGCCCGGCCCGCAGCGAGAACTCGGTGGACTCCTGCCGCGGACGGCCGAACAGCTTCACCAGGGTGGCGCCGGGCGCGGAGAACCGCTCGGTCATCTGGGTGCTCATGGCCGCGTTGAGGCCCGCGGCCTCGCGCTGGATGCCGGCGATGCGGGTGCCCATGCGCCGCGCGGGCAGCATGAACACCGGCAGCAGCACCAGCGTCAGCAGCGTGATCTGCCAGGACAGTTGCAGCATCACCACCAGGGTGAGGACCAGCGTCACCACATTGGTGACCACGCCGGACAGGGTGGTGCTGAAGGCCCGCTGCGCCCCGATGACGTCATTGTTCAACCGGCTCACCAGTGCGCCGGTCCGGGTGCGCGTGAAGAAGGCGATGGGCATCTTCTGCACATGGTCGAAGACCGCGGTGCGCAGGTCGAAGATGAGCCCCTCGCCGATGCGGGACGACAGCCACCGGATGACCAGGCCCAGCGCCGCGTCCAGCAGCGCGACCCCCGCGATGATCACCGCCAGCACCACCACCGTGCGCGGCGCCGCGTGGCCCACGATGTCGTCCACCACCCGCCCGGCCAGCACCGGCGTGGCCACCGCCAGCAGCGCCGCCCCGACGCTGAACACCAGGAAGGTCACCAGCCGCCGATGATGCGGGCGCGCGAAGGCCAGAATCCGCCGCGCCGTGGCCAGCCGCAGCGGCCGTTGTTCGGTGGGCGCGTTCATCTGCCGGTACAGCTGATTCCACGCCACGGATTCCATACTCATCCCGCTGCTCCTCACCCTGGGAGTCCCATCGAACCCCTCGCCACCGACACTAAGACCTCAACAAAGGTTGAGAGCAAGTCCGTCCGCGCAGGTCCGTAGTTCGCGCAACGCGAACACGCCGCGCGCCGGATCCCTAGGCTGGCGGTGTGACGGGAGCACTGCAGCGGGCGCTGGACGGCCGGATCGCGGGCGAGGTCGACGCCTCGGACCGGCGGCGCGCCGAGTATTCCTCGGATGCCTCCAACTACCGGGTCCTGCCGGCCGCCGTGGTTTTTCCGCGCACGGACGGCGATGTGGCCGAGACGCTCGCCTTCGCGCGGGCCGAGGGGCTGGCGATCACCGCGCGCGGTGGCGGCACCTCGGTGGCGGGCAACGCCGTCGGCCCCGGCCTGGTGCTCGACTTCAGCAGGCATATGAACGCCATTCACGAGGTCGATCCCGAATTACGCACCGCGCGTGTGCAACCCGGTGTGGTGCTGTCGACGCTGCAGCGGGCGGGTGCGCCGCACGGCCTGCGGTTCGGCCCCGATCCTTCGACGCAGAACCGGTGCACGCTGGGCGGGATGATCGGCAACAATGCCTGCGGGCCGCGCGCGGTGGCCTGGGGGCGCACCTCGGATACGGTGCGGGAGTCGCGAATTCTGGACGGCACCGGTGCGGAACGCACCCTCGCCACGGACCCCGCGGCGGTGCCGGGCCTGGCCGAGTTCACCCGCGCGAATCTCGCGGTGATCCGCACCGAGCTGGGCCGTTTCGAACGGCAGGCGTCGGGTTACAGCCTGGAGCACCTGCTCCCGGAGCGTGGTTCGGCCGTGGCGAAGGCGTTCGTGGGTACCGAGGGCACCTGCGGCCTACTGCTCGAGGCCACGGTCGATCTGGTGCCGGTCCCGGCAGCGACGGTGCTGGTCGTGCTCGGCTATCCCGATATGCCCACGGCCGCGGACGATATCGCTTCGATCATGGCCGTGCGGCCCATTGCCGTCGAGGGGATGGATGCCCGCTTGGTCGATGTCGTGCGCAGGCATCGCGGCGGTGTGCCCGAGCTGCCGGCGGGCGGCGGCTGGCTGCTCATCGAGATCGAGGGCGAGACGGCCGGGCAGGCAGTGGAAACCGCTGAGCTGCTGCGAAATACGGCGCATGCCGTGGATTCTCGACTGGTGACGGACCGTGCGGAGGCGCAGTCCCTGTGGGGTATTCGCGCCGACGGTGCGGGCCTGGCCGGTCGTACTCCGGACGGCCGCCCGGCCTGGCCGGGCTGGGAGGACGCCGCGGTGCCGCCCGATCAACTGGGCGCGTACCTGCGCGAGTTCGAGCAGTTGACCCGCGAGCACGGCGTAGACGGCCTGCTCTACGGCCACTTCGGCGACGGCTGCATCCATGTGCGCCTGGATCTCCCGATAGCGGATGCGCCGCAACGCTTCCGGGCCTTCCTGGAGGATGCGGCGCAGCAGGTGGTGAAGTTCGGTGGTTCGCTCTCCGGCGAGCACGGTGACGGCCGGGCCCGTTCGGCACTGTTGCGCTACATGTACTCCGAAGCCGCGCTCGCAGCCTTCGCGGGCTTCAAGGCTCTCTTCGATCCGGACGATGTGTTGAATCCGGGCGTCCTGGTGCATCCTCGCCCGGTCGACGCGGACCTGCGCCTGGCGGGACTGCGCCCGCTCCCGGCCGTGGGCGGCTTCGCTTTCCCCGAGGACGGCGATCTCGCCTCGGCCGTGCACCGGTGCGTCGGTGTCGGCAAGTGCCGCGCCGACAACCACGCCTCCGGCGGTTTCATGTGCCCGTCCTACCAGGCCACCGCCGATGAGAAGGACAGCACCCGCGGCCGGGCCCGCGTCCTGCAAGAGGTGGTGCGCGGCGCCTTGGACTGGCGTTCCGACGCGGTCGCCGAGTCCCTGGATCTCTGCCTGTCCTGCAAGGCATGTCATTCCGACTGCCCTGCCGGGGTGGACATGGCGACCTACAAATCCGAAACTCTGTACCGCCGCTACCGAGGTCGCCTGCGCCCGGTGGATCATTACGCCCTCGGCCGCCTACCGCAATGGCTTGCGGCCGCGACTCGCGCGCCCCGCCTGCTGAATGCTCTCTCAGCCACTGCGCCGCTGCGTCGCGCAGGCTTACGGACCGCCGGTATCGACCCGCGTCGCCCGATTCCGACACTGGCGGACAAGAGTTTCCGCCGCACTTGGCGCGAGCGACGCGAATCTTTGCTCGCGCCGAAGGGCGGGCTCGGGTTCAAGGGCGCTTCCGAGTCCGCGGTGCCGCATGTGCCCGGCGTGACTTCCGCCAGTGCGCCAGTGTCGGCATCGGCGGCGGCCGAGCCTCCGATCCTGCTGTGGATCGACAGCTTCACCGATGCGTTCGATCCGGAGATCGCCTGGGCCGCGGTGCGTCTGCTGGAGGGGCTGGGTCTGACGGTCCGCATTCCGGAGCGCCGGGTCTGCTGTGGTCTGACCTGGATCAGTACCGGTCAGTTGGACGGTGCCCGGAAACGGCTGCGCGCCACCGTCGATGCGCTGGACGAACATGTTCGCGCCGGTGGTGTGGTGGTGGGTCTGGAACCGTCCTGCACGGCCGCCCTGCGCGAGGATCTACCGCGCCTGCTGCCGGCGGATCCGCGTGCCGCGGCGGTGGCGGGTGCGGTGCGCACCCTGTCCGAGTTCCTGGAATCGCGGCCCGGCTGGGTGCCGCCGGATCGCACCGGGCACACCGTCCTGGTGCAGCCGCACTGCCATCAGCATGCCGCGCTGGGCTTCGCGGCGGACCGCCGAATTATCGAGCGCACGGGTGCTTCGGTGATCGAAATCACTGGATGCTGTGGACTTGCTGGGAATTTCGGAATGCAACGCGGTCACTATGAGATTTCCGTCGCGGTGGCCGGGAACGCGCTGCTCCCGGCCGTCCGCGACGCCGCCCCCGAGACGATCCTGCTGGCCGATGGTTTCTCCTGCCGGACCCAGGCCGATCAGTTGAGCGGCCGGAGATTCCGGCACCTGGTGCAGTTTCTCGTGGAGCCGTGAGGGTCAGCTGCCGAACGGCAGGGTGCCCGGCGGAATCTGATAGCCGCTGCTCCCCGCGGAGATGTTGCCCCACACGCCGAGCAGGAAATTGATCAGATTGGTGATCACGAGAAACCTCCTATGGCGAATGCCATCTATTTGCCGAGCATTTGGACCAACGGTGGGAACATCGGCACTTTCGGAGTTCGCGTTAACAGTAGGATGACGCGGTGACCGCAGCACCGATCGTGACCGCCCGCGTGCGCACGGTGCGCTCCGAGCGCCCGATCGACCTGGCCGCCACCATTTCTCCGCTGCGCCGCGGCTTCGGTGATCCGTGTCACCACGAGACTCCCGACGGCGCGCACTGGCACGCCTCCCGGCTGCCCGCCGGCCCGGTGACCTACCGGCTGACGCAGGCCGACCGGAACAGCGTGGCCGCGCAGGCGTGGGGCCCGGGTGCGGAGGAGTTCCTGGAACGCCTGCCGGACATGCTGTGCCTCGACGAGGACCTGGACGATTTCGCGCCCGACCATCCCAAGGTCGCCGAGGCACACCGCCTCAACCCGGGTCTACGTATGCTGCGCACCGGCCTGGTCTGGGAGGCGCTGGTCCCCGCTGTCCTGGAGCAGAAGGTGCACACCCGCACCGCGCACGCCTCATGGCGGAAACTGGTGTGGCGCTACGGAACCCCCGCACCCGGCCCCGCCCCGGCGGGCCTGCGCCTCATGCCCGATGCCGAGACCTGGCGGCACATCCCGTCCTGGGTCTATCACCGCGCCAATGTGGAACCGCAGCGCTCGAAAACGATTGTGCTGGCGGCCCGTATCGCCCCGAAGCTGGAAGAAGCGGCCGGATTGGGTCACGCCGACGCCGCCCACCGGCTGCGCACGGTCCCCGGCATCGGCGTATGGACCGCCGCGGAGATCGCGCAACGCGCCTTCGGCGATGCGGATGCCCTGTCGGTGGGCGATTTCCACCTCGCCTCCATCGTGGGCTGGACCCTGCTGGGCCGCCCCATCGACGATGACGCCATGGTCGACTACCTGGAACCGCTGCGCCCGCACCGCTATCGCGCGGTGCGCCTGCTCGGCCTGGCCGGTTTCGCCCGGAAACCGAAGTTCGGTCCGCGCACCCCGTACACGGATCACAGCCGGATCTGAGCCCGGGGTAGCGGGCTACTGTTGCGCGGCAGCGGCATTCGCCGCATCCTGCGCCTGCTGCAAAGCCTGCGGCACCGGGATACGCCCGAGGTACATCTCCTGGAAGATCGGATCCGCCGCATTCAGCGCGGCCTGGAATCCGGGCCCGCCGCCCGCCGCGATCCGCCGGCCCCGCAGCACATCGAAGAACGGCGACACATCGACACCGCGCGCGGCCCAATAGTCCCGGTACACATGCTGTTCGGAGACGACGGCCGGAATCGTCGACCCGGATTCCCCCAGGTACCGATTCCCCGCCGCACTACCCAGCCATGCCAGCACCCGCCGCACCGCCGCGGGATGCGGTGACGCCGAGTTCCCGGCCACACCGATGGAATTGTTCGCACTCACCCGCCCGGCGGGCCCCTGCGGGATCAACGCCAGCCCCCAATGGAATCCCGCATGCTGCCGCACGGTCGCGAGATTGAAACTGCCGGACTGGAACAACGCCATCTTGCCTTGCAGGAAGGCATTTTTGGCGAAGTCGCCGTTCGTATTGCCGCCGCTGGAGTTCGTGTCGGCCGCCGACGGCGAGAGCTTGTCGGCCACCAGCCGCACGGTGTACCCGAAGGCATCGTGCCCCTGCTCACTGGCGAACACGAACCGCTCGTCCTGCTCGAATTCTCCCCCGGCCGATCCCAGATACGGCAGCGTGATGGATTGGAAGTCATCGGCGGCGTTGTAGGGCCAGGTGGCGACGGCAGCCAGCTTCCGCAATAGGGGTCGGAAGGTATCGGCGGCCTCGACCGGACTCCAGTGCGCCGCATTCACCGCGGCCGGATCCACGCCCGCCGCGTTCAGCAGATCGCGGTTGTAATACACCGCCGTCCCGCCATCCACGAATTGCGGCACCGCCCACAGCTTTCCACCGCGCGTGAACTGCGCGACCGCGAACGGATCCCACGCCTGCGCGGCCGGCGTCCCCAGCGCCGCCCCGATATCCACCAGATGCCCGCTGTCGGCATAGTCCTCGTAGAGGCTGGTCCAGAACAGATCGTCGGCGACTCCGCCCGCCACATCGAGCCGCAGCTTCTGTGCGTAGGAGGCCCACGGCACCACCGTGATCCGCACCTCGATATCCGGATTGGCGCGCTGGAATTCGTCCAGCGAGGCGCGGTATGCCGCCACGAAACTCTGATCCCAGATCCGCAGCCGCACCACGGTCCGCCCGGACCCGCCGCTGTCGTGCCCCAGCCACAGCGCGGCGCCCACCAGCAGTACGGCGGCCAATGCGATCCCGAGCGCCACCCGGGTGGATTCCCTGATCCTCATGAGCCCAGCCTCATTTCAGCCCGGTGACCGCGATGGAGCGCAGCACCTGCCGCTGGAACACCACGAACAACACCACCAGCGGCGCGATGGCGAGCGTGGTGGCGGCCATGACCAGCGTCCACTGCGCGTTGTACTGCGTCTGCAGATCGGCCGTGGCCACGGTGAGCACCTGCCATTTCGGCCCGGAGGCGGCGACCAGCGGCCACATGAAGTTGTTCCACTGCGTCACCACGGTGATGACGGTGAGCGTGGCCAGAATCGGCCGGCTCAACGGCACCACCACGTGCACCAGGATGTCGAGCGTGTTCGCCCCGTCCATACGCGCGGCATCGATCATCTCGCCGGGTATGGCCCGGAAGTACTGGCGCAGCAGGAAGATCGCGTAGGGCGACCCGAACATGAAGGGCAGCACCAGCGCCCAGAAGGTGTTCAGCCAGCCGATTTTCGCGAACATCAGGTACAGCGGGATGAGCGTGACGGCGCTGGGCACCATCATGGTGCCGAGATACACCCAGAACAGCAGGTCGCGTCCGGGGAAGCTGGTGCGCGCGAACGCGTAGGCGGCGAGGATCGATCCGATGAGCTGCCCGCCGGTGATGAACACGGTCATCAGCGCGGTGACCAGCACGGCCCGCCCGAGCCCCTGATCCAGCACGGTCCGGAAGTTGTCCAGGGTGACGGGATGCGGTGGTGTCAGCGCGGATTCGTTCGCGAACTGCCGCGGCGTCTTGAACGCGGTGAACGCGCTCAGCACCAGCGGCGCGACGACCACCAGCGCACCGGCGACGAGCAGCGTGTACGCCGCCCCGGACCGCAGCCGCGTACCGCGGGTCTCAGTATTCATAGCTCGTCCGATTCCGGAAGTACCGATGCTGCGCGAGGGTGATGGCGAACATGATCGCGAACATCACCACCGCCATGACCGCCGCCCGCCCGGGATGCGCGGCCTGGAACGCCTCCGAATAGAGCCGCATGCCAACCACATCCGTGGCATGCCCCGGTCCGCCCTTGGTGAGCGCGTACACGGCGTCGAAGGTCTGGAACACCGTGAGCACGCCGGTGACCAGTACGAAGAAGGTGGTCGGCCGCAGCAGCGGCAGGATCAGCCAGCGCGTCCGCCGCCATCCGGTGGCCCCGTCCAGCGCGCCCGCGTCGAGGATCTCGCGGGGGATGGCCCGGATCCCCGCGACGAAGAACAGCGCCACGTATCCCACGTTCATCCACACGATCACCGCGGCGACGCAGGGCAGGGCCAGTGTGGGTGAACTGAGCCATTCCACCGGCCGCCCGAGCAGCGCCGAGATCGCACCGCCGCTGGGCGCGAAGATCCACTGCCACACCACGCCGACCGCGACCGGCGCGCACATCCACGGCAGCGCGTACATCACCCGCAGCACCGCGCCCCCGTGTCCGCGCCGGGCCAGCAGCGCCGCGATGGCGAACCCGAGCACCGTCTGCACGGGCACCACGAGGGCGGTGAGGGTCAGCGTCACCAGCAGCGAATGCCCGAATTGCCGGTCGCTCAGCACGGATCGCCAGTTGGCGAGTCCGGTGAATTCGATGGGCCCCAGCAGGTTCCAGCTGTGCACGCTGAGCCACAGCACCACCGCGATGGGAGCCAGCAGGAAACAGCCGATGCCGAGGAGGCTGGGCAGCAGCAGGAGGTAGCTGGTGGCACTCGTGGTGCCGCGGGCGGTGGCCTGCCCGCGAACCGTCCGGTTCATGTGCAGCGACGCTACCGGGGCGCTCCCGCGCACCCCGCCACCCCACGCCCGTTTCGCCGGATATCTCCTGTGCGCGCGGGGGTTTCGTTTCACCCGGTGGCCCGCGCTGCCGCATGATAGTTTGTGCCGCGCTTGTTCCGGGCGGACCGGCGAGGCGGGCCCGGACGGGCCCGGATCTCTTTTGGGCGAAGCATTAGGGGACGGCGTCGATGCGAATTCAGCCACGGCAGCAGATCCTCGGAGTGTGGCGGTCGCTGCTGACCGCCTGCTACCGCGGTGAGGAGTGGAGTTGGGGCGGCCGTAACGGCTCCAATTCCATCAGTGATGCCGAACAGCTGTTGTGCCTGCTGTATCCGGCCACCGAGATCGACGGTTTCGGATTGGATCGGCCGGACGATATCGCCGAGGACATCCAGTCCGTGCTGTCCCCGCTGGGCAGTCCCGCGCGCATCGGCGCGACCCTGGTCGGGGTGCTGGAGCAGTACATCGACCGCTACACCGAGGTGGGCAAGTCGGATTCGGGCGTCGAACAAGACATTCCGGTCTTCGCGGCGGGCAGTTACCTGTCCTCCGCGAACTCGCAGGAGCCCACCGCCGAGCAGCGTCGGCTCGATGTCGTCGACTCGTACTCCATGTCCCTGACCCTCTGCCTGGCCGCGCTCAAGTTCCTGCGCGGCTTTCACGGTTTCACGGCCGGGCAGTCCCGCCCAGAGGCGAGGGAACTGAGCGCGCGCATCGAAAGACTGGACGGGCGCATCAATACCCGCCTGACCGCCGCCATGGTCGGGCTGGTGCGCAGTTTCGTGGTCAATACGGTCAAACCCGCATCGCAGGAGGGCAAGGCGATGCTGTCCATGCTGAACCAGACCGGCACCGCGCCGGAGGCGGTGGTGGATTCGGTCGGCCGGCGGCTGGAACGCGTGCGCATCCGCCTGCGCAACGACCTCACTCTGAGCCAGACCCCGGGCGTGGACCTCTACGACGATCGCCTGCTGTTCGAATGCGGCTGGAGCTGGAGCCTGGTCGACCAGGCCGCGCCCATCGGCTTCGTCGACCTGCCCATCGCGAGTCGCCCGGGTTACGCCGTCGCCCGTCCCTACCTGCATTTCACGGTGGTGGCGCTGGACGGCATCAATGACCTGACCTCGGTCCGCACCCGCGAACTGGACCTGCTGGACACCCGGCAGCGCCGCCTGGCCGAGGCGCTGCAATTGCGCTGGGATCTGGCGCAGCGCTATTGGTCCGCGGTCGCGCGCTTCGGTTCCGGCCGCTGGCCGCTGGAGGACATTCCGTGGCGCACCTCCGACGGCGAGGAGTCGGACTACTTCAGCCTCGTCGTCTCCGCGGTGCTCATGCAGGATCTGCTCAATCGCGAGGCCAGCGATGACGACCTGAACCGCGCCGCACCGATTTTCGACGAGCTGGCCCGCCGCGGCCGCATCATCAGCCGCCTCACCGAGGACGATCCGGCGCGCGAGATGCACAGTCCCGGCGTCACCCTCAGCCTGCTCGGCAGCGGCGACGCGGCGTCCGGGCCGAAGCTGGTGTGGACCGTATCCGATTACGCCACGGTGCTTTTGAAGCGCACCCTGCAGGCGGCGCGCCTGTCCCGCACCATGGAGACCCGCGACGATCTGGAGCTGCTGGCCCAGTCCATCATGGATCATCTGGACCGGCGGGCCTTCCGGGAGGGCCCGGTCACCGGCCTGTGGGACGACCCCAGCCGGATTCTGGGCGGTCCCGAAATCCACGAGCCCTCCTGGTATTTCACCGAGCGGGTGGTGGAATGCCTGGTGGCGGCGGCCCGCATGTACCGGGAACCGCCGCTGCGGTCGCCGGATCTGGTGGACCGCGCCATGGAGCTGCTCACCGAGGCCGAGCACCTGCTCAATCGGGAGCTGCTGGAACTGGGCGAGCAGGACCTCTCGTCCAATCGGACGGCCCTGGCCCTGGCGGAGCAGCGGTTGCAGCGCGCCCGTAGGCTCATCGATGAACGTCCCGGCACCGCTTTGAGTCTCGCCTCGCAGGCCCTGCTGGAACTGGACGAACTCGCCTACGCCCGGTTCGACGCCACCAGGAGTGTGTGATCGTGCTCGTGTTCTCCGCCTCGGACAAGGGCGGCACCGGTCGCTCGGTGACCAGCTGCAATATGGCGTACTGGCTGAGCATGACGGGCCTGAAGGTGGCGTATCTGGACTTCGATTTCGGATCGCCCACGGCGGGCGGCACTTTCGAGATCAGCCGGATCGACACCGGTATCGGCGACGGCATCGGCCTGCACTCGTATCTGCTGGGCGACAGCGGATTTCCGGCGCGGGTGAGTGTGCGCTCGGAGACGGACCGGGTGGAGCTGAGCCAGTCCCGGCATCCGTCCGGCCGATTGGTGCTGTTCCCCGGCGATCACAGCGGCTCCGAGTTCACCACGCTGGACGATCCCATGGTGCGCCGCTGCACGGCCCTGTTCGCCACCTGCGAGCAGGAATTCGACGTCACCTTCGTGGATCTGAGCGCGGGCCGCTCGATCGCGCTGGCCCTGGCCTTGAGCGCGACCCGTTCCGCGCAGCTGGCCGAGACCGTCTCGCGCTGGCTGATCTTCCACCGCTGGACCCGGCAGCACATCGTGGCCGGGCACAGCCTGGTGTACGACGAGCACGGTGTGCTCGGCACCGGCGTGGAGTGGGGTCACGACCGCGAACAGCTGCGCAACTCGATACGCTATGTACGCACCGCGGTACCGGAATTGAACGATGCGATGGGCCTGCGTCCGGCCCAGGCGGCCTGGTTGCAGCGTCAGCACGACACGCTGAACCGGGCGGCCATTCGCAATGAGATGGGTTCCACGGTGGTGCTGGGCAGGACTCCGGTGGAACCGGTGCTGCAATGCCGGGAACAGGTGATCCTGGATATCGACGTATCCGCACGGATCGCCAATCCGGAAACCGTCGACGCTTTCCGTCATCTCGCCACCCGGCTCATGAACCGGGCAGTCTGGGAAAGGCTGGAATGACCGCGACCGATTACAGCGAGGCCGGCGAGCGCAACCGGGTGGTGGGACAACCGCTCTCCCATCTGTCGATCGAGGTCGGCCACTTCTACATGGACGATCTCGTCAATGGCGTGGACCGGATCAAGGCGCAGTTGCGCAAGGTCGCGCCGCTGGTGAAATCGCATACCGAGGCCGCCCGTGCGGAATACGGGCCGGGCGCGCGGGTGAGCACCTGTTTCCTGGTGGACGACTACTTCCGGCACGAGACCGATCCGCGCGAGATCCTCACCAAACTGCTCGGCGCCGCCGAGGAGTGCGGGGTGCGCATCGATTACCTGGCCCGCGAGGCGGGGTGCGCCGAGGTGCCGTCGCTGCTGGACGGTGAACCGGTCGGCGCGCCGGTGCGGCTCGCGGAGATGATGGCCGCCCGCATCGTGGCCGAACCGGATCCCGGCGCCACCGGCCGCCGCCCGCCGACCGCGGAATCCGGCTGGCTCTGCAATGGCCGCCGTTCCTCGGAATACGATCCGGGACAGGCCATGCGGATCGCGCGGTACCGGCCGCCGGAGGAGTTCGGCGCGCGCAATCACTCCATTTTCCTGGACGTGCAGTTGTGGAGCCGCGCGCTGGAGGAGGTCGCGGGCGAGCAGGTGGAGACCGTCAAATGGTCCTGCCCGTTCCTGGCGTCGATCTGGCAGTTGTTGCGGCTGGGCATGATTCGCAATGACGGCGCGGTGGTGGCCAAGCCGGAGCCGTGGAGCGGGGAGTGGCCCGCGGACTGGTGGAAGATGCCGGCCGTGGTGCGGTTGAACGAGCGCGCCGCCCCGTTCGCGGCCTATCGCGCCGTCTCGGTGCTGCCGTACAGCTATCTCGGTATCGAGCATGCGGTGCGGGTCATCCTCGATCATCTGCAGCCGGATGACGAAGTGCTGGCCAAGCTGCGGGAACGCGGTGCGGCCGAGCGGATTCCGGTCGCCGTGCCGGATGAGGTGACGCGGCGGCTGGACCATGTCTTCCTCGGGGATGTCTGAGGTGACCGAGCCGCTGGTGCTGCTGGGCGAGGTACGCACCACCCTGTTGCCGTCCTCGGGTGCGCTGGCCGGGCGCGAGGCCTCGGCCCTGCTGTCGCTGCTGCCGGGGCAGCGCGTGCTGTTGCGGGAACGTCCGCTGGCGCTGGCGGTCTCGCCGAGTTCCGCGGTGGGCGTGGACTGTCAGCTCGCCACGGTGTCCAAGTCGGAGAGCCGGGCGGTCGGTACGGTGGCCGCGCACGCGGTTCTGGTCGGCGGCCGGATCGCGCAGAGTTCGGCCGCCACCAAGGTGGTTCGCGCGGCCGATACCAACCGGCGGCCGTGGTCGCACTATCTGACGCAGGTCGGGTCGGTGGAACTGATCCACCGGATCGGCGACGACACCACGGCCGCGGTCGATCTCACCGAGGGCTATCTGGAGGGTTCCACCGCCGGCACCCTCGATCTGGCCTCCATCAGCGACCGCCTGCTCACCCAGGTCCGCATGGACGGGCGCCTGGATCAGCGCCCGCCGGTGCGTACCGCCGCGACCCGGGTGCGCTGGGCCGCGCGGGTGGCGCCGCCGGTGGGCGGGGCGGTGCGCGGGCGCACCCTGTTCGCCTTCCGGCTGGAGGATGAATCCACCCGGTCGGTACGCATCATGGTGCCGACCGTCCGGGATCTCGCTGCCGTGCAACGCTTCTGCGAGGACCTGGCGGTGCACGACTGGCTGCTCACCACGCTCGCCTCCGCCCTGTCGGACGCCTCGCGCAACGAGCCGCATCGCGATACCGCCGAACTCCTCAGCCCACTGCTGGAACAGCTGGTGCACCTGTGGATGCCGGGCGCGCACACCCCGCCGCGCCTGCGCGAACTGTGGACCCGGCTGGAAGCCGATCCCGGCTTCACCAAGCAATGGACGGCGCAGATCGGGCAGCTGCGCGACCGCCTCGCGGTGGCGACGCTGGATGCTCTGCGCAGCGCCAAGATCAGCACCACCGAGTGGTGATCCGATCCACCGGTGCTCAGAGCCGGAACCAGCGCCGCACCAGCAGGGCGAAGAACACGGACATGGTGAACGTGCCGGTGTAGGCCTCCAGCGCGAACACGGCGCGCCCGCCGACCCGCAGGTCCTGGGTGTCCCCGATGCCGAGCGGGTTCAGGTAGTTGGTCATGCCCTGATAGATGGTGACGGCGATCGGCTGATCCGCGCGCAGCGCGACCGCGGCGGTGAAGATGAACAGTTGCAGGCCGATCAGCCAGAGCATGCGGAAGGGTCGATAGCCGTAGCCGCAGATGAGATCCGGCACCAGTCCGCCCGCTCGCTTCCAGGCCGCCGGTTGCGCGAGCCGCCGGGCGCGGGACAGGGCCAGCCCGCACCGATCCTCCGCATCGCTGTCCTCGTCGATGCGGTAGAGACTGCCGGCGCGCCGGAAGGCCAGCGCCGCATGCGCCGGGAGTCCGGCCCGGATGAGCGGTTTACCCAGCCGCTCATAGGTTTCCGCCAACTGCCGATTCTGGGTCCGGCTCAGGCGCAGCGGCCCGCGGAATTCCACCTCCGCCGCCATCAGCGCGGTCAGCAGTTCCGCGGTATCGATGACGGAAACATCTGCGCCGGAAGCGGTCTGCGACAGCACGGGCGTATACAGATTCCCGAAGACCAGGCTGTCCCCCGCGCGCCGGATGCCCGGCGGATCATAGGTGGCCAGCACCGCTTCCACGTGCCGGGTGAGCGTATCCAGCAGCGGTAACTCGCTGGTGTGCCGGCGCTGCCGGTGCGGGAGATCGGCGAAGACCGCGACCTCTTCGGCGTAGGCGTCGGCGTGCCTTTCGATGCGCGTGCTCATGGCCGCCACGAACGGCGAGGAGGGCGCGCTCTTTTCCAGCATGATCAATGGTAAAGCTTGCGCACCAGCACATCTCGTGGCTCATCTGCGCCGAAGTAGTCGTGTTCGTGATCGGTCCACACGAATCCGACCTCCTTGTAGAGATGACGGGCGGCGCGATTGCCCGGCCGTACGGTGACGAAGACCTGATCCACCTGGCTGGTCCGGCAGTGTTCCAGTGCGGTCTCCAGCAGGGCCCGGCCGTAGCCGCGCCCGCGGCAGTGGCCGGCGACGGCGAAGCCGAGGAACCAGGCGCTGCCCTCCGGCCCGATGGCCGTCAGGACATAGCCGCATACTTCGCCGTTGTCCTCGGCGACCATCCAATCCGAGCCGTGTAGCTCGAAGAGCTGGCGCAGCACGAAATATGGATAGGCCAGATGCTCGAACTCCACCACTTCCAGCTTGCGGATGGCGCTCAGGTCGGTCATGGACGCGGCCCGGAAGGCCGGGACCTGCGATTGTTCGAAGGCCAACAACGGTGTTCCCCTTCACCGGCACAACAGCGAGATGGCTCCAGGGTAGGCGTCGGGCCGCATCCGCGATGCGGTTCGCGCCGGGTCCTGGATGCGGTTCGGCCCGCCCGCCGTCTGCCAGAGGGGCGGGCCGAACCGCGCTGCAGCACCGCGGAGGGGCTTGCGTCAGCGCGCCGGAGGTTGGACGCGCGACGCTCGAAAGCGCTGTGCGGCAGCGTTCTTCGAGGCCAGGGGCCTTCCCCGAGAACCCCTGGCCACGTTTCGGAGGTCCATCAGCAGCCAGACCAGGCGGCGTGCCGCGCGATCCCGGCGATCCGGACGAAATGCGTTCTGATCGGGACGATGTGGCCGAGGATCACGGCAGTGCGCGTTCATCGAGCACGCACCGCCCCTCCTCCACGAGGGTCGCCCGTGCCCGCCTCCGCACCCTGCATGTCTCCACGGTGCAATCGAGATGCAATTGCATTGCTGCGTGGGCCTGTTCGACGGTCATGATGACCGGCTCCGTACCGCAGCGCAGCAATCCGGCTACCGGCATGTTCAGGGTGGTGAGTTGCACGGCCGAGACTCCTTGTTCCTACTGGTTCCTGAAGTGCCCGGAGGTTCAGGAAAGGAAAGGGGCCTAGCTACTTCAGCTCCGGGCACATCTCCAGCACACCATGAGCAGACCCCGCGCGGGGGGATTTCGAGAATGAGAACGCAAAATTGCGCGAATTCCCAGCAGCGAATCCGCTTGGGGGAGGACGATTCTCCATAGTGGACGAAGCCCCCGCGACCGACGAACGGAGCGCGCTGTGTCAGATGGTCCTGCTTCATCAACCCTGCCCCGCCGCCAGCTGGGCCGTTACCTGCGCGATTGGCGCATTCAGGCAGGACTAACCATCGCCGAGGCCGCGAAACTCATGGAATGGGGCGCGAGCACGCTGCAGCGCCTGGAGAAGGGCAACGCCGATCGCATCCGCACCATCGACGTCCAGGAGCTGTGCCGCATCTACGGAATCCCCGGCGAAATCGCCGAGGGACTCAAGGGATTGGCGCAGCAGGCGGCCGTCAAGAGCTGGTGGCACTCCTACGGCGATCTCATTCCGGAGAATTTCGACGTCTACGTGGGGCTCGAGGCATCCGCGCAGCAGTTGTCCTGCTACCAATCGGAGTTGGTGCCCGGCCTGCTCCAGATCGCGGATTACGCCAGGGCCCTGAACCGGCTCGGCTATCCGGAAGACGGTGCCGCGGAGCTCGATCGGCGCGTTCAGCTGCGGTTGCAGCGGCAGGCCATGATCACCCGCCGGATGCAGCCGGCGACGGTCGCCATGGTGTTGCACGAGTCGGTATTGCGCCGCTCGGTGGGAGGTGCAAGGGTGATGGCGGCGCAGGTGCGGCAGCTGGCGGACATCAGTACTCGTCCCAATGTCGGCTTGCGTATCCTGCCCTTCGCGGCCGGTGTCCCGCTGGGACTTTCGACCGGCCCGTTCGTGATCCTCGAATTCGGAACCGACGGCAAGGGGCAGCCGGTGGAGCCTCCCGTGGTCTATGTCGAGGGGTTCACCGGCGATCTGTATCTCGAAAGACAGGGCGATGTCCAGCGGTATCGCCGGGCGCTCGAGTGCCTGGAACGCTGCGCGCTGGATGTCCAGGACAGCAGAAACCTGCTGCGGCAGGTGGCGAAGGAGTATTCGGCATGAGCTTGGAGCTTTCCGGGGCACGCTGGTTCAAGAGCAGTCGCAGCGGCGCCGGTAAGGAGTGCGTAGAGGTGGCCTTCCTGTCCGACGGCCGGATCGGCGTGCGGGACAGTAAGAATCCGGACGGTCCGGCACTGGTGTTCGGTGCCGCGGAATGGGATTCGTTCACCGCCGGCCTGGGGAGAGACACCTTCGGGCACTGACGGTTGCCAGGGGTTCACGGGAATTCCCGTGAACCCCTTCGTCACAGGATCGCAACCACTCCGATTGCGACCGCGGCGACCAGCACTCCGATGGCCAGCGCCGACATCAATGCTCCGGTGAGTACGTACACGCCCATCGCCGATACCGCGAAGAGCATCCCGACGATCAGTCGTTCCACCCAATCATCCGGACCCAATTTCCGGTACCGGGGACGGTAATTCTTCAGTCCTCGGTCCACAAAAGGTTGGATACCCATGCTTAGCTGCGGCAAACATGGGTTCGTTGCCGAACGGCGGCTGTTTCGTGATCTAGAAGATCAACGCCGGAACAGCTTGTTGCCGAGCCAGACGATCGGGTCGTACTTGTGATCCACGACCCGTTCCTTCAACGGGATCAGCGCATTGTCGGTGATCTTGATGTGTTCGGGACAAACCTCGGTGCAACATTTGGTGATATTGCAGTAGCCGAGCCCCGCGTCGTCCTGGGCCAACTCCCGGCGATCCGCCACATCCAGTGGGTGCATTTCGAGTTCGGCAATGCGCATCAGATACCGCGGACCGGAGAACGAGACTTTGTTCTCCTCGTGGTCACGCACCACGTGACAAGTGTTCTGACACAGGAAGCATTCGATGCACTTGCGGAATTCCTGCGACCGCTCGACATCCTGCTGCTGCATCCGGTACTCGCCCGGCTTCAGATCCACCGGCGGCGTGAAGGACGGGATCTCCCTGGCCTTCTTGTAGTTGAAGGACACATCCGTGACCAGATCCCGGATCACCGGGAAGGTCCGCATCGGCGTGACCGTCACGACCTCCTCCGGCGTGAACGTGGACATGCGCGTCATGCACAGCAGCCGCGGCCGCCCGTTCACCTCCGCCGAGCACGAACCGCACTTGCCCGCCTTGCAGTTCCAGCGCACCGCCAGATCCGGCGCCTGGGTGGCCTGCAGCCGGTGGATGATGTCGAGCACCACCTCACCCTCGTTCACCGGCACGGTGAAGTCCTGCAGCCCGCCGCCCTCGATATCGCCGCGCCACACCTTGAACTTCGCGTCGTAACCCATGGCTATTCCGCCTTTCCGTCGTGCAGCACCGCGAGATCGGCCGGTGTGTAGTACTTTTCGAGCTCGGCCGGATCGAACAGCCGCAGCAGGTCCTCGCGCATGGGCACCTGGGCCTCCTCGGTCACCGTCACCGACGGCACCGTGAAACCGACCTCGTCCGGATCCACCCGGCAGACCAGGAGCTTGTTGCGCCAGACCGGGTCCATGCCCGGATGGTCGTCGCGGGTGTGGCCGCCGCGACTTTCGGTGCGCAGCAGGGCCGCCTGGGCCACGCATTCACTGATGAGCAGCATGTTGCGCAGATCCAGCGCGAGATGCCAGCCCGGGTTGAACTGCCGGTGGCCTTCGATGGTGACGGTGTCGTACCGGTCGCGCAGTTCCGAGAGATGCTCGATGGCCTGCTTCAGCTCGTGTTCCTTGCGGATGATGCCGACCAGATCGTTCATGGTCTGCTGCAGGTCCATGTGCAGCGTGTACGGATTCTCGCCGGGTGCGTCCTGTGGCGAATCGAACGGCGCCTCCGCCGATTTCGCGGCGGTGGCGACATCCGCGTCGGAGATCTTGGGCCGCGCGGCCAGCTGCTCCACATAGGTGGCCGCGCCCAGGCCCGCGCGCCGGCCGAACACCAGCAGATCGGAGAGCGAGTTGCCGCCGAGCCGGTTCGAGCCGTGCAGGCCGCCCGCGCATTCACCGGCGGCGAAGAGTCCCGGCACCGAGGCGGCCTGGTTGTCCGGGTCGACCTCGATGCCGCCCATGACGTAGTGACAGGTGGGCCCGACTTCCATGGGCTCCTTGGTGATATCCACATCGGCCAGTTCCAGGAACTGGTGATGCATGGACGGCAGCCGCTTCTTGATGGTCTCCGCGGGCAGGCGGGAGGCGATGTCGAGATATACGCCGCCGTGCTCGGTGCCGCGGCCCGCCTTCACCTCTTCGTTGATGGCGCGGGCCACCTCGTCACGGGGCAACAGGTCGGGGGTGCGGCGCGCGGAGTCGTTGTCCTTCAACCACTGATCCGCCTCCTCGATGCTCTCGGCGTACTGGCCCTTGAACACCGGCGGGATGTAGTCGAACATGAACCGCTTGCCCTCGGAGTTCTTGAGCACTCCGCCGTCGCCGCGCACGCCCTCGGTGACGAGGATGCCCTTCACGCTGGGCGGCCAGACCATCCCGGTCGGATGGAACTGCAGGAACTCCATATTGATGAGCGTCGCCCCGGCGCGCAGCGCCAGCGCGTGCCCGTCGCCGGTGTACTCCCACGAATTGGAGGTCACCTTGTACGACTTGCCGACACCACCGGTGGCGATGACGATCGCGGGCGTCTCGAAGAGCACGAAGCGCCCGGTCTCGCGCCAGTACCCGAACGCGCCGGCGATCTTGTCGCCGTCCTTCAGCAGTTCGGTGATGGTGCATTCGGCGAAAACCTTGATGCGCGACTCGTAGTCGCCGGTCGCCGCGAAATCCTCCTGCTGCAGCGACACGATCTTCTGCTGCATGGTGCGGATGATCTCCAGCCCCGTGCGGTCACCCACGTGCGCCAGGCGCGGGTAGGTGTGGCCGCCGAAGTTGCGCTGGCTGATCCGGCCGTCCTTGGTGCGATCGAACAGCGCGCCATAGGTTTCCAGCTCCCAGACCCGGTCCGGAGCTTCCTGGGCGTGCAGTTCGGCCATGCGCCAGTTGTTGAGGAACTTGCCCCCGCGCATGGTGTCCTTGAAATGGACCTGCCAATTGTCCTTGTCATTGGCATTGCCCATGGCGGCCGCGCAGCCACCCTCGGCCATGACGGTGTGCGCCTTGCCGAACAGGGACTTGCACACCACCGCCACCGACAGGCCGTGTTCACGGGCCTCGATGACCGCTCGCAGGCCGGCGCCACCGGCACCGATCACGACGACGTCGTACTTGTGCCGTTCGACTTCAGGCATGGAACCGAATACTCCTGTGGGACAAGTGGAATGGGGTCACCCGATGATCCGGGGATCGTTGATCGCGCCGCTCGAGACCAACATGACGTAGAAGTCGGTCAGCGTGAGCGTGCCCAGCGTGGTCCAGGCCAGCTGCATGTGCCGGGTGTTCAGCTTCGAGACCTGGGTCCAGAACTGGTACCGCACCGGATGCTTCGAGAAGTGCTTGAGCCGTCCGCCGGAGATGTGCCGGCAGGAGTGGCAGGACAGCGTGTACGCCCACAGCAGCAGTGCGTTCGCGGTGATGATGAGGGTCCCGAGGCCGAGACCGAAGCCACCGGGCGAGTGGAACGAGTCGACGGCGTCGATGGTGTTGATCACCGAGATGATGACCGCGACGTAGAAGAAGTAGCGGTGCGCGTTCTGGATGATCAGCGGAAGCCGGGTCTCGCCGGTGTATTTCGCGTGCGGCTCGGCCACCGCGCAGGCCGGCGGCGACATCCATACCGACCGGTAGTAGGCCTTGCGGTAGTAGTAGCAGGTGAGCCGGAAGAGCAGCAGGAACGGCAGCACCAGGAAGCCCAGCGGGATCCACATGGGCAGGTGGCCGAACCACTGCCCGAAGTGACTGGACCCCGAGACGCAGGAGGCGCTCAGGCACGGCGAGTAGAACGGCGTCAGATAGTGGTAGTTGTCGACCCAATATGCCGTTCGCACAAAGGATCTGATGGTCGCGTAGATCACGAACGCGCCCAGTCCGAGCACGGTCGCCGCCGGCGGTACCCACCACCGGTCGGTACGCAGTGTGCGCGCGGCGATAGCGGCGCGGCCTTTACCGAAAACTCCGGTCGTGCCCGATTCAGGTGCCTTGACTGGTGCGGCGCTCACTCTGACTTGCCTCGCTGCCCTACCCCGTGGAACGTCATCGTTACCTCCGGCATCGAATGTGATGGTGAGCACCTTACGACAGCGCAGCTATCGCCGGAGCCGTGTAACGCGATTTCGTGATCCCGTGATTTGCGCCACATTTCCCGGATCCGGGCATGTTTCGCTCCGCCAGTGAATCAAGGGCTATCGACGCCGATGTGGCCCGAAATCGGTTGTCCCGGCCCATGTTTTCGAGGGCAATTAAATTCCATCCGGAACCTATTGATCATGAACTGGGCGCTTGATATGTTGCCCGGGTCACAGTCGTTAGCTGATCGTGACCGTTTCGCTTTGGCGGCTTGGCAGTACGCGAAGCGCGACGACATGCGCACATAAGGAGATCCACCATGGGTTCTTTGAGTTCCCTGCTGTCCAGCCTCATACCGGCCCTCGGCTCCGCCGTAGCGGGCGACGGACTACTGGACACCTTCCTCGGTTCACTGGCGCACTTCCGCAAGTAACCGGGCAAGACCGCAAGAAACACAAAGCAACACAAAGCAATTCGAAGGAGACACCATGGGATCGCTGTTCGACCTGCTCGGCAAGGGTAGTGGGAGCATCGGCGACGTCGGCACCAAGCTGGTGAACGCGCTGATCACCATCAGCGGCGGCACACCGGCCGCCGGCAAGTAACCCGGACCGAACACGAGTGGGGGCACACCCGGATCCGGTGTGCCCCCTGCCGATCCCCGCTATCCAGGCGCATTCATGATTCCGAAGTTGTTGCGCGGCAGTATGTTCCGGGCAACGTTCCTCCTCGCGGCCGCACTGTTCCTCCTCACGGCAGCGCAGCCCCGCACCCTCGCCGCACCCGCCGCCCTCGGCGACACCGGCAGACTGGTCCAGCTCACCGTCCACTCCGCGGCCATGGACCGCGATATCACCCTGCAGGTCCTGCGACCGCGGGACACCGGAACCCCCGCCCCCACCCTGTATCTGCTCAACGGCGCGGGTGGCGGTGAAGACGAAGCGAGCTGGGTCGCGCAGACCGATCTGCAGAACTTCTTCGCGGACAAGCACGTCAACGTCGTCATCCCCATGGAGGGCGCGTTCAGTTATTACACCGACTGGCAGCGACCCGACCCGGGCCTGGGCAAGACGCTCGGCAACAACGGCCGCAATATGTGGTCGACCTTCCTCACCCGGGAACTACCCCCGGTCATCGACCGGACCTTCGGAACCGACGGCGTGAACGGCCTGGCGGGCATCTCCATGGCCGGCAGCTCCGTCCTCGATCTCGCCATGCAGGCGCCCGCGCTCTACCGTTCGGTCGCCTCCTACAGCGGCTGCGCCATGACGAGCGATCCACTGGGACAAGCCTTCATGAACCTGGTGATCAGCATCGGAAACGGGCGGGCGCAGAACATGTGGGGCCCGCTCGACGGCGAGCCGTGGCGCGACCACGACGTGGTGCTGCACGCCGACCGCCTGCCGGACATCCCCATGTACGTCTCCAGCGGCACCGGACTACCCGGCGCCCACGATCGGCTCGACGACCCGACCGTGCGGGACAACCCGCAGACCCTCGCCAATCAGATGCTGCTCGGCGGCGGCATCGAAGCCGCCGCGCACTACTGCACCACCCGGCTCGCCGAACGCACCCGCGCACTCGGGCGCACCGACATCACCTACAGCCTCGACGATCCGGGCACCCACTCCTGGGGGTACTGGCAGGACGAGCTGCACAAGTCATGGCCGATGTTCGAGAACGCGCTCGGCCTCGGCTGATTCGAGCGCCGCGGACAACCGGTCGAACGAGCAGAGCAGCAGCTCACCGTAGTGCGCGGTCGACGGCAGCATCGTCCTGTCCGCGCTGAACGCGATGATCAGCTCGTCCCCCTGCGAGGTGGTCACATGCCGCAGGCCGTCTCCGTCCATGATCGGCAGCGCGCCGAACGCGCAGATCATCGGCGCGCCCAGGAATTCCAGCCGCGCCGCCACCGGCGGCACATTGCTGACGGTGGTGTTGGACAACGGGACGGTCGAGAGCTCGTCGAACACCCGGCGCGCCCGGGCCCAGCCCGCCAGCCGCAGCAGCCACGCCGGGGACGTCTGGACCCGGGACTCCCGGCGCAGCACCGCGGGATCGGCGCTGCGCTCCTTCTCCCGTCGCGCCGACTCCCGGATGGCCAGTAGCCGCGCCACCGGATCGGCCAGATCGGTGTGCAGATCAACCGACAGCTGCACCAGCTGATTGGCCGAATCCCAGTGCGCCACACCCCGCATGGAGCGGGGCACCATGGCGGCCAGTGCCGCCGACGGCGTCTCGCCGAGTTCGGCCAGCAAGGTCCCGAGCGCACCGGACACCACCGTCAGGACCAGGTCGTTGACCGTAACCCGCTCCGGCGCCGCCGCTTTCGCTCGCAGCACCGCGGACAGCGGAATGCGCACCAGGTCGAAGCCGAAGACCGGGTCGACACGGCGATTGAAACGGGTCGCCGGACGGAAGGCCGGCGGTTCGTGAATCAACCCGGCCGCGGTCCGTTCCCGCACCTCGGCGGCCGCGACACCGGTCCGGCGCAGGCCGATTGCGAAGCGCGTCAGCCGATACGGCAGTACCGCCACCGCCCGCGCGGCAGCGAACGGAGCCGACCACGTCCGGCCCTCGTCCGGAGTGCCGACCGGCAGCTCCGCACCGGCGTCGAAGAGCTTCGATTCCAGGGCGCGAGTGGCGACACCGTCCCCGGCACTGTGATGGAACCGGACCACCACCAGGGTCACCGTGTCCCCCGGTGCGCCGGGAACTCCGCGCACTCCGGCGAAGACATCGACCCGCCACGGCGGCCGATCGAGATCCATTCGGTCGGCGGCGATCTCCGCGATGCGCTCGCGCGCCGCGTCCCAGGCCAAGCCGGATTCGGCCGATGCCACGTGCCGGTCCAGGTCGAAGTCCCGGTCCGGCACCCAGTACGGCAGATCCAGATCCCAGGGCACGCGCGCCAGCCGCTGCCGATGACGAGGGAAGTGCCCGATGCGCGCCCGCACCCATGCGTGTACCGCATCGAGCTCGGGCGGCGTCGCCTGCGGCGCGGTGGCGTCGAAAGCGTAGACGGCGACGATATTCGACGGATGCCGGGCGAATTCGTCGTAGACGAAAACGGCGTCCCGCGGGGTCAACTGTTCGATGAGGCAAAGTCTAGCTACCGGTCGTTCGCTAGGGTGCGACCCGGAGATTCCGTGACTTGCACCACATTTCACCCGCGACGGGCGGTGCGCTGAATTCCGTTCACATGCCGTCACATGACAGCAACAACACTGTGATGGCCTGTGCGGGCTTGTACCCCACGGGGGAGCCGGTGATGAGCTCGAAGGGAGCCGGTGATGAGGAGAGCCGCGATCGTGATGCCGTTGCGCACGCCGATCGGCCTACCGGGCGGACAACTGTCGACCGTCCCCCCGGACCGCTTGATAGCCACGGTCATCCGCGCGGCCACCGAGCGCTGCGGCCTCGACCCCGCCCGCATCGAAACCCTCGTCACCGCGGTCCCCGAACCGCACGCCGTCCGCGCCGCGGCCGCCCGCACCGGCATCGCCCCCACCGCCGGCGAATTCCCCATCGGCAGCTCCCCCGGCGCCGGCCTGCGCGCCCTCATCACCGCGGCCATGATGATCCAATCCGGCGCCGCCGACATAATTCTCGCCATCGGCGCCGAATACGCCTGCACCCCGGCGGAACCCGGCGACCGAGCCGTCCGGACACACCCGCCCACCGATCCCGCTCGACCCGCTGTCCATCCGCCCGCCGGCCCGATGCCCCAGCCGCGCCCCCACGATGTGACCCCATCTCGCCCCGGCGCCATGGCCGGGCCGCACCTCGGCGCCGTGGCTGCGCCCCACCCCGGTGAGGTCGCCCCGCCCCGCCCCGGGATCGTGGCAGCCATGCTCGGCGCCGCCGACCTCACCACCGGCGCCACGACCGACACCTACGCGAGCCCCATCAGTGTCCCCGCGCATCCTGCGGCCCAGCCCGGCCTCGCGGGTGAGAACTCCGCGCAGTCCATCACCGCCGCCCAGGGGTATTCGGCCACAGACGCTTACGGACAACCCGTTGCGGAAGCGTTCGCGTGGCCCGCCGGGGTGCACCCGGTTGCCGGGACCCCGCCGCCCGGAGCGGCACGGGTTATCGGTCCCGCCGGCGCCGGCGTGGTGGCGGACTCGCGCGGCCGCGCCCACGGGACCGGCGTGGGCGAGCCGACGACCGTCGAGCAGGCCGCGGTACTCGCGGCGGCCGAATCCAGTTTCGGCACGGCGGAATTGGAGTATGCCGAGATGCTGGCGCAGCGGTACGGCATTTCGCGGGTGGCGGCCGACGAGTTCGCGGCGACCAGTCATCGGCGCGCGGCGCGGGCGCGCCGGCAGGGGTTCTTCGGGGAGGAGACCGCGCCCGTGGTGTGCGCCGCGCCGGGTAGCGGGAATTCCGGTGCGGCCCAATTGGTCGATCGGGACGAGGGGTTGCGCGACGATGTCTCGCCGCGCGCCTTCGCCCTGCTGCCGTCGCTGCGGCCGGACGGCATTCTCACCGCGGGCAACAGCAGCGCCCGGGCCTTCGGCGCCTCGGCCTGCCTGATCGTGGCCGAGGAT
Source organism: Nocardia sp. NPDC020380 (assembly GCF_044386975.1). Classification (NCBI taxonomy): domain Bacteria; kingdom Bacillati; phylum Actinomycetota; class Actinomycetes; order Mycobacteriales; family Nocardiaceae; genus Nocardia; species Nocardia sp. NPDC020380. The sequence goes on along the minus strand of NZ_JBIRVQ010000007.1, from coordinate 389,049 downwards.
CGGCTGGCCGACCTCGGGCTCGCCCCCATGGGCTACCTGACCGGCTGGACCACCGCGACCGCGGAGCCGGACGCCCCGGTGCCCGCCGTCACCTCGGCCATCGCCAAATCCCTGTGGCACACCGGGTTCGACCTCGACGACCTGGATCTGCTGGCGGTCGACGAGCCGAGCGCGGTCGAGGTGCTGGCCCTGATGCGCGCGCTCGGCTACGAGGATCCGGACGGTGAGCGCCTCAATGTGCACGGCGGCACCCTCGCGCTGGGCGATCCGGGCGGCGCCGCCGGGCTCTGCATGATCACCACCCTGCTGCACGAACTGGCCCGCAGCGCAGGCGGTTACGGCCTGGTCGCGACCTCCGCGGGGCCCGCCCGGGCGGTCTCGGTCATCGTCGAATCCGCCTACGCGGTCCCGCTGGAACAGGCCCCGCGCGGCGCCCGCTTCCACGGTGTCCGCGCCCGCCGCTCCGGCAAGCACCGTGCCTGAATCGAAAGCTATCGATCGGCAGGGAAATCCGGATCCTCGTCGGGGATGTGCGGGCGCAGGATCACGATCGCCAGGCCGTTGGCCAGGGCGGCGCGCAGTTCCGCACGATCGACGCTGCCGTCGGCCCGCAGGCTGATTCCCGCGCGCTTGCCCTGGGCCGGGTTGCGCCACAGGATGAGCCGGTACGGCGCGTCCGTCTCGTCCTCGCCGGTGAGCACGTCCCAGTCGGCGAGCACGGCGCGGCCGCGTAACAGCACGCGGACGGGTTCGTCCGGCCGTAAGTGGTGCCGCCAGCGCGCGGCAGTGCTGATGAACAGTTCACCATCGTGTTCCACGTACCCGGCGGGGTGCTCGTACGCCTGCCCGGCTTTATCGCCGGTCACGGTGACCACCAGTAGCTTTCGGCTGATCACACGATGCAGTGGTGAGCGCAGTATCGACCGCACCACGGCATCCAGCGCGCGCCGCGTGGCAGATGCGCCCGGGTCGCGAGTTTCCGTGACGGGTTTCGACATCGGGAGTACCTCCGAACCACCTATTTACCGAGTCACTACTCAGAAAATACGACGGAGTACCCCGCGTCCGCTCAAAGATCAACTCGCCGAACAGGAATCGGCTCCCCGGCGGTCCTGCACGACCGGCAGGACCTCGACGCCATTGCAGGACCTCGACGCCATTGTCGAAGCCGCCCTGGTGTGGTGCTGCTGTTTTCCTATTTGGTGCGGGGGCGGGAGTGGAAGCCCAGTCCCTCGTCCTGTGCACCCAGCCAGTCCTGTTCCTGGTGCTTCGCATCCGGAACGTAGATGGTCTCCTGCTCGCGCTGGGTGACCACCTGGGCGGGCGGGGTGTGCTCGAACTCGTCGGCGTCGATGACGAGCCGTTCGAGATCGTTTTCCAAGCGGCGGACAGTGTTGTCGTCCCCGTAGTGCGTACGCAAAGCGCCGACGCACTGCCGGAGCTGGCCGACCGCGTAGCGGAGTTCGGCAATCTCGCTGCGTGTCATCGAAACCTCCTCGAGCCGTGTGACAGACCACACATCGTGATCTACAACACAGTACGTGAAGACTGGCGATCCGTCTCGTCCGAAACGCAAATCCACAGGTAGCGGGCCTGTCCCGACCACACGCCCGTGCCATTTTCGGGCCTCCGGACAAACACCCCGAAACCCCCAACCCGTACCGGGTACCCCCGATACGGGGTCGTTTTCCGGGTCCGTGATGGCCGGCGCCTAGCCCGCGATGGCCAACTCCGGACCGCACTCCTCCGGCCCCCGCCCGGACCGGCTCGCCACCGCCCGATCCACCAGCGTCACGATGGCCGTCGCCACCTCCTCGGCGCGCTCCAGGATGACGCTGTGACCGGCGCCGTCCAGCCGCACCAGCTCGGCGTCGTCGAGCTGTGAGGCCAGCACCACCGAATGCGCGAACGGAATCATGATGTCCGCCGAACCGGCCAGCACCAGCGCCGGAATCGCACCCAGCTGGTGCAGTGTGGCGGTCTCGTCGAAACGGATCAGTGAGTGCAGGAAGCTGGCCATGGTGAGCAGCGGCGTCTCGTTGACCATGGCGGTGGCCACCGCCAGCACCCGCGGACTCACCTTGCGGGTGCCCAGCGTGGCATCGCGCATGATGGGCTCGAAGATCCTGCGGCTGAAGTGTTTCGACGCCTGCATGGCCCGCGGCGCCCGCCGGATGGCCAGCTGCAGCGAACTCACCGCCGGGCCGCTCAGCAGCCGGCCCAGGCCCACCCGGGTCACCCCGTTGGCCGCCGCCGAGATGAGGCCGACGCCCACCACCCGGGTCCCGATCGCCTGCGGGAACAGGCGCGCGTAGGCGAGCACGGTCATGGCGCCCATCGAATGACCCACCAGCACAATCGGACCCACCGGGACGACCGTGCGCAATACGGCGTCGAGATCGTGCGCCAGCTGGTCGATGGTGTACGTGGCCGGATCGGCCGCACCCGAATCCCCGTGTCCCCGATGGTCGTAGAACACCATGTGGGTGTCGTCGCCCCAGCGTTCCAGCAGATGCGTGCGCATGAAGGCCCAGGATTCGGTGCGCAGGCAATGCCCGTGCACGAAGACGACGGTGACCGGGGCCTCGGGCGTGCCGAACTCGCGGACCGCGATCGGGACGCCGTCGTCGGCCGAGACGGTGATGTGGCGGCCGTCGAACTCGGCCGCCGGGCGGTTGGCAGTGGACATGACGTGCTCCTGAAGAGTTCGCCTCTTGCCCGGTTGTCGATAGTGATTGCCGCCGCGTTAACCCGCTACACCAGGCGTTATGCACAAGTTGTGCAACTGTCGCCGATGATCGACCTACGGCTTGCCAGGCAAATCTACGAACATCTCTGCATCTCGCTAGAGCGCGCTAGAGATTCCTGCCAACGAGCCTCGCCAGATGAATCTATGCCTTTCTAGTGAATCGGGTAGATATCTGTAGATTCCTATCCGTAGCCGCCCGCTAGGTGGTGGCCGCCGACTTGGTCGACGGGAGGAACGGCCGGAGCAGGTTCTGCTCCACCGAGGGACCGAACTGCCATTCGGAGATCCACGGCCCGGTGCCCTCGCTCGGATCGAGCGCACCGCCCTCCAGCCACTGGTAGCGGCCGTCGAGGACACCGCGGGTCAGATCGGTGTCCGCGTCATCGGTATTGGCCCAGAGGGATTCGAAGAGCTTCTCGACGCGCAGTCGGGACTGCCGGCAGAAGACATCGGCGAGTTCCTCGGCCGCCACGCCGTCCGGATCACCGGCCACGCGCAGCGACTGGGCCCGGACGCAGGCGGCCGCCATGGCGAAGAGTTCCGCGCCGATGTCCACGATGCGGCCCAGGAAGCCCTGCTTGTACTCGAGCTTGGCCTGCCAGCGCGCCATGCCGTACATGAGCGCGCGAGCCTGCTTGCGCGACATCCGCTCGACGAAGCGCATATGCCTTGCCAGCGGCCCGAATTCGCCGAACGCGACCGGGGCCGTGCCCACGCCCACCGCCAATTGCGGGAACCACTTGGCGTAGAAGCCGCTCGCGCCGACCGCCGCCTTGGCCTTGTCCTTGAGTTCGGCATTGCGGTCGACCAGCGCGCCCGCCGCGGCCATGTGCGCGTCCGCCATCTCGCGGGCGATGAGCAGCCGCATGATCTCGCTGGAACCCTCGAAGATGCGGTTGATGCGGAGATCGCGCACCATTTGCTCGGCGCCGACGGCTCTTTCGCCGCGCGCCTGCAGCGAGGCCGCGGTCTCGTAGCCGCGGCCGCCGCGGATCTGCACCAGTTCATCGGCGATCCGGCAGGCCATCTCGGAGGCCCAGAGCTTGGCCAGCGCCGCCTCGATGCGAATGTCGTTGCGGTTCTCGTCGCACATGGTGGCGGACAGGTCCAGCACCGATTCCAGCGCGAAGGTCGAGGCGGCGATGAAGGAGATCTTCTCGGCCACCGCCGCGTGCTCGCCGACCGGACGGCCCCACTGCACGCGGGTGCCCGACCATTCCCGGGCGATCTTGAGCGACCACTTGGCCGCCGCCGTGCACATGGCCGGAATGGCGAGCCGCCCGGCATTGAGGGTGGTGAGCGCGATCTTCAGCCCGTCGCCCTCGCGGCCGACCAGATTCCGCTTCGGCACCCGCACGTTGTACATGCGGGTGACGCCGTTCTCGATGCCGCGCAGGCCCATGAACGAATTGCGGCGCTCCACAGTGATTCCCGGGCTGTCCGCCTCCACGATGAAGGCGGAGATCCCGCCGCGATGCCCCTCGCTCTTGGGCACCCGGGCCATCACCACCAGCAGTTCGGCGACCACGCCATTGGTGGTCCACAGCTTCACGCCATTGATCTCGTAGGCCTCGCCGTCGGCGGTCGGGGTGGCGGTGGAGGCCATGCGGGCCGGATCGGAGCCGACATCCGGTTCGGTGAGCAGGAAGGCGCTCACCGCGCCTCTCGCGCAGCGCGGCAGGAACTCTCGCTTCTGCTCCGGGGTGCCGGCCAGCTTGAGCGGTTCGGGGACGCCGATGGACTGGTGCGCCGACAGCAGCACGCCCAGGCTGGCATGCGCCGAGCCGACCAGCATGAGGGCCCGGTTGTAGCCGACCTGGGACAGGCCGATGCCGCCGTACTCCTCCGGGATCTTCAGGCCGAAGCAGCCGAGTTCGGCCAGCCCGCGTACGTATTCGTCCGGTATGCGACCTTCCGCCTCGATGCGCTGACCGTCGATGGTTTCGCAGAATGCCCGCAGCCGGGTCAGGTAGGCCTCGATCTTGGCCGAATCCGCGGCGCTGGGCTGCGGGAACGGATGGATGAGGTCCAGCCGGAACCGGCCGAGGAACATCTCCTTCGCGAAAGAGGGCTTGGCCCAGGTGGTTTCGCGGGATTCTTCGACAAGCGCTCTCGCTTGTTCTTCGGTGGCATCGACTTTCGCGGCAGTCGCCATGATGTCCTCCTCGACCGTGATGAGAATCACATTCGAGTGTAGGAGTGTTTGTTACCCACCGGTAGGGGGCGGCAAAGATCGAAATGCCTTGTCGGCCAATGATCTTGGTTGGGTAGCTAGTTGCTGGTTACTGCACCCCGCGCAGATATCGGCCGAAGTGCGGCACCGTGAAACCGATGGTTCCGCGCTCCGCGGAGTAGATCAGGCCCTTCTTGATCAGCCCGTCACGGGCCGGAGAGAGCGATGCGGGCTTGCGGCCCAACTCATTTGCGACCGCAGATGTCGCCACGGGTCCGTCATCTCCGGACAAATCGGCCATCGCACGCATATATTCACGCTCGGCTGGAGTAGCCCGCTCGTAGCGGGAGCCAAAGAAACCGACCGCCAGTTCCTCTTCGGCATGCGGCGCGGCCACCGCCACATCGTCGGCCGAGATCGGGCTCTGGGCCGCCACATCCCAGGTCGCCTTCCCATACGCCTGAACGAAATACGGGTAGCCGTCCGCCTTGCGGTAGAGCTCCTCCAGGGCCTCCTGGGTGAACTTCACGTCCTCCCGCTCGGCGGGCGCGAGCAGCGCCAGGTCAGCGGAGTCCCGGTCCAGGCGATCGATGCGGTGATAGGAGAACAGGCGCTCCGAGTAGCTCTTGGAGGCCGACAGCACCGCGGGCAGATGCGGCAGGCCCGCCCCCACCACGATCAGGGGCGCGGCGTCCTGGCTGAGTTCGTGGCAGGCGCCGCAGATGGCCGAAATGTCCGCTGCGCCTAGATCTTGCAGCTCATCGATGAAGAGGGCGATACCCACGCCCGTGTCCCGCGCCAGCTGCGCGGCCTCCATGAGCAGCTCCACCAGATCGATCTCGATATCCCCGGAATCGGCGCGCCCGGTCACCGCGGGCACGTCGATGCCCGGATTCCAGCGCTCCCGCATCCCCTTGTCCGCGGTGGAGCGCAGCGCGAATGCCTTGAGAATGCCGAGGAAGTCGTCCACCTGCTCCGGATTCCGGTGCTGCACCGCGATCGACCGCACCGCCATGTGCAGCGCCGAGGACAGCGGCCGGCGCAGCTCCTGATCCGGGCGCGCCTCCAGCTTGCCGGTGCCCCAGCCGCGCGAACGCGCCGCCGAGCGAAGCTGATTGAGCAGCACCGTCTTCCCCACGCCGCGCAGCCCGGTGAGCATGACGCTGCGTTCCGGCCGGCCGCGCGACACCCGCTCCAGCACGATGTCGAAGGCGTCCAGCTGGCGATCGCGGCCCGCGAGTTCGGGCGGCCGCTGGCCGGCGCCGGGCGCGTAGGGATTCCTGACCGGGTCCATGCCGCCCAACCGTAGCGTGCGAACGCCGGATCGGAAGGGGAAGAATCCGGGATTATCCGGGCGTCTACCGGGAGAACTAGACACAGCTATCGATAGGCATACGCGACCGATTGCGTTCGCACCCCCAGGGTCTGCTCGCTTCTCTACCCTTATGCGTGGTTCGCGAAGGATCCAGCGCAGGAGGGTTCATGACGGAAGAAACAGTGCCCACCGTCGCGGAGGTGGTCGAATCCTGGAACGTACCCGCCGAGGCGACCGTCGCGGCGCGGATTCGGAAGAACATCCTCGTCGCCATCGAACGCGGCTACGACGATCCGCAACTGGTCGCCGATCTCGCGGTGGGTCCGCTCGTCATGGCGCTGGGTCAGCTCGAGGTGGAACTGGCGGACGCGCGCCGGCGCATCGAGGATCTCGAGCGGGCGCTCGGGGATGGCTAGATAACGGTCATTTCGATCAGGTATATCGAGCCGTGATCCAGGGCGCTGAACGGGATTTCGAGCATCCACCTGGGGAAATTGCATAGGTCACAACACACCCGTGCGTTGGGGTGGACAACACACAGCGCTAGCCGTAATCTTCTCGTGACTTAGCGGAGTCTGTCGCTTCATCGGAGAGGCGGCCCGCGACGTTACCGCCCAATCGAATGAGAGCGACCATCTCTCACTCGAGCCGGGGACCCAATCCAGTTCGGGGTGAATCTCCTTACGGCCAACCGCCGTTGGAGTAGGGCCTACTTCCGGGCCCGAACCCGTCAGCTAACTCGGTCGGCGGTCAGAGTAGGAAGATCGGAGATGCGGCTCGGTGGGTAGGCACAGCTTGCAGCGGGAATCCCGGCTGCCGAATTCTGTCAAGGGCGCCATTGTCATGGGCGCCATGGCGGCAACGACTACAGGCGCGTTCCCGGCGATCACCGCCGCCGCTGCCACGGTCGACATCCCGGGCATCGGAAACTTCGATGTGCCGGATCAGTTCGCACCCCAGGTGCAGCAGTTCAACGAGACGGTCAAGAACGTCCAGAACGCCGTCCCCGGCGCTGGTCTTCAGGTGGGTCAGCCCGCCAACCCCGCTCCGCTGCTGCCGCAGGTCGGCCAGTCGCCGTTCCCCAATCTCTTCCCGGCTCCGGTCCACCAGACCGCGGGCGACGTCGCCCTGCAGGCCGCGCAGACCAAGATCGGCTCCGAGTACGTCTGGGGGGCCACCGGCCCGTACAGCTTCGACTGCTCCGGTCTGGTCCAGTGGGCCTACAAGCAGGCCGGAGTCAACGTGCCGCGCACCAGCTTCGAGCAGTCCAACGTCGGTATGCCGGTCGCCTACCAGGACCTGCAGCCCGGTGACATCGTCATCACCAACGGCGGCGGCCACGCCGGCATCTACGCCGGCGACGGCAAGATGCTGAACGCCCCGCAGAGTGGCGAGACCGTCTCCTACGCGACCCTGCGTCCGAGCGAAGTCGTCACCGCCCGCCGCATCAACGCCTAGTCACCCACCGACGTAGGCACCCACCGCGTCGCGCCGACACCGTATGGTGGCGTGGTGACGCCAGCTCCAGCGAGCACCGGATTTTCCGAAACGGCCCAGGCCCGAGTTGATTCTTGGACCTGGGCCGTCCGGCTGTTCAAAACCAGGTCGGCCGCCGCAACCGCCTGCCGCGCAGGACATGTGCGCGTGAACGGGGTTCCCGTGAAACCCGCGCACACCCTGAAACCCGGCGACGAGGTCCGCGTCCGGGTCAACGGCATGGAACGCATAGTCATCGTCGAGCGGCTCATCACCAAGCGGATCGGCGCGGCCGTCGTGAGCCAGGTGCTCATCGACAAGAGCCCGCCGCCACCGGATCCCGGCGTGCTCGCCGCCCAGCCCCGCCGCGACCGCGGCTCCGGCCGCCCCACCAAACGTGAACGGCGCGAAACGGATCGGCTCCTCGGGCGTATCGAGGAATAGCCCGCCGTGTGACCCCGAGTGCTAGCTCGGAGACTTCGGGCTCGGCGGCTCGGGTTCGGCCGCGCCGTTGCTGCCCGCCGCCGGAGGCGTGGCCGGGATGGCGCGCGCGGCCCACGCCGTGGCGGCCACCGTGATGAGGGCGCCCAGCATGAGCGCCGATGCCTCACCGGGTTTCAGCACATGCAACTGGGTGCCGACCGTGACCGCCGCAACCGGCACGCCGATCTGCGCGGAAGCCATGACCCCGAAGGGAATCGGCTGCCCCGACAGCCGCATGAGCGCATGCGCCAGCACCGCCGCGCCGCCCAGTGCCAGCCCCAGCAGGATCAGGTGCGGCTGCTGCCCGAACTCGCGCAGGTTCAACCGCGCACCCAGCCAGATGAAGAACAACGGCGCCAGGAACCCGTCACTGATGCCGAACAACTGCCGCGCCACCCGCCGCGGCTCGCCGACCGCCGCCACCGCCAGCCCGAGTGCGAAGCCCGCCAGCATGATCGACACCTGACTGCGCGTCGCCAACGCGCCCAGCAGGAACAGCAGCGCCAGGCTGACCCGCAACTCCAGCGCGAACTGCCGATCCTCCGAGATCTTGTGCATCCGATGCCGGATCCCCGAGGTCTCCAGATAACGCAGCACGAAATAGACCACCACCGCGGCCGCTGCCACCGCGAGCGCACCCAGCGCGGCCCGCCCGGCATGCCTCGGATCGATCATCAGGGGCAGCGCCACCACGCACGCGGCGTCCGCGATGGCGACCTGAGCGGTCAACTCCAGCACCGGTTTTCCGGTCAGCCCCTGCGAATCGATGACCGGCAGCACCAGCGCCGCCGACGACGACGCGATCAGCACCGCGTACATCGCCCCATGACCCATATCGAAGAAATCCGACACCAGCGGCCCCAGCAGGGCCGCCGCCACCCCGACCAGCACCGCGCGCAGCGCACCCGTGCCCAGCGCCGACCGGATGGCCGCGTTCCGCACCGGGACATGCGTCCCGGCCACGAACATGACCACCGCGAAACCGATGTTCGCAATGAACGCGAAGGTCGGTTCGGCCGGATCCAGCACCCCGAATCCGGTGGTGCCGAAGATGATTCCGGCCGCCAGTTCGCCCAGGATGACCGGCAGATGCCAGGACCGGCGCCAGGCCAGCAGCGGCCCGGCCAGCCCGAGGACGGAGATGAGGGCGAGGGTTTGGAAGGTCATGGGCTCACGATCATGGCAGGTCGGCGATCTTCACCGGGATCTCGATATTCTCGTCCGTGTAGTAGATGGCACAGACGCGGTGGTAACCGTCGGCGATCTGCATGGGCACACCCTTACGAAAGTTGCCGCACACCAGCAGGATCGGCGACAGCGCGGTGCCCGCGATGATCTTCTGCAGGTCGGCGCGGACCCACTGATTGGTGGGCGGCAGCAGCTCCAGCTGGGAGGCCCGCAGAATGTCCTTGGCCTTCTTGTGCGTGATCTTCGCCTTGCGCAGGCCGGCGACCACCTTCTCGATGATGTCCGGCTCGGCCAGCATCTCCAGATAGTCCGCCGCCGCCGGATAGTCGTGCTCGTCCGGCTCTTTCTTCCATTTGACCGTCACGGTCGATTCCGCCATGGCGTCATCATTCCGTCCGGCCGGTGGCGGCGTGGCCCGACACGCGGATTCTCAGGCCGCCGGCCCGACCTCCCACTCCACGCACACCACCCGCCGATCCCGCTGCGCCGCCGCCAGTTCGCGCACGGCATCGTGCGCGACCTGCCAGGTGGGGCCGGGGACCGGGGCGGTGAGCAGCACCGTGAAGTCCGTCGGATCGGCCGCGGTGAGCTCCAGCAGATCGGCGGCGGCGCTCAGTGGCGGCTCGCAGGCCGCGTGCACGATGCCCCGGATCGGCGACCCGCACTCGCGGATATCGTGCAGCGCCGTGGCCAGATCCGCGCGATCGGCAATATCGCAGCGCACCACCACGATCCGATCCTCCATGCCGTCCAGCGGGGGCGGCAGCGCCTGCGGATCCGGGGTCAGCACCACCACGTCCAGCGCCCCGGCCGCCAGCAGCCAGCGCACCGCCACCACGCCCTGCGCGCTCAAGCCGTCCGCCACCACGTAGGTGTCCTCCGGTCGCACCTTCACGACCGGGAAGACGGGGGCGAGCGCCGGCTCGGAATCCGACTGCCCGCCAGCGGAATACCGCTCACCGGGCAGGCCGCGCGGCCGCCGCCACTGGCGTCGCGGGGGTGCGGTCGTATGCGGTCCGAGCGCCGTCCAATCGACGAAACGCCCCTCCAGATACAACCGGGCCACCGCCGTCAGGAACGCGGCGGCCTCGTCCTCTCGTGAGGCCGCGGCATACGCCGACTCCCGCAGTGTGACGTGCTCCCGCACGGCCGCGGCGTGCACGGGATGTGGCGCGACCTCCACCACGGTCGAAATCCCGTCGCGCACCGCCTGTTCCAGCGCCCCGGCCAGTTCGACCGTTCCGGTCGCGTTCGCGGCCCAGTACGCCGCATCCATTCGCGCCTCCGTCCCGATCGGGTCGGATGACGGCACGATCCCGCCCGTTCCGGCGGGCTTGTGGTCCGCGCCGTGCGACACCACTTCCCCGCTGCGGGCGGGATCGGTCGGGCGGCTCGGGTCGGTGGGCGTGAGCTGCGGCAGGCGGAGGATCGCGCCGCGGTGGGTGGTGGAGTACACGGCGATATCGGGGGTGCGCGGGACGAGATCGGCGAGGTCGGTGATCAGTTGGGGTACAAGGGTTCTGGCGCGCGGTAGATGATGCGGAGCCGATCCCGGCGCCCGCTGCGCGAAGATCGCTCGCCGGTGCGCGCGGCGGATGAGGGCCTCGACATACCGGGGTTCGCCCGAGACGGTGATCGAGGTGGGCCCGTCGACCGCGGCCACGGCGACGGACGTCCGCATGGGCTCCACCAGTCGCATGGCCTCGGCGGGCGTCGCCTCCAGCACGGCGGCTGCCGCCTCGGTCCCGGCCGCATCGAGGAGCCTGCCCCGCGCCACCGCCACCCGCGCACCATCTCCCAGCGACAGCACTCCGGCCACCACCGCGGCCGCGATCTCCCCGGCCCCGTATCCGGCCACCGCATCCGGGCGAATACCCCAGGAGTCCAGCAATTCCGCCAAGGCCACCTGATAGGCGAACAGCGCGGAATGCGCGAATACCGCCCCACCGGAATCGTTTCCGAACCCGGTGCGCGGCGTCCACACCCGCGGCCCGCCCGCTTCGACCACCGCATCGGCGACCGCGGTCACCACGGCCCCGAAAACGGGATACCGTGCCGCCAGCCCGCGCCCCATCCGTGCGTGTCCTCCGCTCCCCGAGAAGAGCAGCAGCACTCCGCCTTCCCGGCGCGCCGGGACCGGGCCGAGCACGATGTCGGAGGTTTGCAGCCCGGCCGGCACGGTATCGGCGAGCAGCCGCGGCGTGATGGCGCGGGGTGCGGCCGTCTCGATATGCCGTGCCAGCGCCCGCAACTGGTCACCGGCGTCGGCGATATCGTCCGCCAGCACGGCGGCCCGCACCGTCTCCGGCGCCAATCGTGAGGTGGCCGCGCCGAATTCGCGCAGGGTGCGATAGGAGGACACGGCCGTCGCCCAGCGCAGCGCCAGATTGTGCACGGCCGCCGCATCCCGGCCGCTGATCGGGATGAGCACCGGCGGCTCCTCACCGCGCTCGTGCGGGGCCGTCGCGACGGCGTCCCGCAGCGAGATGTGCGCCGAACTCCGCGCCTCGGTGAATTCGATGCCGCCCAGCCCGATTTCCGCGTATCTGCGGGTGCGAGTGCGCCGGGCATCGGCCGTGCGCTGCAGCACCAGCACCGTGCACACGCTGTCCCCCGTCAGGCCGACCGGCACCTGAAGGTCCGAAATGTCCGGTAGCAGAGCGAGATCCACCCCGCCCGCGATCACGAACGGCACCGCCTCATCGGCCAGCAGCCGGACCCCCATATCCACCGCCACCAGCGGCGAGGTCCGGTCGCTGTCCACCATCAGGCTCGGCCCGCGCAACTCCAGCGCCCGCGACAGCTGATGCGCGCTGTTCACACTCCCGCCGACCCCGAACACCACCGCCGCTCCGGACCCGCGCGCCACACACCCCAGCCCCGAATCGTCCAGGGCCTCCACCGCCACTTCGAGATTCGCCCGCTGCCGCCCACTCATCCCCGCGGCCTCCAGCCCCCCGATCCCGAACCACTCGTGATCGAAGTCCGCCCCGGTCACCCGGCACCCGATTCCCACGATCGACACCGCCGGCAGCCCGGCCGCCGCGCTCATCGGACCGACCCGTCCCACGGCATTCCGGCGTGTCCCGGGCCGTCAGCGCTGCTCGCGGCCTCGCCGTCAGCGGCGGGCGCGGCGATTTGCCCTGCCGCAGGGAATTTCTCGGCCGCTCTACGGCTCGGCCGCCGATCGATCCGGACATCGCATCGCTGCCGCACCGCTTTCTCCAGGCGTGCCGAATCGGTGATCGGCAGCCTGGTGACGAGAGCGTGAGCGTCGGCCGGGCCGGAGTGACCGGGTGTGGCAGTGCGCATCGCGGCATGGGGGCGCGATGTGGGCGGGGGTGTTGCTTTCGTACTCTGCTGCACAGGAATCCCTCCCGTGTGCGGCGCTCGCAGGCGCCGAGGTACCTCAAAGGATTCTGCCAAGTTTTGGGCGCGGTCAGAAGAGCTTTGCGCGAGCCGCGTCCGCGCCCAGCGTGGCGCTGGCGAGGCGGTTGCGGGCGTTGCGGTACGGGGGGAGGGCAGCGCCGGCCACGATCGTGGCGGAGAAAGTGCGCAGCCTGAAGAAACCCGCAGGTCAAGCTGATTCGTGGGAAGGGGCCTTTGCCCGGCCCGCCGTTCGACGCCGACCGGGATGTCGCGTTCCGCACGATTCAGCGGCTACACGCGGTCCCGGCCGGTATCGAGGTGATCGCGTCACATGATTACGACGCCTGCGCCGTCCGCGCGTGAATGGGATGCTCGAGATCCTCGGGCGTCGCATGCTGGGTGAAGAAGCGCAACGCTAGATTCACCGCTTCCTGTTCGGTGTAAACACCGGAGATGGCCATTGTCCGGCGCAGCGCGTCATCGTCGAGATAGATACGAGTGATTGCCATTTCGGCACCTCCGCCATGTCCGTCTGTAGAGAAAGCATGACGTATCGACGAGGCGGTGGTGCCGAAACAGCGAGGTCGCACTACTCGAATCTGTCAGGCGAGCATGCCCGCCAGCCGCGCGCCGATCAGCGCCTCGGCCTCGGACACCATGCGCGACACCAGTTCCGCGCAGGTCGGGATGTCGTCGATGAGACCCTGCACCTGACCGGCGGACCAGATGCCCGCGTCCAGATCGCCGTCCTCGAACACGCGACGGCCGCGCGCGCCCGCGACCAGGTCCTTCACGTCCTCGAACTTGCCGCCGGCCTTCTCGATTTCGACGACCTTGCGGCTGATCTCGTTGTCCGCCACGCGCGCCGTGTTGTGCATGGTCCGGAAGATGAGCTGGGTGGCGCGCTCGCTGTTGGCGACGATCTGCTCCTTCACCGTCTGGTGAATCGCCGACTCCTGCGTGCACATGAAGCGTGTACCCATATTGACGCCGTCCGCGCCCAGCGCCAGCGCCGCGACCAGACCGCGCGCATCGGCGATGCCACCGGAGGCGATGACCGGAATGTCCAGCACCTGGGTGGCGGCGGGGATCAGGATCAGGCCGGGGACATCGTCCTCACCCGGGTGCCCGGCGCATTCGAAGCCGTCGATGGACACGCCGTCCACGCCGATCTTCTGCGCCTTGAGGGCGTGCCGCACGCTGGTGCACTTGTGCAGCACCTTGATTCCGGCTTCCTTGTAGTACGGCAGGAAGGGTTCCGGATTGCTGCCGGCGGTCTCCACGATCTTCACGCCGGAGTCGATGATCGCCTTGGCGTACTCCTGGTACGGCGGCGGGTTGATCGACGGCAGGATGGTCACGTTCACGCCGAAGGGCTTGTCGGTGAGCTCCCGCGCGCGATCGATCTCGCGGCGCAGATCATCGGGGGTGGGCTGGGTCAGGGCGGTGATGATGCCGAGCCCGCCCGCCTCGGAGACGGCGGCGGCGAGTTCGGCGCGGCCGACCCACATCATGCCGCCCTGCACGATCGGATGCTCTACCCCGAAGGTCTCGGTGAACCTGGTTTTCAGAGCCATTGGCGCTGTCCTCTCCCTGCCTCTCGCAACTGCGCCGATACTCGCATGGTTGCATATGCGCCTACAAGCCCTATGTGAGTCGGAGTTTGCACCTCAAACGATCTCGCCAGGGTCAACCTGTGGATAACCGGGCCGGGCACTGACCTGGTGTTAGATCATTTTGTGCCCTCTGAGCTGCGAAATGAAGCACTGATAAATTTATGGCGGAACCTTCTCTGTAACCCTTGTCACGCCAAAAAGTTAGTTGCTATTCTCACGCTCGATCAGCGTGAAAGGACACCGCATGACCTTGCAGCCGCTCGACGAACCGATCCGCTCGCGACGCAACCACTGGGTCAACCAGATAGCGACGCACGCGATCATGCGCCCGGACCGGGTCGCCTTCCGGTGCAAGGGCGTGGACACCACGTGGCAGCAGCTGCACGAGCGGTCGGAGCAGTTCGCCGACGCGCTCGCCCGTCGAGGGGTCGGGTTCGGCGACCGCGTGCTCATCCTGGCGCTCAACTACACCGAGTACATCGAGGCGGTCATGGGCATCAATGCCGTGGGCGCCATCGCGGTACCGGTGAACTTCCGGCTCACCCCGCCCGAGGTCGCCTACATCGTGAGCGACTCCGGCGCGAAGGCCGTCGTCACCGACAACCTGCTGCAACCGCTCGCGGTAGGCGTCGCGGCGCAGGCCCCGGACCTGTCCACCATCGTGGTCATCAACGGGCAGACCGCGGACGGCGTCATCGGCTACGACGACTTCCTCGCCGAACCGGGCGAACCCCATGCGCCGCTGGACATTCCGGAGGACACGCCCTGCCTCATCATGTACACCTCCGGCACCACCGGCGCGCCCAAGGGCGCGGTGCTGTCGCACGCCAACATGAGCGCGCAGGCCCTCACCTGTATCCGGGCCATGGATCTGGGCGCGGACGCCATCGGCTTCTGCACCTCGCCGCTGTTCCACATCGCCGGACTGGGCAGCCTCACACCGTATTTCATGCTCGGCGGCAAGACCGTCCTGCATCCGCTGGGCGCGTTCGACGCCACCGAATGGCTGGACGCCGTCGAGGCGGAACAAGCCTCGGCCGCCTTCTGCGTCCCGGTGCAGTGGCAGCTCATCTGCGAGGAGCCGACGGTCAAGCAGCGCAAACTGGCCCTGCAGGCGCTGTGCTGGGGCGCCGCCCCGGCCTCGGACACGGTGCTGCGGGCCATGGCCGACTGCTTCCCCGGCGCCTTCAATGTCGCGGTGTTCGGGCAGACCGAGATGTCGCCCATCACCTGCGTGCTCGACGGTAAGGACGCGCTGCGCAAGATCGGCTCGGTGGGCAAGCCCATCCCGACCATCCAGACCCGCATCGTCGACGACGAGATGAACGATGTCGCGCCCGGTGAGATCGGCGAGATCGTCTACCGCGGGCCGACACTCATGTCCGAGTACTGGAACAAGCCCGAGGCCACCGCGGAAGCCTTCCACGGCGGCTGGTTCCACTCCGGTGACCTGGTGCGCCAGGACGAGGAGGGGTTCGTCTACGTGGTGGACCGCAAGAAGGACATGATCATCTCCGGCGGTGAGAACATCTACTGCGCCGAGGTCGAGAACGTCCTGTTCGCGCACCCCAAGATTCACGAGGCCGCGGTGGTCGGCCGGCCGCACGAGAAGTGGGGCGAGGTGCCGGTCGCGGTGGTCGCACTCGTCGAAGGGGCGGACGACCTGACTCTCGAAGAGCTGGAACCCTTCCTCAACGAGTCACTGGCGCGCTACAAGCACCCCAAGCACCTGGTGATCGTCCCCGAACTCCCGCGCAACGCCAGCGGCAAGGTCGTGAAGGTCGAACTGCGCAAGCAGTATTCGGCGTAATCCGGGATTCTCTCTGTGGTCTCTCGCGCCCGTTGCTACCGCAACGGGCGCGAGTTTGTATAGGCCGGAGAGGATCTAGATCATGTCGCGGGACGTGAGCCAGCGCATGAGCGGCCAGCCGCAGAAGACCGGGAGCCAGCAGGTGAGCACCCGGTAGAGGAGGACGGCGGGCACCGCCAGCGTCGCCGACACACCGAAGGCGGCGAGCCCACCGATCAGCGCGGCCTCGACGGCGCCCACACCACCCGGTGTCGGCGCGGCCGAGGCCAGCGTGCCGCCGATCATGGTCACGATGGTGACCGTCACGAAAGTCGTGCTGCCGCCGAAGGCTTCGATGCTCGCCCACAATGCGAGGGCCATGCCCAGCGTGGTGGTGGCGCAACCGGCCACGATCATGGCCAGCCGCCACGGCTTGCGGGCCAGATCCTTGAGCTGTTCGAGCACCTCCGCCAGCTGCGGGCGCACCTCGTGCACCAGCCATTTGCGCACCTTGGGGATGAACATGGTGGCGCCGAGCAAGCCCAGCAGCGCACCCGCCACCAGGTACAGGACGGTGGCGCTGGGCACGAAATGCGACAGGTTCGTCGAAACACCGGCCAGCGCACCGAAGATCAGCAACAGCACCACGTGCGTGACCACCTGAATGGTCTGCTGCAAGGCCACCGCCGCGGTCGCGCGCACCGCACCCAGGCCGCTCTTCTGCAGGAACCGCACGCTCAAGGCCAGGCCACCGACACCGGCGGGCGTCGTGGTGGCCGCAAAGGTATTGGCCACCTGCATGATCAGCAGATTGCGGAACCGCACGGCCTCGGACGCGCACGCCCACAAGGCCATTGCCGCGCCCACATAGGTCAGCGCCGATACGGTGAGCCCGAGCGCCGCCCACCCCCAGTGCAGATTCCCCAGTTCGGACGCGAAGGTCGGGGCCTGGCTGATGTACGGATAGGCCACGTAGACAAGGCCGATGAGCAGTACCAGCTGGATGATCTGATTGCGCGAGAACCGGGTGATCTGCGCGGCCTCGATCTTGTCCTGCCCGGTCTGCTCCAGCACTTCCTCGCGGATGGCCTTCATCAGCTCGCCCGCGTCCGGCACCGCCTTGCGCACATGCGCGGGCATGGCGGTGCGGGTCAGCCGCGCGGAGGCGCTGAGCACCGCCTCCTTGCCGAGCGCCTCCAGCGCGGTGCGCACCGTCATCTCGGCGCCGAACAGGGAGGTCGCCGACAGCAGCAGCTGCGCCACATCGGATTCGAAACGGGCCTGGTACGCACCGAATTCGGACTGCACGAACCCGCCGAAGAGCACGGTCTCGTCCGGCATGATGCGGATTTCCTCGGTGCGCAGATCACCGTGCGAGATCTGCGCCTGATGCATGACGCCCAGCGTCTCCCACACCTTGGTCAGCGTGCGGGCGCTGTCGGAGGCGGCCAGTGATCGGCCCTGGGTGACGGTATGCGCGTAGACCATCCAGCCGCGTTCCAGCGCCGCCACGGTGAGCGGCTTGTTGCTGGCCAGCCCCAGATCCGCGATGGCGAAGCCCATGAGCGCGCGATGCTCGACCGCACGGCGCATGGACGCGAAGGGCGCCGGGGACTCACTCGCGCGAATCGTCAGCCAGCGCTTCAACATCTGCAGGGCGCCGCGACTGCGCTGATTCGCGCCGTACATCTCGATGATCAGTTCATTGTCCGGCGAAGCGGATCCGCCGTTGCCGTTGTTCAGCGACGCGCCCAGCTCGGCGGACGGGGTGGTGCTCGCCGACAGCACCAGCGGCCCGCGCGCGGCCGGCCGCAGCACTTTGAACGCCGTCACCCGGAAACCGCGCTGCGCCAGCACCCGAACCGCCGCGTCGAGCGGAACCTCCAGCGCGGGAGTGCCGACCACCAGCACGATCACCGCGCCCACCAGCCAGCCCACCGCCAGCCCCAGCGCGGCCCGCGCGGGCACCACCAGACTGACGAACAGGTGGATCGGCACGAACGCCAGCAGCAGCGTCCACCACCACCGCCGGGCGCGCTTGGGCAGCCACGGGCTCGCGACCGTCAGCACCGCCGCCAGCATGGCGATCCAGCGCGGATCGTCGAGGAACTGCGACAGGAACGTATTGACCTGCTGCGGCTGCGACAGATGCCAGCGCGGCGCCGTGAAACCGGTACCGGTGATGGAGAACAGGCCCAGCGCGATCAGGCCCGCGGACAGGAACCCGGCCAGCAGCTTCCACTGCCGGCGCAGCACGAGCCGCACCAGGATCGCGAACGGCAGCGCCAGAATCGCGATGCCGTAGAGGATGTAGACGAGATTGGACTGTTCCGGCGTCAGGAAGCCCAGGATGTTGGAGACGGATTTCTCCAGCGCCTCCCATTTGGGCCGCGTGATGAGCGAGCCCGCGATGACGATCGCGACCAGGAGTACGGACAGCATTACGCGCAGAATGTCACTGGTCCGGCGGATCCGCGGCTGCAGCAGGCTGCCGGAGACGGGGATCTCCCGCCCGTCGACTCGCATGTCCTATCGGCGCTTTCGGATCGTGGGAACACCTGCGGTCCCATGGTCGGCTCGTGTGAGTATGCGGCAGGCGACGGCAGCACCGTGCACCCAACACGCCGAGTTACCGTAACCCGTCGCTGCCTGCGGCTGAGATCTGCCCGGCCCGTCACCTGCCACCGGGCGTGTCAGGCGCCCCCGCGATACCCCTGTTTTTCCGGCTTAATTGATCTTCGCGGCGTTCCGGGCAACGGCGTGCAAGGATCGATCCGTGGTGCTCGATCTCCGTGTGTGCTTTCTGGGGGAATCGTTCGTTGCGGGGGTGGGTGACCAGAAGGGCTTGGGCTGGGCGGGCAGATTGGCCACCCGCGCCATTGCCGCCGGACAGCCTCTCACGTTCTACAACCTCGGTATACGCCGCGAAACCAGCAGCGAGCTGAGAACCCGGTGGGAAGCCGAGTGCAAGCGCCGACTACCCGAGGGCGCGGACTGCCGGGTGGTGATCTCCACCGGCGTCAACGACAGCGTGCTCGAACGCGGTATGCCCCGGGTGGATCCGGTCGAGTCGGTGGCCAACATGGACGCGATCCTGCGCCGCGTGCAGGGAAACGGCTGGCAGCCACTGGTTGTCGCGCCGCCGCCGAATGTCGATCCCGCGCACAATCATCGGCTCGAGGTGCTCGACGAGAAGTTCGCCCAGCTCTGCGAGGGACTCGGCGTCCCCTACCTGCGGGCGCATCAACCGTTGCTGGAGAACAAGATCTGGATGCAGGACGTCGCGGCCGGCGACGGCTACCACCCGGGCGCGGCGGGCTACGACGAATTCGCCGCCCTGCTGGTACCGCACTGGCTGCTGTGGCTGGCCGATCCCGGCTCAGGGCTGCCGACCCTCCGCTGACTCCGGCACGGTGGCCGAATCCCGTTCCGCCACCGCATCGGCCGCGGCGGGCGGGGCGCCCACCGCATCGTGCACGACCGCGACCCGGTGCGCCGGATGCGCGGCGGGCGGCAGCAGCCAATCCATCACCGACGCCGAGCCGCGTTTGCGGGTATTGGTCAGGCCCGATCCGACCAGCACGCCCAGCGCGATGGCCAGCACCGACAACAGCACATTGATCAGCACCTGCAGGCCGTTGACCCCGTGCGAATTGTTCACCAGATCCGACACCGCCGTCAGCCCCATACCGCCGGGCACCAGCATCCAGAACGCGGGCAGGAACGCCACCTGGGTCGGCGGCGCATTCCGATTGCGCTGCACCAGATATGCGGCCGGCACCGCGACCAGGCCACCCAGGAACGCGCCCAGCAGCGGCCCACCGGCCCGAATCCCGAACTGCTGCGCCACGAACGTGACATACAGGACCAGCAGCAGCCAGAACAACGATTTGGGCGGCGCACTGGACCGCCACGAATGCCCGATGCCGATGAGCAGCACGCCCAGGATCGGCGCCCACCAGCCGACCGTGTGCAGATACGAGAACTCGGGCGGCTGCGGTCCCATCATCTGCAGCGCGATGTAGATGCCGAAGGCCAAGAGCAGCAGCTTGTTCAGGCCCGCCAGCGTGCGCGCGGAACCCGCCACCATGGACCCGGTGGCCAGTTCGATCGCGCCATTGGTGAGCGTCGCACCCGGCAGCAGGCCCGCGACCGCCGGAATCAGCAACTGCGAGGGCTGACCGCCGCCCAGCGCGTGCGGAAAACCGTAGGCCAGCAAGGTGACCACCGCGCCCGCCGTGACCGGCAGCGCCAGCGACAGCAGCTGGAAACGGTCCGCCAGCATCACCAGCAGCTGCACCGCCAGCCCGAGGACGGCGTAGCCGATGAGCGCCTGCGGCGTCGGATCCAGCATGAGGCCCAGGCCCACGGTCAGAATCACATTGCCCAGCAACATGAGCCAGACGGCGGTCGGGGGCGGCGCGGCCAGGATCGCCTCCAGGCCGGCGGTGACCTCGGTGGGCGGCGGGAGTTCGTGCTTCAAGCCGTCCAGCAGTTTGTACAGCGCGGCGATCTGATCCAGCCGCAGCGTGTCGTTCCCGGCCACTTGCAGGTCAACCGCCGAACCGCGCGAATCCTGCACGCGCACGAACACTCCGGTGGGCAGCACGAAGAACTGGACATCGTTGGCGCCGTAGCGGCAGGCGGTGTCGTCGAGAATGGCCTGGGCGCGATCGGTGGTCTCACCCGCGCCGATGAGCATGACGCCCAGCAGCCGCAACAGATTCAGCAGATCCGCGGAGACCGGCGGTTCCTCCGGCGGTGGCGGATCGTGGATCTCGTGCGCGCCCGCGCGGTGCACCACGCGATTGACCAGCCACTCGTCGACCACATCACCGGCCCGGCGGGCCACGCTCGTCAGTCGCCGGCTGACCGGGACTCCGGCGGTGGCCGCACGCCGAGGCCGCGTCCGTAGATGCCGCGGGCTCGTCGCACTCATGTATCGCCTCCTGATTCCGCTTCAGTTCTACTCGCCGGGCCGGAGACAGCAACATCGTGGCTAAAAAACCCTAACCTGCGCGGAACCGGGATCGGCCGCGCCACCCGGCGGGTGAGTTCGCCCACCGTGACGAGTCCCACCTTCGGCTGAACCGGCCATAACATCTGCCCGGCGGGGCCGGGTGCGATACCGTCACGAATGCCTGCCCGGGCAGTCGGGGTTTCAGGGGCCTGGCCCCTCGAAGTTCACGAGATTTGGTCCTCCTCCATAAATTGGGTGGCATGGATATCGATACGCGACTGCTGCGTTACTTCCTGGCGGTCGCGGAAATGGAGAACCTCCCCGGGGCCGCGCAACGCCTGCATGTCGCGCAGCCCGCCCTGGCCACGCAGATCAAGCAGCTGGAACAGCAACTCGGGGTGGAGCTCTTCATTCGTTCGCGGGCGGGCTGGACGCTGACCGCCGCGGGCAAGGTGCTGGCCGAGCAGGTGCCGAACCTGCTGGCCAACTGGGATCGAATCCTGCGCGACACCAAGAGCGACGCCTCCCGGGCCTCGCGGGTACTGCGGCTGGGCTGCGTGCAGAGCGCGGCCGACGGCTACATCCCGGAGATCATCCAGGTCTTCCACCGCCTGCACCCCGACTGGCAGGTCGACATCCATCAGGGCGGCTGGACCGACCCCACCGCCGGACTGGACGAGGGCGACGTGGATGTCGCGCTGCTCCGATTACCCTTCCCCGGCCAGGGCGAGTACCACGTGCGCGAACTGTTCACCGAACCACGCTGGATCGCACTGCCCGCGGATCATCCGCTGGCCGAACGCGACGATATCGCCTTCCGCGAACTGTGGGACGAACCGTACGTCGCCTCGCCCGCGGAAACCGGCTGGTGGCGCGACTATTGGATGGGCCTGGACGCGCGGCCCGCGGACACCGCCATCATCGGCGCCATCGCCCGCAATACCGACGAATGGCTGCGCGCCATCGCCGGCGGCTTCGGCGTGTCCTTCACCCCGGCCTCCACCTCCCGCACCAATGCCTACCCCGGCGTGGTCTTCCGGCCCGTCCACGGCATCGGACCCACCCGGGTCGCCCTGGTGTGGCCGGACGCCTCGGAGGCGGATCCCGTGCTGCGCTACTTCATTCGCTGCTGCACCGACATCGTCGGCCACCAGGGCCACGACGGCCGCCGCACCTCGTAGGGGCTCCACCTCATCTTTGTGGGGGTTTCAGGGGTTGCCCCTGAGAGCCTCGAGAGTTGGTTTCCATAACCTGATGACATGGACATCGATACGCGGCTGCTGCGGTATTTCGTCGCCGTCGCCGAGGAAGGTCATCTGACTCGGGCCGCGCAGCGGCTGTACGTGTCCCAGCCCGCGCTGACGAAACAGATCAAGCAGCTGGAGCAGCAGTTGGGGGTTGAGCTGTTCGTGCGCTCGCGCACGGGGATGGCCCTCACCGAACCCGGGCGCGTGTTCGCCGAATATGCGCCCGGGCTGCTGACCGGCTGGGATCACATGCTGCGGGAGACGAAATCCGGGGCCAGCCGCGCCGCGAAGGTCCTGCGTGTCGGCTTCATCGCCAGCGCCGCAAACGAATTCACACCGGAGATCGTGGCTGCGTTCGGTGCCGCCCATTCCGGCTGGCGAATCGACATGCGCCAGTTCGGCTGGACCGATCCGTCGGCCGGTCTCGATGACGGCGATGTGGACGCCGCGCTCGTACGCCTGCCGTTCCCCGGACACGAGCGCTATCGCACCGAGGAGTTGTTCGAGGAGCCGCGCTATATCGCCATGCCCGCGACGCACCGCCTGGCCGACCGGGAAGAGATCGACTTCGAAGAACTCTGGGGCGAACCGTTCGTCGCCTCCCCTCCCGAAAATGGCTGGTGGCGCGACTTTTGGATCGGCACCGACGCGCGCCCCGCCGACACGGCGGTCATCGGAGCGATTGCCCGCAATACCGACGAATGGCTGACCGCCATCGGCAATGGTTTCGGCATGAGCTTCACACCGGAGTCCTCGACCCGCTACTACCCCCGCCCCGGGGTGGTCTATCGCCCCGTGCGCGGCATCGGGCCGAGCCGGGTGGCGGTGGCCTGGCCCGCGTCCGCGGACGTGAATCCGATGGTCCGCGACTTCGTCCGCTGCTGCGTACAGGTGTGTGGCGCATGACCGATCAGCATCAGCACTGGGAGCGGACGTACCGGACGCATCCGGAAATGTACGGCGAGCAGCCCTCCGCGGCCGCGGTGTACGCCGCGCAGATCTTCGGCGCGGCCGATGCCCGCGAGGTGCTGGAGCTCGGCGCCGGTCACGGCCGTGACGCGATCTACCTGGCACAGCAGGGTTTTCGCGTCCGTGCCACCGACTTCAGCGCCATCGCGCTGGAACAGCTGCGGGAGCGGGCCGGCTCACTCGGCGTCGCCGACCGGGTGGAGACACTGGAACACGATGTGCGCCAGCCCATCCCGCTCCGCTACCACAGCGTCGACGCCGTCTTCGCCCACATGCTGCTGTGCATGAACCTGAGCACCGTCGAGATCCTGGACCTGGTCGCCGAGATCCGCCGCGTGCTGCGCCCCGGCGGCGTCTTCGTCTACACCGTCCGCAATACCGACGACGCCCACTACAACAGCGGAATCGCCCGGGGCGACGATATTTTCGAGCACGCCGGTTTCGCCGTGCACTTCTTCTCCACGGCCCTGGTCGATGCCGTGGCCAGAGGCTGGGAACTGCGCGAACGCCACTCCTTCGAGGAGGGCGAGCTCCCGCGCCGCCTCTGGCGGATCACTCAGTCGCTGCGGTGACCGCGAGGACCGCCATGGCGGCATTGTGCCCGCCGATGCCGCTGACCCCGCCGCCGCGCACCGCGCCCGCCCCGCACAGCAGGACATTGCGGTGCCGGGTGCCGACACCCCAACGGGCGGCGAGGGTATCGGCGCCACCGGTCAGATAGGGGAAGGACAGGTCGGCGTGGAAGATGTGCCCGCCGGGCAGGCCGATCTCCTGTTCCAGTTCGACCGGAGTCCGCGCCTCCAGGCACGGCTCACCATTCGCATCGGTCGCCAGGCAGTCCCGGATGGGTTCGGCCAGCACCGAATCCAATTGCGCCAGGGTGGCATCGACCAGCCGCTCCTTCGCGCCCCGTGGATCGTCGGCGAAAAGCCGTGCGGGAGTGTGCAGGCCGAACAGCGTCAGCGTGTGCATGCCGTGCTCGATCAGCTCGGGCGCGAGAATGGACGGGTCGGTCAGGGTGTGGCAGTAGATCTCCGAGGGCGGCGCCGAGGGCAGCCGGCCGGATACCGCCTCGCGGTAGGCGTGCTCGAGCTGAGTAGCGGATTCGGCGATATGGAAGGTGCCGGCGAACGCGGTGCGCGGATCGATCGTGGTGTCGCGCAGGGCCGGGAGGCGGCGCAGCAGCATATTGATCTTGAGCTGGGCGCCCTCCGGCTTCTCCGCCTCCTCGCCCAGCAGGTGCGCGAGCTCGTACGGCGCGGCGTTCACCAGCACGTGCCGCGCGTGCACCGTCTCCTCCGCGCCGGCCCGCGTGTACCGCACTTCGGCTGTGACATCGTCGGTTTCGATCCCGGTGACCGTGGCCCCGGTCAGGATCCGCGCACCCGCCCCGCGGACCGCGTCGGCGAGCGCATCGGTCAGGGCGCCCATACCGCCGACCGGCACGTCCCAGTCGCCGGTGCCGCCACCGATCACGTGGTAGAGGAAGCAGCGATTCTGCAGCAGCGACCGGTCGTGGGCGTGGGTGAAGGTGCCGATGAGCGCATCGGTGAGCACCACGCCGCGCACGGTGTCATCGGTGAACGCGGCCTCGACCGATTCCCCCAGCGGCCGTTCGAAAACGGCCTCCCAGGCGGCGGAATCGTCGACGGTGCGCTGTAATTCGGCGCGGGTGGGCAGCGGCTGGGTCAGCGTCGGGAAGACGCGCTGCGCCAGCTGCCCGGTCATGGCGTAGAAGCGTTGCCACGCTTCGAAATCCCGATCGGAACCGGTGGTCTCGACGAAGCTCTCCCGCGTGCCCGCCGCCGAGCCGTTGTCCACCAGCAGACCGTGCTCGCCGACCGGCGTGTAGGAGGAGATGCGCCGCTTCCGGGTCTCGAAGCGCAGCCCCAGATCCCGCACGATCCGATCCGGCAGCAGCGAGACCAGATACGAGAACCGGGACAGCCGCGCATCCACGCCCGCGAAGACCCGCTCGGACACGGCCGCGCCCCCGGTGTGGTCCTGACGCTCCAGCACCAGCACCGAGCGCCCGGCCTTCGCCAGATACGCGGCCGCCACCAGCCCGTTGTGACCGCCGCCCACCACGACCACGTCGTACTGCGTCCTACCGGTGTGTGTCATGAACCCATCGGATCACATCCGGGGCGGCGGTATCGCTACCTCGCGGTCATGTCGAGTGCCGCTAGATGACTGAACAACACGGATGCCCCGATCGGATTGCCGCCGCCGGGATAGACCGTGCCACTCACCGCGGCCATGGTGTTGCCCGCGGCGTACAGGCCCGGAATGGGCTCGCCCGCCGAATTCAGTACGCGCGCCGCGGTATCGGTGCGCAGACCGCCCTTCGTGCCCAGATCGGAGATGCCGAAGGCGGCGGCGTGGAACGGACCCCGCACGATCGGCGCGAGCGGCGGTTCGCCATTGGAGAAGGCACGGTCATAGGCCTCGTCGCCACGGCAGAAGTCGTCGTCCACGCCCGCGGCGGCGAACTTGTTGAACCGGGCCACGGTGGCGACCAGGGCCTCCGCGGGTACGCCGATCAGTTCCGCGAGTTCTTCGAGAGTGTCGGCGGTGCGCCAGAGTCCGGCGTCGACGTACTGCTGTGTGTCGACCATGGGCACATTGCTGGCCTTGATCGGCGGCACCGGGCCCTCGGTGTCGTCGTAGATCATCCAGAACGGGAGGGTCGCGGAGCCGTCGTTCAGGTGCTCGATGATGTCGCGGCCCAGGCGGTCGTAGGGCGCGGACTCGTTGACGAAACGCTCACCGGCCTGATTCACGAAGATGCCGCCGGTGAACCAGAGCGCGAAGGCAGCGCGCCCGTCCGGATGCACGAGTCCGGGCGACCACCAGGCCTGATCCATGAGATCGGTATCGGCGCCGGCGGACAGACCGGCCTCCAGGGCCTTGCCCTGATTTCCCCAGGGCCCCATGGTGTCCCGTGCCACGCCGGGCACGCCGTAGCGCTGCCGCAGTTCGTCATTGCCCTCGAATCCACCGGCGGCCAGCAGTACGCCCTTGCGGGCGCGGATGGCGCGGCGTTCGCCGTAGTGCTCCACGATCGCCCCGACGACCGCGCCGTCCTCCATCACCAGCTCCACCAGTGCGGTGTTCAGGTGCAGGGAAACATTGGGGTACTTGCTCAATCCGAGCAGGAACCGGCCCACCAGCGCCCGCCCGCCGATGAGCAGTTCGGGGGCGGGACCGCCGTATCGGTCATTGCCCAGCGGGCCGCGTACCTGCTCGCTCATTGCGCCGAGTTCGGCGGCCGGCAGCGGGGTCGGGATGATGTGCCGCTTCCCGTCCAGGCGGGCCTTGGGCGCCTTCCCGAAATAGTCGGGCCACGGGAACATCTGGAAGGAGAACGCCGCGTCCCGCTCCAGGTACTCGATCACCTCGGCGCCCTTGCGCACATAGGTTTCCTGCAGGTCGGCCGGGGTGCGGTCGCCGACCACCGCGCGGAAGTAGGTGAGCGCGTCCTCGAAGCTGTCATCCACTCCGGCCCGGCGCAGCACCGGGTTACCCGGGAACCACACACCGCCGCCGCCCGAGAATGACGTGGTGCCACCGAATTTCTCGGTGGCCTCGACCACCGCCACCGACAATCCTTCGCGCGCCGCGGTATACGCCCCGGCCAGGCCGCCGCCCGAGCCGGCCACCAGCACATCGACTTCTTCGTTCCAGTCCGTCACCGATTACTCCCTGAAAAGACGCGGTCCCCGAGCCGACGCTAAACGGCCGGGGACAGTGCCCGCAGGAAGTGTCTCGATGGGCAGGAATCGGAGCGTCCTCCGCTGGTCAGGCGGCGGCGCCCCACGGGATGAGCACGATCTTGCCGCGCACCCGGCCGGATTCGCTGAGCTTGTGCGCCTCGACCACCTCGTCCAGCGGCAGCACGCGCTCGACCTCGCCACGCAGCCGGCCGCTCTCCAGCAGGGGGGTGAGCGTCCGCAGATCGGCACCGGACGGGCTGACGTAGTGGCGGTGGTAGCGCGGATCGTCCAGCGGTTCGCCCTGGGCGTCCACCACACGGCCGCCCGGGCGCAGCACCTGCAGGGAACGAGCCGTGTAGTCGCCGCCGACCAGATCGAAGGCGAGGTCGATTTCGGTGACGGCGGTGGTGAAATCGGTTGTGGTGTAGTCGATCAGCTCGTCCGCGCCGAGCTCGCGCAGGAATTCGTGATTGGCCGTCCGCGCGGTGCCGATCACGTACGCGCCCGCCGCCTTGGCGATCTGGACCGCGAGATGACCGACCCCGCCCGCCGCGGCATGCACCAGCACCCGTTGCCCCGGCTGCACTTCGGTGAGCGCCTGCCAGGCGGTGAGCACCGCGGTCGGCAGCGCGGCGGCATGCACGTGATCCAGGGACTCGGGCTTGAGGGCGATGAAATCGACCGGGACGGTGACGTATTCGGCGTAGGCGCCCTCCCGGCTCAGCACCATGCCGAAAACCTCGTCGCCCGGCCGGAATTCGGTGACGCCGGGGCCGGCCTCGGTGACCGTGCCGGAAAAGTCGAAGCCGAGGGTGAAGGGCGGCGGGCCCAGCTTCTCCACCTGGCCTTCGCGCAGCTTCCAATCCGCCGGATTCACCCCGGCGGCGGCGACCCGCACCAGTACTTCACCGGCTGCGGGCTGCGGGATATCTGCCTCCACGACCCGCAGAACTTCCGGTCCGCCGAAGACTTCCTGCCTGATCTTCTTCATGACTCGAATCCTGCACCGGGTAGTATCCATTGGAAAGAAGGCACTATTTCGATCCCGAGGTACCTGATGGATACCGTCTGTGACTGGGCACAATCGCCGAACCTCGTCGAAAGCTACGTGAAGGACTGTCCCGCGCGGAACGTCCTGTCGGTGCTGGCCGACAAGTGGGTGCTGCTCGTGCTCGGCACGTTGCGGATGGCGGGCGGCCCGGTCCGATTCAACGAACTTCGCCGCCGCCTCGACGGCATCACCCAGAAGGTGCTCACCCGCACGCTGCGGGATCTGGAACGCGACGGGCTGGTCAGCCGTACGGTCTACCCGACGGTCCCGCCCCGGGTCGAATACGCGCTCACCGAGATGGGCGCGGACCTCGGTGTCGTCACCCATGCCATGGGGCAGTGGGCGGTGCGGAACGCCGACGAAATCAACCGCGCGCGAGCCGAATTCGACGAGCGCGCGGCCCAGGAACCGCAACCGGTCACGGTGCGAACGGTGCGGCCGGTCACTGCCTGACGCAGAGCAGGCAGGCGTGCGGAGTCCACTCGTCCGGGCGGGGATCCCGCACCAGGCGGGCGGTCACCCGGAAGCCGTGGCGTTCCAGCTCGGCCGCCAGAGTGTCGGGGGCCCAACGGTATCCGGGGGCCACCTTGTGCGGGTAGTCCTGGATTCCGGTCGGTTCATCGGAGGCCTGGAAGGCGAGCAGCAGTTGCCCGCCGGGGCGTAGCGCCCGCGCGAATTCCGCTGCCACCGCGGGGACCCGCGGTGGCGGCATGTGAATGATGGAGTACCAGGCCACGATTCCGGCCAGCGCCGCGTCCGGGACGTCGAGGTGTTCCATGGTGCCCACCTCGAACCGCAGGTCCGGGTGTAGTTCGCGGGCGATGCGGATCATTTCCGGGGACAGATCGATGCCGGAGACATCCACCGCGGCGGCCTGCAGATAGCCGGTGACCCGGCCGGGCCCGCAGCCGATATCGATGACCGGGCCGCCGGAGTTCTCCTCGACCGAGGCCGCGAAGACATCGAGCATGGCGCGCTCGAAGGGGTTGTCGTGCAGATGCCGCTGGAACATTGCCGTATACCGCTCGGCTATATCGTCATACGCCTCGCGGGTCACCCGCACATCTGCCGCTTCGCTCACGCCTCGACTCTAGATCGATGCGGTGACACGTCCGGGAACACGGCGCACCGCCGCCTCGGCCCGGGTCTCATTGCCGCGCCGCGCCCGTGGACGGGAATCGCAGCGGCTGCTCGACACCGTCCAGCCGCACCCGTAACGGCATCTCCGGGCCCATGCGGGCGCGTAACGGCCACACGCTGAGCTGTGCCAGGAAACGGTAATCGCGGGGCAGTGCCGGCAGCGGAAGGGTGATGCGCCACAACGGGTATCGGCTGTCGGGCGCCAGCCAGCCGTCCCGGAGCATGAACCGCAGCACGCGTGGGGACAGGTGGCGGGCGGTGGCGCTGGACAGTTCCAGGCGCACCGTCTCGCCGTCGAGGTCGATGCGGGCCCGATTGTCGGCGCCGCCGTCCACCGTGAGCTGCCCGTCCGGGGTGAGATCGGTGGCCAGCCCGGCCAGATCGTCGAAGAACTGACCCCACTCGCGATCGCGCGCCCGATGCGCGGCCTGCTGCTGCTCGATGATCAGCCGGCGCTCGCGTTCCGCCGGATTCACCAGGTGCAGGTTCACGGTGTCCTCATCGGCCACCAGGCCCAGGGACAGGCGCGCGGACGGCCAGACCGGGCCGTGCGCATGCCAGAGCACGGCGTGCACCGGCGTGCCGAATTCGGAGCGGAAGCCGTCGAAGGCGCGGGTGAAGGCGGCGGTGCGCTGCTCGCGCACCTCGGCGGGGAGACCCTCGTCGTAGAGGAAGGATTCGATGCTGTCGCTGAGAGTGACGCACACCGATTCCAGGCGGTCGCCGTCGAAGGTGAAGCGGGCGCGGGGGCCCTCCACTCGGACTTCGGTGTCCGCCCACACCTCGCGTTCGCCCTCGCGCGGCTCGTGCACCGGCTTCCAGCCGGTCACCTCGAGGAAGGCGGCCACATCGGCGCGGGTCCAGGTCCAGGCGAAATCGCGGGCAGCGCGGGCGATCTCGACACCGCCGGGGACATCGATGCGCAGCGGTTCGGCATCGGCCTCGACAGCGGTGTGGCGGCGCAGGAATTCGGCGCGCTGGCTGCGCGCGGTCGGATGTTCGGGGATGCCGAGGGCGCTGGTATCGAGATCCTCGCCGCCCTCGACCCAGGCATCGGCCACCAGTTCGGTGGCGGCGGTGACGCCGAGCAGGCGCAGGGCGTCGGTGGTCTGCCGGGCCAGGGTGCTCAGCGCGATATTGCCGGAGCCGCGGGTCAGGGCCCGCCACCAGTTCGCGTCGGGGGCGGCGGTCCAGCCCTGAGCGGTCAGTTCCTTTTCGGTCTCCGTGCCGTATCGCCAGGTGGGGTCGATGAATTCGCTGCGGCTGAGTTCGCAGTGCAGACGTTCCGGTTCGGCGGTGAACTGCAGGTATCGGCCGCCGGGTGCGGTGAGCACCAGCCGGGCCTCGACCGGCAGCCCGTCCAGGAATCCGGCCAGCTGTTCGGTGAGCCGGCCCCAGCCGCCGAGCGCGGTGCGGCGGCGGGCGGCCTCGTGCCGCATATCCATCCAATAGCGTTGCTGCGCCGGGGCTACCAGCAGCAGGTCTATGGTGTCCGCGCCGATCGTCAAGCCTGCGAACAGGTTCGGGAAACGCCAGGCCACACCCTCGGCGGGACCGGCGTCGGTGCTCTCCGGTTCACCCCACCGCTCGGTGAAGGCGGCGGTGGCCCGGGCCAGGGCGTCGGCGAGCAGTTCGTCACCGGCGAAAACCGACCGGGACGGGCAATCCGAGATCGGCATGCGCACATAGTCGAGCCCGTGTTCGCTGCCCCAGAACAGCGCCGAATCCCACCAGACCTGCAAGCCCGTCCGCGCGAACACCGCACCGGATCGGAAGGTGCCCACCGGCAGCGGCGTACTCCACCCCATCCGCCGGGCGAAACCGGCCACATCCGCGGCGCCCCAGTGCCATTCGAACCCCACCGCGGCCCTGACGATCTCGACCGCGCCCGCGATATCCACCCGAACCTCGAAACCCACCCAGCGACCCTAACCCCGGTCCGCGCCCATCGGAACAGGCTTCCGGCGCGACCGGATTCTTCCGAACAGAAGCATGCGATAAACAGACATACCGGCGCGTTTTCATGCCGTACTGTCACGGGTGCAGGAAATCTGCGTCACAGTAATTTTCCGCTGCGGGGAGCGGCGAATCGGGAGGGAAACCCATGAACACCAAGAACTTTGCCGTGCGCGCAGCGCTGACCGGCGCCGTCATCGCCGCCGGCCTGCTCGCCTCGGCCGGCGCAGCGAGCGCCGAAATTCCCCTGCAGCCCTACACCTCCGACGTCAACTGCACCTGGGGCGGCGACGGGCCGCTCGCCACCCAGAACTGCAACAACAACGGCGGGTCCGGCAGCGCCAGCGGCTCCGGCCAGGCCCTCGGCCAACTGATCGGTCGCGCCCTCTTCGGCGGCAACTGATCAGTCGAGCTGCGGCCCGGGGCTTCTCGGTAGGGCAGAGAATCACGACGAGAAGCCCCGGCCGCAGTGTCCCGTAGCGTGGCTGTGTGGTCGATACCGAACCGGTGACGGACCGGGCCTTCGGCCCGGCGATATTCGTACTCAGCGGATTACAGCTACTCGTCGTACTCGACGGAACCGTGGCCAACCTGGCCTTACCCAAGCTGCAGGACGATCTCGGGCTATCCGATGCCGGACGGAACTGGGCGGTTGTCGCCTATGCGCTGGCGTTCGGCGGGCTCATGCTGCTGGGCGGGCGGCTCGGTGATCGGTTCGGGCGCAAGAAGATGTTTCTCTGCGGGGTCACGCTGTTCACGGTGTCCTCGCTCCTGTGCGGGGCGGCGCTGAACGGCTGGATGCTGATCGCGGCTCGCGCCCTGCAGGGCAGCGGCGCGGCGATCGCCTCACCCGCGGCATTGGCGCTGATAGCAACCACTTTCGCGGCGGGGCCGGCGCGGAACAAGGCCATTGCCATCTCCGCGGCCATGTCGGGTGCGGGATCGTTCACCGGGCTCATTCTCGGTGGCGCGCTCACCGATCTGTCCTGGCGGTGGATCTTCCTCATCAATGTGCCCATCGGGGCGGTGATCATTCCGTTCGCGCGGAAGGTGCTCGTCGAAACCGATGATGAGCCAATGGAACTCGATGCGCTCGGCGCGGTGCTGGCGACCACCGGCTGCACGGCGCTCGTGTTCGGGGTGAGTATGGGCACCGAACTCGGGTGGACTCATCCGGTGGTGGCTGCCGGAGTGATCGGCGGGCTGGCATTGCTGGCCGTCTTCCTATGGGTCGAGCGGACCGCGTCCCGGCCGCTACTACCCTTGCGGCTCTTCGCGGAGCGGGATCGGCTGATCACGTTCGTATCCATAGCTTTCGCGGCCGCCGCGCTGTTCTGCGGCAGCGTCTACATTGCTCAGTTCGTGCAGAACATCCTGCATTACAGCGCGTTGCGGGCCGGGTTCGCGTTCGTGCCGTTCGGGCTCGGATTGGCGGTGGGCTCGGCCGTCGCGAGCAAGCTGGCCGCCCGGATGCCGCCGCGGGCGCTGGTCTTCGCGGGCGGGCTCATCGTGGTTCCGGGACTGATCTTCGGATCCACCCTCGATTCTGGGGCCCGGTATCTCACCGATCTGCTGCCGCCGATTCTCGCCATCGGGTTCGGGATCGGGCTGGCCGTGGTGCCGCTGCCGCTGTGCGCGCTGGTCGGCGTCGGTGATTCGGAGATCGGGCCGCTGACGGCGATCACCTCCGTTGCGCAAACCCTCAGTGGGCCGGTGGCACTCGCGGTGATCGGCGGGCTGGCGACCGCCAGGACGCGGGCGCTCGGCGGGATCGACGGGCCGCCGTCCGGGATGACCGCCGCACAGTTGGATGCCCTCGGCAAGGGGTACATGCTCGCGTTGCTCGGCTGTGCGGTGTGCGCGGGGCTCGCGGCGGTGGCGGCCTTGTTCATTCGGCTGACGGCGCGGCAGGTGGCCGCGGCTCAGCATGCGCAAGAGGTGAATTCGGTCGGTTAGTGCTCGATCGGGAACGTCTCCGTGCCGTTGTCGCCGGCGGGAATGATCGGAAGAATCAGCGCCGATGGATGATCCGGGTCGTGATAGATCGTCTGGGTGGCGAGCTGGGTATTCGTGGACTGGCCGAACGGCTCACCGGTATTGGGATTCGGGGCGAACTGCGGATAGTCGCTGCTGGAGACCTCCACGCGAATGCGATAGCCGGCCTTCACCAGGTAGCTCGTGGGCCAGATGTCGATCGTGTACTGGTAGGGCTTGCCCGGGTCGATGGGTGACGGGTTCTCCAGGGAATCCCGGTAGGCGGTGCGAATGATGCCGTTGTTCAGATTGATCGAGGACCCGTCGGGGGCGACGGCCACCAGCTTCGCGGTGAAATCGGTATCGCGGGCGGTGGAGGCGGCCCACAGTTTCAGCTGTACGGGACCCGTGATCTCGGTATCCGACGTGACCGGGGCGGTGGTGTAGGTCAGCACATCGGAACGCTGCTCGACCACGAATTGGTCGTATGGGCCCTGCGGGCCGGAATTCGCGCCACAACAGGAATGACCGCCCGCGCTCGGGACCGGGTCCAGCGGGTTGTAATCGTAGGTGTCGGGCTGCTGCGCCTTCGGGGCGTCCGTGGCCAGCGCACCCGCGCGGCCGGCCAGGCCGGGGCCGCCCGGACCGGACAGGTAATAGGTGGTCCAGCGGGTATTCGGCAATGGCCAGGCGGTCGCGGACTTCCAGCGGTTCGCACCCATCAGGAAGTAGTCGACGCGCGGCTGACCGGAAACCTTGTCGTCCTTACCCTTCAGGCTCTGCCCTTTCAAAAAATGGTCGTACCAGGCCAGCATCAGATCATTGATGGGACTGCTGCCCACCGCGCCCAAGGTGTTCAGCATGGGCGCGGACACGTCCGCACCGGGACGGCCCCAGCCGACGTGATCCCACGGGCCGATCACCAGGCGCTGATTCGCCCGCGCCTCCGGCGAACCGCCATTGGCCACCATGCCGGAGAAGTTCTGCGTGCCGCCCGCCAGGAACGCGTCGTACCAGCCCTCGAAATCGAGTACGGGCACCTTCACGTCCGGGTAGCGGTCGCGGATGCTCCACTGCTTCCAGAAGGTGTCGCGCGAGGAATGCTTGATCCAGTCGTAGAACCAGGGCGCGACCGCCGGATCGCCCGGGTGGAAAGGCGGGAACTGCTGGTATGGGCGGAAATTCAGCCAGCGGGTGTAGTCATTGCTGTCGTTCTGCAGCTGCTGGGCCGTCGCCTTGTCGCCCCGGTCGAGGGCGGCGGTCTCGCCGATGGTGCCCATGGCCCACGGCTCCACGAAGGCGAGGCGGAACTCGCCGCCCTCGTAGGTCCAGCCGTCGTAGTAGTCGGAGGCGGTATTGGCGGGAACGATGGTGGTCAGGTGGGGTGGGGTGCTCACCGCCGCGAGCCATTGCGTCGCACCCACATACGACGAGCCGTACATGCCGACCTTGCCGTTCGAACCCGATAGCCCGGCCGCCCATTCCACCGAGTCGTAGCCGTCGTTCATATCGTTCTGGAACTCGGTGAAGGTGCCGCCGGACGCGCCCTGGCCCCGAATGTCCTGCACCACAACGAGATAACAGTGCGAGGCGAACCAGTCCGGCGTCTGATAGCGGAACGGCTGGATCTGCGCCTCCTCCTTGCCGTACTGCGTGCGCATCAGGATGACCGGCACCTTGTCGGTGGTCTGCGGGCGGTACACATCGGACTTCAGCACCACGCCGTCGCGCATGGTCGCGGGCACGTCCTGCTGCTTGGTTACCGCGCAGGAACCTCGCCCGCCGGTGGGTGGCCAGGAGGAATCGCTGGTCTTGGCGGTATCGGCCGAGCTACCGCAACCCGCGGCGACGAGCGCGGCCGCTGCGGCCACCGCCCCTGCCCGAGCGATACGAGTGCGACGCAACCGGTTCCGCCTCATTGATCGACGGTAATCCCTCCCGTACGTGTGCCGCATCACAATATCTAAGCTAATTTTCAGCAACAAACTCTTGCGCCTGGGCGATAGGCAATTCGAATGAGCGTCGCGACGGTACTGCCTCGCTACCCACGGCGAAAGGATCGGGATCGATGAGATCGATTCACAGTAAGTCGAATTCGGCAACGAAAACGCTGGTGAGGCGCACGCTCATGGTGCTGTCCCTGGTATTGACCGCACCCCTGGCCATCGCCGCAACAGGCATCGGCGCGCTCGCGCACGCGGCCTTCAACCCCGCCGCCTTCGACGTCTGGGTCGACTCACCGGTCATGGGTCCGATCAAGACCCGCGTCCTCCGCGCCGCCGACGGCAACACCGACCGCGTCGTCTACGCGCTCGACGGTATGCGCGCAGGTCAGGACCTCAACGGCTGGGAAATCGAAACCAACGTCGCCGAGACCCTGGCCAGCTGGAACATCAACGTGGTCATGCCCGTCGGCGGCGAATCCAGCTTCTACACCGACTGGAACGCACCCAGCGAATTCTTCGGCATCCCCGCCGGCACCGGCTCGGCCAATACGGGATCCGGCGCCACCGACGCCTTGTCCGGAGGCCCCGGCAAGTCGTACCGCTATGCCTGGGAATCCTTCCTCACCAATGATCTCCGGTGGGCACTCCGAGACCGCTACGGCTTCAACCCCAATCGCAACGGCATCTTCGGCCTCTCCATGGGCGGCTCCGCGGCCCTGACCCTGGCCGCCTACCACCCCGACCAGTTCAGCTTCGCCGGTTCCTTCTCCGGCTACCTCAATATCTCCGCCCCCGGCATGCGAGAAGCCATCCGCCTCGCGATGATCGACGCCGGCGGCTACAACGTCGACTCCATGGCCCCGCCCTGGGGCCCGCAATGGCTCCGCATGGACCCCTTCGTCTTCGCCCCCCGCCTCATCGCCAACAACACCCGCCTCTACATCGCCGCCGCCAGCGGCCGCCCCACCGCCCAGGACGGCCCCAACATGGGCACAGTCAACGGCATGGCCCTGGAAGCCTTGGCCCTGGCCAACACCCGCTCCTTCCAGGTCCGCATGGCCACCCTCGGCGCCGGCAACGTCACCTACTCCTTCCCGGAGTACGGCATCCACGCCTGGAACAACTGGCAAGACGAAGCCACCCGCATGCTCCCCGACCTCTCCGCCAACATCGGCTAAGGAGTCCCCATGAAATGGCGCGTGTGGCAGGTCCGCATCGCGGTGACCTCAATGCTCCTGGCCATGCCCCTCTCGGTAATGACCACAGTCCTGACCACCTGGTCCCACGCGCCCACCACCCCCTTGACCTTCCTGAAAACGGCCCTAACCCCCACCCTCACCAACCCCCTCTACTGGCTAGGCGCCGGCTTCACCTTCTGCGACCCCCTCCTCCCCCGCCGCCCCGCCCTGACCTGGTACGCAACCACCCCCACCGGCTCCCTCCTAGCAGCCTCGATCACCCTCTGGTCCAAACACTTCGACCTCCCCGGCGCCTTCCCCTGGACCTCCGCCGCCGCAATAGCCTTCTGCTGCCTCCTCATCCAATCCTGGACAGTCGTCGACATGCCCGAAACCACCCTCCCCCAACAACTCCCCCACCACCCCCGCCCCCAACTCCCCCGCATAATCCCCGCCGGCCGCCCCGCCCCGCTCCGCCTGGTCCGCGCCAACGAAGCCTGACACCACCGGTAGCGGTGGTGGCACTACCGGCAGTGGTGACGGAGTTGTGGATCATCATCATTCTCGTGGTCGTCGTTCTGGTGGCGGTGGCTGTCCAGAGCTCGAGGCGCGAGTAGGTATTCAGGCTTGGACGCAGATGCCTTGTGCGACGAGGTTTTCGGGGCCGGAGATGCTGAAGACCTCCTGCTCACCGAGGCTGGTGATCTCGGTTATTCGATCCCAGAAGACGTCGCTCGTGCAGTGCATCATCAGTTCGGGAGCATCCAGGACGTATGCGGCGCGGGCCAGACGTTGGTGGCTGGGTGAGTGCTTCCACATGGTGGAGCCGCAGAATTTGGTTCCCATCGCGGTCTGGAACTGACGGTGGGTCATGTTCTTCTCGGTCAGGAGGGCTCGGACCCTGTTCCAGATCTCTTTGGGGACGGTGTCCACATTGGGATTCGAGGTCATCGTATCGAGCTGGGCGAGGCACGCTTCGCCGGTAACGCCACGGGCGCCGTGTACACCGATGTCCTCGAGAAAGGTGATTTGGTTGTCCGCGCCGTCGATCGTCAGATGCCAGCAGTCACGGTAACCGGCCTTCGGGACGAGTCTGATGCGTCCGTGAACTCCAAGGCGGAGCAGGAGATCGGCGACGTCATGAATGAGACGCAGGCTTGTGGAGGTGTAGTAGATCCGGCCTTGGCGTCCTGTCTCGTCCCAACGGGCGGAACCATCCGTGGCCCACAGATGTCTGAGGAAGATCACCACCATGTCGGTGGGGAGCGCGAAGATCGCATCCGGAACGAACTTTTCGTAACTACGCAAACCGAACAGTCCCAGCTCGTCGAGCCACGCCGCGATCGGATTGCGCTTACCGTGTGTGAGGCGGTACGGCGCAGGCAGGCGGAGCGTAGTGACCCGCGCCGCTTCGTAGTCGTCGCGTATCGCGGTAATCCCGAAATGCGTTGCGGCGGTGGTGACCGCCGCGAGATTCTCTTCGTCGACGCTGGCGTAGCGGATTGGTTGCCGTTTCACGAACGAGCCGTCACCGATCATGTGTCCCAACAGGGTTATTTCAGCCTCCGCCATCGTCGTGGCGTTCTTGGGTGCGGGAATCCATCGTGGGATGGCAATGCGATCCCCAACGGCGAGTGTCCGGAGTTGTCTCCAGCCATCGATGGTCAACAGGCGAGCCTCCGTCGCGATGTCGATCGAGCGGCCGGAGGCGAGGCGGAATTGCGCGATCTTGGCGCGGTCAACGGGGAGTACGTCATCCATCGGCCGCGCGACGAAGCGCATCAGCTTGTCGAGTGACCACACAAGCGGTCGTTCGCCACTCTGCAGCAGGGTCTTCAGCGAAACGCGTGCACCATTATCGGCACGAAAAATCTGCGCCGAAACTGGTAGACCTCCCAGTTCGCAATGCTCGAACGTGTTGGTGCGCTTATCTGTTGGCTCCATTGGAGCGGGGTTCGCATCCACAATCCAACGGTAGCTCGAATCTGTGTTCGATGTCGCTGAATTACTAACCTCGCGCCATATCGACGAAACGGCTCAAATGCAATTGGTGCGCAACGGTAATGGTCGCGGTGGGACCGTTGCGGTGCTTACCGAGGATAAGGTCGGCTTCGCCGCCGCGGGGGTCATCTCGCTCGAATGCATCGGGGCGGTGCAGAAGGATAACCATGTCGGCATCCTGTTCTAGACTTCCACTTTCACGCAGGTCAGACACCATAGGGCGCTTATCTGTTCGCTGTTCCGGACCACGGTTCAGCTGTGAGATTGCGACAACGGGAACTTCCAATTCCTTTGCCATCAGCTTGAGGCTACGAGAGAATTCCGAGACTTCCTGCTGGCGGGATTCGACCTTTTTGCCGGAGGTCATCAGCTGGAGGTAGTCGACGACGATGAGGCGTAGGTCGTGGCGTTGTTTGAGGCGGCGGGCTTTTGCGCGGATTTCCATCATCGTGAGGTTGGGGGAGTCGTCGACAAATAGTGGGGCCTGGCTGATTTCGCTCATGCGGCGGGCGAGTTTGGTCCAGTCGTCGTCGCTCATGCGACCGGAGCGCATGTCGCCGAGTTTGATTCGGGCCTCGGCGGAGAGGAGGCGCATGACGATTTCGGTGCGGCTCATTTCGAGGGAGAAGATGACGCTGGCGAGGCCGTGTTTGATGGAGCAGCTGCGCATGAAATCCATGCCCAGGGTGGAGTTGTGGGTGGGGATCATGGCGCGGCCGGCGAGGTAGAGGTGGGCGGGGTTGTCCACTTCGACACAGCGCACGGGGACGGACGGGATGGGGCGGACGTCGGCGATGAAACGGGAACCGGAGCGGGTGGTGTTCGTCGCGCCGCGGCGTTGCTTGTGCAGCAACTCTTTTCGGCTGAGGCCGAAGACCTCGTCCTCGGTGGCGAAGGTCAGCGTGTAGGCGATGGACGAGCTCTCGGTGCGGCCGAGGACCCGTTTGGTGGACAGCTGGCTGCGGTAGCCGAGGCTGACGATGAGTTCTTCGACATCCCGGGCCAGACGCTCGTTGGTGACGGCGAACTGAACGGAGCCGCCCTTGGTGACAGTGCCGTCGGTATCGAGCAGACCGGCGAGGAGAGCGCGGCGCTGTTCCTCCGATGCGCGGAGGTAGTCGGATGGGATGTGCTTGTCGCCGAGCACTCCGATCGTGCGCAGCCGCCCCTGCAGCGTGCCGATGGCATTCCGGCAGTCCTGGCACAGGCGCAGGCCGATGGACGGGCCGCCGCAATGGGCACAGGTGGGGGCCGGAACAGGAGCGGAGACGAAACGCGCCTTGCCGCCGCAAGATCGGCCGCACGTGCGAACTTCGCTGGTGAAAGGAACGAACTCCGAGCCGCAGACGACACAATTACGCGGA
The DNA here is from genome assembly GCF_044386975.1 of Nocardia sp. NPDC020380. Classification (NCBI taxonomy): domain Bacteria; kingdom Bacillati; phylum Actinomycetota; class Actinomycetes; order Mycobacteriales; family Nocardiaceae; genus Nocardia; species Nocardia sp. NPDC020380. The sequence goes on along the minus strand of NZ_JBIRVQ010000007.1, from coordinate 349,389 downwards.
GCGACGGGCGTATCGGCCGGCAGCTGCAAGCTGAACCGCAGCGGAACGGATTCGGAGGGGACCGCGACGATGCCCTCGTTCTCGATATTGACAACGATCTCGGGATCGGCGGTGGTCAGCTGCGCGCAAGCGGAGCTACCGTCACCGAGCCAGGCGCCGAGTGTGTATGGGGGAACAAGCAATTCACGTGCGGGCAGCTGCAGCGGGGCCGCATTGACGACGGAATGGTTGAGCCGCCGATCAACCGTCTCGCACCGGACCGTGGCCGCGATCTCCGCGGTGGTGCGGACCTCGGCGAAGGTCTGCCGGTTGCGAGAGCGGTTGTGCCCCTGGGCCGCCTGCTGGGCCGACCGGCGGGAGGCGCGCGTCTCGGTGAGCCACTGGTGCTGCTCGTCCGCGACCAGCACGGTGCCGTCGGAGAATTCGACTTCGTAGCAAGGGCGGCCGGCCATCACTTCGGTGGCTGCCACGACGCGGGTCGGCCTGCCCTGCGCATCCAGCAGCTCGTCACCGACTCGGACCTCACCCATGGTGGTCCAACCGGTCGGCGTCGGCAGCGGTGTATCCAGCGCCAGCGCCTTACCCACACCGGGTCGAGCCGCGACGATGATCATCTGGCCGGGATGGAGGCCGTTGGTGATTTCGTCCAGTTCGGTGAAACCTGTTGGGACGCCTAGGGAGATGCCGCCTCGGGAGGCGATGGAGTCGAGTTCGTCCATGGTGGGCTGGAGGATTTCCTCCAGGGGGGCGAAGTCTTCGGAGGCTCGGCGTTCGGTTACTTCGTAGATTTCGGCTTGGGCTCGGTCTACGACCTCGGCTACGTCTTGGCCGTCGGCGCCGGCGTAGCCGAATTGGACGATGCGGGTGCCTGCTTCGACCAAGCGGCGCAGGATGGCCTTCTCGGCGACGATTTCGGCGTAGTAGCCGGCGTTGGCCGCGGTGGGGACCGTTTGGGTCAGGGTGACGAGGTACGGGGGGCCGCCGATGCGTTTGAGGTCGCCTCGGCGGTCGAGGGAGGCGGCGACGGTTACCGGGTCGGCGGGTTCGCCGCGGCCGTAGAGGTCGAGGATGGCGTCGTAGACGGCCTGGTGCGCGGGGCGGTAGAAGTCGCCGGGGCGGATGACCTCGATGACGTCGGCGATGGCGTCCTTGGACAGGAGCATGCCGCCGAGGACGGATTGCTCGGCTGCCATGTCGTGCGGGGGCTGGCGGCCGAAATCCTCGCCGGGAGCCTCGGGGTAGTCGGAGGGTCCGTGATCGTCGTGGCCGCGATCGTCGATGACTGCCATCAGTCGACCGTCCTCTCTCCTCCCGCCCGGATGCGGCACATCCTTGACCCGTTCTACGCCTGGGGACCGACACGTTCGGGCATGCGGCGCGGCGTGTTTCGCGCGCGTCGGCAAACCCGTGGTGCGGGATGAGGGGCAGGGCGGGTCGTGTCGTCCGGGGCCGTGGTCACGGCAATGAATGCGAACCTAGGCGACCGGGCGGGAACCCGCCAAACGGAGCTGTGTACACAACTGTGGGCAACGTGGGTATTGTTCACCAACCGTTGTGCACCCCCTGTGGAGAACTTGGGGACAACAGTCGGTGTGTGCAATCAATTCGCAGGTAGTGGCCGAATTCTCAACAAAGGCCACTGTGGATCAATTTGGTGCGGCGTGTCGCTGGACAGTAACGTCCGGGCGTGTTGGGTAAACGGACGGCCACAAGGCTGTGACCTGCCACACAACGAAAACGGTTGGTTTGCTGAGTAATCCACAACCTGGGCGAACACTCCGAATCATGCATCGCGACACTTCGCCCACTCGCGCCCGGCGACCCGCGGCCACCAGCGGCGCAGAGATTCAGACAATACCCGGCAAACAGAAATCGGAGGCCATCCCCACGCAGGGAGATGGCCTCCGATCGGCCGAATTACTCGGCGGCGTTGACCTGCAGGTCGACCTTGGCGATCACATCCGGGTGCAGATGCACCACGACACCGTGCTTACCAGTGCTCTTGATGTGGGCCTTCGGCAGCTCGATGCTGCGCTTGTCGACGACCGGGCCGCCGGCAGCCTTGATGGCGGCCGCGACGTCGGCGGCGGTGACCGAGCCGAACAGCTTGCCGGTGCCGGCGGTCTTGACCGCCAGCACCACGCCGGTCAGGCCCTCGAGGGCCTGCTTCAGCTCGTTGGCGTGATCGAGGTCGCGCACCTTACGGGCGTCCTGCGCCCGGCGGATGCCCTCGACCTGCTTCTCCGCGCCACGGGTGGCAACGATGGCCAGTCCGCGGGGCAGCAGGAAGTTACGGCCGTAACCGTCCTTGACTTCCACGGTGTCGCCGGGCGCACCGAGGTTGTCGACATCAGCGGTGAGGATGAGCTTCATGGCTGTGTCTTCCTTTCTCAGCGAGCGGTGGACACGTAAGGCAGCAGGGCCACCTCACGCGAGTTCTTGACGGCGACAGCGATATCCCGCTGGTGCTGCACGCAGTTGCCGGTCACCCGGCGCGCGCGGATCTTGCCTCGATCGGAGACATACTTACGCAGCAGCGCAGTGTCCTTGTAATCGATCTTGGCGCCGGCGGTGTTGTTCTTCTTGCCGGCCTTGTCTTCCTTGCAGAAGGTGCAAGCCTTCTTCTTCAGCACCTTTTCGCGTGCCGGTGCTTTGGCCATGGTCATTCACTCCGTAAGTTTGCGAAGCCTGCCTGGAGGCTCCTGCGAAAGCCGTTCTTCAGAACGGCGGTTCATCGTCCATTGGGCCGCCCCCGAAGGAGCCGGCCGCGGGCGCACTGCCCCACGGGTCGTCGCCGGCACTCTGGCCGCCGCGACCTCCGCCACTGCCACTGTTACCGCCACCGCCGGAGAAGCCGCCGCCCTGCTGGGCGCCGCCTCCACCACCGCCACCGCCGAAGCCTCCGCCACCACCGCCACGGGTGGTTTTGTTGACCTTCGCGGTCGCGTAGCGCAAGGAGGGACCGACCTCGTCGACCTCGAGTTCGACGACCGTGCGCTTCTCACCCTCGCGGGTTTCGTAGGAGCGCTGCTTGAGTCGTCCGCTCACGATCACTCGTGAGCCCCGGGTCAGGCTCTCGGCGACATTCTCCGCAGCTTCACGCCAGATGTTGCAGCGCAGAAAAAGCGCTTCGCCGTCTTTCCATTCATTGGTATTACGGTCGAACACACGGGGAGTCGACGCGACCGTGAAGTTCGCGACGGCCGCTCCCGCGGGCGTGAATCGAAGCTCGGGGTCAGCCGTCAAGTTTCCGATGACGGTGATGACCGTGTCGCCTTGGGCCATGGTTCCTCCTGCTTTCCGGTGCAGTCCGCAATCCGCTCGCTCCGCGCACCCGGATGAACCCGGTGCCGGGTTCGATGCACGGTTTGCCAGTCAGCCTAGAGATAGGCACCGACGGTTACGAGCGACGTTGCGGGAGGACTGGACTACTTCTTGTCGAGGCGCAGCACCTTGGTGCGCAGCACCGACTCGTTGAGCCCCAGCTGGCGGTCGAGCTCGCTCACGGTGGCGGACTCGGCGGTCAGGGTGACCACCGCGTAGATGCCTTCGCTCTGCTTGCTGATCTCGTAAGCCAGACGACGGCGGCCCCAGATGTCGACGTTGTCGACCTTGCCGCCCTCGGTCCCGACAACACCGAGCATGGTGTTCAGATTCGGGCCGACGGTGCGCTCGTCCAGGCTCGGATCGAGAATGACCATCACTTCATAATGACGCACGGACCTCATCACCTCCTGTGGACTGTGAACGGCCCACGGGCTGTCCGTGGGCAGGAGGGTTCGTTGCGTCAGCAACTGGACAAGGCTACATGAAGGCCGGTTGAGCAGCGAAATCGGGTGCAACGGGCCCGTGTGATCGAATGCCGCGTCGCGTTGAGCGCGCCGACACGCCGGAGCGCCCCCTACTGTGGTGGCCATGTCGCAGCGACTGGCCGCCGGAATCACTTCCCTGATGGTGTGCTCGGTCACGCTGCTTTTCGCCTACGCCAACAAACTGCGGTGTGCGGCAGCCCCGTTCGACGAATTCGGCCGCAGCACCATCTTCGATTCGGTGAAGGATTCCTCGGTCTGCTACTCGGATATCCAGTTCCTGTGGCTGGGCCGGGGCATCGACGACCACATCTTTCCGTATATATCGGGCGGCATCACCCCCGATGGCCAGCTGACCGGCGGCGCCGTGGAGTACCCGGTGCTGAGCGGCCTGCTCATGTGGATCGGCGCGGTGGGCGCGCACAATGACGCCGCGTTCCTGCTGCACACGGCGATCCTGCTGGCTCCGTTCGCGCTGGTGACCGCCTATCTGCTGGGCAAGATGGCCGGTAAGGCGGCGTTGCTGTGGTCGGCGGGATCGCCGCTGGTGCTCTACGCCTTCCACAATTGGGAACTGCCTGTCGTCTGCACGGCCGTCGGCGCGTTCTACATCGTCACCATGATGCCCCGATATTCGTTGCGGCAGCGCGGAATTGCCGCGGCGATCCTGCTGGGCATCGGCTTCTGTCTCAAGCTGTATCCGGGCATATTCGTCCTGCCCTTGCTGATTCACGTACTGCTCGGCGAGGAAAACGAATTCGGCAGTGCGGCAAGGCGGCACAGTCTGCCGCGCCACTACGACGTGCGCGGCGCACTCGCCGTGGCCGGCGCCGCGATAGGCACCGTGGTGGCGATCAATCTCCCGTTCGCCGTGGCCGGATTCGAGGGCTGGCGCGCCTCCATCGTGTTCCAGGAATTGCGCCACGCCGACATCACCACGAATTCCATTTGGTACTGGGGATTACGGCCGCTGTTCGGTGGCACGCCGGCCGCCGAGCGCAGCTTCCAGGACGTGGTGTCGGTGGCGTCACCGCTGCTGATCCTGGCCTCGTTCGCGCTGGCGGCCTGGCTCGGCTGGCGGCGGTACCAGGTCACCGGCGTGTATCCGTGGGTCGGCGCCAGCGGCGCCATGCTGTGCGGATTCCTGTTGTTCCACAAGGTGCATTCGCCGCAGTACACGCTGTGGCTGATCCCGTTCCTGGTGCTGCTGGAAGTGCCGTGGTCGCTGATCGGCGGCTATCTGCTGGCCGACGCGGCCATCGGCATCGGGGTCTTCCGGTACTTCTACGCGCTCGGCAGCGGCTACAACGCGAGCGTGGAGCAGAACATCGTGCAGTTCGGCGTGTGGGGGCGCGCCGTCCTGCTGCTGGTGTTCTTCTTCCTCTTCGTTCGGGCGCGCATGCGCTGGGCGGACGCGCTAGGTGTTCCGGGCGCGGAAAGCCGCACTCTTGGCGCGGTTTCCGCAGATCCCCATATCGCACCACCGGCGCGAACCGCCGCGTGAGGTGTCGATGTAGAGGCGGGTACACGCCTCTCGTTCGCATTCCTTGATCCGGGCGCGGTCGGGTCCGCCGAACAGTTCGACGGCCGAGCGGGCGATGGCGGCCAGCGCGGAATCGATTGTGCCGGTGCGGTGTACGTGACCGGGCGCGGTCAGCACGACTTCCGGCAGTGTGCCGCGGGCGATCTCGTTGACCAGTGCGAGGTCCGCCTCGGCGAACGGCGCGCCGCCCAATAGCGCCAGCGCCATGCGGTAGGTGCCCTCGCGGAGTTCGGTCGCGCGGTCCAGGTCACCGGGCGTGCAGTCGGGCGCGGTGTCGAGCAGTCCCGCGGCGACGGTCCATCCCCCGAGGTCGTCGGGTGTTTTCAGCCGGTTCTCGTAGTAGTCGCGGCGTCCCTCCACCGTGCCGATGAAGTTGAGCGCCAGGTTGCCGCTGACCCAGAGGTGGGCGTCGTCGAAGGTGGACACGGTGGTCATAGTAACCCCCTTGACAGGTTATGTGGACGAGTGCCATCGTAGTAACCACTTAAGGCGGTTAGCAAGGAGATGATCATGAACAACCGGCTCATGGAGGTAGCGGGCCCGCCGGCCCTCATCCTCATGTGGAGCAGCGCCTTCATCGCCGGCATCATCGGGGTCGGTTCGGCCGCGCCCATGCTGGTGCTCTTCGTGCGCTTCGGCATCGCGGCCCTGATACTCACCGCGTACGCGCTGCTGACCCGCGCCGCCTGGCCGCGCCGAAAGACGCTGGCGCACACCGCGATCGCGGGCCTGCTCATGCAGATGGTGCAGTTCGGCGGGTTCTACACCGCCATGCACGAGCACGTCAGCGCCGCGGTGATCTCGCTCATGCAGGGCCTCAGCCCGCTCGTCATCGCCGTATTCGCCGGTGCCCTGGGCGAATCCGTCACCCTGCGGCAGTGGCTGGGCTTCGGCGTCGGCGGAGTGGGCGTGGGCCTGGCCGTGGTGGACCACCGATCCACGTTCTCGCTGATCGGGCTGCTGCTGTGCGCGGTCGGGCTGCTGGGCCTGAGCATCGGCACCGTGTACCAGAAGCACTTCACCCCGCAGCTCGATCCGCGGACAGGCACGGCCCTGCATGTGGCAATCAGCGCGCCCTTCGCCGGTCTGCTGGCACTGCTGGGCGGCAATCTGCACATCGCCGATCCGGCGCGCTTCGCCGGCTCGATGGTGTGGATGGTGCTGATCAATTCCATCGGCGCGTTCCTGCTGCTGAACACCATGTTGCAGCGCTGGGACACCACCCGGGTGAGCCGCCTGTTCTTCGCCATCCCGGCGGTCACCGCGGTACTGGCCTGGCTGGTCATCGCACAGCCGTTGCACCCGTTGACGATTGCGGGCCTGGCGGTCGGTGTGGTCGGCATGGTGCTCGCCTCGCGGCGGACCCGCACCGAGGTGCAGGGCGAATCCGGGCCGGTGGCAGCCGAAGCCGTGGCGGAGGCGATCGAACCGGAGAGCTTCCTCATCGAGCGGGTGACCCCCGCTCGCGCCTGAAACCGGAACGACCGCGCCCGGCACGCATTTCGCGTGCCGGGCGCGGTCGTTTGTGCAAGTGCCTCAGCCGCTCACGGCCGCACCGGGTTTCAGCCGATCACGGCCGTGTGGGGTGCGTGGTCCTCCGCGTCGGAATCCCCCGCCGCGCCGTCGCGGCGATTGCGGACAATGCTGGTGAGGAACGCCGCGCCGATGAACGCCACGCCGATCAGGCCGGTGATCACCTCGTTGATGTGAATCCCGATCGAGGCCAGCAGGATCACCGCCAGCGCGCCGATGGCCCAGTGCGCGCCGTGCTCCAGATACACGTACTCCGACAGCGTGCCCTTGCGCACCAGATAAACAGTGATGGACCGGACGAACATGGCGCCGATCAGGCCCAGCCCCAAGGCGATCAGAATCGGGTCGGAGGTGATGGCGAAGGCGCCGATCACCCCGTCGAAGGAGAACGAGGCATCCAGTACTTCCAGGTAGATGAACAGGAAGAACGCCGCCTTGCCGACCGCCTGCACCACACCGGAAGGCCCCGCGGTGGCCTGCCCTTCGGCCTGCTGCTCGGCATTGAACATCGAGCCGAGCCCGTCGACGGTGATGTAGGTGATCACGCCGAGCACGCCGGCCAGCAGCACGGTGGCCACGTCATCGTCGTCCGCGATGGCCTGCGCGGTGACCGCCACCGCCGCCAAGGTGAGTACCACCGAAAGCATTTCGAGCTTGCCGAGCCGCGCCAGCGGGCGCTCGATCCAGCTCAGCCAGGTGATCTCGCGGTCCTCGAGGATGAAGTTGAGGAACAGCAGCAGCAGGAACGCGCCACCGAAGGCCGCGATCTGCGGATGCGCGTCGGTGAGCAGTTTCTCGTAGGAGGAGCTGCCGTCCGGGAAGAGCAGGCCGCCGTCGTCCGGCGGGTTCAGCGCCAGATGCAGGGCCCGCTGCGGGTTCAGTCCGGCGGTGATCCACACGATGGCCAGCGGAAACACCAGGCGCATACCGAAAACGGCGATGAGCACGCCCACGGTGAGGAACAGCCGCTGCCAGAACTCGCTCATGCGTTGCAGCACGCCGGCATTGATGACCGCGTTGTCGAAGGACAACGACACCTCGAGCACGCCGAGGATGGCGCAGACCGCCAGTCCCTTCCAGCCGCCGTACAGCAGCGCGGCCAGCAGCGAGAGCACCGAGACGATGATGGAGAGGCCGAATATACGCACGGCGACCAGGCCTTTCGTTGTGCCGGATCCGATTCGGGTGAAGCTGGTGGAGACAGCGCAGGGGCCCTGCCGAGCCCCTGCGCGCTAGCCGTTCGAATCAGACATTGACGCCGTAGTCGCGGGCAATGCCTGCCAGGCCCGAAGCGTAACCCTGGCCGATGGCGCGGAACTTCCATTCGCTCGCATTGCGGTACAGCTCGCCGAAGACCATGGCGGTTTCGGTGGAGGCGTCCTCGGTGAGGTCGTAGCGGGCGAGTTCGTTGCCGTTGCTGCGGTCGACCACGCGGATGTAGGCGTTGCGGACCTGGCCGAAGCTCTGGCCGCGCTGGTCGGCGTCGTAGATGGAGACCGGGAAGAAGACCGACTCGACGGTGGGGGGCGTATTGGCGAGGTCGATATTGATGACCTCGTCGTCGCCGTCGCCTTCACCGGTGAGGTTGTCGCCGGTGTGCACGATGGTGCCCTCCGGGGACTGCAGATTGTTGAAGAAGACGAAGTGCTTGTCGGACAGCACCTTCTTGTCGCCGCCGGTGGCGATGGCGCTGGCGTCGAGGTCGAAATCGGTTCCGGTGGTGGTGCGGACGTCCCAGCCGAGGCCGACGGCGACCTGCGTCAGGTTCGGGGCCTGCTTGGTGAGTGAAACGTTACCGCCCTTGGACAAACTGACACCCATCTGGGAATCCCTTTCCTTGCAAAGCGTTCGGAGCGTTTCCAGCAACACGGATGACCGATTTGTCCGGTTCCGCTGTAACGACACAGTAGTGGCTCCGGCCGTCGCTGCCCACCGGCAAACCGAAAGCCATCCCCGCTCACCCTGGCACAAATAATCCCATTCGGAAATATTCCGGGTCGCCCACCCGGTGAACGGTCTCCTAACATCGGGGCGTGGCAGGCCGAAAACGCGGATGGTTCCGGACACCCCCGAACAACGAATGGGTGCAACAGGCCCGGCAGGCGCTCACCGCGGCCTTCCTCGACATGGACCGGCGGCAGAGCATCGCAGAAACCGCCGTCACCGCCTCCGCACAACTGTTCCCCGAACGCGGCGTGACCGCCGAATGGACGCCCGTACGCGCCCGCTGCTACGACGCCGCTGGCGCCTACCTGGCCCTCGGTGAACGCCTCGATCAGGCCGAACACCATGGCGGCAGCGTGCCGCAACCCGAAATCGACACGCAGATCCGGCGTCTCGCCGACGCGGCGCGCGGCGTGGACGAGTTCTATCACCGCCACCGCGCGCACCTCGAACACGCGGTCGCGGTGTACGGGTCGGTGCCGCAACTGGTTACCCAGGCCCGCACCGCCGCACGGCAGGCCAGGCAGGCGGCCGACGCGTCCCCGCACGCGCGATATCCGTCGATCCGGCGCTGCGCGGCCGCCGTGGACGAGGCGCTCGTCACACTCGAGGCCGCTGTTTCCGCGGACGCGACCGCCGCCGCACGCGACGCCGCCACCCTCCTGGACACCCGCACTCGCGAACTGTCCACGGCCCTCGAAGACGCTCCGGGCAAACAGCATTCGGCCGAGAACACGCTGGCCTCCGCGACCACGCGACTCGATGCCGCCCGGCATCGGCTGCAGCGCATCGGACCCGCCATGTCCGCGCTGCTGCGCGAATTCAATGCGGCCTCCTCGTCCGATTTGTCCAATAATGAGCGGCACGCCCGGCACGCCATCGACGCCGCCGATGCCGAACTCACCCGGGCACGTACCGCCCTGCGGCACCACGACCCGGAGCAAGCCCTGGACCTCACCACCACCGCGCGCGGCCAGCTCGCCACCGCCGAGCAACACGCCGACGCCGTCACCGACCGCCTCGCGCTGCTGCGCGCGGTCCGCGAGCAACCGCAGGAACGCGCCGCGGCCGTCCGCTTCAAACTCCGCGACGCCCAGATGCTCGCCGTCAACAACGGACTGGTCCCGCAATGGGGTTCGGTGCTCGACGGCCAGGTCGAACGCCTCGGCCGTGTCACCGGCGGCCTCACCGGGCCGCACCCGGACTACTGGGCCTACATGTCCGAACTCGACACCATCGCGGCCTTCGTCGCGGGCGTGGTCGAGCGCATGCGAAATACCGACAGATAAACCGAAAGCCCAGGAGGACCGGGGGACCGATGACCGCGATTGTCAGCACCTATCCGGAAGTCACCCGAGTCTCACTGCGCAAACACCTGCCGCTGCGGCACTTCCGGCACGTGCCCGGACCCGAGATCCGGCGGCTCTTCCACCGGCAACCCGAACCCTTCGGCGACACCCGCGACCGCGAACTCCTCGCCATGGCGCTGGGCGCCACGCTGTACGTGCCCGCCACCCGGCCAGGGCTGACCGAGACCATCGTCCGGCGTGCGCACAGCGGGGTGTGCTCGATGGTGATCGACCTCGAGGATGCCGTCGCGGACCATGAACTGGCACAGGCAAAACGGCGCGCCGCGGACACGCTGGCGGAACTCGGGGCGGGGCATGAACCGTACCCGCTGTTGTTCGTCAGGGTGCGAGATCCCGGAACCGTGCGCGAAATCGTGAATCGGCTGGGCGCGGACACCAAGGCGCTCACCGGATTCGTCTTCCCGAAATTCGACAGTTCCTGCGCCGCCGACTATCTCGACGCGCTCGACACCGCATGCAGGAGACTCGGCCGCACCGTCTACGGCATGCCGGTACTGGAATCACCCGCCCTGGTACACCGGCAGACCCGCGACCACGAACTGCACACCATCGCGCGACTGCTCACCGCCCACCGCGACCGCGTGCTCGCCGTGCGTATCGGCGCCACCGATATGTGCTCCACCTTCGGAATCCGCCGCGACAGCGAACGCACCATCTACGACGTGCGCGTGGTGGCCGACGTCATCGCCGACATCGTCAACTACCTCGGGCGCAGCGACGGCAGCGGATTCACCATCACCGGACCGGTCTGGGAGTACTTCGACGTCGACGGACTGCTGCGCGAGGCAGCGCTGGACCGCGCCAACGGAATCCAGGGCAAGACCGTCATCCACCCCGCCCAGGTGGCGGTCGTGCACGCGCTGTCCGTGGTGACGCTCGAGGAGTACTCGGACGCCCTCGACATCCTCGGCACCGATGCCGGCGGGGTCGCGGCCTCCGAGTACCGCAACAAGATGAACGAAATGCGGCCACACCGCAGCTGGGCGCGGCGAACACTGCTGCGCGCCCGCCTCTTCGGCGTCGCCGACCGCGGCGTCTCACTCACCGATCTGATGAAAGTGCTGGTGGAACAGTGACCGTCGTGCCCTGGGCGACACGCCGCTTCGGACTCGGGCTACGGCACCGGAATTCGTTCGTGTACGAGCACGGTCAGAATTCTGGGCACGAGCACCGCCAGAGCCCGGTGCACGAGCACGGCCAGAGTTCCGTCCATGAGCACGGCCAGAGTTCCGTGCAGGAGCACAAGGAATCGTCCGTGCGCGACGTCTATCCGGATGCGGGTGAGCAAGGCTGGGCCGTACCGCATCTCGTCCAGCCCGGACTGCGCCAGAACCCACGTCGTGCGCACCTGCTGGTCTCCACGGTGCTCGGCAAGCACCTGCCCACCGACCCGCACCTCGTTCTCGACGCGGGCAATCGGCTCGGCGACCTGGTCCGCGCGGCCCTCACCGAATCCACCGGCGCCGATACCTCCGCGGTCGTGGTGCTCGGCTTCGCGGAAACCGCCACCGGACTCGGCCACTGCGTCGCGGCCCGCATCGGCGCCCGCTGCTACCTGCACTCCACCCGCCGCGACGTGCGCACCGCCGAAACCCTCGCCGGCTTCGAGGAAGGCCACTCGCACGCCACCTCCCACCTGCTGCAACCCGCCCCCGCCGGCATCTTCCGCAACCGGCTACCCATGGTGCTGGTCGACGACGAGATCTCCACCGGGGCAACCGCCCTCGAAGCCATCGCCGCTCTGCACGCCGACACCCCGCGCCCGCACTACATCCTGGCCTCCCTGGTGGACATGCGCACGGATGCCGACCGCGCCGCCTTCACCAGCCTCGCCCGCGAACTCGGTATACGCATCGACACGGTATGCCTGGCCACCGGCCGCACCGAGCTACCCACCGACCTGATCGAATCCGTTGCGGCCCTGCCGGACCCGCCCTACAACCCGATCGCGGCCACACGCGGCCACACCGCTCGCATCGAACTACCCTGGCCGCCCGGCGTTCCCGAGGGCGGCCGGCACGGCATCCTCGATGCCGACACCCCCGCCTTCGAATCCGCCCTCACCACAGCCACCGTCACCCTCCGTCGCGAACTGTCGGCGCTCCCCTGGCCGGGCTTCACACCGGAAGACCGCCGCCCGGTCATCGTGCTCGGGCACGAGGAACTCATGTATCTGCCGCTGCGGCTGGCAGCGGCGTTGGCGGACAGGGGAATCCCGACCCGCTATCAGACCACCACTCGCTCGCCGGCATATGTGATCGACGAGCCGGGGTACCCACTGCGGCGCGGATTCCGTTTCACCGCACCGGAACCCGGCGAGACCGCACCGCGCTACCTGTACAACGCGCAGTGGCCGGAATCCGGCGCAGCTGAGCCGATACTGCTGGTCGTCCTCGATACACCGGCCGACACCGAACGCCTCACCGGGGAGGGCGGCCTGGTCGATGTGCTGACCGCCGCCGGCGCGGATGTCGTCCTCGCGGTGTTGCCCGGCGCAGACCCGTGTGTGTTGACCAGCGCACGGGTCGAGTTGGAGCCGTCGTCGGATGGACGTACGCGCCGGTCTCGTTCGCTGCCGGAACCGTTGCGGGGGCCGGGGTTCGGGTCGTATGCGGCGGATGAGGTGGGGTGGTTGTTGCAGGAGCTTTCCGGGGTCGAGCTGGAAGGTGATGTGGGGGAGCGGGAACGGCGGATTCAGGCCGGGGTGGCGCATTACGCGGAGTCACTGCCGATCGAGTATCAGCCGGATGGCGCGTATCAGGAGTTGTTCGAGCGGGTGCTGGCGGACAGTGCGGAGCGGCTGGCCTTGGCGGTGGCCACCGTTTCCGAACTGGTGGTGAGTGAACGGGGGGAGGACATTGTGCTGGTGTCGCTGGCGCGGGCGGGGACACCGGTCGGGATTCTGATGCGGCGGTGGCTGGGGACGCGTGGGGTGCGGGTGCCGCATTATGCGATGTCCATCGTGCGGGATCGGGGGATCGACACCGTGGCCTTGGATTACCTGGCGCGGCAGCATGATCCGGCGCGGATCGTCTTCGTGGACGGGTGGACCGGTAAGGGAGCGATCACTCGGGAACTTGTCTCCGCGTTGGACGATTATCACGCGGCGGGCGGTGCGCGCTTCGAAGTCGATCTCGCGGTGCTTGCCGATCCCGGCGGGTGCGTGCGCACCTACGGCACTCGCGATGATTTCCTGATCGCCTCCGCCTGCCTCAATTCGACAGTCTCCGGATTGATTTCGCGGACCGTGCTGAACGATGCGCTGATCGGGCCGGGGGAGTTCCACGGTGCGAAGTTCTATCGGGAGCTCGCACCTGACGATGTCTCCAACCACCTGCTCGACGCGGTCACCGCCCGCTTCGACGACATTCGCACCCGAGTCCCGGCCGCGGTCGCCGCCCTGCGCGCCGCGGATCGCACACCGACGTGGGCGGGCTGGGAATCGGTGGAGCGGGTGCGGGCGGAATACGGTCTCGCGAGCGTCAACCTCGTGAAACCCGGTGTGGGCGAGACGACCCGGGTGTTGTTGCGCCGCATCCCGTGGCGGGTGCTGGTGCGCGAGGCGGAGGCGCCCGAGCACGCCCATATCCGGCTGCTGGCGGCGGCCCGCGGCGTGCCCGTCGAGGTCGTGCCCGAGCTGGCGTATGCATGTATGGGGCTGATCAAGACAATGGGGGAGTAGTGGACGGGACGTCGCATCGGGAAACACTGATCGCAACCGATCTCGATCGGACAATGATCTATTCGCGGTCCGCCGCCGGACCGGATGCGGTCTGCGTCGAGTACCTCGACGGTGGTGCGCTGTCGTTCATGACCGCTGCGGCGGCGGATCGGCTGTCTGCCCTCGCCGCCGCTGCCATCGTGGTGCCGGCGACCACTCGAACCGTGCGGCAATTCAACAGGATTCGGCTGCCCGGCAGGCCATGGAGGTATGCCGTCACCACCAATGGCGGCAATATCCTCGACAACGGCCGACCCGATCGGCATTGGCGTACCGGCCTCGATGCCGAAGTACGCGCGAGCGGCGCGACGCTATCCCAGGTGAATGCCGAATTGTGCAGTCGCATAAGCGATTCGTTCGTGCAACGATTCCGGGTCGCGGATCATCTGTTCCCGTACCTGGTCGTGGACCCGGCAGCTCTACCGCCCGAATTCTTACCCGAATGGGATGCCTGGTGCCGCCCGCGCGGGTGGTCGGCCTCCCGGCAGGGGCGCAAGATCTACACCATGCCGGTCGCGGTCTGTAAGAGCCGGGCCGTAACGGAAGTTCGCCGCCGCCTGACGGATTCGGGCGAACTCGCGCCTAACGCCCGGCTGGTCGCGGCCGGGGACGGTGCGCTGGACGCCGCAATGCTGCGTTCCGCGGACGCCGCCATCCGGCCCCTCCACGGTGAACTCGAAGAGCTCGCCTGGACCCACCCGAATCTCACGGTTACCGGCGCCTCCGGCATCGGGGCGAGTGAAGAGATCCTGGACTGGTTCGAGAAGTTCCGTCAACTGCCGGCCGGGCGGAGTCCCGCGAGGATCGGATCCACCAGATCCGCGCTGCGCCGCACCTCGACCTCGGGCGCGCCCAGCAGGAAGCGGTAATACACGGGCCCATACAGCATTTCGACCATGGTGCGGGTGGGCAGGTCGGCGCGGATCTGACCGGCCGCGATACCCAGGCTCAAGCGATCCTGGCAGCGGCCGATGCGGGGTTCGACGATGATCTCGCGGACCGCCGCCGCAATGCGCGGATCGGTCTGCGCCTCGGCGATGACGCCGCGGTAGATCGGGCCGACATCGCCGGTGAGCAGCCGGGCCAGGCCACCGATCTGGGTTTTCAGGTCGGCGGTGATATCTCCGGTGTCGGGGAACTCGGTGTCCGGGCCCATCTTCTCGTTGAGCGCGTCGAGGGCGACGGCCGCCTTGGACGGCCACCAGCGGTAGATGGTCTGTTTGCCGACGCCGGCCGCGGCGGCGATGGCCTCCACGGTGACTTTGGCGTAGCCCTTGCGGACGGCGAGGTCGAAGGTCGCGTCCAGGATCGCGCGGTGGGCGCGCTGACTGCGCAATTCCGGGTTCGGGGTAGTGGCCACGAGCCGAGCCTACCCGACAATGAGACGGTCCGTCTCGTCTTGACGAGCGCTCGGGCCACCTATATGTTGGGAGACGAGACGGACCGTCTTGTTGGATCACCACCTGCTGAACCCGCAGAAAGGGTCGATCATGACCGCCGCAGTCACCCCCGCCGACACCCGCTACCGCCGTGGCCTGGAACTGCTCACCACCGTCGGCGGCGCCGCGGGGGCGGGCTTCGAGAACGGACTCGCCGATATCGCACCCGGACTCGCCCGGCTCACCGTCGAATTCGCCTACGGGGATGTCTACGACCGCCCCGGCCTCACCCTGGCGCAGCGGCAGCTCATCAATGTGGCGGCGCTGACCGCCATGGGCACCGCGGCCCCGCAGCTCCGCTTCCATATCGACGGCGCGCTGAACGTCGGCGTCACCCCGGCCGAGATCGTCGAAACCATCATCCACATGAGCGTCTACGCCGGAATCCCCGCCGCGCTCAATGGCATTGCCGCCGCCAAGCTCGCCTTCGCCGACCACACCGACCTCGCCGATCCGGTCACGACCGTGGCCGAACCGGGCGACGAAACCGCCCGCGAGCGGTACGAGCGGGGGCTCGAGGCGCTCGGCCGCATCGACGGCGAAGCGGGCGAACAGGTCATCGCCTTCACCCAGGTCATCGCACCCGACCTGGGCCGCTACATCATCGAATTCGCCTTCGCCGACGTCTACTCCCGCCCGGTCCTCGATCTGAAGACCCGCGAACTCGCCACCGTCGCCGCCTGCACCGCCCTCGGCACCGCCGCACCCCAGCTCCGGGTGCACCTACACAGTCTGCTCAATGTCGGCGGCACCCGCGAGGAAGCCGTCGAAGCCATCACCCAGATGGCCGTCTACGCCGGATTCCCCGCCGCCCTCAACGGAATCACCGCCGCCCGCGAGGTTTTCGCCGCCCGCGACGCCGAGGCCGCCGCGCACTGACTCGACCCAACTGGAGTGCAAAGCCGCCCCACGGGAGCGCAAGGCCGAAAGTCGTGGTGCGCCGCGGACTTTCAGCGCCTCACCGACGTGGCCTCCGCCCTCAGTGCCCGGTTGTCAGAGCCGCGATGCGCGCGAGCGCGGCCTGCGCATCCGGTCCCGAGGCGGTGACCTCCAACTGCTGTCCGGGCATGACACCCAGCGTCAGCACCCTGGTCAGACTCTCCGCGGGCACCGGACCCGCATCGGTGGTCGCATTCCGCAGCGTCACCACGGCGTCGAGATCCCGCAGCCCGGCGACCAATTCGGCCGCCGGTCGCGCATGCAGGCCATGCTCGTTGCGCACCTCGAAAACAGCCACCACAACCTCGGGTGCGGCGGGTCCGGCCGCCGAATCCCGCAGTGGTGCAGGCGTTTCACCCAGCTGGGCACGCTTGGCGTCCAGGGCACGATCTGCTTCGCCCGCGACCTTCTCCAGGTCCGCACCGCCACCGGCCGCGGCCAGCGCGGCGACCAAACCCTCCACCAGCGGTGCGGCGCACAGGCGGACGGTGTGCGGGGTATCCAGCAGGTCCAGTGCCGTTTCGGCGGACAGCACCGCGCTGCCGAGATCCATCAGCACCAGGACGCCGTCGCCGGTGTCGGCGGCGGCAATCGCCTCGGCGACCGCTACCGCGTCGGTGCCGAGCGTGTTCTCGTCCAGGCCCGCCGCGATCTGCACGCGGACCGGTTGCTCCGGCAGCAGTTCGATGGCCAGTGCGACCGCCGCCCGCGCCAGCGCCTGGCTGTGCGACACCACGACCAGGCCGATCATTGCCGCACTCCCGCGGTCATTGCAGTGCCTCACGCGCCGCGATGACCAGCAGGGTGGCGCTGGTAGCGCCCGGGTCCTGGTGTCCCACACTGCGTTCGGCGAGGTAGGAGGCGCGGCCCTTGCGGGCGAGCATGGGGGTGGTGGCGTCCCGGGCGGATTCGGCGGCGGTGACGGCGGCCTCGAGGGCTTCCTCGGGAGAGGCGCCTCCGGCGGCCTGCTTGTCGAGCACATCCGCGACGGGCGACAGGACGTCGACCATGGTCTTGTCGCCGAGTTCGGCCTTGCCGCGCGCCAGGACGCCGTCCAGGCCGGCACGGAAGGCGCGCGCGAAATCGGTGATATCCGAACCTGTTCCGATGGCCGCGGCGAAACGCAGGAAGAACGTGCCGTACAGGGGTCCGGCCGCGCCGCCGACCGAGCGGATCAGCACCATGGCCGTCTGCTTGCTCACCTCGCCCGGTGTCGCGTCCGAATCCGGCAGTGCCGCAACGGCCGCCGCCGTCCCGCGTTGCATATTGGTGCCGTGATCCGCATCGCCGATCGCCGCGTCCAGCGCGGTCAGTTCTTCGGCGTGCGCGTCGATCAGCGCCCCGAATCCGCGCACCCACGCGCGCAGGTCCACCGCCGCCATCAGATGCCCCACCGCAGTGCGGGCGTACGCACCGGCGCGTCCCACAGCGTCGTGAGTTCGTCGTCCAACCTGGTCAAAGTCACCGAGCAGCCTGCCATTTCGAGTGAGGTGATGTAAGGGCCGACCAGGGAGCGTTCGATGGTCACCCCGTGTCCGTGCAGAATTCGCGCCACCTCGTCGAACATGAGGTACAGCTCCAGCAGCGGCGTGCCGCCCATCCCGTTCACGAAGCAGAGCACCCGATCGCCCTGCGCGAACGGCAGATCCGCGAGTATCGGCTCCAGCAGCATGGCCGCGATCTCCCGGGCCGGTGCGAGCGGCACCCGGCGGCGGCCCGGTTCGCCGTGGATGCCGATGCCGATCTCCATCTCGTCGTCACCGAGTTCGAAGGTGGGGTGCCCGACCGCGGGCACCGTGCACGAGGTCAGCGCCACGCCCATGCTGCGGGATTGCTCGTTCACTCGGGTCGCGATCTCGGCCACCGCCGCCAGCGGCCGGCCCTGTTCGGCGGCGGCCCCGGCCATCTTCTCCAGGATCACGGTCGCGCCGACTCCGCGCCGGCCGGCCGTGTACAGGCTGTCCTGCACGGCCACATCGTCGTTCACCACCACCGACCGCACCTCGGTCCCGGTCTCGGCGGTGGCGAGTTCGGCGGCCATGTCGAAGTTCATGACATCGCCGGTGTAGTTCTTCACGATGTGCAGCACGCCCGCCCCGGCGTCGACGGCCGCGGTGGCGGCGAGAATCTGATCGGGCACCGGTGAGGTGAAGATCTCGCCCGGGCAGGCCGCGTCCAGCATGCCGAAGCCGACGAAGCCGCCGTGCAGCGGTTCGTGCCCGGACCCGCCGCCGGACACCAGGCCCACCTTCCCCGCGACAGGCGCGTCCGCGCGCACGACAATGCGCTGCTTGACGTCCACCCGCAGTTCCGGATGCGCGGCGGCCATGCCCGCGAGCGCGGCCTCCACCACCTCAGCCGGGTCATTGATCAGCTTCTTCACCGAATACTCCCGTCGGCAGGCCGGTTCCGATCCTCTGAGCCAGACTCGCATTCCCGGACCGGGCATGTCGCCGAATTCGGGCTTATTGACGCGGCGGGCCGGTCACACCGCCGGCTGTTCCGGCGCACCGTCCTCCAGCGAGCGGGCCAGTTCGATATCGGTGACCAGCTGCACCATCAGATCGCGCAACTCGCAGTCCGGCAGATGATGGGCGGCGAACTCGAACGGCTCCGACACGTCCAGCCCGCCCTGGGTGGCCGCCAGGATCACCCACGGAATGCCGACCTCGGCCACGCCCAGCCGCTCCCGCACCAGATCGGTGGTGTCGTCGATCAACTCGGTGCGGCGGGTGACGGCGATGGTCATCTCCTCGTCGAGCTCGTGCCGGCGCGCCTCCAGGACACCGAGATCCGCGCCGAACTCCTGCTCGACGGTGGTGCGCACCGAACCGTCCTCGAACACCTGGAAGCCCTCGTCGACCGCGGTGGTGCCCAGCCGGATCTCGGCCTCGGCCAGTTCGGGCAGGGTGCGCAGGCAATCCAGCACCGCGTCCAGGGCAGCCACCAGGCGGTCCCGAATATCGCGGCGGCGCAGCAACTCCCGCTCGGCGTCCTCGCGTTCGGCGAGCGCCTGCTCCACCGCACGGCCGATCTGGAAGGCCATGGCCGTGGATTCGGGCGCCCAGCCGCCCGCGGGCGGCAGCTCGTCCTCCCGGGGCGTGATGGAGTCGAGAAAGCCGTTCACGGCGTCGAGCAGGCCCTGTAACTGCTCGCGGGACACGGCGGGGTGGCGGAAGGCGCGCAGGTACTGCTCGTGTGCTTCCGCGGGCTGGACCTCACCGTCGCTCACTCCGCCGATCCTGCCATGACCGAGTGGCGGACCCGCGCAATGACAGCAAACTGTTAGCGTGCCTTCCGAGTGACGGGCGCTCCACGGGCGCGCCCGAGGTGTCGCCCGGTTCTCGTAAAGTGGCAACGACAGCATCGACAAGCGAAGGGGGAGACCTTGTCCGGAGCATTGGTGAAGGGGCAGAACGGGCCCCTGAACGTATCCGACCTGGTGGTCACCACACAGATCGCGGCGCCCGCCGATCTTTCGGCGCTGCTGGTCACGGCAAACGGCACCGTGCGGTCCGATGCCGACTTCGTGTTCTTCAATCAGCCCAGCGGGCCCGGCGTCAATCTGCATCCCGGACCCGACGGGCGGCCCGCGGCGCTGGTCATCTCACTGGGGTCGGTGCCCCCGGAGATCCAGGGGATCCGCGCCGTCATCACCCTCGACGACACCGTCGTCCCGAACTTCGGGCAGATCGCCCCGCCGACCGCCATCGTGGCGGACCTGAGCGGGGACGTGCTGTACGAGTACCGGACCGAAGGGCTCACCACCGAATCCGTGATCATCGCGCTGGAACTGTATCGGCGACAGGGCGATTGGAACGTGCGCGCGGTCGGTCAGGGCTATGCGAACGGATTCGCCGCGCTGGTCGCCGATCACGGGGTGCAGATCAACCAGACCCCCGCCGCGCCGTCCACCGCGTACGCGCAGCCCGCGCCGCCCGACTTCGCGCCCCCCGCAACGGGATACGCGGAGCCCGCACCGGGATACGCGGCGCCCGGCTATCCGCCGCCCGCTCAGCAGTACCCCGCCGGGGGCGGGTCTCCGTCGCAGGGCGGCTTTCTCGACGATCAGGACCTGCCCGGCAGTCACGCGGTCAGCCTCGTCAAGGGGCAGCGGATCAACCTGCGCAAGGCCGGTGGCGAACCACTCAGCTACGTGCGCATGGGGGTCGGCTGGGATCCGGTGTCGCGCGGCGGCATGTTCGGCGGCAAGGCGCCGGATATCGACCTCGACGCCTCGGTGGTGCTGTACTCCGATATGAGCCCCGTGGACGTCGTCTACTACAGCAGCCTCACGTCCAAGGACGGGTCCATCCGGCATCAGGGCGACAACCTCACCGGTGAAGGGAACGGCGACGACGAGGTCATCGTCGTCGACCTCACCCGCATCCCCGCCTATGTGACCGCGCTGCTGTTCATCGTGACCTCCTACAAGGGCCACACCTTCGAGCAGATCTCGAATGCGTACTGCCGCTTGGTCGACGGCGCCACCAATACCGAATTGGCCCGCTTCACCTTCACCGGCGGCATGCCGTACACCGGCATGGTGCTGGCCAAGGTGTACCGCAGTGGCACCGGCGAGGACTGGAAGATGGAGGCCATCGGCGAGAGCTTCCAGGCCGCGCATCCGAGCGATGCCGTGCCCCAGCTGGGACGATTCCTCAACTAGGACAACGGCTCTCCAGGACTCGGCTAGGGGACGGGTTCCAGTGTCCGTGGCTGCAGCACCCGCGGCAGCCACGGCAGCTGCGGATCGGGGGACCGGTCCAGCACACCGCCGAGCGGATCGTCCACGCCGTCGCGGCGCACCGGATCCTCCGCCGGGCGGTAGATCTGGCGGATCACCAGGACGCACAGCCCGAGCACCGCGAGATCACGCAGCAGCACGGCGCCCGTGAACCACTGCTCCGGCAGGCCCTTCCGCTCCACGCCGAGGTAATAGAACATGCGCGGCACCCACACCAGCGCGTCGATCGCCATCCACGCCAACAGGATCCGGCGCTGCGGCAGGGCCAGCACGGCCAGTGGCACCAGCCACAGCGAATACTGCGGGCTCCACACCTTGTTGGTCAGCAGGAATGCCGCCACCACCAGGAACAGCAACTGCGCCAGCCGCGGTCGCCGCGCCGCCGTCAGGCCGATCCAGGCGATGCCCGCGCACGCCGCCACGAACAACACCAGGGACACCGCGTTCAGCGTCGTCGGCGTCTGTTCGGGGGTCAGCGTGCCGTCGAACCCCTTCCAGCCGGTGAACGACGTGATCACGTTGTAGATCGAATCCGGGTCGGCGTGCCGGACGGTATTGAGGCGGAAGAACTCTCGCCAACCCGTCGAATACAGCGCCGCGATGGGCGCGTTCACGGCCAGCCAGGTCACCGCCGCCGCGGCGACCGTCGCCCCCGCCGCGCGCAGCGGGCGCAATCCGCCCCACAGTGGCACGTCCTCGCCCTGCCGGTCCGCCCGCAGGCACAGAATGACGATCGGGCCGAGCAGCAGCAGCGGATACAGCTTCGCCGCACCACCCAGCCCCAGCAATATCCCCGCCAGCACCGGCCGCCGCCGCGCCCACGCCAGCAGCCCGCAGGCCGCGAAAGCCGTTGCGAGCGCGTCGAAGTTGGTGAAGGCGTGCACCAGCACCAGCGGCGACAAGGCCACTAGCGCGCCGTCCCACACCCGGCGGCCCGCCGACAGCGCGGTGGCCCAGATGGTCACCAGCCACGCCAGCGCCAGCCCGACCGCCACCACATCGAAGTAGATGACAACCTCGAGCCCGCCCGGCAGCGGAGAAGCCTTCCACGCCTTGGCGATTCCCATGGCCGCGTACTGGTACAGGCCCGACAGCACCGGATACTCCATGTACCGGACCTGCGGCTTACCGTCCGGGCCGATCTCGGTCCACTGCTTCTTGTACGGGAACGCGCCCTCGTTGAGGTGTTCCGCGCCGTACAGCGGCACGACGTCCGAATAGCACATGGCCGTGTACTGGCGTCCGTTGTTCCAGTCCAGTCCCAGTACGCCATTGGCGTCCGGACGCTGCTGGATGCAGCCCATCTTGCCGAACCAGCTCAAGGCCAGGAACAGCACGCCGAAGGCGAACAGCACCCGCATCGGCGTCCAGAAACGCACCCGGCCGATCACCGCGTGATCGCCCACCGGGCCGCCGAACGGATCGCACAGCTGGGCGGTCAGGGTATCGGTGCGGCTGGGCTTGTCGCGGTCGTCCAGCGACCGCAGATCATCGGCCAGCGGCGCGGGCGATACATACCGGTCGGTGGCCCGGCGTTCTCGCGGCGCACCGGGCCGCGGCGAAGTCGGCTGTCCGCCATCATCTTCGGATCCGTCGGTCTCCGCTGTCTCCGGCATGCGACCGCCCCCTGTCTCCAGCGCGCGACCGGCCGACTCGCCTGTGGCGACCGGCCGGTGCGCCAGCTCCTCCTCGATCACGGCACGAGGCTACCGATTGCGCGGTGAGCCGTTACCGTTCCCGTAGCCATTCCCATTGCCGTTACCGTCGCCGGTCCCATTGCCGTTGCCGTATCCGTTGTTGGATGTCGTCGACGGGGCGGTGGTGGCCGGCCCGCCGTCGGCCGGCGCGACCGGCTGGCCGGGCAGCGGACCACCGCCGTCACCCTGGTTCTGATTCTGGTTCTGCGGCTGCTGCCGCTGGTTCTGCGGGTTCGGCGCCAGACCCGGCACCGGGATGGTGATACCCGGGAGGATCTCCACCTGACTCTGCGTGATCACCGGCGGCGCGACGGGCACGTTCGAGGTCGACGGTGCCGTGTACGGCGCCGTCCAGGACGGCACACCGGCCTGTCCGGCGATGGGCGCCGGCTTCGGGAAGCTCTCGTTCGGAGTGCCCTCCAGCGCGCCGTCCATGGTCTTCTTCCAGATGTCGGCGGGCAGGCCGGCGCCATAGATCTCGCCGCCGTTCGCATTGCGCAGTGCCTCACCCTGATCGGTGCCGACCCAGACCGCGGTCGACAGGGACGGCGTGTAGCCGACGAACCAGGCGTCACGGTTCTCGTCGCTGTCGTCGAGCTGGTTGGTACCACTCTTGGTGGCGCTCAGGCGGCCGCCGGCCAGCTGATGCCGGTTCGAGTACTGCGCGATCGGCTCCATGGCGGCGGTCACGTTGTCGGCCACGGCGGCCGACACCTTCTGCTCGCCTGCCACGGTGCCGCGGTCCAGCAGCACGGTGCCATCGGAGGCGACGACCTTCTGCACGAAGTGCGGTGCGTGGAAGACGCCTGAGGCGGCGAGCGTGGCGTACGCGGACGCCATGTCCAGCGGGCGCACCGGGTACTGGCCCAGCACGATGCCGTTGTTGGGGCCGTTGCCGTCCTTCTCGGTGAGGGACTTGCCCACGCCCGGAATGGTTTCCGGAATGCCCAGCCGATGCGCCATGTCCGCGATCTTCTGCGGGCCGTTGCCCGGCATGTCGAGCATCATGCGATAGAAGCTGGTGTTCAGCGACATCTTCAGCGCCTGGGCGATGGTGCAGGAGGTACCGCAATTCTCGCCGGCCACGTTGGTGATCTTGATGCCGTTCACCGTCACCGGCGACGAGTCGTACAACGTCGACAGCGGCTTGCCCAGCTCCAGGTTCTCGGCCAGGCCGAACACCTTGAACGAGGAACCCGGCGGCAGACCGGAATTGGCGTAGTCGAGGCCGTAACCGTCGGTGCCGCCGTAATAGGCCTTCACCGCACCGGTTTTCGGGTCCACCGACACCGCGGCGGTCCGCAGCTTGTCCGGTTCGCCGTCCATCACCTTGGTGGCCGCGTCCACGACCGCCTGCTGCGCCTTCGGATCGATAGTGGTGGTGATCTGCAGGCCCTCGGTGTTCAACTCGGTCTCGGAGATGCCCGCGGCCTCGAGTTCCTTGATCACCTGGGTCTTGATCAGGCCCTCGGGGCCCGCGTCCAGGGTCTTGTCCTGCTGCGCCTGCGCGGCCGGAATCACGTCCGGGTACTGCATGTTCGCGCGATCCGTGGCGGACAGGTTGCCGCCGGACACCATGCCGTCCAGCACATAGTTCCAGCGCGACTTGGCACCCGTCGGGTTCTTCTCCGGGTCCAGGTTCGACGGCTGCTGAATGGTCGCCGCGAGCATCGCGCCCTCGGCCACGGTCAGATCCGGCACCTTCTTGTTGAAGTACGCCTTGGCCGCCGCGTCGATACCATATGCGCCGCGGCCGAAGTAGATGGTGTTCAGGTACGCGGTGAGGATCTGGTCCTTGGACCACTGCCGCGCCATCTTCGCGGACATGACCAGCTCCTTGACCTTTCGGGTCAACGAGTGCTCATTACCGACCAGCGCGTTCTTCACGTACTGCTGAGTGATCGTGGAACCACCACCCGCGTCCGCCACACCGGTCAGGTTGCGGTACAGCGCGCGGGCGAAGCCCTGGATCGAGAAACCCGGATTGGTATAGAACGTGCGGTCTTCCGCGGCGATCACGGCATTGCGCACCTGCGGCGGAATCTGATCGATGCTCACATCGGACCGGTTGCCCTCCGGCGGAACGACTTTCGCCAGCACCGTGGTGCCGTCGCTGTCGAATATCGTGGCCACCTGATTGGTCTTCAGGTCGGCCGGCTGCGGCACGGTCGTCGCCGAATACGAGACCAGGAACAGGGTGCTGGGCACGATGAGCAGCAAGGCGATACCGACGTAGCAGATGCGCCGGATGATGCGCCACACATTGCGCTTGCTCCCGGCGCCGCGGCCCGGACCGCCCTTACCGCCGCCGGAACCGCCGCCCGGCCGCCGCGGGGGCGGACCCGAGGGCGTACCGGGCTGGGCGCGCCGCTCCGGCGAGCCGTTCGCGCCTGACAGCTGGCGGGTGCGGTCGTCGGCGGTGCGGCTCGCGGTGCCCGCGCCCGCGCGTACCGCGCGGTCGGAAATACGCTGCGTGCGATCGGAAACCGCCGCGCGCTGAATATGATCCGGCACCGCCTGCCGCGAACCGGTGTTCACCTTCTGGGTGGCATCGGGATCGGCCGGCCGCGGCGCACCGGGACGACGCGGGGGCGCTCCGGCGCCCGGCGCCGGTCTGCTGCCCTGCGGCGCCGGCCCACGCGGCGGCTGACCGTTCGGACCCCGGGGCGGTAGGCCGCCACCGGGGACGGGACCGCGCCCCGATCCGCCCGGACCCTGTCCGGGCCGGGGTGCGCCACCACCCTGCGGCTGCCGTGCGCCGGGCGGCGGGCCTGCCGGTCGAGGCGGGGGGTAGCCGCCGGGGCCGGGTTGCGAACCGCCTCGGGGGCGGCCGCCGTGCGGTCCGTCGTCATAGGGCGCTGTCACAGCCTGGATCTCCAATAACTACTCGATACGGTCCGCCCAGGGAGGCGGCGGCGCTGGCTCGATGCGGTCACGGGCACCGCGGCGGGCAGGCTCCTGCCCGTGAATCAGCAGTCGACGTGGCCTTTCACTCGGCGGCCGTGCGACGGGTGCCGCTACGGCGGCGGCCCGTCGGTGCCGGGGTCATGCCCAGCACATAGGACTGCACCAGATGATTCCAACTGCAGGTCCGGCACACCTCGACCACATGCACCGAGAACTCTTCACGAGACTCGGCCAGCCGGACCAGTTCCTCAGGTGTGCGCGCGGAGCCGGCGATGGGCCCGAGCCCGTCACCGTAGACCCACGATACGAGAGTCAACTGCTCTTTCCTGCAGATAGGGCATGTGACCTCGCTCCCCCGACCGTGGAACTTCGCCGCACGCAACAGGTACGGGTTCGCATCGCATACTTCCGCGACGTCCACCCGTCCCGCGTAGACGTCGGCCAGCAGCGACCGGCGCCTCAGCGCATAGTCCACTACCTGCCGCTGTATTCGCACGCGACCCAGAGTACTTGCGGCCACCCACCGCCCGCACGCCCCCGATCGACTCTCAGGGTTCTCCTACACCCCCGGATGGTCGTTCGCGCGACGTAAGTGCGCGCGAAATATATCGGCGCGATATAGTTTGGAACTGCATCCATCGGTTAGGTCTGAAAAGAAGGTCAGGGGGTGAGGCCCGGTGCTCGAGTTGGCAATCCTCGGGCTGCTCCTGGAATCACCGATGCACGGCTACGAGCTGCGGAAGCGGCTCACCGGCCTGCTCGGACCGTTCCGAGCGTTCTCGTACGGGTCGCTGTACCCCGCGTTGCGAAGAATGCAGGCGGACGGCCTGATTGCCGAGGAAAGTCCGCAAGGTCTGGCCACGCGCCGGGCGCGACGGGTCTACAACCTGACCGACTCCGGCCGGGAAAGATTCGCCGAACTACTCGCCGATACCGGGCCCCAGAACTACACCGACGACGGCTTCGGCGTTCACCTGGCCTTCTTCGGCCGCACTCCTGCGGAAGCGAGGATGCGAATCCTGGAGGGGCGGCGGCGGCAGGTCGAAGAACGCCGAGAAGGACTGCGGGAGGCCGTGAAACGCGCCAGCGGGCAATTGGACCGCTATACCCGCCAGCTCCATCAACTCGGTCTCGAATCAAGCGAGCGCGAAGTGCGCTGGCTCAACGAGTTGATTGCCGCAGAGCAATCGACGAAGGCGTCACCACAGAAAGAGGGAAATATCGGCCATGAGTGACATCGACAAGGCTGGCGCCACCGAAGTACGGGTGGCCATCGTTGGTGTGGGTAACTGCGCATCGTCGCTGGTCCAGGGCGTGCAGTACTACAAGGACGCGGACGAGAACGCGACTGTTCCGGGCCTCATGCACGTCAAGTTCGGTCCCTACCACGTGCGCGATGTGAAGTTCGTCGCCGCGTTCGACGTGGATGCGAAGAAGGTCGGTTTCGACCTTTCCGACGCGATCTTCGCGAGCGAGAACAACACCATCAAGATCTCCGATGTGCCGCCGAGTGGCCTTACGGTGCAGCGCGGTCCGACCCTCGACGGTATCGGCAAGTACTACGCGCAGACCATCGAGCTCTCCGATGCCGAGCCGGTCGATGTGGTGCAGGCGCTGAAGGATGCCAAGGTCGACGTCCTGGTCTCCTACCTTCCGGTCGGTTCGGATGAGGCCGACAAGTTCTACGCGCAGTGCGCCATCGACGCGGGCGTCGCGTTCGTCAACGCGCTGCCGGTGTTCATCGCCTCCGACCCGGTGTGGGCGCAGAAGTTCGTGGACGCGGGCGTCCCGATCGTCGGCGACGACATCAAGTCCCAGGTCGGCGCGACCATCACGCACCGCGTCATGGCCAAGCTGTTCGAGGACCGCGGCGTCACGCTGGACCGCACCTACCAGCTGAACGTCGGCGGCAACATGGACTTCAAGAACATGCTCGAGCGGGAGCGGCTGGAGTCCAAGAAGGTTTCCAAGACCCAGGCCGTCACCTCCAACCTCGAGGGCCCGCTGGCCGGCAAGGTGCACGACCGCAACGTGCACATCGGCCCGTCGGACTACGTCGAGTGGCTCGACGACCGCAAGTGGGCCTACGTCCGGCTCGAGGGTCGCGCCTTCGGCGACGTGCCGCTGAACCTGGAGTACAAGCTCGAGGTCTGGGACTCCCCGAACTCGGCCGGCATCATCATCGACGCCGTCCGCGCGGCCAAGATCGCCAAGGACCGCGGCATCGGCGGCCCCGTCCTCCCGGCCTCCGCCTACCTGATGAAGTCCCCGCCGAAGCAGCTCGCCGACGACATCGCTCGCCAGCAGCTGGAAGCCTTCATCATCGGAGCGGATTAACCCACTCCCGGGACCCGCGGCTCCACCTCCCTGCGCCGGGGTGAACCCCTGAAACCCCGAAGACAAGGTGATGTGGCGGCCCCGAAACCGCGAAAGTGGTTCGGGTGAGCTCTGAATCCTGACGAGGTGGGTCTCGCTCGGCTGTGGGCCCCGGGAGAGGTTGGGCGCGAGCCCAGCTCGGCCTCCCGCAATGAGTAGGGCGGCCCCGCGATCGAATCGCGGGGCCGCCCTTGGCGTTTCATCCCCCGAATTGCGTCCGGCCCGCGAATTCTTTCGCGGGCCGGGCTGGTTTGCGGTTCGACTGTTTTCAGTCGAGGGAGACGTAGACCTCTACGGAGGTGGGGCCGGTGTAGCGTTCGACTTCCGCGGTGTGGGAGCGGGTTATGGTGCCGGCGTTCTCGGCCTTGGCGACCTTGGCCCAGGCGGTGCGGAGGAGGTCGTAGGGCTTGTCGGAGACAACGAATTTGGCGTAGCGGCCCGCGGGGATGCAGGTGAGGACGTCGCCGATGTCGAGGTGGTCGAGGCCTTTCAGTTCGTAGCCGAGAACGGCCACGGCGTGGTCGTTCTGGCCGATGTAGGCGGCGACGCGTTCGACCTTCTTCTCGCGGGCCAGGTAGCGGTCCCAGGTGAAGTTGACCAGGTCGAGGTCGCGCGCGGTCACCTCGCGTCCGGCCAGCGGGATGGTGAGCCCGCCGACGAAGAACGCATCCAGGGTGACGATTTCGAAGTCCACTGCCCCTACCCCTCCGCGCTCGGATCCAGCGCGACGAAAACCTCTACTGTCCGGGAATCCGGATACCGTTCGAAATCCCCGGTGTACGCCCGCACCAGGGTGCCGGCCGCCTCCAGGTCCCACACCGCGCGCCAGACGGAGGCGATGGTGTCGCCGAGGTTGTCGCCGGTGCGGGTGAAGCATGCGAACCGCCCGGCCGGTATGCGCGCCAGGACGTCACCCGGCTGCAAATCGTCCAGGGTCTCGCAGCGGTAGCCGACGATATGGGTCAGATACGACCCGATCTCCGGTGCGTGATCGACATACGCGGTCGACGGTGGCCCGGGAAGCGTGCGCGAAAGATTGCGCTTCCAGGCTTCCTCGACCTTCGCGCGGCGCGGTCCTTCGACCGCGAGAGCCGGACTGCGTAGCACCGTTCCGGCCACCAGCGTCTCGTGGCGTTCAACGACATTGAAATCCACCGGCGTCGCCCCTAAGTCTCGTGCTGTCTCCGACCCCACCCTGCTCCCAACCCGCATCCTGCCACCGACGTCCGGAGTCGCTGGCACCGGTAGCGGGTTCCACAATATCCGCGGGCGCGCCCGGATGGGTCCGGACATGTTGATTCATGATCATCTGTGTGGTCCGTTCCCCCACACCCCCGGAAACGGGGTGTCGCGGGCCCGGTCTCCGAACCCCCCTCGCGGCGGCGAATTCGATTCCCGACCCGGGTTTTCTTCGTCCGATGCCCGCCATTCGTTACCCCGGGACCGGGATGCTGAGGCCGGGAAAGATCTCGACCTGTTTGGGTTCGGGTGCGGGCGGGATGATCACCGCGGGTCCTTCCGGCGGCGCCGAGGGACCGGGATTGAGGATGTCGTAGTTGTTGTTGCTGCCGACCAGGCTCGGGTTCTGGTCGCTGGGAAACTGTTCGGCCGGGCTGCCGTCGAGCGCGCCGTCCATGGTCTGCTTCCAGATGTCCGCGGGCAGACCGGATCCGTAGATCATGGCGCCGCGCGCGGTCCGGATCGGTTGGGACTGTTCGGTTCCCACCCAGACCGCGGTGGACAGCGACGGGGTGAACCCGACCATCCAGGCGTCCTTGTTCTGGCTGGTGTCGCCGAGCTGCGTGGTGCCGGTCTTGGCGGCGGAGGGCCGCCCGGCCAGATTGTGGCCGTTGGAGTAGGCGGCAATGGGTTCCATGGCCTGCGTGACGGTATCGGCCACATCGGATTTGATGCGCTGCTCGGACTTGCGCGGATCGGCGCCGCGGTCCAGCAGTACGCGCCCGTCTCCGGTCACTACCTTCTGCACGAAGTAGGGCGCCCGGTACGTGCCCGAGGCGGCCAGGGTGGCATACGCGGAGGCCATATCGATGGGCCGCACCGAGTACGCGCCGAGCACGATCGACGGCAGCGGCGCGCCGCCACCGTCCTCGGTGAGCGTCTTGCCGGGCACGCCGGGAATCTGATCCGGGATACCGGCCTGGTGAGCCGCCTTGGCGATGGCCGTCGGCCCCTCGAACAGGCTCTGGGTGAGGCGGTAGAAGCTGGTGTTGAGCGACCGCTTGAAAGCCTCCGCCAGCGAACAGGTGCCGCAGGATTCGCCGCCCACGTTCTGGATCTTCTCGCCGTTCACGGTGAGTGGTTCGCTGTCGAGCCGGTAGGACAGCGGGATGCCCTGTTCCATGGCGGCCAGCACGGCGAAAGTCTTGAAGGCCGAACCGGTTTGCAGCGGGGCCTGCGCGAAGTCGAAGCCGACGCCGTCCGGACCGCCGTAATAGGCCCGGACCGCCCCGCTGCGCGGGTCGATGGACACCACGGCGGTGCGGAGTTCCCCGGGTTGCCCGTTCAGGTTTCCGGCGACCGCGTCGAGGGCGGCCTTCTGGGCCCTGTCGTCGATGGTCGTAAAGATCTGCAGCGCACCGGTGTTCAGGTCGTGCTCGCTGATGCCGGAGGCGCGCAGTTCGCGCAGCACCTGGGTGCGGATGAGGCCTTCGGGGCCGCGCGGGGTGGTGTCGTCGACCTCGGTGACGGGGACGATGGTGGGGAATTGGGTGGTGGCGCGCTCGTTCCGATTGAGCACGCCCATTTCGACCATGCCGTCCAGCACGTAGTTCCAGCGCGCCTTCAACTGATCCAGGTGGGTTTCCGGGTCCAGGATGGACGGGGTGCGCACCAGGGCGGCCAGTACCGCGCCCTCGGCGAGGGTGAGCTCGGGCACGGGCTTGGCGAAGTAGGCCTTGGCCGCCGCGGAGATGCCGTACGCGCCGCGGCCGTAGTAGATGGTGTTGAGGTAGGCGGCGAGAATGTCGTCCTTGCTCCATTCGCGCGCCATCTTCGCGGAGATGATGAGCTCCCGCATCTTCCGGCTCAGCGTGCGTTCGGAACTGAGGAAGGCGTTCTTCACGTACTGCTGCGTGATGGTGGAGCCACCGCCCGCGTCCTCGCGGCCGAGCAGGTTGTCGCGGGCGGCGCGCAGGAAGGCAGCGGCCGAGAAGCCCGGATTGGTGTAGAAGTGGCGGTCCTCGGCGGACAGCATGGCCAGGCGCACCGGTTCTGGTACGTCGCTCAGCGGTACGGGGACCCGATTGCCTTCCGGCGGAACGACCTTCGCGATGACGGTATTGCCGTCGGCGGTGAGGATGGTGGCGATCTGGTTGGTCTGCACCTTGCTCGGGTCGGGAATCTCCGCGCTCCAGTACGCCAGTCCCAGCATGCTCGTCGGCATGACCACCAGGATCAGGAACAACGCGAGCAGCAGGCGCCGGATGCGCTGTCCCCGGGTGCGGCGCGGCCGCGTCTTCGATTGCGGATCCTTGGGCTGCTTGGGCGGTTTGGCGCGTCGCCGAGGCCGGCTGTGTGAGGGCGCCCCGGGCCGCCGGCGTGGGTCGATACCGTCCAGCTCGTTCCAGCCTGCCATGGTGGCGTACGGCGGAGGCTCACCACGGCGCCGCTGTCGGGACGAGCTCACGAGCATCTCCTTCCGGAGCGTCGACCAAGCTTGTATCGGGGACGCCGCGGTCCGAACCCGCGGCGCGCCCAATGCTAGTCCACGCGGTCCTTTTCAGGGCCCAGCAGCAGGGGGTCCGGAGGCTCGGCCTCCGGACCCCCTGCGCAGCGAAGGAATGTCAGCTCTTCACACCGCCGGCGGTGAGGCCGGAGATGATGCGGCGCTGGAAGAGCAGCACCATGATCACCAGCGGAATGCTGACGATGGTGCCCGCGGCCATGATCGCGGTATAGGGCTGCACCAGCGGATTGTTGCCGGAGAAGCGCGCGATGGCGACCGTCACCGGCTCGGTCTTGTCACTGGAGAGCAGCCGGGACAGCAGGTATTCGTTGACCGCCGCGATGAACGCCAGGATGGCGGTGGTGAACAGCGCGGGCGCCGCCAGCGGCAGCATGACCAGCCGGAACGCCTGGAACCGTGAGGCGCCGTCGATGCGCGCGGCTTCCTCCAGCTCCCAGGGCAGTTCGCTGAAGAACGAGGACAACGTGTACACGGTCAGCGGCAGCACGAACGAGATGTTCGGGATGATCATGGCCTGGTAGTGGCCGATCCAGCCGAGATCGGTGAAGAACTGGAACAGCGGCGTCACCAGCACCACCACCGGGAACATGGAGGCGGACAGGATGAGTCCGGACACCACGTACTTGCCGCGGAAGGTGAGCCGCGCCAGCGCGTAGGCCGCCATGACACCCAGCAGCAGCGCGATGACCGTGGTGGCCGCGCCGATGATGAGGCTGTTGCCCAGTGCCCGCCCGAAGTTGTTGCCGCGGCTGGTGTCGAAGGCGTCGTGGAAGTTCTGGAAGGTGACGTGCGTCGGCCAGGGCGTGTTGTCGAAGGTGTACGACGGGTCGCGCAGGGCGGTGACGACCATCCAGTAGAACGGCCCGAGGCCCCAGATCAGGATGATCAGCGCACCCAGGTACACGCGCCCGGAGGTGAGCCGCTTGGTCCACGAAATCGGTTGCGGGACAGCCTTGCGCTCGGTCTCGACGACGGTGTTCACGCTCATTATTTCGCCTCCCGCTGTGCTTCCTGGGTGCGAACCGCGTTGGCGCCCAGCACCTTCACCAGCAGGAACGCGATCGCGAAGGTCATCAGGAAGGTGAGTGTGGACAGCGCCGAGGCCGAATTCGGGCCCTGCCGAACCTGATCCACCACGAGCATGGAGATGGTGCGGGTGTTCGGGTTGTCGCCCATCATGATGGCGGGCAGGTCGTACAGGCGCAGCGCGTCCATGGTGCGGAACAGGACGGCCACCAGCAGTGCGGGTTTCAGCAGCGGCATGGTGATGTTCCAGAAGCGCTGCCACGCGGAGGCGCCGTCCACCCGGGCGGCCTCGTACACGTCGGCCGGAATCACCTGCAGGCCCGCGAGAATCAGCAGCGCCATGAACGGCGTGGTCTTCCACACGTCGGCCACCACGATGGCGATCCGGGACGGCCAGGCGTCCGAGGTCCACAGGATGTGGGTGCCGAACACGCGGTTCACGACGCCGTCGTACTGGAACATGAACTCCCACAACCGCGCCGTGACGGCGGTCGGGATGGCCCACGGAATCAGCACGGCGGCGCGCAGCAGGGCGCGGCCCTTGAAGGTCTTGCCCATGATGACGGCCATGCCGAGGCCGATGGTGGCCTCCAGCGTCACGGTCACCACGGTGAACAGCAGGGTGACGCCGATGGCGCCCCAGAACTGGGAGCCCAGGTTGCCGGTGGGGCAGCTGACGGTCTGGCCGAGCGAGTCGGTGCACTGCTGCAGCAGCCAGTGCTTGTAGTTGTCGATGCCGGCGCCGCCGCCGTCCACGAACATGCCGGTCGCCGGGTCCAGGCCCGAATCCTTCTGGAAGGACATCCAGATGGCGCGGATCACCGGGTAACCGATGACCACGGCCAGTGCGAGCAGCACCGGACTGACGAAGAGCCAGGCCCGCCCCGATCCGGCGTACCGGCCGGATCGGGTCTTCGATTGTGACGCTTCGGATTTCACGGGCGGCTCCGGCAGATCGGGCCGCGCGACGTCGGTCGCTCCCGAAGGACGTGACACCTTTTTCTCTCCTACGGGCCTGACTCGGCTTACAGCGTTCCTACGAACCGGCGGTCTCGATGCCCTTTTGCATGCCCAGGATGGCGTCGTCGACGGACTTGGTTCCGGTCATCGCAGCATAAGCGTTGTCCTGGATGGCCTTCGACACCGCGGGGTAGAAGGGGGTCACCGGCCGCGGCACGGCGGAGGCGATGGAGTCCTTCAGCGCGGGCAGGTACGGCATCTTGGCGATCAGGGCCGGATCGTCGTAGACCGAGGCGCGGACCGAGGGCAGCGCGCCGGAGGCGACGATGTGCTGGGCGTCCTCGCTGATCAGGTAGCGCAGGAAGTCCAGGCCGGTGGCCTTGTTCTTGGAGAAGGCGCTGATGGCGGCGTTGTAGCCACCGAGGGTGGAGGCGCCGATGCCGTCCTTGCCGGGCAGCGGGGCGACACCGAACTTGTCCTTCACCGCGGAGGCGTCGGAGCCGACGTCACCGAACGAGGACGGCCAGTTCCGCATGAACAGCAGCTTGCCGGTCTCGAAGGCGTTCTGCGCCTCGGGCTCCTTGAAGGAAATGGCTTCCTTCGGGATGTCGCCGTCCTTGTAGGCGTCGACCAGGGTCTGCAGACCCTGCCGCGCCTGGGCGCTGTTCACCGTGGGGGTCTTGCCGTCGGGGCCGACGAAACTGCCGCCGAAGGCGTTGATGGCCTCGGCCGTGTTCACGGTCAGACCCTCGTAAGGGGCGAATTGCCCGGCGTAGCAGCCGATTCCGGCCTCCTTCGCCTTCGGGCAGTCGGCCATCAGCTCGGCCCAGGTCTTCGGGGGCTCGGGCACCAGGTCCTTGCGATAGAACAGCAGGCCACCGTTGGTATTGCGGGGGGCCGCGTAGAGGGTGCCGTTGTAGGTGGCGGACGCGACCGGCGGCGACAGCAGGGTCGAGGTGTCCAGCGCGAAGGAGTCCTTCAGCGGCTGGATCCAGCCCTTGGCGGCGAACTCCGCGGTCCACGGCACGTCCAGGGCGACCACGTCGTAGTCGGCGGACTTGGCCTGCATGTGCTGCTTGAGATCGTCGTACTGCTGCGAAGCGTCGTTCGACTGCTCCTTGAACGTCACCTTCTCGTTCGGGTGCGACGCGTTCCAGCGATCGATGAGCTGCTTGACCGCACCGGTTTCGGTGGTGTCCTTGCCCTCGACGTAGGTGATCGGCCCGCGGCCGGTCAGGCCCTGCGAGATGGCATTGCTCCCGCTACTACTGCTCGAGCAGCCGGCGGCGAAGCCCGCGGTCAGCAGCGCTGCTGCGGACACCGCAACCGCGGCGCGCGGCACGAGCGACGATCGTAGGGACGACACCTTCTTCAAAGCCATCGCGGATACTCCAGGGTCGAGACGTGAGAGACAGCACACCCAGCCGGTTGCACAAGGGAAGATACATGGTGGATGCACCCCTTGCCGTGACTACCTCGGTCTTCGCGCTCGTGACCGCGGGCATCGGCCCAGCTAGGCTGGGTGCCGATGTCTTCTCAGGACAAGATGCTGACGAGAATCGGCGGACTGCTGCGCCAGGCCGAATCCACCGATAACGAGCATGAGGCGGAAGCGTTCCTGGCGGCCGCACAGAAGCTGGCGACGCGGTCCTCCATCGACCTGGCGGTGGCGCGTGCGCACATCGCGCATCGGGAGCGCCGGCCGACGCCGGTGCAGCGGGTCATTCCGATCGGGGAGCCGGGGAAGAAAGGCCTGCGCACGTACGTGCAATTGTTCGTGGCCATCGCCTCGGCCAATGATGTGCGCTGCGATGTCGCGCGTACTTCGACGACCGTGTACGCCTACGGTTTCGACACCGATATCGACACCTGCGAGGCGCTGTACACCAGCCTGCTCATCCAGATGGTCCGGGCCTCCGACCAGTACATCAAGTCGGGGTCCTACCGGTCGGCGACCACGGAAAAGCTGGTCACCGAAACCCGGTGGGGGCGTTCGGTGCAGCGCAAGGTGAAGGCCCCGGTCGCCGCGGTGACGGCGCGACTGAACTTCCAGATGGCGTTCGCGGCCCGGGTGGGGCAGCGGCTCGCCGAGGTGAAGGCGGAGGTGGAAACCGAGGCCGTGCGCTCGGAGAGCGAGGGCATCGTGCCCACCGGCACAGCGCTCGCCCTGCGCAACAAGGAACTCGAGCTCACCGACTTCTACGGCCGCACCTCCGAGGCGCGCGGAACCTGGCGCGGACCGCAGGCCTCGGCCGGGTTCTCCGCGGCCGCCCGGCGCGCCGGGGACCGCGCGGGCCGGGCCGCCCGCCTGGGCAACTCGCCCGAGTTGGGCGCTGCCCGAGGCCAACTCGCGCGCGGTGCGGAGTAGGCGCGGGGGACGCATGAGGTCGGTGGGGCTCCGGACATGCCGCGCAGGTGCCACATGGGGATGTGTGATGCGCCGGGGCTCCGGACACGACGGGCGGGTGCCGCGTGAGTCCGCGTGATGCGCAGCGTTCGCGGGTCTACGACGCGGAGATCTTGGTGCGCGGCATGTTCGACCGGGCCGACGAGTTCGGGGCCCGCACCGTGGAATTGCACGGCTCCCAGCTGACGCTGCCGGTGGAGCGGAAATTCGCCTCGGTGGAATCGGTGCAGACATACGCGGATCGGGTGCTCGCGCTGAACTGGGTGCGCGGGCAGTGGGATCGCTCCGCGCTGCCGGTGCACGTCCGGCCCCGCGCCGGAGCCACGGCCGCCCACTACGAGCACGACGGGGCAACCCTCGCGGTGCCACTGCACGCGCACGGAAAAGCCTGGGCCCTGCGCGAATTGGTGATCCTGCACGAGCTGGCGCATCACCTCGATCCGGACCACTCCGATCATGCCCCGCACGGGCCCGAGTTCTGTTCCCGCTACCTGGAATTGGCGGACGGGATCATCGGCCCCGAGGCGGCGCTGCTGCTCCGCACCACCATGTACTCCTGCGGCGTGCGCATCGCCTGACCGCTGGTCAGAGCAGTTCGCGGACGCGGGCCAGCCGCCGGCGCCACCAGTCGGTGCGTTCCGGGTCGGGGTGGCGGTAGCGGTCCAGCAGCTCCGGATCGGGGACGGGGGCGGTGCGGGAGACCGGGAGGTAGCCGTCGACCGGGCGCAGCGGCTCGGTGACGACGTCGCCGGTGAGCAGGGACAAGGTGTCCAGGCCGCACGCGAAGTCGAGTTCGGGAAGGCTTGCGGCCAAGGCGATCTGCGCGGACAGGCCGACGCTGGTTTCCAGCGCGGAGGAGACCAGGCAGGGCAGTCCGGCCGCCGCGGCGACCTGGAGCGCACGGCGAACACCGCCCAGCGGAGTGCACTTCAGCACCGCCGCATCGGCCGCACCGGCCACCGCGACGCGCAGGGGATCCTCGGCCCGCCGGATGGATTCGTCCGCGGCGATCCGCACATCCACCCGCCGGCGCACGGCCGCGAGTTCCTCCACCGTGCGGCAGGGCTGCTCGACGTATTCCAAACCGCCTGCGGCCCGGTCGATCTGCTTGATCCGATCGACGGCAGTCTCGACATCCCACACCGCATTGGCGTCGATCCGGACCGCGCCATCGGGCCCGAGGGCGTCCCGCGTCGCGGCCACCCGATCCAGGTCTTCACGCAGCGAGTCGGGATGATCGGCGACCTTGACCTTGGCGGTACGGCATCCCGAGGCCGCGACGATCTCGTAGGCCCGTTCCGGCCCCACGGCAGGCACGATGCAGTTCACCGGTATCCGATCCCGCACCGGCTCCGGCCACCCCACGGTCACCTGCTCCACCGCGGTCGCCAGCCAGGCCGCGGCCTCCCGATCGCCGTACTCGGGGAAGGCGCAGAACTCCCCCCACCCGAGCGGCCCGGGAATCAACATCCCCTCCCGCACCATGATTCCGCGAAACCGGGTCCGCATCGGAATGGCGTAGACAACCGCCCCCTCGAAATCCGGCCCCTCCGAGTTCCCGCTCATCCCCCGGACCCTACGCCCCGCCCCCAGACCAGGATTCAAGGTCATCGGGCACTCACCGAAGCATCGGCCGAGAAGCCCCCACCATGAGTGCCCGGTGATCATGAAGCGTCGAATGGGGTGGCGGGCGGCGGTGGACCCGGTCAGACTTTCGGAGAGAGTTGGATCTACATGGGGGAGCCAGGCCAGTCATGAACCCGCCGAACGAAGCGCGCCGCACCGGTCCGGACAATTCCCCACCCCCCGCAACCCCACCCCAGCCCCCTACCCCGCCCCCGGGCGACCCGGGCGCACCGGATGATCCCCTCCGGGCCCGCAATCCGGGCAGGCCCCCACATCCGGGCGGCCCGGCCCCGCAACCACCCGGCGGCCCGCAAGGATCCGGCGGGCCGCAAGGCTCGGCTGGACCCGCTCGCCAACGCGGCCCAGGCCTCCCGCCCGGCACGCAACAGCCGGGTGGCCCGCCGCGGCAACAGAATCCGGGACCCGACGCCCCGCCGCCCCCTCCGGGCGGCCAGTTCGATCGGCGCGGTCCAGGCTCCGCCTTCGCACAGGGTTCCGGCGTCCCCGGGGACCCCTATCCGTCCGGCCCTGGGTCGCAGCGCGATCCGGGCGGCGCGGGCGCTCAGGCCGCGGGTGGTCCTCCTGACCGGCGTGGCTCCGGCCCGGCGTTTGCGCCCGGTCCCGGGTCTGATCCATACCCGTCCGGCCAGGGCTTCGCACCGGGTCCCGGTGCGCCGGGACGGCCACCCGCGAGCGGTCCGGGGCGACCCTCCGGCCCTGCGCCGCAGCGCAATCCGGGCGTCGGAGCCGCACAGGCTGCGGGCGGTCCGGGCGATCGGCGTGGACCGGGCGCCACCTTTTCGCCGGGGCCGGGGGCTGACCCTTATCCGTCTGATCCGGCGCCGCAGCGGAATCCGGGCAATGTGGGGGGTTCGCCGGCCGTTGGCGGTCAGTTCGATCGGCGTGGACCGGGACCCGTGTTTCCTCCCGGGCCGGGGGCCGATCCTTATCCGTCCGGTCAGGGCTTTCCACCCGGTGTCGGTTATCCCGGGCAGCCCCCGGGGGGCGAGCAAGGTCGGGCGTCCGGGCCTGGGGTGCAGCGCAATCCGGGTGGAGAGGTGCGTCCGCCGCGACCGGTCGGTTCTGGTGGGCCGGTTGGGCAAGGGCCGCAGGAGTGGTCTGCTGGTGCGCAGCAGGGGGAGTCGAGCTATGGGGTCGCGCCCGATGATGCGGAAGAGACTGTGCGGCGGTCGTTGTCGGCGCCGGTGGAGGTTGCCGATGGGGGCGCGGTAGGTCAGGAGGGGCCGGCGAAGGTCGCGAAGAAGTCGGTGCGGCGCAATGACATTTTGTTGTCGGCGGTGCTTTATGTGGTTGCGGTCGCGGCTACGGCGGGGTTTGCGTATGACCTGTTCGGTAAGGCTTTTGGGCTTGTGCACAATCGGTGTGCGGCGAAGCGTGATTTCACGGTGCAGTGTGAGGCGATCAAGCCTGCTGCTTCCGCGTTGTGGGGTCTGCTGATCGGTGGTGGCGGAATGGCTTTGGCGCTCATGTCGGCGCTGGTGATCGCTTCGGTGGCGGCCATGACGGGGCGGCGTGCCTGGGTCTGGCCCGCGTTGGCGATTCCGGTTGTGCTGATCTGCGGTGGCGTCGGCCATCTGCTGATCGGTAACGCCGCGAGCTGATTTCAGCGGCCGGGTGGTCGCGGGTAGCGGGCCTGGCGGTGCTGTGGGCTTGCGCGGCAGGTGGTCTCATTCGTGACGTGTCGGGTGGGGGTGGGGCGGGCATTCTGGAGGTGTGGCGGAGGAGTGGTGGAAACCGCCAGTGGACTGGGCGGATGTGATTGTCGCCGGGGTGATTTACCTGGTGGCGGTGGCGGCTGCGTGGGTGGTGGCCGGGGTGGTGCCGGAGTATCGGGGGCTGGTGCAGGGGAGTAGCGGGGATCCGCGGTATCTGGGGTTCGCTTATGTGGTGGCCTGGGTGGGGATCGGGGTCACGTTGTTGCTGGTGCCGATGTGGGTGATGCGGGCGGTGTATTGGCGGCAGCGGGCCTGGCGCACGGCGTTGCTGGCGTTTCCGATGCTGGCGGAGGCGTGGGTGGTGGGGTTGCTGGTGGCGATCGTCATGGTGTCGGTGTGACGGTGGCCGGGACGACGATCGGGCCCTGCGCACCGGGATGGTACGCAGGGCCCGAACCGGATCGGTCAGAGTCGTTCCAGGATCATGGCGTTGGACAAACCGCCCGCCTCGCACATGGTCTGCAGGCCGTAGCGGGCGCCGCGTTCCCGCATGGCGTGGACGAGCGTGGTGGTCAGGCGCGATCCGCTGGCGCCGAGCGGGTGGCCGAGGGCGATGGCCCCGCCGTTGACATTGACCTTGCTCAGGTCGGCGCCGGTGTCGGCGGCCCAGGCCAGCACCACCGAGGCGAACGCTTCGTTCACTTCGAACAGGTCGATATCGGACAGCTGTAAACCGGCCTTCTGCAATACCTTCCGCGTCGCCGGGATGACGGCGGTCAGCATCAGCAGCGGATCGTCGCCGGCGACGGCGAAGCTGTGCAGGCGGGCGAGCGGGCGCAGGCCCAGCTGGGCGGCGCGTTCGCTGGTCATGATGAGGACCGCGGAGCTGCCGTCATTGACCTGGCTGGAGTTGGCGGCGGTGATGTTCCAGCCGATCTGCGGGAAGCGGGCGGTCATCTCGTCGCTGTAGAAGGCGGGGCGCAGCTTGCCGAGCGTCTCCAGGGTGCTGCCGAGCCGGATGCCTTCGTCGGCATCCAGTCCCGCGAGCGGAGCCAGCTGGGCTTCGAAGGACCCGTTCTTGGTTGCGGCGGCGGCCTTTTCGTGGCTGGCGAGCGAGAACTCGTCGAGCTGAGTGCGGCTCAGTCCCCACTTGGCAGCGATGAGTTCGGCGCTGATGCCCTGCGGTACGAGACCCTCGGGGTAGCGCTCGGCGAATCCGACGCCCGCGATGTCCTCCGCGCCGATCAGGTTGGCTCCCATGGGAACCCGGCTCATGGATTCCACACCGCCGGCCACCACGATGTCGTACGCCCCGGCGATGACGCCCTGGGCGGCGAAGTGGATGGCCTGCTGGCTGCTGCCGCACTGCCGGTCGACGGTGGTGGCGGGTACGGATTCGGGATACCCGGCGGCGAGCGCCGCGCGGCGTGTCAGATTGGAGCCCTGCTCCCCGACAGCGGTGACAATGCCGCCGATGACGTCGTCGATCAACACCGGATCGATCTCCGTGCGCCGCACGATCTCCCGCAGGCTGTGCGCGAACAGATCGGACGGATGCACCCCGTGCAGCGCGCCGTTCGCCTTCCCCTTGCCGATCGGCGTGCGTACGGCCTCGACGATGACTGCGTCTCTCATGGCTGATCCCTTCAGCGCGGGCCGCGCCGGGCCGAGGGGGGTTTCCGGGGGCAGCCCCCGGAGACCCCACTTGAACCGGGGGAGCGGCTAGCTTCTTTGCTATATAGTCAGAGTATGAGCTGGCCATAGTTCACGCAAGTCAGAGGAGGTATGATGTACGCCATGTCGATCGTGCTCGAAGGAAAGCTCAGTGACCTGAGCGCATGGAAACCCGAGGAATGCTCGGTGGCCAAGGCGCTGGACATCGTCGGCACCCGGTCGGCGATCCTCATCCTGCGCGAGGCCTACTACGGCGTCACCCGCTTCGACGGATTCGCCACCCGCGTGGGCATCACCGACGCCGCCGCGTCGAGCGCGCTGAAGAAGCTCACCGAGGCCGGCGTGCTGGAGAAGCGCCCGTACCAGGAAGAGGGCAAGCGCACCCGCAGCGAATACATCCTCACGCCGATGGGTCTGGATCTGCTGCCCGTCGTGATGTCGCTGTGGCAGTGGGGCGACAAGTACCTGCAGAACGGCACGCCGCCGATGGA
The DNA here is from genome assembly GCF_044386975.1 of Nocardia sp. NPDC020380. Taxonomy (NCBI): domain Bacteria; kingdom Bacillati; phylum Actinomycetota; class Actinomycetes; order Mycobacteriales; family Nocardiaceae; genus Nocardia; species Nocardia sp. NPDC020380. The sequence continues at coordinate 307,798 of NZ_JBIRVQ010000007.1, read as the reverse complement.
CCGGCTCGAGGACGCGACCGGTGAACCCATCCGGGTGGAGGTCCTCGGGGCCGCCGGAAACGAACTGACAGTGGACGAACTGCGTGTCCGGTTGAACAAGAACTGGCGCCGCCCCAAGCAATAGGGCGACGCCAGTCGAGGGCCGGGCTCAGTTCAGGCGACGCCCGTCTTCGGGTGCGAAGAAGTAGGTGTGCTCCGCGTCGGCGGTCAGGGTGAGCGTGTCCCCCTTCGACGGCGGATTGCGCCAATCCGCGCGCGCCACAATGGTTTCCCCGTCGCCGAGCGTGCGGCCGTAGATGTACGCGTCGGAGCCGAGCTCCTCCACCACATCCACCTCCATGGCGATGCCCGCCCCGTTGCCGACCACCTCGAGGTGCTCGGGCCGGATGCCGACCACGACCTGGTCCCCGGTGGCCGCGGCCACCGAACGCGGCAGCGGCAGCGGACAGCCGCCGAGCGTGACGCTGCCGCCGGTCTGCACCGGGAGCGTGAACAGGTTCATGGCGGGCGAGCCCATGAACCCGGCGACGAACAGGTTGGCCGGATCGCGGTACAGGTCGCGGGGCGCCGCGCACTGCTGCAGCAGCCCGTCCTTGAGCACGGCCACGCGGTCGCCCATGGTCATGGCCTCGACCTGGTCGTGGGTGACGTAGACGGTGGTGGTGCCGAGGCGGCGCTGCAGCTGGGCGATCTGGGTGCGGGTCTGCACGCGCAGTTTGGCGTCCAGGTTGGACAGCGGCTCGTCCATGAGGAACACCTGCGGCTGGCGCACGATGGCGCGGCCCATGGCGACACGCTGACGCTGACCGCCGGACAGGGCCTTGGGCTTGCGGTCCAGGTAAGGCTCGAGGTCGAGGAGCTTGGCGGCCTCGAGGACGCGCTGCTGGCGTTCGTCCTTGGAGACCTTCGCCATCTTGAGGGCGAAGCCCATGTTCTCGGCGACGCTCATGTGCGGGTAGAGCGCGTAGTTCTGGAACACCATGGCGATGTCCCGTTCCTTGGGTTCGGCATTGGTGACGTCCTTTTCGCCGATGAGGATGCGGCCCGCGCTCACCTCCTCGAGGCCGGCGAGCATGCGCAAGGACGTGGATTTGCCGCAGCCGGAGGGACCGACCAGAACGAGGAATTCGCCGTCGGCGATCTCCAGTTCGAGTGCGTCGACCGCGGGTTTGGCCGAGCCGGGGTAGAGGCGTGAAGCCTTCTCGAAAGTCACCGTAGCCACGATGAATACATCCCTTCACCGGCAGGAACGTGCCGGACGATCCGAAGTAGAGGGGGTTGACCAACTCTCGGGGCTCTCAGGGGCTTCGCCCCCGAACCCCCTCGGGTCGGTTGCGGACAATATATGTGGGGCGGGCCAGGTCTGCGGCGGTAGCCTCGAATTCGGATACGCATCACGCGACGAGGGAGCGTTCATGAGCCGACCGGTTCGTATCGGAGTTCAGCTGCAGCCGCAACATGCCCCGAACTATGGCTTGATCAGGGATGCGGTGCGGCGGGCCGAGGACATCGGGGTGGACATCGTCTTCAATTGGGACCACTTCTATCCGCTGTACGGCGACCCGGAGGGCGCGCACTTCGAGTGCTGGACCATGCTCGGCGCGATCGCCGAGCAGACCGAGCGGGTCGAGCTCGGCGCGCTGGTCACCGGCGGTGGCTACCGGAATCCGGAGCTCTTGGCGGACATGGCCCGAACCGTCGACCACATCAGTGACGGCCGCCTGATCCTGGGCATCGGCGCGGGCTGGTTCCAGAAGGACTACGACCAGTACGGCTACGAATTCGGCACCGCGGGAAGCCGTCTCGCGCTGTTGAAGGAGTCGATGGCCCGCCTCACCGACCGCCTGGCCAAGCTGAATCCGCAACCCGTGCGCGAGATTCCGATTCTCATCGGCGGTGGCGGCGAGCAGAAGACGCTGCGCCTGGTGGCCCAGTACGCGCACATCTGGCACAGCTTCGCCAAACTCGACGACCTGACCCGCAAGTCGGGGATCCTGGCCGAGCACTGCGCGGAGGTCGGCACCGACGCGTCGCGCATCGAGAAGTCGGTGGACTGGCCGGGCGCCGAGCGCGCGCCGGAGTTCGTGGCGGCGGGCGCCACCCTGTTCACGGTCGGCGAGGGCGGCCCGAACTACGACCTGACCAGGGTCGCGGAGGCGGTGCGCTGGCGGGACTCGTTCAATCCGGAGTCGGTGGCGGGTATCGCCTGATCGAGACCCGGAGTCGGTAGCGGGCCGCGCTCGCTACCGACCGGCACCCATTAGGGTGCTTTGTCATGGTTTGCTTGCGCACGACCACTCCCCGTCGACAGGGGCGGCGACCTCGCCTGCTGTCGATCGCGGGGGTGTTGCTCGTCACGCTCATGGGCACCGCCACCATCGGGGCGGGGTTCGGTTCCGCCGCACCCGACAACGGTGACCTGTGTTCGCCGCCCGGTCTGTCGGCGTCCGCCGCGGCGCCCACCAATCTGGCGAGCGGTGACGCGGGCCCGTCGGCGGACCGGTTCACCACCGCGACCACGGAACCGCTGGACTCGATCGACAAGAGCAAGCTGGGACTGCTGACCCCGGGCAAGCTCAGTGTCGGTACCCTCTCGGACGCGCCGCCCAGCATCTGCCTGAACTCCAAGGGCGTCTTCACCGGCATGGACAACGAGCTGCTGCGCGCCATCGGCGCCAAGCTCGGCCTGCAGGTGGAGTTCACCGGCACCGAGTTCTCGGGTTTGCTGGCGCAGGTGGCCAACGGCCGCTTCGATATCGGCTCGTCGAGCATCACCACCACCGATGAGCGCCGGAAGCTGGTCGGTTTCACCAATGGCTACGACTTCGGCTATTTCTCACTGGTGGTGCAGAACGGCAGTCCCATCAAGGGTTTCGCGGATCTGCACAAGGGCAATCGCATCGGCGTGGTGCAGGGCACCGTGCAGGACGAGTACGTGGTCAACGAACTGCACCTGGATCCGGTGAAGTTCCCCGACTACAACACCGCCTACGCCAACTTGAAGACCGGGCAGATCGATGCCTGGATCGCGCCGTCCGCGCAGGCCGAGGGCGCGCTCAAACCGGGTGACGCGACCTCGATCGTGCAGAACACCTACAGCGTCAACAACTTCGTCGCCTACGCGGTGCGCAAGGACAATCAGGCGCTCACCGACGCCTTGAACGCGGGCCTGGACGCGGTGATCGCGGACGGCACCTACGCGAAGCTGTACGAGCAGTGGGAGCCGCGGCAGCTGCCGCCGGGCTGGAAGCCGGGCTCGAAAGCCGCTCCCGCACCGCAGTTCCCGGATTTCGCCGCCATCGCCGCCGAGAATGCCGGGAAGAAGCCGGACACCAGCGGATTGCGGCCGAAGTCCACGCTGTCGCAGTTGAAGGACACGTTCTTCGATTGGTCGCTGTACCGCAAGGCCTTCCCGGATCTGTTCAAGACGGGTCTGCCGAATACCTTGATCCTGGCGCTGGTTTCGGGTGCGCTGGGCACCGTGCTCGGCATGCTGCTGGCCGTGGCGGGGATCTCCCGCACACGCTGGTTGCGCTGGCCGGCAAGGGTTTACACGGATATCTTCCGTGGCCTGCCCGCGGTGGTCATCATCCTGCTGATCGGCCTCGGCGTGGGCCCGGTGGTCAAGAACATCACCGGCAACAATCCGTACTGGCTGGGCGCGGTGGCGCTGGCGCTGCTGGCATCGGCGTATATCGGTGAGATCTTCCGTTCCGGTATCCAGTCGGTGGAGGCCGGGCAGCTGGAGGCCGCGCGCGCCATCGGGTTCGGCTACCGGCAGGCCATGACGCTGGTGGTGATCCCGCAGGGTGTGCGGCGGGTGCTGCCCGCGCTCATGAACCAGTTCATCGCGCTCATCAAGGATTCGTCGCTGATCTACTTCCTGGGTCTGCTGGCGACGCAGCGGGAGCTGTTCGCGGTGGGCCGGGATCTGAACGCACAGACCGGGAATCTGTCGCCGCTGGTGGCGGCGGGCCTGGTGTATCTGCTGCTGACGGTGCCGCTCACGCATCTGGTGAACTACATCGACAATCGGATGCGCACCGGCCGCCCGGAGGCCGCGGCCCCGGCGGAACCGGTGGAGCAGGCCGTGATCACGGAAGGACGTGGGGCATGAGCGCCTCCCTGACCGGCACCGGCCTGCATCTCACGCTGGGCCGCAACGAGATTCTGCGCGGCGTGGACATTCACGTGGACGCGGGCAAGGCGACCACGGTGATCGGCCCGTCGGGCTCCGGCAAGTCGACCCTGCTGCGCGTGCTGAACCGGCTGTACGAGCCGGATCAGGGCGACATCCTGCTGGGCGGCAAATCCGTGCTGAAGGAGAACCCGGACGCGCTGCGGCAGCGCATCGGCATGGTGTTCCAGCATTTCAATCTGTTCCCGCACAAGACGGTCGCGGAGAACATCGAGCTCGGGCCGCGCAAGCTGCACGGGCTGTCGAAGGAGCAGGCGCGCACGCTGGCCCTGCAGCAGCTGGAGGCGGTCGGGCTGGCCGGGAAAGCCGATGTGCGCCCGGCGAATCTGTCCGGCGGCCAGCAGCAGCGGGTGGCGATCGCGCGGGCGCTGGCCATGAAGCCGGACATCATGTTCTTCGACGAGGCGACCTCGGCGCTGGACCCGGAACTGGTGAAGGGCGTGCTCGCGCTCATGTCCGAGCTGGCGCAGGGCGGTATGACCATGATCGTGGTGACGCACGAGATGGGTTTCGCCCGTTCGGTTTCCGATCAGGTCGTGTTCATGGATCACGGCCTGGTCGTCGAAACGGGCTCGCCCGACGCGCTATTCGACAATGCCGAAACTCCACGGCTCCGGCAATTCTTGTCGCAGGTGCTCTAACTTAAGGGGGGTGTTGGGGGCTTAGCCCCCACACCCCCTTAACTTCCGGAGCTGCCGGAAAAGGGCATATTGGCGAATTTGCCGAAATCCCCTTGGGCGCCGCTGTATGCGTTCATATCGGTGCCTCCGGCGATGCCTGGAACATTGCCGGAATCGGTGTACTGCCAGAACGTCCAGTTCGGCCAGCCGCCGGGCACTTCGGGATTGTCATTGCCCCGATAATCGGCGATCCACAGCGGGTACCTGGTGAACTCGTTGGAATCGGCCATGGCCGATTTCCAGAAGTTCGGATACGTGTAGATGATCGGCAGGCGACCGGTCAACGCCTGCACAGTATTCAGGTACCGGTGCGTCCAGTCGATGAGCGCGCCGGGCGGCAGTCCGCCGGAGTCCTCCATGTCGAGGACCGGTGGCAGGTCCAGCATTCCGTTCTGGCCCAGCACGATCGCCGCGTACAGCGCCCCTTGGAGTTCGGGGGATTCGGCCGGGCGGGCGAAGTGATAGGTCCCGCGCGCCACGCCCGCCGCGCGCATGAGCAGGCTGTCCTGGACGAAGTACGGGTTGATGTAGTTGAGGCCCTCGGTGGCCTTGAGCATGGCGAAGTTGTTGCCCGAGCCGCGGACCGCGAACCAGTTGATGCCGCGGCCGTCGATGTGCTGCCAGGACGAGACGTCCGGACCGTTGATATCGGCCGCCGCGGGTGCGGCGGACATAGCTGTGAGGACGCTGGCGGCCGCAAAACTGACCAGAACCAGACGGTTTCGGCTGACCATGCAACCGCACGGTATGTGGGCTCATCAGCTTTGACCAGCGATCCCCCGGCGTGTTGGCCAAGTGTTAGCTGTATCTCAGCTGTGAATCCGATCTCAGCGCGGTCCGGCCCCCGGAACAGCGCGGCCCCGCCGGCTCAACCGAGCCAGTCCAGAACCGAAGCGGCCGTCCAGGATTGCTGCATACTGCCCAGCGGCTCGCCCGTGTACGGCTCGTAGTACTCGGCGAAGGTCCCGTCACTGGCCTGCCGCAACCCCTCCGCGCGCAGCATGAAGGACCGCTCGGCCCAGCCACGCCGCGCGAACACCCAGGAGAACAGCCAGCTCATCACCGGCCACACCGGTCCGCGCCAGTACTCGCGGGACCGGAAGTCCCTGGACACCGGCGAGGTGGACGGCGGCAGCGCGTAGCGCAGATCCGGATGACCGCACCAGCGCGGCCCTTCGAACAGCCGCAGCAGCCGGCGCTCGGCATCCCGCGACAGCCCGCCCGACAGCAGCGGCGCGAAGATCGCGAGCGTCTCGGTATCGATCCACTTGTCCGCGCGCACATCGAAGTCGCGGGCCGCGCCGGTGCGGGGATCGGCGGTGGCCACCACCCCGGACCGGAAGTAGTCGGCCCATTCGTACAGTTCGCGCACGTCCGCGTGCGGCTGCCGGTAGTCCTCGCCGATATTGGCCAGCACATCGCAGGCCAGCGCGAAGATCGCGGTGACGAAGACGTCCTCGACGGCGAAGCTCATGGTGGAGGCGAGCTGGTAGTCGTCGTAGCCGGCCCGGCGCATCTGCTCGACCAGCCACATGTAGCGGTCGTATTCGCGATCGGAGGGCCGCTGCGTGGGATCGCCGACCACGTGCAGATCCTCGCGCACATAGGCGGGCAGGTCCGGACCGGGAATCACGTTCTCGTAGGCGCGATCCCAGCGCGGCGAGTTGTCCATGCCGGATTCCCAGCCGTGATAGAGCGTGATCCGCCCGTGCTGCTTGGGATCTCGCGCATACGCCAGCCAGCGATGCCAGCGCATGAGGTCCGGCCAGCGCCGCTGCAGGAACTCCTCCGCCACCGCGCGGGTACTGCGCCCGTGCCGGCGGGAGTGATCCAGAATGCGTTGCACCGCAATGGCATGCACCGGCGGCTGCGTGATGCCGGAGGTGTCGGGCCCGTCCGGCGCGTCGGCCGCCAGCCGGCGGCACTCCCAGCGTGACGGCCCCGGGAAGTACCCGTCCACGCCATTGGCGAAGACGATGTGCGGGATCATGCCGTTGCGCCACTGCGCCGACAGCAAGGTGTCCAGTTCCAGCACGGCGCGCTCCACGCTGAGCGGGGCCAGGCCGACCGCCACGAAGGCGGCGTCCCAGCTCCACATGTGCGGATACAGCTTGGGCGCGGCGCTGGTCATGGTGCCCAGGTCGTTGCCGCGCAGCAGGTAGGCCGCGCGGGCCGCGAGCTGGGTGGGCGTGAACCCCGGGTGTGTCATCGCCCTATTCTGCGCTGGAACCCGCAGGTATGCGCGCTGGGCTGCACGCACGGGGTGGCTGGGAGTCGGCTCCCGTTCGCCGGATTGCACTCTGTTCGCCTCTTCATGATCAGCTGCTCGGTAACCACCTGCATGCGGAGCATCGGCGGCCGGGCACGCCCGGTTACGGTGATCGCATGGCGAATTCCGCGAAGCCCGGCACCGACCGCCCCACCGTGCTGATCACCGGGGCCAGCCGAGGGCTCGGCGCCGCCATCGCACGAGAACTCGCACCCACGCACCGGTTGCTCCTCGGAGCGCGCACACCGGAGGCCCTGGGCCCGATCCTGAGCGAACTGCCGGACTCGGCCGGCTTCCCGGTCGAGCTGACCGATTACCCGGCGGTCGCCCGCGCGGTGCAGCCGATCGAACGGCTGGATGTGCTGGTGCACAATGCCGGTATCGCCGACTTGGGAACGATAGCCGATTCGTCTGTTGCCCAGTGGCGGAATACGTTGGAAGCCAACCTGATCGCCGTGTCGGAGCTCACCCGCGTGTTGCTCCCGGCGTTGCGGGCCGCCAACGGCCATGTGGTGCTGATCAATTCGGGTGCGGGACTGCGCGCCAACGCCGGCTGGGGCGTGTACGCGGCCAGCAAGTTCGGCCTGCGGGCCTTCGCGGACGCACTGCGCCTGGAGGAGCCGGCGCTGCGGGTCACCTCCGTGCACCCCGGCCGCATCGACACCGATATGCAACGCGAGATCATCGCGGGCGAAGGCCGCGAATATCAGCCGGGCGAGTTCCTGGCGGCCACCACGGTGGCGCGCGCGGTACGCAATGCGGTGGAGACCCCGCGCGACGCGCACCCCACGGAAATCGTGCTGCGACCCATTCCCAGGTAAGAAAAAACCTAACGTTCCAACTGAATTTCGATCGGTACGCTCAGAATTGGTGCTCGGTTCACTGTGAGTCGACATAAACAATGGCTGTGCCGATGAGGCGTGGCCTCGGCAATTTCGGAGTGGGCGTTGGAGATGGATCGACGGCGATTACTGGCCGTGCTGGCCGCGGGTACCGCGGCGGCGCTGACCGGCTGTTCCCGGGCCAGGACCGAGGTCCTCGATCCGGGCACCGTGAAACGCGCGGTCCCCGCGACGACGGCCACCGCGCGACCACTCCTACCACCGCCCGCCGGGCCCAGGACCACCATTCCGGCGGGCACCATCACCGCACTACCCGGCCAGGGCACGAATCTGGCCCTGACCGTCGATGACGGCGCGAGCGCCGACGTGGTGGGCGCGTACATCAAATTCGCGCGCGACACCGGCGCGCGGTTCACGTTCTTCGTGACCGCCAATTACGACTCCTGGACCGTCCACAAGGACGAGCTACGCCCGCTGGTCGATGCCGGGCAGATCCAGCTGGGCAATCACACCTGGGATCATCCGGATCTCACCAAGCTGTCCGCGAGCGCGGTCCGCTCCCAGCTGGATCGGGCAAAGACATTCCTGCACAACACCTTCGGGGTGGACGGCACCCCCTATTACCGCCCGCCCTACGGCCGGCACAATGCTACGGTCGACAGTGTGGCGGCCGATCTCGGTTACACCGTCCCGACCATGTGGTACGGCTCCCTGTCGGATTCGGGCGTGATCACCGAGGACTACCTGATCGAGTGCGCGCGTAAGTATTTCAACGCGCAGGCCATCGTCATCGGGCACGCGAATCATCCCGCGGTGACCCACTGTTACGACCAGCTGGTCGCCATCATCCGGGAACGCAATCTCAGCATGGTGACGTTGAACGATGTACTGGCGCCGCCGAAATAGTGTGAATTGAAGAAGGTTTACAAATGGATAGAAGACGGCTGCTGACGCTGCTCACGGCGGGCACCGCGGCGACTCTGCTGGGACCGGCCGCCGCGCGGGCGGATTCGCCGATCGGCGCCGGATCGGGCGGAGCGCCCCAGGTGCTGCCACCGGATTTCGGGCCGAAGACACCGATCGGGCCGGGCACCCTCACCGCACTACCGGGCGCCGGAAACCATATGGCGCTCACCATCGATGACGGAGCGAGCTCCGAAACCGTGGGCGCCTTCATCGATTTCGCGCGCAATACCGGGGCGCGGTTCACCTTCTTCGTGACCGCCTACTATCCGGGCTGGCGGGATCACCTGGATACGCTGCGGCCCCTGGTGGATTCCGGGCAGATCCAGCTGGGCAATCACACCTGGGACCATCCGGATCTCACCAAGCTGTCCGCGGGCGCGGTCGCCGATCAGCTGAACCGGTGCAAGCAGTTCCTGTGGAACACCTACGGCACCGACGGCACGCCGTACTACCGCCCGCCCTTCGGCTATCACAACGGCGCGGTGGATTCCGTTGCCGCCGACTGCGGCTACACCGTACCGACCATGTGGTACGGAACGCTGAACGATACGAACAAGACCATCGACGACGGCATGCTCATGGACGCCGCCCAGCAGTGGTTCCGCGCGCAGGCCATCGTCATCGGACATGCCAACCGCCCCACCGTCACCCATCTCTACGATCAGTTCACGGACCTGCTCCGGCAGCGGAACCTCCAGCTGGTCACGCTCAACGACGTACTGATCCCGCCGCGATAGCGACACCTGGCGCAAATCGGTCAAAAGCAGCGTTTTCCGAGTTTCGTTGCGAAATAAGAGATGTCGCCTATGCATCCAGGCCGGGCGATCACTATCCTCTTGGATTGGGTCGGATCCACGACAGGAGATAGATACATGGGTCATCGTTTGGCACTCGGAGTCGGTGTGGCGTCCGCACTGTTCACCGCCACTATCGGGCTGACCGCCGGACAGGCTTCCGCCATCCCCAGCATCCTCGGCAACGGCGGCAATGTCCCCGGCGCGCCGGGCCTGAGCTGTTCGGGCGTCACCTGCACGAACAACTCGGACAGCGCGTACCTGGTGAGCGGCACGGTCACCTGCAAGGACGACGCCAGCTACAACTTCGGCACCGTCAGCGGCCGCATCGACGCGCACTCCACCGAGGACCTGCAGTTCCAGTGCGCCGGCGCGACCACTCCGTCGGGCGACATCAACGCCATGGCCTCGCTGGCGCCCTAGTCCGCCCGGACGAGCATGCGGCAGAGATCGCAGTAGTCGGGCCCGATACGCGCGCGGCGTACCGGGCCCGAAAACTATTGCGCCGGGCGGCCCGGCTCAGGCGACGATGTTCACCAATCGGCCGGGCACCACGATGATCTTGCGAGGATCCTTGCCGCCCAGCAGTTCCGCGATCTTCTCGTCAGCCAGCGCCGCGGCCTGCACCGCCGCCTGATCGGCATCGGCGGGCACGCTGACGCGACTGCGGACCTTGCCGTTGACCTGAATCGGATATTCCACCGAATCCGCCACCAGTAGCGCCGGATCCGCCACCGGGAACGGGCCGTGCGCCAGGGACACCGTGTGGCCCAGGCGTTCCCACAGCTCCTCCGCGATATGCGGGGACATCGGCGCCAGCATCAGGACCAGCGGCTCCACCACCGAGCGCGGCGCGCCGTCCGGGTAGTTCTTGGTCAGGTAGTTGGTCAGCTCGATCAGCTTCGCGCCCGCCGTATTGTCACGCAGGTTGGCGAAGTCGTCGTCGACCCCGGCGATCGTCTTGTGCAGCAGGCGCAGTGACTCGGGCGTCGGCTCGGCGTCGGTGGCCTTGACGGCGCCGGTCTCCTCGTCCACCACCAGTCGCCACACCCGCTGCAGGAAGCGGTGCGCGCCCACGACATCCTTGGTCGCCCACGGCCGTGAGGTGTCCAGCGGGCCCATCGACATCTCGTAGAAGCGGAAGGTGTCCGCGCCGTACATATCGCACATCTCGTCGGGGGAGATGGCGTTCTTCAGCGACTTGCCGATCTTGCCGTACTCCTGGAAGACCTCCTCCTCCACACCGGAGGCATTGGTCCAGAAGAACTTTCCGTCCCGCTCCACGATCTCCGCGGCCGGCACGTACGCGCCACGCACATCCTTGTAGGCGTAGTCCTGGATGTAGCCCTGGTTGAACAGGCGGCGGTAGGGCTCGGAACCCGACACGTCACCCAGATCGAACAGGACCTTCTGCCAGAAGCGGGCGTACAGCAGGTGCAGCACCGCGTGCTCGACACCGCCGACGTACAGGTCCACGCCGCCCGGATCCTTCGGACCGTGCTCCGCGGTGCGCGGGCCCAGCCAGTACTTCTCGTTCTCGGGGGCGCAGAACTGCTCGGTATTGGTCGGATCCGCGTAGCGCAGCTGGTACCAGGAGCTGCCCGCCCAGTTGGGCATGACATTGGTGTCGCGGCGGTACCGCTTCGGGCCGTCGCCCAGATCCAGTTCCACGTGCACCCAGTCGGTGGCCTTGGCCAGCGGCGGGGACGGCTCGGAATCGGCATCGTCGGCATCGAAGGTGACCGGGGCGAAGTCCTCCATCTCCGGCAGCGTCACCGGCAGCATGGCATCCGGCAGCGCGTGCGGCGCACCGTCCTCGTCGTACACGATCGGGAACGGCTCACCCCAGTAGCGCTGGCGCGCGAACAGCCAGTCGCGCAGCTTGTACTGCACGGTGCCGTGGCCGTGACCGTTGGCCTCCAGCTCGGCGATCACCTTGGCCTTGGCGGACTCGATGTCCAGGCCGTCCACGTAACCGGAGTTCACCAGGGGGCCCTCACCGGTGTACGCGGCCTCCGTGACATCCCCGCCCGCAACGACTTCCACGATGGGCAGGCCGAAGGCGGTGGCGAAATCCCAGTCGCGCGGATCGTGGCCGGGGACGGCCATGATGGCGCCGGTGCCGTAACCGCTCAGCACGTAGTCGGCGATGAAGATCGGCACGCGGGCGCCGTTCACCGGATTGGTGGCGTAGGTGCCCAGGAAGACGCCGGTCTTCTCCTTGTTCTCCTGGCGCTCCAGATCCGACTTGGCCGCGATCGACTTGCGGTACTCCGCAACGGCTTCCGCCGGGGTGTCGACGCCGCCGAAGGTCCAGCGGGCCCCGGTGCCGGACGGCCAGGACGCGCCGGTCAGGCGGTCGACCAGCTCGTGCTCGGGGGCCAGCACCACATAGGTCGCACCGAACAGGGTGTCGGGCCGGGTGGTGAAGACCTCGATGATGTCGGCGCCCGCCTCGAACTTGACCTGCGCGCCCCGCGAGCGGCCGATCCAGTTGCGCTGCATGGCCTTCACGTTCTCCGGCCAGCTCAGCTCGTCCAGATCGTCGACCAGGCGGTCGGAGTAGGCGGTGATGCGCATCATCCACTGCCACAGCCGCTTCCGGAACACCGGGAAGTTGCCGCGCTCACTGCGGCCGTCGGCGGTGACCTCCTCGTTGGACAGCACGGTGCCCAGTCCGGGGCACCAGTTGACCATCGAATCCGTCTGGTAGACCAGGCGATACGAGTCGATCAGCGCATTGCGCTCGGCCTGGGTGCGTTCCGCCCAGGAGCGGCCCTCCACCGGATTGCGCTTGCCGGCCTCGAATTCGGCGATCAGCTCCGCGATCGGGCGGGCCTTGCCCAGGCCCTCGTCGTACCAGGCGTTGTAGATGCGCAGGAAGATCCACTGCGTCCACTTGTAGTACTCGGGATCGGTGGTCGCGAACGAGCGACGGCGATCGTGGCCCAGGCCCAGCCGGTCCAGCTGCCGCTGCATGGTCGCGATATTCGACTCGGTGGTCACCCGCGGATGCGCGCCGGTCTGCACGGCGTACTGCTCGGCGGGCAGGCCGAAGGCGTCATAGCCCAGGGCGTGCAGCACATTCCGGCCGCGCATGCGGTGGAAGCGGGCGAACACGTCGGTGGCGATGTAGCCCAGCGGGTGGCCGACGTGCAGGCCCGCACCCGACGGGTACGGGAACATGTCCTGGATGAACAGCTTGTCGGCGGGCACGTCGCCGTGCAGCGGGCCGACCGGATTGGGTGCGTAGAAGGTGCCGCGCTCCTGCCAGGCGCCCTGCCACTTCTGCTCTACGCGGCACGCCAGCTCGGCGTTGTAGCGGTGTGCGGGCACTTCGCTGCCCCCACCCGCCGTCGCGGTGGGTGTATCGGTTGCACGAGTGTCCTGCACGGTCCTGCCTTCTGTTGTCCGAGCTGATCCCCGATAAGGTCGCTCACCAGGGTAAAGCGCCCCTGCCGCTGTGCCCAATTTGCCCTGCGCTTCGCTCCGGGCGGGTTCGCGGCCCCGAAGTCTCGATTCTTCCCTCCCTCCGCTCCCTCCCTCCGCTCCCTCCCTCCGCTCCCTCCCTCCGCTCCCCCGCTTCGCTCCTCCGCTCCACTCAGTCCAGAATCGAGACGGCCGCGAACCAGCGGGCTGAGGCGTATGACCTGCCGTGTAGCCTGGCGGAGTGTTCGTGCTGGCGCTGATCCTCTTCGTCCTCGCGGCTGTGGCCGTGGTCACCGGCGTGCTCGGACTCACGGGCACGCTGCCCGGGAACCGATACTTCGGCGTGCACAGCGAGGCCGCTGTCCGCACCGAGGAGTCGTTCAAGTACGCCAACAAGGTGGCCGCGCCGACCTCCATCGTGGCGGGGCTGCTGCTCGCCGCCGCCGGAGCCGTCACGCTGGTCGCCGGTGCCGTCCCGGCCCTGATCATCACGGCCGTGGCCCTGGTGGTCTCCGTCTTCACCCTGGGTGCGGGCGCGGCCGCCGCGGAAAAGGCACTGGCCGTTCGATTCCCGGAGGAGAAGGTCGGCGGCTGCGGCAGCGCCTGCGGCTCCTGCTCGCTGCGCGATGCCTGCCAGCCGGCCAACTGACCCTCAGTTCCCGAGGTCGCGGCGCATCCAGATGTGCGGGATGCCCGCGTCCATCTCGATATCCCCGTACGCCCGGTAGCCCAGCTTCTCGTAGAAACCGGTGGCCTGGGTCTGTGCGTGCAGTTCGATACCGCTGAGCCCACGGTCCCGGACCCGTTCCTCGATGGCCCGGACCAGCGCCACGCCGAGCCCGGTGCCGCGGGTCTCCGACAGCACGGCCAGGCGGCCCAGCACACCCACCCCGTCCTGCACGATCAGCCGTCCCGCGCCGACCGTTTTCCCGTCGAGGCGGGCCAGGAAGTGATCGGCGGTCTCGTCGAGTTCATCGATCTCGATGTCCTCGGGCACGCCCTGCTCGTCGACGAACACCCGCATGCGGACGGCATACGCCTCGGCCAATTCCTCTTCGCTGCTGACGGTGACGACCTCGATCATGTGGTCAGCATGCCTCAGTGCGCTGTTTCACTCGCACACGGTGGCGGCGGCACACTGCGCGAGAGCGGACTGCCGGCCGGGTTGATGTAGAAGACGGTCAGCATGACCGGCGCGGATCCGGAATTCCGGGCCAGATGCGCATGCGCCCGCCCGCGCGGCTCCCGGAAGATCCGCCACGGCCGTTTGATCACCGCCGCGCAATCCAGCCCCGGATGATCCAGGATCCCGCCCGTGACCAGCACGAACAGCGTGCCGTCGTGATAGTGCCAGCCGCTGTGCCCGCCCGGCTCGAGCACGGTCTGCCGCAGCACGAACTCCCAGCCCGCGATCGACACCCGGGCCAGCATCCGGCTGACAGTCCCGATCGCCGGCGCCGGGTTGGGCCGGAAGCCGTGCGCGGCAGCGTATTCGGCGGAGGGCATGCCTGAATTCTCCCGAATACGATCAGTGCTCGTCGTAGTGCCCGTCATGCGCGGCATGCCGATGCCCGTCGTGGATGTAATCGACGTGGTCACCGTGCGGCACCGAGACGTGCCCGCAGCCCTCGCCGTGCTGATGCGTATGGCTGTCGTGTGCGGCGTGCCCGCTGGGCTCGCACTCGTCGAAATGACCGTCGTGCGCCCGGTGCAGATGCCCGTCGTGCACGTAGTCCACATGATCGCCGTGCGGAACGGCAACATGTCCGCAACTGGCACCGTGTTCATGGTCGTGACCGGTATGAGCGGCGTGTGGGGCCGTCATGGAGCTTCCTTTCCGAGATGGATGGAACGTTCCAGCAAACCAATCGTCACATTAGCATTCGCGCATTACTGCGCCCGGCGTCCAGCGAACCGCCGCACTACCGGCCACCGAGTCGCCCGCGACCCCGGCTCGGGCAACCCGGCGTCCCGGGCGAAGGCCGCGGCATCGGCGACCGTGCCGGACTTCGGCCCGTCCCGTGCCCACTCCACATAACGTGCCCGGAAATCCGGCCCGCACGCATGCGCGAGCAGCGGAAACCGTCCCGCTACCTCGTCGGCCCGTTTGTGCAGCAAGGCGTGGGCCGCGGCCGACACATCACCCGCATCGAAGCCGGGTTCCGGAATTTCCCCGGCGGTCAGTGCCCGCACCAGCGCCGCCTGCCGCTCCGCGAGCCGGTCCGTAGCGCTCGGCGGCCGCACGGTGCGGAGGGTGATCGGCGGGCGTCCGGCCGCGGCAGCGATGGCGCTCAGCTCGGCGGCGAGTTCTGTTGCGGGCGGGTAGTTTCCGTCGCGTTCCAGCAGGAGGGGAACGTCGCGCCCGCTCGCGAACTCGCCGACCAGTGCCAGCACCTCCACGGGGACCCGGTCGCTGTGCGTGTCGTGGTAGCGGCCATCGGAGACGCGCCCGCCCGCGACGTGGCAGTAGGCCAGCCGTTCGGTGGGCAACCGCA
This sequence comes from Nocardia sp. NPDC020380, assembly GCF_044386975.1. Classification (NCBI taxonomy): domain Bacteria; kingdom Bacillati; phylum Actinomycetota; class Actinomycetes; order Mycobacteriales; family Nocardiaceae; genus Nocardia; species Nocardia sp. NPDC020380. The sequence goes on along the minus strand of NZ_JBIRVQ010000007.1, from coordinate 292,125 downwards.
GCAGTTCGGTGAGCGGGTCACGAGATCGGTTGCGCGCGTTGGCATAGACGTTCGCGATATCGAGCAGCAAGTACACGCCGGTGCGCTCGACCAACTCCTGCAGGAACTCTGCCTCGGAGTACTCCGCGTCCGGCCATTCGAACAGCGCGGCGATGTTCTCCACCGCCAGCGGTACCTCCAATTCTCGCCGCGTGCGAAGAATATTGCGCTCCAGCGCATCCAGCGCCTCGCGGGTGCGCGGCACCGGCAAGAGATGCCCGGCCTCCATCCCGCCCGCCCGCACGAAGGCGATGTGCTCGCTGACCAGCGGTGACCCGAGCACTCGCGCGCACTTCGCAAGGTGCGCGACCCGGTGTTCGTCCACCGCCTCCGCGCCGCCCAGCGACAGCGAAACACCGTGCGGCACCGCCGGTATGCCGCGTTCGATGAGAGCGGTCAGTTCCTCGGGCACGGCAAGCTCGCGCGACTTCCGCGATCGGCCGCGCGGGCCGTGTCGCGGGACGAGGGATTCGGCGATCACCTCGCAGAAGCCGAGGCCCGCCAGATCCGCGATGATGCCGCAGATTTCGCGCCGCCAGCCGATACCGACAGCGCCGCCGCGCAGGGGTGAGGTCATCCGCCGCACCCACCGCCACCGCCGCACCCGCCACCGCCGCCCCCGCACCCTCCTTGGCCGCCGACGCTGCCGCAGTGCGCGTGGCCGGTACCGCCACCGGTGCTGCAGCTGGCGCCCCAGACGCCCGAATTCGTAGCGAGAACCTGGGCGGTGCCGGCGAGCCCGGGGTCCAGGGCCCAGAGGGCCGGACCGCCGAACAAGGCGGTGGCGAGGGCGGCGCTGCCTACGCCGTACGCGTCGTAGGCGGGGTCGTGCGCCGGTCGCAGGTGCGAGTTCCGCCGCCGGTAGTTGCGGAGGGTGGCGCACCCGTAGCCGGTGAGGCGGACCGGGCGGATCACCAGGTAGATACAGATCGCCACTCCGACCATGCACCCGATGAGATTGCCGACCGGCCGATGGCCGAGCAGGCCCGCGCCCAGCCGCACCACACCCAGCACGAGCACGGCGTCGAGCGGGATCGAGGCCAGCAGTAGCGACCGCTCCCGGGCCGAATTCATCATGAGGCCGCGACGGCCGAGCTCGGCACGCAGGTGTCCACGCGGATATTCCATACGGCCAGTCCGAGTTCCGTCACGTGCCGCTTCGGTGAACTGCCGAGGTGCGTCAGCAGGGTGCGCGAGACCGGATCCAGCTCACCGTATTCCGCATCGGACGGCGTGCGGAGCGGTTCACCGCCGGAGTCGATGAGCTGCCGCTCGCGCAGTACCGCCAGTCCGGCCAGCACGGGTCTGCGGTCGTCGACGAGCAGGGCGGCCTCCACCGGTGTGAGCGCCGGATCGGTCGGCCCGCGGGCCGACCGGATCGTGATGACGCGCCAGACGAGGCCGATGACGGTGGCCGCGAGCGCGGCCACGAGATAGACGCGGATGAAGTCCGGACCCGATATCCCCCAGGTATCGGCCGCGACAGCCGATTCCGAGGCTCCGTCCGCAATGGTCCAGAGGACCATGTCTCCCCCCTCGGGAGTTGTGCCGACTTGCGGCTCGCCGCAAGCCTTGTGGAGCATCCCCAGTATCGCGCTGTCCCGGGTGCGGTGTTAATCCCCTGGAACTGGGGTGATTAGCCTGGCTGAGTGCGATTTTTGAGCAGGTTCTACATCGACGGGTTCATCCTGTCGATTTTCGCGGTCATCGCCATCGCGAGCGTCTTCCCGGCGCGGGGCGAGGCGGCCACGGGGGTGGACTGGGCGACCAAGGTGGCCATCGGGCTGCTGTTCCTGCTCTACGGCGCCCGGCTGGCGCCGGACGAGGCACTGGCGGGGCTCAAGCATTGGCGGTTGCATCTGACCGTGCTGGCCTGCACCTTCGTGTTGTTCCCGATCCTCGGGCTGGCGGCGCGGGTGCTGGTGCCGCATGTGCTCACCAAGGATCTGTACACCGGTCTGTTGTTCCTGTGCCTGGTGCCGTCGACGGTGCAGTCCTCGATCGCCTTCACCTCCATCGCACGCGGCAATGTGGCGGGCGCGATCGTGAGTGCCACGGTGTCGAATCTGCTGGGGGTCTTCCTGACTCCCGCACTGGTGATTCTGCTGATGAACACCACCGGGCAGGCGAAGGTGGACCTGTCCTCGGTGGTGGACATCGTGTTGCAGTTGCTGGTGCCGTTCTTCCTCGGTCAGCTCATCCGGCCGAAGGTGAAGGGGTTCCTGCAGAAGTACGCGCAACCCACCAAGCTGGTGGATCGCGGATCCATCCTCTTGGTGGTGTACAGCGCGTTCAGTGCGGGCATGGTGGAGGGGATCTGGCATTCCATGTCGCCGTGGCGGATTCTGGTGCTGGTCGTGGTGTGCTGTGTGATGCTCGCGATCGTGCTGGGGGTGACCTCGGTGATCGGGCGGGCCCGGCACTTCGATCGCGGGGATCGGATCGTGGTGGTGTTCTGCGGCTCGAAGAAGAGCCTGGCCACCGGACTGCCGATGGCCACCGTGCTGTTCGCGGGCGCGCCGATCGGACTGATCGTGCTGCCGCTCATGATCTTCCATCAGGTGCAGCTGATCACCTGTGCGGCGCTCGCCCAGCGCTGGGCCCGGACCGCGGAGCAACCCGTGGTCATGAGCGAGTAGCGACCGACGGCTCCGATCGGACGGTGACCGACAGGACCCGGCTGTCGTCGTGCCGCAGTGGCCGGCCGGGTCCGGCGGGCCGTGCCGCCAGCGCATGCACGACAGCCCGATCCGCGGCGGGATCGCCGACCGCGATACGCGCGCTGCCGTCCGGATAGCGTTTGGCCACAATGCCGGCGCGGGAGAGCGCGGGGACGATATCGCGGCCCGGCAGGTACAGGAAGTTGGCGCTGCTGCGCGGCACCCGGATACCGCCGCGCCGCAATTCCGTGCGCAACAGCTCCCGCGCGGTCGTGATGCGCAGAATCCGTTCGCCCAGTTCGGCTTCCGCCGCATAGGAGGCCCGCACCGCCGCCACCGCGGTGCCCGGTACCCCGAACGGCAGTTGCAGCCGATGCACCCGGCGCACCAGCTCCGCCGAGCCGAAGGCGTAACCGATGCGCAGGCCCGCCAGCCCGTACGCCTTGGAGAAGGTGCGCAGGATCAGCACATTCGGATGCCGGCGCACCAGTTCGACCGTGTCGAGAGTGTCTGCCGCACCGAGGAATTCGACATACGCCTCGTCCAGGATCACCGGCACCTGCGCCGGGATCGAGAACAGGAAGGCCTTCAGCTCGCTGGCCGAGACCACGGTGCCGGTCGGATTGTGCGGGCGGCAGACGGCGATCAGCCCCGTGCGTTCGCTCACCACCCGCGCCATGCCCCAGAGATCCTGGCGGCCACCGGAATCGAGCGGTATCCCCAGCGCGCGCAGGCCGATCATGTTCGCCATGATCGGATAGCCGTCGAAGGTCGGGGTGGCGTAGACGAACCTGGATCCGGGTGCGGGCAGGGTCTGCATGATCTGCATGGCCACCCCGGTCGCACCGGATCCCACCACCACCTGATCGGGGCTGACGCCCACATGGGCGGCGATCAGCCGTGGCAGCCGATGCGGCAGGAACTCCGGATACCGGTTCGCCTCGCCGAGGCAGTCGTCCAGCGCGCCGAGCACCGACGGCAGCGGCGGGAACGGATTCTCGCTGAGGCTCAGGTCGAAGCGGACCGGCACCCGGCGTTGCCCGGGCGTCGAATCCTCCTGCGCCGCGGCGACTTCCTTGCCGTTGAGCCCGCTCGGCCACGGCACCGGCGTGGTCATCGCGCCGCGCCCCAGCGCACGGCCGCCGCGCCGGCGAAGTCCCCGGCATGCGCGAACGCGGCCATCAGCACCACCGAGTCATTGCGCAGCCGTCCCGCCCGGTTCTCGGTGTCGAGGGTGACGGGAATGCCTGCCGCGAACAGGTTTCCGCAGTGGTCGAAGGTGTCCGGATGTCGTTCGGGCGGCAGTTCCAGGGCCTCGTTCCAGTTGCGCAGGAACAGCCGGTTCGGCTGATTGGTGACGAAGGTGTCGATATCGCGGGACTTCACGCCGATGCGCTTGCACACCTCCTGCGCCACCTCCGGCACCAGCCGGTTGCCGCGCGCCATCACCTTGGCCACCTTGGATTCGGTGAAGCTCACGCAGCCCTGGCCCTCGCCGGGCTCCCAGTACTTGCGCTCGCCGTTGGTGCTGAATTCCATGTCCCCGGCGAACTCCGGGTAGGTGCGGCATTCGATGTCGAGAATCGGTGCGCTGCCGTTCTTCACGAGCAGCCCGACCCCGCAGCCGTCGCCGGGTACGGGCGCCTGCGCCAGCCCGCGGATATCGGACTGGGTGAACACCGGTCCCGCGGAGTTCTGCGAGCAGGCGATGAGCGCGGTGCGCGCATCGGTGGACTGCATGATCAGGCGGGCCAGCCACATCATGTGGATGAAGGCCGCGCAGCCGCCGTTGTGCACGTCGAAGACCCAGCGCGGCTTCATGTCCAGGCGGCGCGCCACCTCCGGCCCGGGACCGAGTACCGGATTGTCCGGCAGTTGGGTGTGGGTCAGCAGGATGTCGATATCGCGGATCTCCGCGGCGCCGTGCCGGTCGACGAGCGGCGCGACGGCGCGTTCGACCATGTCCACCGCGGTTTCGTCGCGGGCCACGTGGTGGCGGGCCTTGGGCGCGCGGAACATGACGTTCTTCGCCATGCGGTCGGAGCGTGAGAATTGCGTGAAATACTCGGTACCCACCGGGTTTCCGGGCAGATAGCCGGCCACGTCGACCAGGCTGACAGGCGGCATCCCGAGGTTCGGGTCGGTGAAGTCCATGGCGTTCTCCTCAGTCCATCCACGCGGGCTTGATCGGCAGCCCGTGTGCGGCGCGGTATTCGGCGATGGCCTTCAGGTTGTCGAGTTCGAGTTGGTGTCCGGCGGAGAACATTTCCCAGAAGTCGCCCACCCACACCTTGCGTTTGTCGGGTGCGGTGTCCTGGTAGGGGTTCTTGTCGTAGAAGGGGTGGTGGCAGTTCGTCCACAGCACCACCGAACCCGGCTTGTCGAACACCACCTGGGCGTCGACTACCCGCATCAGATACACCATCCACAGGTGTTCGCCCTGGTCCCAGGCGCAGTGGTAGTCCACGGTCATGGCATCCGGGTTGGCGACGGTGCGCGTGTAGATCTTGGTGCTGTCGCCGAGCCGATCGTAGGAGACCCACAGTCCGGGCGTCTCGGTCTCGGTGAAGCCGCGCAGGCTGTAGGTCCATTCCTCCAGGCAGCGGGTGTCGGCGAGATAGTCGTAGAGCTCGCGCGGCGGTGCGGCGATATAGCCCTGCACCGGGCAGAAGTCGCCGAAGATCTGATCGTGCGGATACACCGACCGGAGCATGTCGAGAATGATCGGGGTGGTCGCATCGCGGTCGGAATTCTCGATGCGCAGCATGCCCGGGATGGCGGTTTCCGGAATGTCGCTGAGGGCGGGCAGGGAGCTGGTGGTCATGGGGCTATCTCCTCGGTGCCGTCAAGAACGGTGTGAAGGGCGGAATTTCGTCCGGGTCGCAATCGACGGCGATGAACGACGGTCCGGGACTGCCGACGCAGAGCCGCATGGCCGCGGCGAGTTCGGACAGCGTGCGGGGTGAATACGCGCACATATCCGGGAACATGGCCGCGATCCCGGCGCCCGGATACGCCGGCCGGAATCTGTTGAAGCTGTACCGATCTCCGTAGTACAGCTGCTCGCGCGTGATGCACATGGCGTGCGCGTTGTTGTTGAACACGATGAAGGTGACGGGCAGGTCGTGCTCGACCGCGGTGTGGATCTCCATGCCGTGCATGAAGAACGCACCGTCGCCCGCGATCACGAAAGTGCGACGGAGGTCGCCGTCGTCGAGGTACTGCCGGGCGAAGGCCGACCCGATGCCCGCGCCGAAGGCGTACCCCATGCCGCCCATACCGAGGGCGACCGTGAAACGGCTGTCCCGCGGCAGCCGCAGATGATGCACCACCGCCGCGCCGGTGTTCCCCGCATCCGCGAAAACATCTGAGCCGTCGGGTAATTCGGCATTGATCGTCTCGACCACATCGCGATAACGCAGCCCGGGACCTGCCGAGGACGGGACGTCGAGGGGTGTGACGGCGTCGTCGCGCGGTATGCGCCGGCGCAGCGGGATCACGGTGCTGCGGGCCGTGCCGGAATCCAATTCGCCGCACAGTTCGGTGAGCGTCCGCGCCAGGTCGTTGCTGCGCGCGTACACGCTGCCGGGCAGGAACGGCGGTTCGAGGCCGAGTGCGGCGCTGGGCACCGCCGCCAGTGCGTCCTCCAGGCCCGCGCGCGCCGTGACCGGCATGCGGGTGCCGACCAGCAGGCACAGGGCCGCGTTCTGCAGGGCGGCAGGCAGCTCGGGGTGGCCCATGCTGCCCGATACTCCGCTGAATCCCGGATCGCCGTGGTGATACACGTCTTTCGCGTCCGGCGCCACGCCGACCGCCGCGTCCAGGACGGCCGCGAACCGGGCCAGTTCGGTGCGGGCGTCGTCGCGGGCCACCTGATCGCCGGCGATGATCACGATCTTGCCGATGGCGCGGGCGGCTCGGATCTCCTCCCGCACCCGCCACAGCGCCTCGATGTCCCGGCGGTAGGCGCGGGTGGGCGGCACGAAGGCGGGGGCCACCAGGTCGGCCTGCTGAATGTCCTTGGGCAGCAACAGGACCGCCGGCCCGCCGCGGCGTGCTGCGCTGACGGCGCGGGTGAGGTGAGCGGGCAGGTCGGCGGGGGATTCGACGCGGGCACAGTAGTGCGAGATCGGCCCGAAGAGCGCGACCGCGTCGAGGCTGCCGGCCAGCCCGCTCGAATCCTGGAAGGCGCCCTTGCCTTCCAGGACGGTGGGTGGCTGGCCGACCAGGGCCAGCACGGGGACGCGCGAGGCATACGCTTCGGCGAGTCCCGCGACCAGATTCATGCAGCCGCCGCCCGAGGTGGCGCAGACGACCCCGAGTCCGGCGGTCGAGCGGGCGTAGCCGTCGGCCATGGTGGCTGCCGAGAATTCGTGTTTGGCGACGACGGCGGTGATCAGTTCCCGATGATCGAAGGCCGCGTCGTAGAGATCTTCGATATTGGCGCCGTCCACGCCGAAGATATGCTGTACACCCAGCGAGGAAACTGCTCTGACCAGGTGGTCTACCACCCTTGTACTGCTGCGCATGGGTGGCTCCTACTACCGCCTGACACCAGCTGTCCGAGGCTCTACCCGGGATACGAATGTGGGCTACCGGCGGTTCAATCCGGGGCGATGATCTCGGGGGATTCGGGGTGAACCCTGAGATTCGGGCCTGCTCTTGCCATGTATGTATACGTCTACGTATAGTTGGCTCATGCCGAACAAGACGATCTACGTATCCGATGACGACCTCAAACTCTTCCAGCGCGCACAGGAACTGGTAGGGGGAAATCTGTCGGGCGCGATCGTGACGGCATTGCGGCGCTTCATCGAGCTCGAGGAGGGCCGCCAGCAGGGCTACGACGAAGTGGTCCTCAAGGTTGGCAAGGACGGATTGCGGCAGGTCCGCTTCTCCGGCCAGCTGCTGGCCGAATGGCACCAGGTGGCCAACGAGCGTATCGAGGACATCCGGGTGTATCGCACACGCAAAGGCGCGTTCGCGCTGCACAGCCATTTCTCGTACTGGTCGGAGTTCCCGACCGACACCAATCTGCTCAAGGACTGGCGTCAATGGCGGCGGTTCCTCGGCATCGGCGAACAGAACTGGGGAGATTTCGACCTGGAGGTGTTCGAGTCCGTCACCGAGCTGGAGGGCAAGATCCCGGACCGGCTCTACGCCAAGGTGCTCGACGCGACCGAACACCCGAACGTCGAGGACCTCGACATCTGATCCGAAACCCCTGAAACACAACTGAATTCCCGGAAAACAAAACTTTGATCTCGGCCTCGGAGATCACGGCACAGCTGACGCATGCATTCATGCATACCAATTGATGAGAGGGGAACAATGAACTCCGGACGGCATCCGGCAGCCATAGCGGTCTCCGGACTGTGCAAATCCTTCGGCGAGCAGATCGTGCTCGACCGCATCGACTTCACCGTCCCCGAAGGCAGCATCTTCTCGCTGCTCGGACCCAACGGCGCCGGCAAAACCACCACGGTGCAGATACTTTCGACGCTGATCCACGCCGACGGCGGCGACATCCGGGTCGGCGGCTACGACCGCGAGACCCAGCCCGACGGCATCCGCTCGATCATCGGCGTCACCGGCCAGTTCTCGGCCGTCGACGAACTGCTCACCGGGCGCGAGAACCTCATCCTCATGGGCGACCTGCACCACCTGCCGCGCGGCGAGAGCAAGCGCACGGCCGCCGACCTGCTCGAGAAATTCGACCTGGTCGACGCCGCCGACAAGATCGCCGGCAGCTACTCCGGCGGCATGACCCGCCGCCTCGACCTGGCCATGACCCTGGTCGGCGCACCCCGCATCATCTTCCTCGACGAACCCACCACCGGCCTCGACCCACGCAGCCGCCGCACCATGTGGGACATCATCCGGCAGCTCGTCGCCGGCGGCGTCACCGTCTTCCTCACCACCCAGTACCTGGAAGAGGCCGACCAGCTGGCCGACCGCATCGCCGTCCTGCACCAGGGCCGCCTCGTCGCCGAGGGCACCCCGGACCAGCTCAAGCGCATGGTGCCGGGCAGCTACATCCGCCTCGACTTCAACGACCGCACCGAACTCGACGACGCCGCACGGGCATTGGGCAATGCGGCACAGATCAACGGCGACCTCACCCTCGCGGTCCCGAGTGACGGCGGGGTGCGCTCGGTCCGCGAACTGATCGACCGCCTCGACGCCGTCCACATCGAACCCGCCGGATTGTCGGTGCACACACCCGATCTGGACGACGTCTTCCTCGCCCTCACCGGCGGGGTCGCTGAGAAGGAGACCACGAAATGACTACAGCATCGCGCAGCGATTCCGTGAGGGGTGGCGGTCGGGCGGCGGGTGGGCCAACCGCCACCTATGCGGCGCCCGTGGCCGGGAACCACGTGTTCGCCGATTCGATGACCATGCTGCGCCGGAACCTGGTGCGCGCCAAGCGGTATCCGGGCATGACCTTCGGCGTGATCGTCATGCCCGTCGTCCTCATGCTGATGTTCAACTACATCTTCGGCGGGGCGCTCAAGACCTCGACCGGTAATGCCCACTACATCGACTACCTGACTCCCGGCATGATGCTGATGATCCCGGCGTACATGCTTGTCGGCGTGGCGGTTTCGGTCGCCACCGACATGACCAAGGGCATCGTCAACCGATTCCGCACCATGCACATCTCGCGGTCGGCCATGCTGACCGGTCAGGTCGTCGGCACCTGGATCCAGGGCATGATCGGCGTGACCCTCATGACGCTGGTGGCCGTGGCCTGCGGCTTCCGCAGCCATGACGCCGGTATCGGGAAGTGGCTGCTGGCCATCGCCGTCGTCGCCGCCCTGATCTACGCGCTCAACTGGCTCGGCGTCGCCTTCGGGCTGGTCGCCAAGACCCCGGAGAGCGCGAGCAACCTGCCCTTCCCGATCGTCATGCTGCCGTTCCTCGGCAGCGGGCTGGTGCCGACCGCCACCATGCTCACCGGCGTGAAGCAATTCGCCGAATACCAGCCCTTCAGCCCCATCGCCGAGACCGTGCGCGGACTGCTGATGGGAACCCCGATCGGGCACAACGGCTTCTGGGCCGTCGGCTGGATCCTGGTACTGGGCCTGGGCGGATATTTCTGGTCCACAGCGCTTTTCCGGCAGAAGACGGCCTGACCAGCACTGCGCGGAGCGAAGACGGCGTACCCGGCCCGGGTGCGCCGTCCTCGTGCGTTCAGATATCGGCCGCCATCAGGATCTTGCCCTGGCCGTTGCGGATCTGCACCGTCTTCAACTGGTCCGCGGCCACCGCGGTGGTGCCGTCCGGGGTGTAGCTCTGCCCCGGCTTGGCGGTCCACTCGGCGAGCTTGGAGCTGGTGCCGTCCGCGCGAACCACCCACAGCGACAGATTCCAGGTATAGACCTCATTGGATTGCGGGTAGTTGCACCACATTTCGACCCGGGTCTGCCCGTCCACCGTCTGCACCTTGAAGGTGGCCACGATCGGCATATCGGTGGTCTGCGCCTGCAGCGGCCCCTGCGCCACCACCACGGCCGCCGGCGGCTGCTGATGCCCGGTCACCGCCGCGGTGACCGGCACCGCGATCGCCACCGCCGCGGCGGCCGCCGCCAGCGTGCCGCCGATCGACCACCAGCGGCCTCGTCGCCGGCGCTTCTCCGCTCTACCGGCCAGCGCGGGCAGCAGCCGCTCCGGAATCGGCGGCACGGTCGAGGGCGGATCCTCCTGCGCCGCAAGGGAAAGCGCCGTCTCCGCATCCACCAGGGCGAGCAGTCCCGGCAGCCCGGCCAGCTTGGCCACCGCCGCGCGGCAGTGCTCGCAGCCGGCCAGATGCTCCTCGTACTCCCTGCGATCCTCGCGGGAGAGAGCGCCGAGCATGTAGGCGCCGTCCCACGTCGTGTAGCCGTCGCAGAGGTCGTGACCCTCCGTCATCTCGTCACCCCCATCTCCTGCAACACCAAGCGCAATGCCCGCATGCCGTAATGCATCCGGGACTTCACCGTTCCCTCCGGGATCTCCAGCTCCTCGGCGATCTGATGGGTGGACAGACCCCGATAGTAGGAACGGACGATCACCTCGCGGTGATCGATGCTCAACCGCGCCAGCGCGTCCGCGACCAGCCAGCCGTCCAGCGCGCGGTCCGCCTGATCGGGTTCCGGCACCTCGGGCGGCCGATCGGTGCCGAACTCGCGGCGACTGCGCGCACTGCGGTGTTCGTCCACCGCCAGATTCCGGGCGACCGTGAACAGCCAGGCCCGCGCCGATGTCGTGCTCTGATCCAGAATGTGCGGCCGCTGCCACGCCCGCAGCAGCGTCTCCTGCACGATGTCCTCGGCCCGGCCCGGATCACCTACCAGCCCGAAGGTATAGCGCCACAGCGCCGCCGCATGCTCGGTGTACAGCGCGCGGAGCAGAGCGGCCTGATCATCCGGCATGTGCGCACCTCCGCAACGATCACGACACAGCGACGCCGCTGGTTCAGTTGCGCTCGAGCTCGATCGGATGCGTGGCGAGCAGGGAGAGCGGGAGCGGTTGCCGGCGCAGCACCTGCGCCCACAGATCGATGCGGCCCGCCAGCGGATCGGTGGGCAGCGCGGACAACACGATCCAATCGCCGCGGTCCATCTCGCCTTCCAGCTGACCGAAGGTCCAGCCGGCATAACCGGCGAAGACGCGGATGCCCTCCACCAGCGGGGCGATCCGGTCGGGATCGGAATCCAGGTCCACCAGCGCCACCCGGCCGTCCACCCGGCGTAACCCCGGGATGCCCGCGAAGGAGGTGCCCACCTTCACCGTGGCCAGGCACAGGGCGGCATCGCGTTTCACGGGCCCGCCGAGGAACAGGGAGCGCGGCGGGGCGGCCAGATCGGCCCAGTTGGGCAGCACGTCGTGCACGGGGGTATCGCTGGGTCTGTTCAGGATCACGCCCAGGCTGCCGGCGTCGTTGTGCTCGATGATGTACACGACGGTGCGCCGGAAGGACGGCTCGACAAGATCAGTTGCGGACACCAGCAAGGTCCCCGGCCGTACCACCTGGTCCTCGTGCCGGAATTCGCGTCGAGAACGGTCACCGTGTTCTTCTGCGCGTGCCACCGAGTCATCATCGCACTGCGACACGGTAATTGCGTCTCTTAATTTGTTTTGCTGCGCAATTGCGCCGTCACGAGGGCCCGGAATAGTTGTCCCGCATACCTTGCGGTTGGTCGCTATGGTGGCGGCTATGGAACGTCCCGAGGTGATCCTCGAGAACAGCGACGCCGTCTACGACTTCTATCGAGATCATCAGCAGAACCTGGTGAAAGCGAAGGCCGCGTACTGGTTGCTCGGGCGGCGGTACCGGCCGCGGGTGTCCTACGCGCCGGGCGCGCGGGAACGGCTGCGGGAGCTCATCTCCCAGCGCCGGCCGCTGCTCATCGCCATCAACCATCTCTCCCAGCTGGATCCGTACACGGTCGCCGCGGCGGCCTGGCGCAGCGGGCTCCGGCCCGTCATCGGGCGCACCCGGGTACTGGCCAAGGACGAACTATTCATCGAACCGAAGCTGCGCGAGCGCATCGACATGATGGGCGGGATCCCTGTCTTCCGCGGCAAGGACCACGGCCTCCGCGCGGTGAACGCCGCCGGCCAGCGCATGATCGACATCTGCGCCGAGCGCATGGCACGCGGCGACGGGATGGCCGTGTTCCCCGAGGGCACCTGCAACGACGTCGATCCCGCCCAGGTGCAGGCCGTCGGAACGGGCATCGGCCACATCGCCTTCCGGGCCAAGAAGCTCGGCGCGGATCCCGTACTGGTGAGCCTGGGCCTGAGCTACGGACCGCGCCCCGACCCGAAGGTGGAGCCCACCAAGGAAGAAGCCCGCTCGGCGAGCTTCTACTTCGGGGTGCCCGTGCCGGCGCTGCCGACCAAACCCGCCGAGATCACGCGCATCGTGCGCGACGAACTGCAGACGGCGCTGGACGGGGCCGTGAAGGCGTATTGATCCGGGGGCGGCCTACTGCTGCGGCAGGCCCAGCCGCTGTCTGGACCAGTGCGGGACCAGCTCCAGATACTCGGGCCGGGACTCCACGAAATGGTGCACCATCGGGCACAACGGCAGGATGCCGAAGCCTTCGTCACGGGTCTGATCCAGCGCGCCCTGGACGATCTTGCGGCCGTAGCCCTGGCCCTCGTAGCGGGGATAGATCTCGGTGTGCACGAAGGCACGCTCGTTGGCGGTGTCCTGGTAGGCAGCGACACCGGCGAGATTTCCGTCGACGTACAGCTCGAAGCGATCCAGTTCTGGGTTCTTGCGGACCTCTATCGACTCACTCGACTCGCTCGACATGGGGTCGACGCTAGCTCGGCACGCCCAGCTATTTGTCCGTTTGGGGCGCACTTCACCCCGGGCGTGTCGCCGCTCCGGAAGTTGATCACACTGGAGAGGTGACCGAAGCGCGAACGCGCCGGGTGATTCTGGCCCCGGACAAATTCAAGGGATCACTCACGGCCGCCCAGGCGGCCGCCGCCCTGGCCGCCGGTATCCACCGCACCGCACCCGGCACCGAGCTGCGGCAACTCCCGGTGGCGGACGGCGGCGACGGCACCGTGGACGCCTTCCTCGCCGCCGGCTGGGAACGCGTGCCGGTGGACTCCTTCGGGCCCACCCTCGCCCCGGTCGAGACCGCCTACGCGGTGCGCGGCATCGACGCGGTCGTCGAACTCGCCGCGGTCAGCGGACTCGCGGAACTGCCCGGCGGGCAAGCGGATCCACTGCACGCCAGCACCTACGGCGTCGGCGACGTGATCGGCGACGCCCTGGACCGCGGCGCGCGGCACATCGTGCTCGGGCTCGGCGGCAGCGCCTCCACCGACGGCGGGGCCGGGCTGCTGCAGGCGCTCGGGCTGCGGATTCTCGATGCCGACGGGAACGAATTGCCTTGTGGCGGAGCGGCGCTCGCGCGGGCGGTGCGGGTGGATCGGTCCGGGTTGCATCCCGGACTCGCCGACGCGAAGATCACGCTCGCCAGCGATGTGGACAACCCGCTGCTCGGACCGAACGGGGCCGCGGCCGTGTACGGGCCGCAGAAGGGCGCGGACCCCGAACAGATCGCGACTCTGGAAGCGGCACTGAAGAATTGGGCCGCGGTGCTGGGACCCGAATGGGCCGACAAACCCGGTGCGGGTGCGGCCGGCGGCGCGGGGTTCGGCGCCATGGCCGCCCTCGGGGCGCGGGTGCGTTCCGGTATCGATGTGGTGCTGGACCTCATCGGATTCCGCGCCGAACTCGCGCACGCGGGCCTGGTCATCACCGGTGAGGGCTCGCTCGACGACCAGAGTCTGGCCGGGAAGGCCCCGCTCGGCGTCTGCCAGGCCGCGCAGGCGGCGGGCGTGCCGGTGATCGCCGTCGCCGGGCGGATCCGGCTCACTCCCGAACAGGTGACCGCCGCGGGTTTCGCCGCCGCCTACGCCCTGTCCGACCTCGAACCGGATCCGGCCCGCAGCATCGCCGCCGCCGGTGAGCTGCTGGAGCGCATCGGGGAAATCATTGCCGCACCGGACAATTCGATCAGACCGCCGGTGTGAGAGTCGCGGCCGCCAGCCGATCGCGGTGCTGCTCACCCCACTGCTCCAAGGGGCGTAGCGCCGCGTTCAGCTCCCGGCCGATCGGCGTGAGCGAATACTCCACGCGCGGCGGGACTTCCGGGTAGATCTCGCGGTGCACGATGCCGCTCGCCTCCAGCTGCCGCAGATTCTCGGCCAGGACCTTCTCGCTGACGCCGGTTAGTAGACGGCGGATCTGCCCGAAACGCTGCGGGCCCTCGCCCAGCACCCACATCAGGTGCAGCTTCCACTTGCCGCCCACGGCGTCGATGGCCACGGACATGCCGCACACCTGGTGAGCTGTGTCACTGCCGATACTCATCGCGACCTCCTGACCAGATTCCCAACCTTCAGGTAAGCAACCCCACTCGAACGTGCGGTCTTCCCGAGGTTACCGATGGGCACCGACCATTTACCCATGTCAGCAACGAAGCGATCAGTCACCGTCATCGGTCTCGGCCCCATGGGGCAGGCCATGGTCCGGGCCTTCCTGAAGGCCGGAGTCGCCGTCACCGTCTGGAACCGCAGTCCCGAAAAGGCCGAAGCCATGGTCGAACTCGGCGCCACCCGGGCGGGCACCGTGGCCGCGGCGCTGGATGCCAATGAGCTGGTGGTGCTCAGCCTCACCCACTACGACGCCATGTACACCGTGCTGGAGCCGGCCGCGGATCGGCTGCGCGGCAAGGTCATCGCGAACCTGTCCTCCGATTCGCCGGAGAAGGCCCGCCGCGGCGCGGCGTGGGTGCGGGAGCGGGGCGCCGAATTCCTCTCCGGCGGAGTCATGTCCGCGGGCGACAATATCGAGCACCCGGCCTCGTACATCTTCTACAGCGGCCCCCGCGAGGTCTTCGACGCGCACGCGGAACTGCTGCTACCGCTGAGCCCGCAGGAGTACCTGGGCGCGGACGACGGTCTGGCGCAGGTGTTCTACCAGGGCCTGCTCACCATCTTCCATCCCTGGCTGCTCGCCTTCGACCAGGCCACGGCCATGATCGAACGGGCGGGACACGATATCGCCCAATTCGTTCCGTTCGCGGTGCGGTCCAATGCCGCCTTCCCCTACTTCATGGAGCAGTTCTCTGTCGAGAACCAGCAGGGCGGCTGGGCCGACGTCCCCGGGCTACGCATGATGGACGCGGGCGCGCAGCACATCATCGACGCCAGCGAGGAGGTCGGCGTCGACGCCACCCTGTCGCACACCGCACAGGCGTTCTGGCGCAAGGCCGTTACCGCCAGCGCGGAGGCGGACAGGGCGGTATCGACCTACGAACTCATGCGCGGCTGAGCGGTCTCCGAAGCGCCGCGTGGCGCCGGCTCCGAACCGATGCGCGGGAAAGGGGCGATCGAGAAGATCACCTCCACCGTCACTTCGAAGTACTGGGCCAGGCGCAGCGCCAGGTGCAGGCTCGGACTGTATTCGCCGCGCTCCAGGTACCCGACCGTCTGATAGTGCACGCCCAGGGCCTCGGCCAGTTCCCGCCGCGAGATGCCGCGCTCGGCGCGCAGCATCGCGATCCGGTTGTAGATGACCTCAGTAGGCACGCTGCATGGCCTTCTCGCGGCGGGCCGCCACGACCGATCCGGACTCCCGGCGCGCCATCCGGCGCAGGAACACCGGCGCCAGCACCAGACCCAGCACCGCCCACACGCCCAGCACCCCGAAGGTCTCCAGATGCCGCCACGAATGCGTCAACTCCACCACCGCAGCGCTGTCCGGCAGCAGGGCCGACCGCATGCCCAGACCCAGCCAATAGATCGGGAACACCTGCGCTGTCACCTGCAGCCAGCCGGGCAGGCCGCTGATCGGATAGAAGATTCCGGAGATTGCCACGAGACCCATGATGGGGAACGAGACGAACCCGATATTGCGCGGGTTGCTGAACACCGACCCGATGATCGCGCCCAGCGGCAGCGTCGCCAGCAGGCCGAGGATCAGCATGGCGATCAGAATCGCCCAGGCGCCGACCGTATTCAGCTGTACCCCGCCGATGGCGGCGATGCCGAAGACGAGGACCAGCAGCACCTGTACCAGCGTCACACCCGACACCGCGACGATCTTGCCGATCAGATAGCCCAGCATCCCGTTCGGAGTCGCCTTGGCGCGCAACAGGGTTCCGTCCTCACGGTCCATCGCCAGGCCCTGCGCCATGCCGAACATGCCGGTGAACGCGATCAGCATGCCGAGCAGGCTGGGCAGCGCCAGCGAACCCAATCCCACACCGGTGCTCTGGAAATGACCGTTGCGCATGAAGAACACCGCGAGCACGCTGGCCACCGGCCAGAAGAACTGCGCGAAGATATCCATCCCATTGGTGAGGGTCTGCACCAGCTCGATCCGGCCGCGGCGGAAACCGGCCCGCGCCGACATGGTGAGCGGATTCGACCGCGTCATCGAAGTCACGGAATTCATCGCACGACCTCCTCGAGGCTACGCAGCTCGGTATCGCCCTGACCGGATTCGAACTGCTGCACCAGCGTCATATAGGTGTCCTCGAGCGAGGCGCGGCGCACCTCCAGCTCCGCGATGCCCGCGCCGTGCTGCTGGAACAGTTCGTAGACGTACTTGGTGGATTCGGTGGTGGTGTGCACGAAGCGCTGCCCGTCCAGCGTCCACTTCACCTCGGCCTCACCGGCAATGCGCCGCGACAGCTGATCGGCGGAACCGTCCGCGATGATGTGCCCGCCGGCCAGGATGAGGATGCGGTCGGCCAGCTTCTCCGCCTCGTCCAGATCGTGGGTGGTGAGCAGGATGGTGGTGTGGTCGTCGTCGGCGAGACGATGCACCAGATCATGGAATTCGCGCCGGGCCTGCGGATCGAAGCCGGCGGTCGGCTCGTCCAGGAACAGCAGCTCGGGGCGGCCGACAATGCCGATGGCTACGTCGAGACGGCGGCGCTGGCCGCCGGACAGGGTCATCACCTTGGCGTTCGCATGCTCGGTGAGGCCGACCGCGGCAATGAGTTCGTCCGTGTCCCACGGCCTTCGGATGGTCGCGCTGGAGTACGGCGCGTAGAACATGCCCAGGTAGTCGAGCAGTTCGTGGACGCGCCACTTGCCGTGATCGCGCCAGGACTGCAGCACCACGCCGAGGCGGGCTCGCCAGGCCTCGTCGCCGTGCGCGGGATCGGTGCCCAGCACCTCGACGCGGCCCGCGGAGCGCATGCGGAAGCCCTCGAGGATTTCGATGGTGGTGGTCTTCCCAGCCCCATTGGGGCCGAGCAGGACCAGCACTTCGCCCTTGCGGGCCTGAAAGGTGACGTCCTGCAGCACATCTCGGGTGCCGTACCGCATTCTCAGTCCCTCGACGTCGATGGCGACGTCTTCCCCGACCGTCATTTCTTCCCCTCCGTAGTGAAGATTCGATCGGATGTAGCATATCTACTACATTTTACGGCGACCAAGCTATTTTCCAACTCTCGGGAACCCTCAGGGGCAAGCCCCTGAAACCCCGACGAGCCGGGCGGATCCCCCCCAAAAAAAAGTCCGGCCCCGTGACCGTTAGGTCACGGGGCCGCTTTTTGTTCTGGAAGGGGCTTCAGCGCAAGCAGAGGAACTCTATGGCGGCCGCATAGCCTTGGATCCCCATGCCCGCGATCACCGCGGTGGCGATGGGGGAGACGTAGGAGTGGTGCCGGAACTCTTCGCGGGCATGCACATTGCTGATGTGCACCTCCACGATCGGCACCTCGGGGATCACCAGCGCGTCGCGCAGCGCTACCGAGGTGTGGGTCAGGCCGCCGGGGTTGATGACCAGTCCGGAGGCGACGCCGCGCGCCGCGTGGATCCGGTCGATCAGGGCGCCTTCGTGATTGGACTGGAAGTCCTCCACCTCGCGCCCGAACCGCGCCGCGGTCTTGCGGCACAGCTCCACCACATCGTCGAGGGTGTCGGCGCCGTACACCTCGGGCTGGCGGGTGCCCAGCATGTTCAGGTTCGGGCCGTTGAGCACCAGGATCGGACCGGAATCAGCCATGCTGGACACCCTAGTCCTACAGGCCCTGCGGTCCTTCGGAGCGCAGGTCGTCGACTTTGCGCATGGCGGAACGGAGTTCCTCCAGCCATTCCTCCGCGTGCTTGCCCGCCAGCCGGACCGTCCAGGCGAGGGCGTCGGAGCGGGAACGCGCCACGCCGGAATCGACGAGCGTGTCGAGTACCTTGCGCTCGGGCTGGCGCAATCGCGTCATGACCGGAACCGCAAGGTGGGTGAACATGATTCGTTCGCCGTCGGCGGTGATGCCCCAGGCCACATTGCGGCCGTAGCGGGCCTGCGCCTCCTGGGCGATCTGCATGCGCGCGGGGCGGGTGGACTCCCGGAATCGGGAGACGAGGCCCTCGACGGTGGCCTTGGGTACCTCGGCGGGCGGCGCGTCCTGCGGGGTGTCGGTGGTTTCCGCGGCCGCGGGTTCGGCTGCGGGAAGGGGTAGTTCGCCGATCACGACGATCTCGTCGCGATCGATCTCGAGGGTGGCGGGCCCGGTGAACCAGTCGGCTGGCAATCGGCCAGCGAACCAGTCGGCAGCATCCGCGGCGTCCGGCAGGTCGGCTTGCTGCCAGCCGCCGGGACGTCCGAAGCCGTGTCCGCGATGTCCGTGTCTCATCTCGATCACTCTCACTTACTGCATGGAGTTGTAATGCTGATTACAACGTTACGTCGATTCGCCACGGGTGGGTTCCGCTCTGGGAGAACGTGGTTCGGCCGCCGCGCCGGAATCGGCGCCCGAGGCTGTCACCTGCGCGAACCGGGCGGTCGGTGATGGCGCGAACGCGCCACGGTCTGTAACCGACCGGTGATCATGTAAGTGGTCACTGGTGACCGATTTCGGCACTATGGTGGAGCTCAGTGCAAGCACGCCTGATGGAAAGGGGACGCGGCGAGCAGTCGAAACGCGGTACCGTGGTCCTGTTGCTGATGTGGCAAGAGTGAAGAGTGGGCGATATGGATGTGTGGGGATCCCGCCGCTTCCGGGTCCGGGGAGCAATCGCACTCGCGGCCGTGGCGGCTGTGGCGATCGGGATGGGGTCGTGTGCGGTTCGCGACCGGAAGACCGGTGCGGAGGCCGTGGTCGAGGACTTCACCACAGCCATCGACAAGAGGGATTACGACGGCGCGGCACAGCTCACGTCGTACCCGAGCGGAGCCTCGGCAACGCTGAAGCAAGTCTTCGCCGGACTCGACCCGGGCAAACCCGACTACCACGTGACCCAGTACATCGGGCTGGACAACACCACCGGTCTGTTCAGCATGACCGGCGCCTGGAACTTCGGTGAGAACCGGAACTGGAAATACGATCTCCAGGGCACGGTCCGCAAACTCAGTGTCGGCTGGCGCATCTCATGGGATCCGACCGTGGTCATGCCGCAGCTGGACTCCAAGCACACCGTCAAACTCGTCAGCACCGAGGCCCTGCCCCCGCCGAAGGTCAACGACATCGTCGGCGCGCCGCTGCTGACCGAGCAGAACATCAACGTCATCGAGCTGGACCCGGCCAAGACCACCGACCCCGTCGCGTCCACCAATGCTCTCGCCGATGCCATCTCGCCGGTGGCGCCGCTCATCACCGGACCGTCACTGATGCAGCAGCTCTCGGCGTCGAAGGGCAAACCCATTACGGCAGTGGACCTGCGCGACGGCGACTTCGCGATTCTGCAACCGCGCATGGCGAACATCCCCGGCGTGGTCATGCTGCAGCAGCCCAAGCTGGTCGCCGCCGACCGGCGGGTCTGGTCGCCGCTGCTGGACGCGCTCACCAATGTCTGGAAGACCAACCGGGACCAGCACGCGGGTTGGGGCGTGCAGCTTTTCGAACCCGACGGCAAATTCGTCACCCAGCTCGCCGGCGAACAGGGCCCGCCCGGACCGGATATCGCCGCCACCATGGACCAGCGGCTGCAGCGCGCGGCCGAGGACGCCGTGGTGAGCGTCGGCACGGCCGCCTCCATCGTGGCCATTCAGCCGTCCTCGGGTGCGGTGGTCGCTGCCGCGCAGAACAATTACGCCAGCCAGGTCGGCGACAATGTGGCCTTCACCGGCACCTATCCGGTGGGCGGCTTGATCGAGCTGTTCAAGAATGTGGCCGCGGTGACCAAAAAGAAAGCGCCGCAGGACGTATCGGTCGGTGACGCCGCCGACGCGGCGAGCATGCTCGGCGTCGGCATCGACTTCAAGATCCCCGGCCTGGAAGAGACCACCGGCCGCCTGCCCACCGGCCAGAACGCCGCCGAGAACGTGGGCCGCGGCAATGCCGCCGACTCGCTGCAGGCCAGCCCCTGGGGCATGGCCATCGCCGCGGCCGCCGTCGCCAACGGCCAGGTCCCCAAGCCGATGATCACCATCGGCCAGCCCGCTACCACCGAAGCCGACCTCGCCGCCCTCCCCGGCGATGTCACCGACCGCCTCCGCGGCATGCTGCACGACGGCGCCGGCGCCCCCGAGAACGTCAGCCTCGCCCGCTACCAAGGAGTACAGGCCTACTCGGCCACCTCCGGCACCAACGGCTGGCTCATCGCCACCATGGGCGACCTCGCCTTCGCCATCCACATCGACTCCCCCGACGCAGGCGACGCCCCCGCCCGCATGGCAGCCCGCCTCCTCCGATCCCTCGCCAGCCCGGACGGCGCCTGACCAGCCGGGCAGGAACAGAGAACAACCCTGGCCCCGTCCAATTGGACGGGGCCAGGGCATTTCTGGAGTAGTCGTGGCCGCCGACGGGCGCGACGATGGCGGTCGACCCGGATTTGCTTGCAGCCGGCCACAAGCCGCGTCCTCAGCCCTTCGAGCCGCGGGCTGCGAGCCGCGGCCTGAGCTCAGTGCTGCAAGGCGCGGGCCTCTGGAGCAACCCGCACATCGTGCATCCGCGCACCGCAGGTGCGCGGATGCACTTTCCGCTCTGTCCCGAGGGTGTCGCGGCCTGGGAGATTCCGGGGCGGTAGCTCCGAGGAAGGTGGGTCCATCTCGAGAGTCGGGTGTCTTTGCACAGTGGGGTGGCCGGGGGCCGTTAACCTTTGGCCCGTGAAGAAACTGGTGCCGTTCGCCGTCGATGTCGTGCTCGTGGTGCTGTTCTGTGTGATCGGGCGCCGCAGCCACGACGAAGCGGTGGCGGCCGGGCTGTTGCGCACGGTGTGGCCGTTCGGCACCGGGTTGCTGCTGGGCTGGGTGATCGCCATCGCGGTCGCGTCCGGGCGTGAAGGGGTAAGCGCGGCAAAGCGTTTCGATGCGCGCGCGGTGTACCCGACCGGTGTCATCGTGTGGCTGAGCACCCTGATCGGTGGCATGCTGCTGCGCGTCGTCAGTGGTCAGGGCATCGCGTTCAGCTTCGTGCTGGTCGCGGCCACCGCGCTGGCCCTGTTTCTGCTGGGCTGGCGGGCCGCCGTCAAGGCGCTGCGCTGACCGCTGCGGTCAGGCCGTGGCCCCGCCCTCGGTGGGCGGCGTCGCCGGACGGCGGCGCTCGGCGACCAGCGGCGTACCGCGCTCCTCGAATTCCTTCTCGAACTCGTCATCGCCCGCCTGCGGCTTCCGGAACAGGAACAGGAAGACGATCCAGCCCATGATGGCCACCAGAATGAAGCTGACCAGGCGATAGAGGAACGCCGCCGCCACCGCCTGCGCGGCCGGCAGTCCCGCCGCGGCGCTCAGCGAATAGATCAGCGTCGCATCCACATAGACGATGCCGCCCGGCGCCAGCGGAATGGTGCCGACCGCCTTACCCGCCGCGAACGCCAGCATCAGCCCGGCCCAGCGCGGATCACCGCCGACCGCGTAGCAGGCCGCACCCAGGCAGGCCACGTCCGCGATCCGGTGGATCAGCGCCCACAGCGTCACCCACGCGCCGTCGCGGCGGCCCAGATCCACGGATTCCAGCTGGTCCAGGATCTCCGCGACCTTCGACATGCCGGTGTCCGCGGGCTTGTGCCGAATCTTGTTGATCCGGCCCAGGATTCGCCGCACCACCGCCTCGACACCGCCGGGATGCCGGGAAATGTAGTTGAAACCCCAGATCAGCAGCGCGACCGCGCCCAGCGTCAGGATCACCTTGGTGACGCCGACCCGCCCGCCGGCCAGCACGGTGCCGAACAGGCCGAGCAGCACCAGCCCGGTCGCCGCCACCACGCCGGACATGACCAGCTGCCAGGACGCCACGATCGGGCTCGCCCCCCAGCGCCGCATGTGCCGGTAGGTGAACGCGGTCGAGAACACCTGCCCCGCGGGCAGCGTCAGGGACATTCCGGTGGAGCCGTACACGACGGCCAGCGATTTCCGCGGGCTCACGTCGACGCCGCCGGCATGCAGCAGCTGTTTCTGAATCTGCCCGAATCCGCTCATGGAAACCACCTGCATGGCGATGCAGGCGGCGACCCAGCCCCAATGGATTTCCGTCAGGTTCTTCCAGGATTCGTGCAACCGGGGATATAGATAAACGCCTTCGGAAATCAAGAGCGCCAGCAGCGCGGCGCCGAGAACCCATTTGGCCCACCAGAACCTGCCACGGCGTGAGTTCTCCGCGGCCGGCGCAGGTTCACCGGCGAGCTCATGAGCCGTCACGAGGTCAGCCTAACGAACTCGCAACGGCCTCGTCTGCATCCGTCGGGTCGGTGGTTTCCCGGGGCCAGGCCAGCCGGGTTTTCCGGCGGCGTCCACGCAGCTGTACGTCTTCTCCGGTCTGCCAATGCCGCTGCTCTTCCTCGTCGGCGAAAAACAGTGCACTACTGGAGGTGAGGGTGCGTTCCGGCCGGTCTTTCGCCAGTTCGGTGAGGCGGGACGCCTCGTTCACCGGGTCACCGATGACGGTGTACTCGAATCGATTCGCACCACCGATATTTCCCGCCACCGCCAGGCCCGCGGATACCCCGATACCGATATCCAGGCCGGGCACCTCCCGCAGGGCTTCCCGCAGCTCACGGGCGGCGGCGAGGGCAGCGGTGGGCGCATCCGGCCGGTCCAGGGGCGCGCCGAAGATGGCGAGCGCGGCGTCACCCATGAATTTGTTGATGAGCCCGTGATGCCGGTCCACCACGTCGACGACCACGCGGAAGAACTCGTTGAGCAGGCTGACCACTTCGGTCGGCGGGCGTTCGGCCGCGGTCGCGGTGGAACCGACCATATCGACGAACAACACGGCCACGAATCGGGTTTCACCACCGAGTTCGGTGCCGTACTCCAGAGCGCGGCGCGCCACCTCTTCACCGACATGTTGGCCGAATAATTCCTGCAGTTCACGGCGTTTGGCCGCTTCGCCCATCATTCGGTTGAAGCCAACCTGCAGCAGCCCGATTTCGGAACCGTCGAATACCTCGACCTGCACATCCCGGGCGCCTTCCTGCACCCGATCGATGGCCTGGCTGAGCTGGCGGATCGGATCGGAAATAGAGGAACCCGTGAGCATGGAAAGGGCCAGCGCCTGCATGATCACCACACCGCACAGCAGCAGAATCGACACCGCCAGCGACTGAGCGGAAAACTGTACGCGCGAGGAAATCTGGGTGACGCACAGCAGCACTATGGCAATGGTCGGTGCGAAAGTGCCCATGCCCCAGGTCATCGCCATCCGGGTGCCGACACCGGGGGTCAGGGTGTGGTCGAAGGCGCCCGTGGTCAGCGCTTCCGCGGCGACCGGGCGCAGGATCCGCTCACCCAGCATGTAGGTGAAGCCGAAAACGATGGTGGCGGCCATGCATTCGGTGACGATCACCGCTGCCGCGAGTTCGGGGGCGCGCACGATGATCAGCGACGCCATCACCGCGCCGCCGATCAGCCACAACACCAGATGCACGATGGACTGTCGCAACGGTGCGTGCAGGGCGGCCATCTGCTCCTGCCGGCTCGGCGGGCCGCCGCGCATCTGCCAGCGCATGACCGGCCGCAGCATGAGCGCCGACGAGGTCACGCTCATCAGGCCGCCGATGAAGAACACCAGGAACGGGATCAGCAGCCCGGTCTGGCGGCTCGCGCTGGAACTGCCCTCCGGCACCGGCAGCCCGTATTGAATGAACGCCCACACCAGGACAGCGCCGAACGCGTTGGCCGCGAGCATCGAAGCTAGGTACAGCGGCCAGCGAGTTTGCATGGTCTGTTTGACCGCTTCCAAGGGCGCTGACACGCTCACCAATCTAGCGTCACTCCCCCGCCTCCCCGCACCTTCAGCGCCCGGCTCGGGAGCCGTCGACCGTAGCGCATGCGGGCCGGCGGCCGGGTGCCGACCCGATTTCGGGCGTCCCCCGGTGAGTTACCCGCACCTTGCGAGATCAGCTGTTACGTTCCACGCACCGGCGCGCGGGCACCGCATCGACGCGGCGTGACCCAGTAGGCTCGCTGGCGTGAGCGAGGGACAGGCCGGGCCCGGCCCCGGCGGCAAGGCCGGCTGGACGCGAAATCAGGACGCCGCGGCCGTGACTCCACTGGTGCGGCAGACCGCGGAATGGTCGTGGCGACTGCTGCTCATCCTGGCCGCGGGCCTGGCACTGGCCTATCTGGCGGAGAAACTCGCCACCGTCACCATTCCGATTTCGATCGCGCTGCTGGGTGCGGCGCTGCTGTCGCCGCTGGTGGATTTCCTGCAGCGACTGGGGGTGCCGCGGGCGATCGGCGTGTTCGTGGCGCTGGTGGGCTCGCTGGGGTTGCTCGCCGGGATCATGACCTTCGTCATCGAGCAGTTCGTGAACGGTGTGCCGCAGCTGTCGGACGAGTTCAAGACCTCGATCACCAAGATCCAGAACTGGCTGATCAACGGCCCGCTGCATCTCAGCAACGAGCAGATCCGCAATGCCGGCGACACCATCGTCAAGACCATCGAGAAGAATCAGGACTCGCTGACCAGCGGCGCGCTCACCACCGCCACGGTCATCGGCGAATTCTTCACCGGCGCCTTCCTGACCTTGTTCATCCTGATCTTCTTCCTCTACGGCGGGGATCAGATCTGGAACTTCATCACCAAGATCATCCCCAGCAAGGAGCGCGAACGCGTCCGCACCGCGGGGCGGCTCGGCTTCGGAACGCTCACCGGGTTCGTGCGCGCCACCGTCATGGTGGCCGGGGTGGACGCCATCGGCATCGGCGCGGGCCTGGCCATTCTCAATGTGCCGCTGGCCCTTCCGCTGGCCTCGCTGGTGTTCATCGGCGCCTTCATCCCGATCATCGGTTCCTTCATCGCCGGATCGGTGGCCGTGTTCATCGCGCTCATGACCAAGGGCCTGGTGACCGCGCTGATCGTGCTGGGCATCACCATCGCCGTCATGCAGCTGGAAGGCCATGTGCTGCAACCACTGCTGATGGGCCGCGCGGTGCGGATCCATCCGCTGGCCGTGGTGCTCGCCATCGCCACCGGCGTGGTGCTGGCCGGCCTGGTCGGTGGTCTGCTGGCCGTGCCGTTCGTGGCCGTCATCAATACCGCCGTCCGGTCGCTGATCGCCGATTCGCCGCAGGAGCGGTACCAGGAACTGCACACCGGGCATCCGGACGAACCCATGTACGCGGCCGAACCCGACGCCGACCCGAGTCCCGGCCGCTTCGACGCACCCGACCCCGCAGGCCGGACCAACAACGCGCCCGCAACCGGAAACCACCGGGCCGAGCCGCCGAAGCCGTCCGGTGACGCCGCGGACTGACCCCGGCCCGCCCGCCGAACCCGACCCGGACGCCGCCGCCACCGCGCCACTGTGGCGGGCCGTCCAGGCCTTCCGGCTGGTCACGCTGCTGTACGCGGTGGGCCAGCAGGTCGCGTCGGTACCGCATTACACCGACCAGCGGCTCAGCTGGGTGCTGATCGCGCTCATGGCCGTATGGTCCGGAGTGTCGGCGGTGTTGTTGTCGCAGTGGCGGATCCAGCATTCGCCCCGCATCCGCACCGCGGTGGTGCTCGGTGATCACGTGGTAGTTATCGCGCTGATCTTCGCGACCCGGCTGATCGCGAATTACGACTGGTATCACGGGCATCAGACCCTGCCGACCACGCTGTGGGCGGCCAATGCCGTTGTGTCGGCGGCGATTCTGTGGGGACCGCTGGGCGGTGTCTGCTCCGGGCTGCTCATTGCCGCGGCCGTCGTCACCACCCGCGAACAATGGGACTTCGACGTGTGGCGCGACGCCACCGCACCCGTGCTGATCTCGGTCGGCTTGGCACTGGGACTGGCCGCGAACACCGCGCGACGCGCTCAGCAGCAACTACAGCGCGCGGTGCGGCTCACCGCCGCCGCGCAGGAGCGGGAGCGGCTGGCGCGGCAGGTCCACGACGGAGTCCTGCAGGTACTCAGCTACATCAAGCGGCGCGGTACCGAAATCGGCGGACCCACAGCCGAACTCGCGCAACAGGCCGGCGAACAAGAGGTCGCCCTGCGCGTCCTCATCTCCGAACAGGGCGAACGCGCCGACGCCGGCGGTCCCGAACAGGACCTGCGGCCGCTGCTGACCGCGCAGGCCACCCCCATCGTCTTCATCTCCACTCCTGGCGATCCGGTGCCCCTCGGCCATTGGGAGGCCCGCGAACTGTCGGCCGCCGTCGCCGCCGCACTCGCCAATGTCGTCCAGCATGCCGGTCCGGGTGCGAAAGCCTATGTGCTGCTGGAGGACACCGGAGACGAACTGATCGTCAGCGTCCGCGACGACGGTCCCGGAATCGCCCCCGGACGGCTCGCCGAGGCCGAAGGCCAAGGGCGCATGGGTGTTTCACGCTCCATCGTCGGCCGCATCGCCGCCCTCGGCGGGTCGGCGCACCTGCTGTTCGAGGCGCCCGGCGGGGAGACGGTCGAGGAAGGACCCGGTGCGGAGTGGGAATTCCGGGTGCCGAGGCCGCCGCGCCGCGAGACCGATCCGCCGCGCCGCTGGACCTGACACACGCCGCTGGCACCGACAATGGAATGACCGACACGGAATGACCGAACGGAAGGAGGCCGAGATGTCCGAAACCGGGGCGGAGCAGCGGATTTCGATCATGGTGGTCGACGATCACCCGATCTGGCGGGACGGCGTCGCCCGCGATCTGGCCGAGGCCGGCTTCGAGGTGGTCGCCACCGCCGACGGCGTCGGCGCCGCCGGTCGCCGCGCGGCGGCCGTGCAACCCGCGGTCGTCCTGATGGATATGCAACTCCCCGACGGCAACGGCGCCGACGCCACCGCGGAAGTCCTGCGCGTCTCACCGCGCACCCGCGTGCTGGTGCTTTCCGCCTCCGCCGAACGCGACGATGTGCTCGACGCCATCAAGGCCGGCGCCACCGGCTATCTGGTGAAGAGCGCCTCCGCGACCGAACTCGCCGATGCCGTCCGCGCCACCGCCGCCGGTCAAGCCGTCTTCACCCCGGGCCTCGCCGGTCTGGTGCTCGGCGAGTACCGCCGCATCGCCAACACCCCGCCCGACCAGGACGAACCTCACCGCCCGGCCCTCACCGACCGGGAGACCGAGGTGCTGCGCATGGTCGCGAAGGGCTTGTCCGCCAAGCAGATCGCGACCCGCCTCCAGCTCAGCCATCGCACGGTGGAGAACCATGTGCAGTCCACGCTGCGCAAACTGCAGCTCGCCAATCGCGTCGAACTGACCCGGTATGCGATCGAGCAGGGCCTCGAATAGCCGCTATGGACGTGTAACTATTCCTGGAATGCCTTGTGCCAGTGGGCGTGTGCTATCGGGAATGGCCTGGCGTTGTGTCTCGGCGGATTTCGACAGGCCGCGGAAGAGATAAGGATCGTCGGGACAGCATGTGACTGGTTCGTTGGGGAACAGTCTGTGCGCTAGGTGATCTTGGCTAACATCGGTTTTTGTCGGTGCGGTGTGCGAGGGTCATGGATAGGCCCCGGCGCCGGTCATCATTTGTTGTTGCCGCTCCCACAGGGGTGCGGGTGCGGACTCGTCTGCATCTCGCACCCGAGGAATCCGCCGTGTTGACCGAGATCGGCGAGTTCAACGGCCGACTGTATCGCCGTGAACTGGCTGGGAGAATTGCGGAGGGAAAGCTGGACCGTAAGGGGTTCTCCGAGTATCGCGCAGAGCGCAAACGTGCGCTGACCGCAGACACCTCGTCACGGTGGGCAGGGACGATCACCCGCTCGGTGGAGGACCAGTACCAGTTGGGGTTGCGTGCGCTAGACGCGCATGCGCGCAGCCTTGACGACGCGGTCGCGGTGGTCTCGGCGCGGTGTGCCCTGGCACCAGGTGAACGTAACGGCAAAATCGTCGGCTACCGCAATAAAGCCGAACGATTTCAGAAGACTCGTCGTCTGGCAGCGTTGCGAGATCGCGCCGAATGGGTGCGCGACCGGTTGGCGGCGGCGTGCCCTTCGATCGCGGTAGGCGGTAAGCGGTTATGGCGCAACCGTAACCACCTGAATGTAGCCGGCCTCACCGAACCGCAGTGGCGGCAGCAATGGGATGCGGCGCGCATGTTCCTGACCGCGGACGGTGAAACCGGCAAAGCTGGCGGCAACGAAACCATCCGTGTCCTACCGGGTACCGGGCAGTTGCGGATCAAAGTGCCGGCCGCGCTTGCTGATCGGTTCGGCACCCATCTCACCATCGCCGAGCCGGTCGTCTTTCATCATCGCGGCCGACAATGGAACGACCGCGTCCACACCAATCGGGCTGTCCGGTATGACATCTCCTACGACCCGGCGCGGAGACGCTGGTACCTGGACGCCTCGTGGGTTGTCGAACCCCCAGTGCAGATTCCGCTCACCGCGATCCGTGCCGGTCGGGTGCTGGGGGTGGATCTGAACGACGGCCACCTCGCCACCAGCATCGTCGATCCCTGCGGCAATCCTGTCGGTGGGCCGGGCACGATCGAGATCGCGGCCCGAGGGCTGCCGGCGGCGCGACGTGACGGCCGGGTACAGGCCGCGATCACGGCACTGCTCGACATGGCTGAACACGGCGGCTGTACGGCGATCGTGATCGAGAACCTCAACTTCGGCGATGCCCGAGCCACCGGCCGGGAAACCATGGGACGGGGTCGGCGCGGCAAACGATTCCGGCGAGTAGTCGCCGGAATCCCCACCGCGAAGTTCCGGGAACGGTTGCGCGGCATGGCTACACAGCGCGGCATCGCTGTGGTCGCGGTCGATCCGGCCTACACCAGCAAAGCGGGCGGGAAACACTGGCGTCAACCCTTGCAGGAGCGAATGAAGACTTCCGATCGCGTAGTCACCGTCCATCACGGGGCGGCTGTCGCGATCGGTCGACGCGGACTCGGATTGAGGCTGTCGCGTCATTCGAATGGTCCCCGTCACGCACAGCGGAGTGTGATGGGCCAACCCTCGAGCCTGGCGACAACATCGAAACGAGACCGTGTGGCGTGTGGGAAGCCCTGCTCCACCCTCAGCCCCCACGGGGAGCTGAACCGGTTCGGCAGCAAGCACCGCACACCCGTGGCCACGACCGTTCGGGCCACAATCGAGCGATATGACCTATCGCTCACCGATTAGGAACGGTGGATCAGGGATTGCCCTGATGTGCGCGGGCGGATCGGCTGGTTAGCCTCGATGTATGGGAGGATCTGAAGCCATTCCCGCGGTCGAGACCGGTGCGCCTGCCGTGATCGGCGACCGCGATCTGCGGGTATCGGATGTGGAACGCGAACACGTCGGCCGGCTGCTGCAGCGCGCTGTGGGGCTCGGCATGTTGTCGCTGGGCGAATTCACCGAACGTATGGACACCGCTTTGGCGTCCAAGACGCGCGGGGAACTGAATTCGGTCCTGGTCGATCTGCCCGGTATCCGGCTTGCCGGGCAGCCTGCGCCGCCGCCCCCGCGGTACGTGCATGCGCAGCGGATGCCGGTGCAGCAGTCCGGTCCCGGCAATCTCATTCGCGCGCGGATGTCGAGCATCACTCGTAAGGGCAGTTGGCAGGTGCCGCCGACGCTGTATCTCGACAATCGGATGGCGCATGTGGAGTTGGACTTCACCCAGGCCATCATGTCGACGCAGGTGGTCGAGTTGCGGGTGGAGGACAAGTTCAGTCACATCGAACTGATCGTGCCCGCGGAGGCCACCGTCGATATGAACGGCCTGGACCTGATCGGTTCCAGCATCGACAACAAGGTCCGCACCGGTCCGCCCATCGGACCCCTGCACCTGGTGCTGGTCGGGAATCTCCGGTTCAGTTCGGTCACCGCGAAGCATCCGTTCGGTACGCATTGGCGGCGCTTCCTCAACGGTGCGTGACCGTACCGGGAAGTGAAACGGCACCGGCGTCAATCGGTTTCAGCCGGTATCGTCACGGCATGGCGGTTGACGGCGCGGCAGACACGATTCCGGAATCCCTCTTCCGCACCGGCCGCGGCGAACCCCTCCTGTTGCTGCACGGCGCCCTGCTGACCTGGGAATCCTGGATTCCGGTCCTCGACGACCTGGCCGCCGACTACAGCATTCTCGCGCCCACCTTCCCCGGCCACCGGGGCGGACCCGAACCCGCGCAGCGGCCCGCCGTCTTCACCAGCCTCGTCGACCACTGTGAGCGGCTCCTCGACGAATCCGATTGGCCCACCGCCCATATCGCGGGTAACTCGATCGGCGGCTGGGTGGCCTTCGAACTCGCGGCCCGCGGTCGTGCCCGATCGGTCACCGCCATCGCCCCCGCCGGCCTCTGGCGCACCCCCGACTCGGCGGGCGCACTGCTCCGCAAGTTCCGCACCTTCGGCCCCCTCCTCGGACTCGGCGCCGACCGCACCCCCGCCGTGCCCGGCATGCTGCGCAGCCTCCTCCTCCCGCTGCTCGCCCACCGCCCCGCCGCGGTCCCCAACCAGCTGGCCAAGGCCATGGCCGCCGCCGTCAGCTACTGCACCGTCACCGACGACCTGGCCGAAGACCCTTTCCTCCCAACAGGTTTCGACCTGTCGACCCTCGACGTCCCCACAACGATCCTCCTCCCCGGCCACGACCGAGTCCTCCCACCCCACATCTACGCCCCCCTCACCCCCACCCCCCTCATCGAAATCCACCCCCTCCCCGACACCGGCCACATCCCCATGCTCGAGGCCCCCGCCCCCATCACCACCGCCATCCGCGCCACCATCGCCCGCGCAAACGCCTCCCCAAAGCCCTGACCGGGGCTTCACCCCGCCCGACTCGGGTAGGAATCGCCGCCCCCGCGAGTGTTTCTACTCAAGACCGACGGCAGCCCCCGCCGAAGGATGGCGGGTATGAATCTCGCCATCGATCCTCGGCTGATCGCCAGACTGTCGAAAGAATTCGGCTCGCTCAGCGAGCAGATGGGCACCCTCGGCCGCGACCTCGAAGTACTCCGCTGCCAGGTCATCGCAACCCAGACCCCGCAGCCCGCGGCCATCCCGCCACAAATCCCGGCCACACCGTCCGCCGTCGCCAACCCGACGGCGGGCGGCGGCATGTCGGAATCGGCCGCCACCGCCGCGGTCTCGCCCGCTCCTCCTGCCGGGCAGCCCATATGGCCTGGCACGGGAGCCGTGCAGTCCGGCGGAGCAGCGGCGCAGTACGCCGCGGGTACGCAGCCGCCGTCGCCGGGAATGCCTGCGGCGGGGGTGAAGTCGGCTCCGCTCGGAGGGGAAGCGGAGGCGGCAGCCACTGCCGCGGTTCCGCCCGTCACCGCCGCGGTTCCGCCCGCCGCACTACCTTCAGGGGCGATTGCTGGAGTGGGCGCGCCTATTGCGCCGCCCGCCGCCGGTTATTCGTCGCCCGTTCCTCGAGTGGGGCAGACTGCGTGGCCTGCTGCGGGAGCCGTGCAATCCGGTGGAGGAGCGGCGCAGTCGGCTGCGGGTGCACAGCCGCCGGGGCAGTCCCGGCCGACTCCTGGTGTGGCGTATGGGGTTCCGGGTGCGGGGGATGTGCGGACAGGGTGGATGAACGCTGGAAGTCCCGGGTATGTGGGTATGCCGCCGTTGCCGGTGCAGCGGCGGATGCCGGGGCGGGCGCCGCGGGTGCCGTGGTGGCAGCGGGAAGGGGTGATCAGCCGGGTGCTGGCGGTGGCCGGGGTGGGGGTCACGCTCATCGGGGTGGTGATGTTGCTGGTGCTGGCGGCGCAGGCGGGGTTGTTCGGGGCGGTGCCGAGAGTTGTTGCGGGGGCCTTGTTCTCGGCTGGGCTGGTGGCGGTCGGGGCTCGGGTGCACGGGCGGGTCGGGGGACAGGTGGGGGCCATTGCGCTGGCGGCTACGGGTATCGCTGGGGGATATCTGGATGTCGTTGCGGTGACCACGATTTATGGGTGGCTGCCGCCGGCGGTGGGGTATGGGGTCGCGTTGGGGATCGCCGCGGGTGGGGTGGCGCTGGCGTTGCAGTGGCGGTCGCAGGCGCTGGCGGTGCTCGTGCTGTCGGGGGCGGCGATGCTCGCTCCGGTGGTGACCACCGATGTGGTGCTGCTCGGGTTCCTGATCGTGCTGCAGATCGCGGCGCTGCCTGTGCAATTGGGGCGGGACTGGCCGTACCTGCATGTGGTGCGGACGGTTCCGGCGGTGCTCGCGACGCTGGGCGCGGTGGCGGGCACGGCGCTGGCGGCGTCGGGCGGGCACCGGTATGAGGTGCTGACTGCCGCGATTGTCATTGCGGCGGTGGGGCTCTCGGGTGCGGTGCTGGTGGGGCGACAGCGGGCGGGCGATGTGGTCGGGAGCGTGGTCTGCGGCGCGGCAACCGTTCCGCTGCTCGCCGCATCGGTCATGTTCGAGCGGGGGCCGGCGGTGATGATCAATGCCGTGTTCGCGGCGGTGCTGCTGGGGATCGCGGTTGTGCCGTGGTTGCCGAAAGTCGGTGCACGGGCGCGTATTCCCGCGCATCTCGCGGTGGTGACCGCTGTCGCCGGAGCGTGCGCGCTCCTGGAGGCGTGCGTCGCGGCCACCCGGGTGCAGACGTTGCCGATCGCATTGTTCCTGGTGGCGATGGGATTCCTGGCGGTCGGCGGGCAGCAGCGGTCGCGGATGGCGGCGGGTATCGGAGGGGTATTCGCGGCGATCGGTGCGCTGGCCTTCGCAGTCGATGCCGCCCCGGCGACTCTCGCCGATGAAGGGTCTGCTGCTGCGCACCTGGGCATTTCGACTGCTCTCGCTGCCGT
The DNA here is from genome assembly GCF_044386975.1 of Nocardia sp. NPDC020380. Taxonomy (NCBI): domain Bacteria; kingdom Bacillati; phylum Actinomycetota; class Actinomycetes; order Mycobacteriales; family Nocardiaceae; genus Nocardia; species Nocardia sp. NPDC020380. Next base: position 258,868 of record NZ_JBIRVQ010000007.1, on the reverse strand, counting down.
TGCCGGGCTGGGTGTGGTCGCGCTCGCGGTGTGGGTCGCGCGTCGGCTCGGGCTCATGGAGCGGGAGGGCGAGGCCACGACTGTCGTGGTGATCGCCGGACTCTTCGGCCTGTACGCCATGACGGCGCTGACCGTATCGCTCGGCGTGGCGGCCGGTGGCCGGGACGGGTTCCTCGCCGGGCACGGCATTGCCACCATGGCGTGGATGGCGGCCGCGACCACCTCATTGCTCTTCGGCCTACGCAGGCTCACTCGCACACCGCAATCGGCGAAGGTGGCGCTCGCCGCTGGGCTGCTACTGACAGCCGCCGCGCTGGCGAAGCTGTTCCTCTTCGACCTCGCCACCCTCGACGGACTGGTGCGGGCGGCGGCCTTCCTGGTGGTGGGTGTCCTGCTGCTGGTGGTCGGCACCCGCTACGCCCGGGTCTTCGCCGAGACGGCTGAGCGGAGCGCGCCCACCCACTGAGCCCGGACGGTGGCACGAGATCGCTGCTAGGAAGGGCCTCCCGCTGAGGGAAAGTCGATGAGAAAGGTGAACGCCCGGCCGGAAATCCGGCCGGGCGTTCACCTTTCGCTGATCAGTCGCGCTTCTGTCGCCGGAGGAGTTCGTTCACACTCACCTGGCGGCCTTCGCCCCCTCGGTGCTTGCCCTCGTCGTCATCCTTGACCGGCGGCCGGCGGCGCGAGGAACGCAGATCCGACATCCACTGTTCGATATTGCTGCGCCCGCCCTTCGAATCCTGCTCGCCCTCAGGCTGAGCAGGCTGCTCGACGGTGGCGGCCGACTCCAGCGACGGCTCTGCCGCGGCCGGTCGCGGCTGCTCCGGCGGCCGCTGCCGTTCCGGCGCCCGCTGCGCGTCCTGCTGCTCGGCCGGTCGTGCCGGCGCGGCCTGCTGCCCTTCGGGCGGATGCGGCTGGTACAGCTGAGCCCGAGTCGCCGGATGCGGCGGCACCTTCATATTCGAAGGCGGCAGCACCCGATCGGCCCCCACCGGACCAGCCTGCGAATCCGCCTGCGCGGCAGCCTCGCTCGGCCGTGATGCGCTGACATCGCTCGGCCGTGATGGGGTGACGTCGCCCAGCCACGATGCGGTGACGTCACTTGGCCGTGATGCGCTGACGTCTCCGAGCCGCGATGCGGTGACCTCACTTGGCCGTGATGCGCTGACGTCTCCGAGTCGCGATGGAGTGACCTCGCCCGGTCGCGGGGCAGGGACCTCGCCCGGCTGTGACACCGAAGGAACACCGCCGCCCTGCGAAGTCGAGCCGGCCCGCTGCGCGAACGAACCATCCCGCCCGCGCACTGCGTCCTCGTCCGAGGCCGGACGATCGGAACCGCCCTGTGCCCCACCGAACTTCGCGGCAGATTCACCGACAGGTGGCATGGCGCCGCGCACCGAGGGCTTGACCCCGCCCGAAGCCGGTGCGGAAGACCCTGTCTCGGGCCGCGCGCTGCCTTCGGTCGAGCCGCGCGAAACGGGAGGCTTCAGACCGAACACGCCGGATGTGGCCGCGGGCGAACCGAAGTCACCGATCGGACGATGCGCCGACCCGATCCCGCCGGCCGCACCACCTGAGACGGGCGGGTTCGGCCGGAAGGAGATATCCGGCGCCGAGTCCGCACTGCCGCCCGTACCCAGCCGGGACACGGTCGTGAAGCCGGACCCGCTGGACGAGCCGGTGGGACCGAATTCCACTGTCGGACCGGCAGGCGAGCCGAGCGGACCATCGCCCGGCCGACCGGTGGCCGGGCCGGGGGTGCCGCCTGCGACGTCGTCACCGGCAGAGTCCAGCGGACCACCGGTTGCGGAGTAGCTGGATTGGCTTGCGGGTGAGCCGAACTGGGTGGCCGGGCCGGAAGTCGATGGGCTTCCGGACTTGCCGGGAGTGGCGTCGGACCGTTGGTTGCCGCTGCCGTCGGCGGGGTCCGCGGCGGGCGCGGACTTGCCGAAGGTAGGGCCGGTCGAAGTAGAGGGCGTGATGCCGTGGCCGGGGCGCGGCGGGGAGACCAGGCCGGCGAGCGGGCTGGGCTCGGGCGCAGGGGGATTGGCCGCCGAAGGGGTGGCCGACCCTGCCGGAGGGGTGGGCCCCGACGAGGTGGCCGACCCTGCTGGAGGGGTGCGCCCTGACGAGGTGGTCGGTGCTGCCGGAGAGGTGGGCCCTGACGGGGCACCCGGTCCTGCTGGCGGGGTGGGTTCCGCCGGGGTCGCGTCGACGATGCGCTCGGTGGGGGCCTCCATCGGGGACTCCACCATGCGGGCGGGGCGCGGTTTGCGGGAGGGCTTGGTGGTGGTGCCGTCCGGGAGGGCGGGGATCTGCATGGTGACCGGGTCGGTGATGGGGGTGGTCTTGACCAGGTCGACCACTTCGCCGCCGCCGGGGCGTTCGTCGTCCAGGATGGGTTCGCCGAGGCCGATCTTCTGCTGGATCCGCTTCATCCACTTGGGCGCCCACCAGCAGTCGTCGCCGAGCAGCTTCATGATGGCCGGCACCAGCAGCATGCGCAGCACGGTGGCGTCGATGAACAGCGCCGACACCATGCCGTAGGCGATGTACTTCATCATCACCATGTCGGAGAACGCGAACGCGCCCGTCACGACCAGCAGGATCAATGCGGCCGCGGTAATGATGCGGCCCGTCTGCGCGGTGCCCGCGCGCACCGCCTCGGTGGTGCTCGCGCCTTGGGCGCGCGCCTCCACCATGCGGGATAGCAGGAACACCTCGTAGTCGATGGACAGGCCGTAGACCACCGAGATGATCAGTACCAGTACCGGCGACATGATCGGCTGTGGCGTGAAATTCAGTAGTCCGGAGCCGTGACCGTCGACGAAGATCCAGGTCAGGATGCCGAGCGTGGATCCCAATCCCAGCGCGCTCATCAATGCCGCCTTGATCGGCAGCACCAGTGATCCGAAGGTGAGGAACATCAGGATGGTGGTCACCAGCACCACGAGCCCGATCATCAGCGGCATCTTGTCGATGAGCGCGTCGATCGAATCCTTCTGCAGCGCACCCTGACCGGTCACCATGACCTGGGCGTCCGAGGGCACCTTCATCTCACGCAACAGTGTGACGGCCTCGTCGGCGGCCGAGTCGCTGACCGGGGTCGCCTCCGATTTCCACACGTTGGAGTTGTTCGGCGGCTTGGACGGGATCCCGAACTGCCCGCCCTTGGCGAGCAGTGGCGCGATCTTCGGATCGTTGTTGGCCTGATTCAGGATCGGCCCGATTTCCTTGGTGTTGTTGGTGATGATCACCAACTGCACCGGATTCGTCTTGCGCAGCGGGAAGGTCTCGTCGAAGTGCTGCTGCGCCAGGCGAGTCGGATTGTCGGGTGGCAGATACGTTTCGCTGATGCCGCCGAATTCCAGGTTCTTGACCGGGATGATGAGCAGCAGCAGGCCGATGGTGAGCGGGATCGCCACCTTCAGCGGGTGCTTCATCACCCACGCGGTGGTGCGGCCCCAGAGGCCGTGCTCGACTTCCTCGGCGGTCTTGGTCTTGCGGAACCACTTGAGCCCCAGCGCGTCCACGCGCCGGCCCAGGATGGCGAGCATGGCGGGCAGGATGGTGAGCGCCGACAAGGCGGCGAGCAGGACCGTCGCCATGGTGCCGTAGGCGACCGATTTGAGGAAGCCCTGCGGGAACAGCAGCATGCCGGCGCTGGCCGCGATGATCATGGTCGCCGAGAACACCACGGTGCGTCCCGCGGTCATCACCGAGCGCCGGACCGCCGCACGCGTGTCGTAGCCTTCCGCGATCTCCTCGCGGAACCGGCTGACTATGAAAAGGCCGTAGTCGATGGCCAACCCGAGGCCGATCATCGAAACCACCGGGCCGACGAACGAATTCACCTCGGTGAACTTGGTGATCCCCATGACGATGCCGTTGGCGCCGATCACGGTGAGTCCACCGATGATCAGCGGCAGCGCCGCCGCGACGATGCCGCCGAAGATGAAGAACAGCAGGACCGCGACCACCGGGATGGCGATGATCTCCATCCGCTTCTGGTCGTCGGTCATGGTGTCGTTGAGCGCGCCGGCGACCGGCTGCAGACCGGCGACCTCGACCTTGATGCCGGTGCCGGGCAGCCCGAAGACGTTCTTGACCGCGCGGAAGTTCCGGGCCTGATCGGTGTCGTTGTCGCCCTTGATGGCGAGGGCCGCGAAGGCGTGCTTCTTGTCCGCGCTGCCCGCGACACTCGGAATGTACTGTCCGGTATCGGTTTTCCAGTACGCGCCGTTGATCTTGGTGATCTCCGGGTACTGCTTGGGCAGGTTGTTCAGCTGATTCGTGACCGCCTGCACCACATCCGGGCTGTCGATGGTCTCGCCATCGGGCGCGGTGTAGTACAGCAGCACGTCACTGTTGTGGTCGCGCCCGTAGACGTTGTCCAGGATCACCGAAGCCTGGGACGACTGCGAGTCGGGAGCGAACCATCCGCTGGAGCTGAGATGGTCGTTCAGCCCGAGCCCGAACGCGCCGAGCGAGAGCAGTGCAGCCACCACTATTCCGAGTACGGCATAGCGGAGCTTGAAGACCAGGTCGCCCCAGCGGGTGAACACTAAGCGACTCCTTGAGCGGGGCGGGAGGTGAGCAGTGCGGACAGCGGCCGGAAGGGCTGCAGCCATGCTCCCTCGTCGGGCAGCGAGTCGAGGCTGACCCGGGGCAGCGGTTCACGGAACACGCCCGGGATGTCCTCGAGGTCGATGAACTCGAGAATATCCGACGTGACGGCCCAACTCGCGTGCTCGCGAAAACCGAGCACCTGAACGGGGACACCGGTGGCGGCGATCTCCTCGAGGGGCGCGCGGAATGCCTGCCCATCGGCGGAGGCGACCATGATGCCGGCCAGCCCCGCGCCGCGTCGGCGTAGCTCGATGTGCCCGAGCATGTCGCTGTCGACGTCCGAGTCCTCGTCGATCTTGGGTTTGGCGAAGACCGCGTAGCCGACATTGCGCAGCGCTTCGACCCAGGGTCGCACGACATCCGCGGTGCCGGGGGCGATATTGGTGAAGACGGTCGCTTCGGGTTCGACGCGGGTGCGGCTGCCCACGGACAGTTCCGCGGTGCGGGCCAGCAGCCAGCGGCCGAGGGCGTCGAAGCGGGGACGGTAGGCCGCGGTGGGCCGGCCGCCGAGGATGGCGCCGAGACCCATATCGAGGTTCGGTGCATCCCAGACCAAGAGGACGCGGCGCACATCGGTATTGACGCCGCCCGCGCCAGGCGTGCTGGTCAGCTCTGCCGAGGGAGTGCCGTGCATTATGTCGGCAACTTCCGAGACCTCGGGGGCCATTTCACTGACGCTCATGATTCGATCTTCCCCCAGATGAACTCCGTGATGGCGCTACCCGCGCGGAGTCCTTTGCTTTCGAACTTGGTAATCGGACGTTCGAAACCGATCGGTGCCTTGGTCCGGTAGTCGTCCGGATTCCCGCCCGTGGCTTCGTTCATGCCGATGAGCTGCGGTTCTCCCGCACCGACCGCCGCGATCCACTCCGCGTAGTCTGCATGATCCGTCGCGACATGCAACACGCCGCCGGGAATCAGGCGATTCGCGATAAGGGTGAGGGTGGCCGGCTGCAGCAGCCGTCGTTTGTGGTGCCGGGCCTTCGGCCACGGATCCGGAAAGAACACCCGAACCCCCGTCAGCGACTCGGGAGCAATCATGTGTTCGAGCACATCCACGGCATCGCCGCGCAGCACCCGGATGTTGTCGATCTGCTCGCGTTCCACGCGCTGCACCAGCTGCGCCAGACCCGGCTTGTAGACCTCGATGCCGATCAGATTGAACTGCGGCTCCAGCTGCGCCATGGCGGCCGTGGCCGTGCCGGTGCCGCAGCCGATCTCGATGATCAGCGGCGCCGACCGCCCGAACCAGGCGTCGGCGTCCAGCTTTTCGTCGGAGACGTCCCGGCCGATGTGCGGCCACATCCGATCCCAGGACTCCTGCCGCGCCGGCGGCACCGCGCCGCGGCGCGCGCGGAAGCTGGTGACGCGTGGGTAGAGCCGGTGCCCGCCGAAGCGGCCCGGCTCCCCGCCGGTCTCGTCCGGGTGATCGGCGTCACCGATGTAGTCGTCGGACCGCGGCCCGGGACCTGGCTCGGCAGTATGGTTCGCGGCGTCGTTCACGGCGTCCATTGTCCAGTATTGGATGATTAGCGCAGCAATCGACCAGGGGATGAGGCGGCCGCCCGCAATCAGGCTGCCAGGCCCGACACCTCCGCGGCGGCCTGCTCCGGCTCCGGTCCGAGGGGGCGGCCCAGCGCGACTCGCATTGCGGTAGTTGCCATTTCCACCATGCTCCGCCAGTGCGCCGGCGAGAGCGCGACCGACCAGACGGTCTTGGTTGTGGGTTCTGTGAGACTTCTGCCGGCGAGCCGATCGGCCAGCCAATCCAGGCTCATCGGAGTCGCCAGCGGCAGCAGCGAGAAATGCTCACTCAAACGATCGCGTACGTACCAGACCGCCGCCCCGCGCTCCCGGTACCGCGCCACCTGACCGTCGATCCCCGACGCGTCGATGACCTGATCGTGCACCGGCTGCACCACCAGCACCGGACAGGCCGGCGCCGAATTGCCCAGGCGCAGGTCGTCGAACATGTCCTCCAGCTCCGGCAGAATCTCCACCAGCGGGCGATGCAGATAGGTGTCCATTCGGCGGCCCACCAGCAGCGGCAACACCGCGATCGGGCCCAGGCCCTCGGCCCGCTCCAGCACCCTGCGGCCCTCCGGCGTGAAATCCTTTCGCACCACCTCGGCCAGCGCCGGATACACCCGCTGCAGCGCCGCGATGACGATCGCCGGGAAACCGGCGAACAGGCCGCCGTTCAAACTCAGGAACACCTGTCGCGGATCACCCACCGGCGCACCCAGTACCGCGCCCACGATATTCAGCTCCGGCGCGTACCGCGGCGCCATCTCCACCGCCCACGAACTGGCCATGCCGCCACCGGAATAGCCCCACACCGCGACCTTGGTGTCCGGGCGTAGGCCCAGCGGCGCGAAACGCTGTGCGGCACGGACACCGTCGAGCGTGCGATAACCCGGCTCCCGGGCCGCGCCGAAATTGCCGTGCGGGCCTTCATGATCCGCGATGGTCACCGCCCAGCCGCGGCGCAGCGCGTTCGCGACCAGCATCCATTCCAGCTGCGTGATCGAACCGGGCGAGAGCGCGCCCAGCCGCAGGGCGTACGAGGGCGCGCAGCGATCGGTGACCGCGTCCATGGCGGTCTGGAAGGCCAGCAGCGGACGCTGCGGATCGGGACGGGCGCCGCTCGGCAGCAGCACAGTGGTGACCGCGACCTCGGGGCTGCCGTGCAGATCGGTGCTGCGATACAGCAACTGCCAGGCCGTGACCTGCTGCGGGACGATGCCGAGCAGTGCGATCTCGACCGGGCGGGTGCGCAGTATCGTGCCCGGCGCGTGCCGGGCGAATCCGGCGGGCGCCCGGTAGAACGGATCCCGGCTGGGCGGCATCGGCCTGCCCGTGGGCGTATCGGATACACCGATGACGTCGGCGGTGACGGTCATCGCAACCTCCTCGTTCGATCCCGGCGAGCGGGACCGCGGAGGGTCCGTCGACGGCGCGCATCGGCTGATACGCCGACCGAATGAAAACCGTAAAGGACCCGCAAGGTATCTGTGAAGAGGCGTTGCACCGAATTGTGCTGTCGCACAGATATACCCGTGACCTGCACCACTCACATCAGTAGATCTCCCTATGTGAGAGAGGCTTTCGTAGATTCCTCCGCATGGCCGGCGGGGGTTGGCTACGCTGCCTGCGTGCCGGCCGGTCCCGCTCCGCGCATCCAGGTCACCGGCCGCGCCCGCGCCGGCAAAACCACCGTCCGACATGCGCTGTCATTGATTTCGGCGGAGGAGACCAGCGCCGTCGACCGGCCCGGCCGGCCGGATCCCGTGCTCGACGCCGACCTCTATATCTATGTCCTGCCCGGTGACTCGAATGCCGCGGACCGCCGCATCCTGGCGACCTTGCCGCCGGATCGCACCCTTGTCGTCCTCAACAAGGCCGATTCCATCGGTATCCGCTGGGCCGACGCCGCCGAGTCCGCCGAAACCCACAGCGCCGCACTCCAACTCACCGTGCACCCGGTGATCGCCACCCTCGCCGCCCGCACCCGCTCCGGCACCCTCACCGAAGCCGACCTGCACACCCTGCACCGCCACCGCGACCACCCCGACCCCGCCTTCACCCTCGCCCCCGACCTCTTCACCTCCCCTTCAATCGCCACCGACACCGCCGCCCGCGAGTCCCTCCTGTCCCGCTGGCCCCTCTACGGAATCTCCTGCGCCCTCACCGCCCTCCACCGAGACCCCACCCTCCCCGCCGTAACCCTCCTCCAACTCCTCCACTCCGCCAGCGGCATAGACCCCCTCCACACCGACCTCCACCACCGCTACGAACAAGCCGCCACCCGCCTCAACCCCTGACCGATTCGACACCGGCCAAGCCACACCCACCACCGGGAACGAATCAGCGGTGTTGATGCCCGAACCCCGCCCCGCTGATCCGCAGCCCCCGTCCCGGCCCGCCGCGCCCGTGCCGGAGTCCCTCCACCTGCCCCCGCCCACCGGCCCGGCGCTCTCCGGACCTGCCTTCCGCGTGCAGGCGTCCACCGACGACACCGCATTGCACTGTTCGGCAGCGAATTCCAGTCTCGCGCTGCCGCCGCCGGGCAACATCACCAGCCCGCCGCATCCGGTTGCGCCGTCCCGACCGACGGAGTCCGGCATCGGTGCGGGAATGACAGCACCCCGCGCCAGAGAGACAGCGTCCTCGCCGCAGACGGTGTCGACCTCCGCGGCGCCGGACTCGATAGCTGTATCCGCGCCGGACATATCGATGACAACGCCGTCCTCCCGCCCGTTCGACGCCGGTCCTGTTGCGGCCGCGGACCCTTCATCGTCCGATGTGGATTGCGAGGTCCATCGCTCAGAGTCGACACGGGGCGAGGCCGCGCCCGAGAGGTCCGGTGCCGAGCCGGATGCCGCCGCGGTCCCTGCACCGGCCGCCGCCGGGATATCAGCGAGGGCGGAAGGTGTTGTGGCGCGTTGGAATCCGCATGGCCTGGCGCTGTGGCGAGCCGTGTCCGCGCGGGGTGAGGGTGGCAGCACAGCGGTGACGCTGGTCGGCGGGATGGAGATGCCGGCGGTCATGTTGCGGGCGGAGCTGGCACGGTTTCTGCCTCGCGTCGAGTTGTGCGTCGCCGGGTATGAGACGCCTGAGATCGAGTCATTCCGTGGTGCGGGATCGGGCGCGAAGGAGCAGGCAGGGGCGTCGGCGGTCGAGTCGGGTCGTCTTCGGCCCGGGATCGAGTCGTGCATTTCCGATGACGGGGTGCCCGGCGGCGGGTCGGCGGCCGGGCCGGTTCCGGTGGCTTTGGTGGTGCTGGATGCGGGGGCGTTGGTCGGGAATGAGGTGTTGGGGGTGGTGCGGAGGCTTCGGGGGGATGGGACGCGGATCGTGTTCGCGTTGGAGGGGATTCATGTGCATGAGGAATGGCGGGAGGTGCGGGAGCGGGATTCGGAGTTGTTGGCGGGGGAGGTGGGTGCGGGGGTGGAGATTGTGGCGGTGTCGGCGCGGATGGCGGCGGTGGCGCGGGTGAAGGGTGATGCGGCGCTGCTGGATCGGTCAGGGGTGGCCCTGTTGCATGCGCGGTTGGTGGCGGCGGTGGGTGCGGGGGCGGTGGGCGATCAGGAGGTGATCGTGCGGGGGCGGATGCTTGCCGATACGCGGGAGCGGATCGAGCGGCAGTTGGCGGCGTTGCGGAATGGCGGGGATGTGGCTGCGCTGCGGGAGGAACGGGCTGCGCTGCTGGCGGTGAACGACGGTGGCCGGGGGCCGGCGATGGCGATGCTGCGGAATCGGCTGCATCTGGCGCGGCTGGATCTGCTGCACGAGGTGGGGGTGCGGATGCGGGCGTTGAATTCGGGGATGCGCGCCGATATCGAGCGGGTGCCGAAGGCCGAGTACGTGGATTTTCCGGGTCGTTTGCAGCGTGGTGTGGACAAAGTCACATATGAGATGGATCGCGTGATGCGGGCGCGGCTGGTTGACGTCGCGGGCCAGCTGGGGGAGGTGATCGGCAGGGTGGAGATCGATGCCGTGAATCAAGCGAAATGTCTTGTTCCGGAGCGTGATTCGCGTGAATTGGGCCGGTTGCCGGCGTGGCCGCGGGTCGGTCCGGGGCCCGAACCGCGTTGTGGCGGTGTGGAAGACCACTTGATGCTGGCTTTCGGGGCGTCGGCGGGGTTCGGTTTGGGCCGGTTGGTGGTGGCGCCGTTGGCGCTGGTCCAGGCGGTGGATTACGCGGTGGTGCCGGTCAGTCTTCTTCTCGGTGCCGCGGCGGCGGGGTGGGTGGTGCGGGCTCGCGGGCAACTTGCTGAGCGCGCTCATTTACAACAGTGGGTGGCAGATGCCCTGGTCAACGTGAAGGCGCAAGTGGAACAACGGGTTGCGACCGCCTTGGTCGAGGCAGAGGAGCGCCTCACCGATGCGGTGCTCGCCGCGACCACCGCGCACCGCATCGAAACAGACCGTCGGGTAGGGGAATTGGAGGCGCAGCTGCGGCAGGCGGCCCAGCTCCGGCCCGCTCTGCGCACGGCATGTGAACGTGACCTCGCCGCACTCGAATTTGTATAGCCGCTGGTCCGAGGTTTCGACCCGGTACCGAGTGGACAACCCGATTCCATACGCCGGGATATCTGGCGTTAACCTCTATGGCAGGAACCTGGGCGTCCGCTTCGTCCTTGTACGCGCGTCCAGCCGGGACGGGCTACCGGCAAAGACGGACGGGGGCCTTGCCACACAATGGTGGCACTCGGTGTCGCGGAGTCCCTGCCGGACTCGGTGGGCACGGAGTCCGCCCATCTCAGGAGAGTTTTCATGACCTCAGCGACCATTCCTGGTCTTCACGATGGCACCGCGCCCACCGAGCACAAGGAACTGCTTGCCTGGGTGCAGGAGGTCGCAGAACTCACCCAGCCCGACCGCGTGGTCTGGGCGGATGGTTCCGACGAGGAATGGGACCGCATCACCACCCAGCTGGTCGCTGCCGGCACCTTCAAGAAGCTGAACGAGCAGAAGAAGCCGAACTCGTTCCTCGCACTCTCCGACCCCTCCGACGTCGCCCGCGTCGAATCGCGCACCTACATCTGCTCGCGCACCGAGGCCGACGCCGGCCCGACCAACAACTGGGTCGACCCCGTCGAGATGCGCGCCACCATGACCGACCTGTACCGCGGCTCCATGAAGGGCCGCACCATGTTCGTGGTGCCCTTCTGCATGGGCCCGCTCGGCGCGGCCGACCCCAAGCTGGGCGTCGAGCTCACCGACTCCGAGTACGTGGTCGCTTCGATGCGCGTGATGACCCGCATGGGCGCCGCCGTCTACGAGAAGCTCGGCACCGACAAGCCGTTCGTGAAGGCGCTGCACTCGCTGGGCGCGCCGCTGGCCGAGGGCCAGGCCGACGTGCCGTGGCCGTGCAACGACACCAAGTACATCACCCACTTCCCCGAGGACCGCGAAATCTGGTCCTACGGTTCGGGTTACGGCGGCAACGCGCTGCTGGGCAAGAAGTGCTACTCGCTGCGCATCGCCTCCGCCATGGCGCACGACGAGGGCTGGCTGGCCGAGCACATGCTCATCCTCAAGCTGATCTCGCCGGAGAACAAGGCCTACTACATCGCGGCCGCGTTCCCGTCCGCCTGCGGTAAGACCAACCTCGCCATGATCCAGCCGACCGTTCCGGGCTGGCGCGCCGAGACCCTCGGCGACGACATCGCGTGGATGCGTTTCGGCGAGGACGGCCGCCTGTACGCGGTCAACCCGGAGTTCGGCTTCTTCGGTGTCGCGCCCGGCACCAACCACAGCTCGAACCCGAACGCCATGGCCACCATGGAGGCCGGCAACACCGTCTACACCAACGTCGCCCTGACCGACGACAACGATGTGTGGTGGGAGGGCCTGGAAGGCACCCCCGATCACCTCATCGACTGGAAGGGCAACGACTGGTTCGAGCGGGAGTCGGAAACGCTTGCCGCGCACCCGAACTCGCGCTACTGCACGCCGATGTCGCAGTGCCCCATCCTGGCTCCCGAATGGGACGACCCGCAGGGCGTGCCGATCTCGGCCATCCTGTTCGGCGCCCGCCGCAAGACCACCGTCCCGCTGGTGACCGAGTCCTTCGACTGGCAGCACGGCGTGTTCATGGGCGCGACCATGGCCTCCGAGCAGACCGCCGCCGCCGAGGGCAAGGTCGGCACCGTGCGCCGCGACCCGATGGCCATGCTGCCGTTCATCGGCTACCACGTGGGCGACTACCTGGGCCACTGGGCGAACATCGGCAAGTCCGCGAACGCCGAGAAGCTGCCGAAGATCTTCTACGTCAACTGGTTCCGCCGCGGCGCCGACGGCCGCTTCCTGTGGCCCGGATTCGGTGAGAACTCCCGCGTGCTGGAGTGGGTCGTCAACCGCATCGAGGGTCGCGCCGAGGCCGTGTCCACCCCGGTGGGTCACGTCCCGACCGCCGCTCACCTCGACCTGGAGGGCCTGGATGTCGCGCTCGCCGACGTCGATGAGGCGCTCGCGGTGAACGTCGAGGAGTGGAAGCGCGAGATCCCGCTGATCGAAGAGTGGTTCGAGTTCATCGGCGACAAGCTCCCCACGAGCGTCCGCGACGAGTTCGAGGCCCTGAAGCAGCGCCTCGGCTGAAACCCGGTGGTGAGGGTTACGCCCCCACGTTCCTGGTGAAGGGTTCGCGGGATAAACCCCGCACCCCGTGAAAAGCCAACGGCCCGCCCGCACCTGCATGGTGCTGGCGGGCCGTTCTGCGTCCACAGGTAATCCACCCAGGGGTGGAGGGGTTGTGGTCCGGGGGTGGTGGTCGGCGGGCGGGGTTCGGCGGAGGCTCTAGGTATGAACGCTGTGGATCTCTTGGTGCGGCTGGCCGGGTGGAGCACGGAGCTGGTCGGGATTGTGTGGCTGGTGACCGCGGCGTGGTTCGCCGCGGTCAAGCGGGACAGTGTCGGGGGGAAGGTCCGGCATTTCTTCGGGACGCTGTTGCCCGAGCCTTGGATGATCGTGGGGATCGTCGTGATCATCGTGGCGCTGCATCTGCTGCCGCACGGGATGTGGGATCCGATCACGTGGCATGTGCGGGCGCTGGTGGCGATCGGGTCGCTGCTGGTGATCGCGGGGGCGGCGCTCATGGTGTGGGCGCGGCTCGCGCTCGGGGCCATGTGGGCGGGGCGGCCGATGATCCAGCAGGAGCACGAATTACGGACGGGCGGGCCGTATCAGGTTGTGCGGCATCCTATTTACACGGGGATTCTGGCGATCGTCGGCGGCGCCGTGGTGATGACCGGCGGTTCGTCGTTCGTGGTGTTCGCGTTCGTGCTCGGGTGGCTGTTGCGCCGGGTGCGGGTGGAGGACCGGATGCTGGTCGGCACCTTCGGCTCGAACTACGAGGATTACCGCCATCAGGTGCCCGCGCTGGTGCCCTTCGCGCCGCCGCGCGCACGCGAGCTAGCTTCCCCGCCGCCGCGTGCCCGTGCGGGCCGGTTCGTCGCGCTGCCGCAGCCGCGTGAACGGTCCGGTTCCAGCTGCCGCGTAGCTCTCCGGAGCTGCGCGGCAGCTGTTTTCGTGTCAGCTGCCCATGGGCATGAGGAGTGATTTCTGCTCGCAGTAGGCGTCCAGCCCTTCGGGCCCGTTCTCGCGGCCGATGCCGGAGGTCTTGTAGCCGCCGAAGGGCGCGCAGGGGTCGAAGGCGTACCAGTTGATGGCGTAGGTGCCGGTGCGGACCTTGGCGGCGATGGCGGCGCCGTGTTCGATATCGGTGGTCCAGACGGAGCCGGCGAGCCCGTAGTCGCTGTCGTTGGCGATGCCGATGGCCTCGTCCTCGGTGTCGTAGGGGAGGACGGACAGGACGGGTCCGAAGATCTCCTCGCGGGCGATGGTCATGGTGTTGGTGACGTCGGCGAAGACGGTGGGTTCGACGTACCAGCCGGGCAGGTCGCTGGGCCGGCCGCCGCCGGTGAGCAGGCGCCCGCCTTCGGCCTTGCCCTTGGCGATGTATCCCTCGACGCGTTCGCGCTGCTTCTCGGAGATGAGCGGCCCGAGTTGTGCGGCCGGGTCGCTGGGCAGGCCGAGGGGCATGGCGTGCACGGATTCGGTGAGGGCGCCGAGGATTTCGTCGTAGCGGCTGCGCGGGGCGAGGATGCGGGTTTGGGCCACGCAGGCCTGGCCGCTGTTCATGAGGCCGCTGAAGGCGAGTTTCGGGATGTCGGCGATGTCCATGTCCGGCAACAGGATCGCCGCGGACTTCCCGCCCAGTTCGAGGGAGCAGCGTTTCAGCTGGCTGCCGGCGATGGCGGCGATCTTGCGGCCGACGGCGGTGCTGCCGGTGAAGGTGACCTTGTCGACGCCGGGGTGCGAGACGAGGTATTCGGAGGCCTCGGCCTCGGCGGGCAGCACCGAGAGCACGCCTTCGGGCAGACCGGCTTCGGCGAAGAGGTCGGCGACGATATTCGCAGCGAGCGGAGTCAGCGGCGCGGGCTTGAGTACGACGGTGCAACCGGCCAGCAATGCGGGTGCGAGTTTGTTGATGGCGAGGAACAGCGGGACATTCCAGGCGATTACCGCGGCGACCACACCGACCGGTTCGCGGGAAACTCGCGAGGTGCCGAACATTCCGGTCCGAGTTTCGGTCCACGGGAAGGCTTTTCCGAGTCCGGCATAGAAGTCGAGCGTGGCCTTTGCCGGAAAGTAGTTGAGGGTGGTCGCGGTCCCGGCGGGCGCGCCCATTTCCGCGGAGAGCGCGGCCGCGAGTTCGCCGGCTTTCTGATCGAGCAGCTGGGAGGCGCGGGCGAGGAGTTCGGCGCGCTCCTCCGGCGGGGTCGCCGGCCAGGGGCCGTGGTCGAAGGCCTGCCGGGCGGCGGCGACCGCGGCGTCCACGTCGGCCTTGGTGACAACGGGCACGCTACCGACGGTTTCGAGGGTTGCGGGGGAGACGACGGGGAGGGTGTCGGTGCCGGCGGGGGCGGCCCAGCGGCCGCCGATGAACAGACTCGGGTACTCCATGAGAACACGTTACAGTTTTGCCCCTCCCGCTGTCCGGAGCATGCCGTACAGCCGTCTCGCTGAGCGGGACATTTCGCGGAATTCGACTTCCCGGTTCGTAAATTTCGGATGAAACACCCGCCCCGAATCGGGCGTCTGATTTCGGTTTGCCCGATAGTGGCTTATGCTCTGCGTAGCGCACCTTTCTCCACCGATCTGGTCGATTGCTATCAATTAGCTTTGAAAGGTAGATCTCGCGAATGACCAATGTGCACATCGACGATTTGCTTCTCCCGGAGTTGACCGAGCTGGACTCCGTGCCGATCAGTACGCCGATGCAGCGGGCTGCGAGTCAATTGGCGCGAGTACTGCCGCCGGGCTGGAAGGTCGAGGTCGCCGAGGCCACCTATCCGACCGCCCGGAAGGGGCAGCCGGCACTGCGTCTGGTCATGCCGGAGGACTGAACTCGCGGGATCCGTGGCGCCGCAAGCGGTTCCGCGATTCTCGAGCAAACACTGCGCACTCGCCAATATCGAATTCCGACCTGTCGGTTCGCTTTTCGCTGAACGCACTATTGCATTCGGCACCCGTAGCGAGCATGCTTTATAGCTACCGTGGATAGCTCGCTCGAAACATGAACCGTTACCGCACAGGGAGTCCGAGTCATGGCGGTGCAAGTGATCGGTCGGTCGTTGATGACCAGTGATCTGACCCCTCATCAGGCGAAGAGCGTCGGCATCGGGGGATGGGTGGTGTCCTTTCTACCCGGGCGCACGCTCACCACCGAACAGGCCGCCGCCGCTTTACAGGCAGCGGAAGCGGTTGCTGCCGTGAATGCCCTCGCCGGACAGGTCGGACTGACAGCCATGGAGACCGTCGGGCTGGCTACCCAGGAGTCACCCTGGGGCGAATCAGACTGCTCGAGCGGAGTCCGCCGCTTCTGGCGGCGCGGCCGCCTGGAACGCTGACTTCGCTTCCTCCGCAGTCGTATTCGCGGCGGTAGCCGAGGCGTCCGACGCCGCCCGTTTGGTGGCGACGACGACCAGGTTGCTGACCAGGAACTCGCGCAGCACCGGAACGTGCACCAGCCACCACGCCCAGCGCGGGTGGTAACGCGGAAAGACCGCGAGCACATCCACATTCGCCGGACGCGTGCGCGCCCAGCGCATGCCGTCGGCGGCCGTCACCTCGAAAAGTGAACTGCCGAAACGGTTCTTCGGCTCGCGGCCGTGCTTGCGGCGGTACCGCCGGGCCGCGTACTCGCCGCCGAGGTAATGCCACGGGCCGGTCTCGTGGCCGCCGAACGGGCCGTGCCAGACGGTGTACGAGAACACCATGAGCCCGCCCGGTTTCGTCACGCGCAACATCTCGCCGGCCATCACCCACGGCTGCGGCACATGCTCGGCCACATTCGAGGAGATGCACACCTCGACCGCGTCGTCCCGGAACGGCAGCGCCATCCCGGACCCGCGCACCGCCCCGGCCACCCGCAGCCCCGCCGCATGCATCTCCGACGGATCCGGTTCGACCGGCAGATACCGCGCCCCCGACCGCCCGAACTCGTCGGCGAAGTAGCCGGGCCCGCCACCCACATCCAGCACGATGGTCCCGCGCAGCGACCGCCCGGTCAGATCCCGATAGAAGTCGCCCACCAGCTCGGCCGTATCCGCCGCCAACCCGCCGTAGAACACGGCCGGATCCGTCTGCTCGAACCGGAAGCTGCCGAGCAACCGTAACGACCGGCGCAATGTCGCCCGGCGGGCGAAACGCGGGCGGCGTACCGCACGACGCAATCCGGTGTGCTCGGCTCGAAGCATGGCGGCAAGTCTGGCACAACAACCACGGCGCGATCTCCCCGCCCGACGCCTCGCACCCGGCACCCGCACCGGAGCGACCTGTTGCAGGTCGGGTGACCACTCTCCGGCGGAAGATCGGGTCCGGGCTATATGGTGGAGCCCATTGTCTGTCCGTCCGTGAATCGATGACCTGGAGATCCGCCCGTGCGTGAAGTGCTGCTGCTGTGCTGGCGCGACACCGGGCATCCGCAGGGCGGCGGCAGCGAGCGATATCTCGAGCAGGTGGGGGCGCAGCTGGCGGCGCGCGGGGTGAAGGTGCACCTGCGGACCGCCGGGTATGCGGGGGCCGCGCGGCGGGAGCGGATCGACGGGATCGAGATCAGTCGCGGGGGCGGCCGGTTCACCGTGTATCCGCGGGCGCTGGCGGCCATGGCATTGGGGCGGATGGGGGTCGGGCCGCTGCGCGGGGTGCGGCCGGATGCGGTCATCGATACCCAGAACGGCATTCCCTTCTTCGCGCGCCTGGCTACGGCCGCGCCGACCGTGGTGCTGGTGCATCACGGGCATCGGGAACAGTGGCCGGTGGCAGGCAGACTGGTCGGCCGGATCGGCTGGTGGATCGAATCCCGGCTGTCACCGCGCCTGCATCGACGCAACCAATACCTGACCGTCTCCCTGCCGTCCGCCGAGGAACTCACCGGGCTCGGCGTGACCGGAACCCGAATCGCGGTGGTGCGCAATGGCGCCGAACCCGTCCCCGCACATCTGACCGCCGGCGACGACACCACGCGCACCGCGCACCCGAGCATGGTGGTCCTGTCCCGGCTGGTGCCGCACAAGCAGATCGAGGACGCGATGGCCGCCGTCGCGGGACTGCGCCCCCGCATCCCCGGCCTGCACCTCGATGTCATCGGCGACGGCTGGTGGGCCGACAACCTGCGCACGCACGCGCACGAGCTGGGGATTGCCGACGCCGTCACCTTCCACGGCCATGTGGGCGAGGACCGTAAGCACGAACTGCTGTCTCGCGCGTGGGTGCACGTCCTGCCCTCGCGAAAAGAAGGCTGGGGGCTGGCGGTCATCGAGGCGGCGCAGCACGGCGTGCCCACCATCGGCTACCGGAGTTCGCGCGGGCTCACCGATTCCATCGTGGACGGCGTCACGGGGGTTCTCGTCGACGATGTCACGCAATTGACCGCGGCCGCCGGCGATCTGCTCGGCAATCACGAGGCTCGCACCGTGCTCGGTGAGAAGGCGCGGGCGCGAGCACGCGAATTCTCCTGGGAGCAAACGGGTAACGGCGTATACGAGGTGCTGTCCGCGGTGGCACGCGGGGAGCGCGTCTCCGGGCTGGTCGCGCTCGCACCTGCCGTGCAGGGCTGACTTCGGCCGCGAATCCCGGTTGTACTGAGGCAATTTCGGCTCAACACCGACGAATCTCTACTACCGTGCGTAGTCTCGAAGGCATGTGGATCATTCTGGTGATCGCGATTGTGAGCGTGTTCGTGATCGGGATCGGATTCGCCATCGGCTTCCCCAAAGACTGATTGCCGTTCCGGCACACAACAATCCCGCCCAGAGCAGGTGTGCGGCCCCCGCCGCGCGCCGTACGCCCGATGATGCCGCATGCTCGGTAATCGGCCCGGGCACGCGATACAACTGCAGATGATCATCCGCGTAGACCGAATCCAGCTGTTCGAGCGTCGTTTTCGAATCACCCACCGGTCCCGGAGTATCCCGCTCGACCAGCACCCAGCCCACGCCGAGCCGCCCGAGCTCGCCCGCCGAACCCCCGTGCAGCAGTAACTGCTCGACCCGCGTGGCCCGAACACCCTCGCCCGCAACCACTGCCCCGTGCACCGGCAATTCCCCGGTCTGCAGCACATCGTTCGGCAGCATGCGCGGCGCCGGATCCAGCACCGGCGCGCTTCCCGAATACCGGAACTTCCGGAACATCCCACCCGGCAGCACGGCCACGTCCCCCGGCTCGTTCACCGCCGCCGCCACTCGCCCCCAGCTCGCCGGATAGTGCACGGGCCGCAGCGCCCCACCCACACCCCACGCCAGATCCGGCAACGAGAGCGCTGTCAGCACAATGAAAAGCGCCGCCACGGCACCGGTCCGGGGCATCCCGGCTCGGGCGCGAGCCACGCCGTCCTGAGTCTTGGACGCACTGCCCCGGCTCTGGACCGAAGCGAACCACCCTGCCAGAGCGCGGCATCCCGCCGCAGCGCACAACGCATAAGCGGGCATCGTCAACGCCACATACTTCTGCGTATCCCGGAGCAGTCCCGCCCCCGGCGCTTTCGAGACCAGGAATTCGCCCACCGACAATCCCCACCCGGTCGCGCCGAGCGCGGGCAGCAGCACCGCGATCACGGCCAGCCCCAGGAGAATCCGGCGCGTCCGAGTAGCTGCAGCGTCGGCCGAAGGCATACGAGAGACATCCGGGGACGTGCGAGAGACCGCGGTGCGAACTCCCGTGGCCACCAGTGCGAGCAATAGGACGGTGCCGAGGAGGGCGAACGGCGTTGTGCGGGAGTCAGGTACCGCCGTGCCGTTCCAGATTCCGCCCAGCCCGGCCAGACTGCCGAGGGTCCCCAGCCAAGGTTCGGCGCGAGCCGCGAACGCGGCCACGCCCGCCGGATCCGAGGGTTCCGCACCCGCGCCCGACAATACGGTGGCCGCCAGCCAAGGCGCCGAGGCCGCGATCCAGAACGCCGCAGTACCCAGCACGCTGCGCCGCGAAGCCAGCACCAGCGCCACACACCCGGCGAGCAGCGAACCGGTAGGCGTCAGCCCCGCCGCGGCAAGCCACCCCGCCAACATGGCCCAGCTCGCCCAGGACCGCGAATCGAGCCGTAACCGATTAGCCACCACGGCAATCCACGGCAGCGCCGCATACCCGGTGAGCAAACTCCAATGCCCCTGCAGGAGCCGTTCGCCCACATACGGATTCCAGATCCCCACGGTCGCCGCCACCAGCTGCGGCCCCAGCGAAACCCCCAGCATCTCCCGCACAAGGACGGCCGCCCCCCACCCCGCCAGCCAGACCGCCCCCACCAAAATGACTTTCACGAGCACGCCGCCATCGATGATCGGCGACAACACCGCAATCAACGCATCCTGCGGCACCGCCCGCGGCGCCGCATCCCCCAACCCCAGCGCCGAATCAGTCAGATACGAACGCGGCGTACTAACCGCATCCCGCAACAACAAATACCCGCGCCCCAACAACGGCCCCACGACGATCAACGCCAGCACGAAGCTGTACACGGCCGGCACCACTCCAGCCCAGCCGCGCCTCACAGCCCAGCCCGCCGGGGCCGACGTCGCACCCGGCTCGGGCTGCGGAGGTGCCGGGTTGGTGGGTGGGCGGGGTTCCGCGTTCACACGGGCACCTTATATTCCGCTCGCATCGAAATCGGGGATGGTCGAGGCGCTTTCGCCGGTGGAGTGGGCGGTGCGGAGGGCGATGGCGGTGATCACCGTGGTGGTGACGGCGACGGTTATGGTCGCGATGGTGATGAGGGTGGTTACGGAGTGGGCGCAGGTCAGCATGATTGCGATGCCTGTTGCGAGGCCGAGCCAGGTGATTGCGGCGGGGGCGGTGCGGTCTGTGGCGATGGCGGAGAGGAGGGCGCCTTGCAGGACGGCCAGGAGGGCGCCGTCGAGGGCGAAGAGCCAGAGCAGGTTTTCGATGGGGGCGTAGTCGCGGCCGGCGAAGAGGGAGGCGAGGGGGGCGGCGAGGGCTGCGCCCGCTACCGCTACCGCGCCTACGCCGATCAGGACGGCCAGGGCCGAACGTACTGCGCGGGCCGAGTGCTGGGGTTGGGCCATTCGAGGGTAGAGGACCACGCCGACGGCCTGGGGTAGCCAGAAGGCGATCTTGGCGGCTATGGCGCCCAGTGCGTAGCGGCCTGCGTCGTTCTCGCCCAGCACGATTCGGGACACGATCAGGTCCGCGGACGATAAGGCCATCAATGCGGCCTGCACCTGCGCGGCATGGAAGACCGGCAGCACGCTTGCGAAGTACGCCCGAATTCTGCCCGTGGTCTCGATCGGTTGTGGCTCTCCGCGTCGCGCTTCCGGCGTCTCCGTCACGTGAGTTGCGGTGTGCGCCAGCCCCGCGAGGTCGGCAGCCTCCTCCGCGACTGCAGGATCGACCGAGCTTTCCGAGGTCGTCATCGCTGCGGCATCCGCGGTGCGGCGGGCCGCGATCGCGGCGGCGGTGACACCGAGTGCGGCGGCCCAGAGCGCCCCGGCGGTGCCGCCGCCCACCGCGAGCACGATCACCGCGGGGGTGACGCGGGCGATGCCGGCGCCGCCGAGGACTTTCGCCAGCTCGCGGAAGCGGCTGCGGCCCTGCAGGATTCCCTGCTCGCCGGAGAGCAATACCAAGGCGGGTGCGGCCACCAGTGCGCCGGCGGCGGCGAGGTAGCCGACCTTCAGGACGGTCGCGACCACCGGTACCAGCAGAATCGCGGCCAGTGCGACGAGTGCCGCGCAGCGGGTGGCCAGTCGGCGGGCGGCGGATACGGGTGCGCCGCGGACTATCTCGCGGGCGACCACGTTCTGTAAGGCGAGCGCGGGTACCGCGCACAGCAGCTGGACGGCCAGCAGGCTGGCGAAGGGGCTGTATCCGCTGACGCCGAGCCATCGTCCGGCGAGTAGTTGCAGCAGGTATCCGGCGATGTTCGCGGTCATGGCGCCCGCTGTCACCAGCGTGAGGTCCGCGACTACGGGCAGACGGCGGACAACGGACACGCGTGCCATCCTCCCATTCACCGGCGGGGCCGCCGCGGCAGGGCGACCGTGGGCTGGGCCGGAGGGCGCGGCATGGGGTCGGACCGGCTGCGGCATGGGGTCGGACCGGCTGCGGCATGGGGTCGGACCGGCTGCGGCATGGGGTCGGACCGGCTGCGGCATGGGGCCGGACCGGCTGCGGCATCGGCCCGGAACGGCCGCGGCCCCGCACCGGTCTGGTGCGGGGCCGCGGGTAAACCATTGCGGATCAGGGGTTCTTGCCCATATCGATCTGCTGGGTCCGCCCGATGTCGAACTGCTGGGTGGGTGCGTTGTCGCCGGGCGGCTGGGGCGCCGGGCCGGCGGGCTTGGCGCGGCGGGCCGGGGTCTGGCCGTTGCCGTTCCTGCCGAGCAGGCCGAGGGCGAGTCCGGCGATCAGCACGACCGCGCCGGCGATGCCGAGCGAGATGGGCAGGATGCGGCCGTACAGGGACAGCTTGTCCATATTGTCCTTGGCCACGTTGATCTGCGACTCGATGGTGTTCTCGTCGAAGACCAGGGTGGACTTGAGGGCCGTCACCTCGGGCTTGTCGCCGCTGCGGGCGTAGTAGAGGTGAATCTGCTCCTGGCCCTTGATGACCGTGCCGGTCTGCGGCTCGACCCACAGGTCACGCACATTGGTGTAGAAGCGATCCATGGTGACCGTGCCGTCACCGTCCACGCCCCACTTCTCGGCGGGCAGGCTCAGCTTGTTGGTCGGCGAGTTCGCGACGGTGGAGAGATCGACGGCGGGGATGGTCTGCTGGAAGTGGTAGACCTTCAGGTTGTTGATCTCGGACTCGTCGACGTAGTTGATGTCGAACGTCTTGCGCGCGTTGAGATCGAAGTACGGGTAGGCCTTCTTGTCCGTGCCGATCGGGAAGCGGTACTGCAGACCGGTGTGCTGCACCGGATCCAGCACGCCCTCGCCCTTGGCGTTGACCGTGACGGCGATGGCGCCGTTCGGGCCGCCGTCGACCGAGTCGACCGGCATACCGGTCTTGCGGTCGATGGTGACGCGGTCCACGGTGGCGGTGAGCAGGCCGGTGTCGCCCTGCTTGTCGATGCGGCGGAGGGTCTGACCGGCCTGGATGGTCATTTCCGAGGCGTTCGAGGGGTCTTCGACGGTGAGGAAGCGCTGCGAGACGAGCGGAACGTTCTCATCGACCTTGGCCGCGCCGGTGGGTGCGGTCAGTGACTTGGCGTCCAGCACCTCGCTCGGGGTATTGGGCGGGTTGGTCGCGACGGTCGTGATCTCCAGGTCCAGCGGGGTCTTCGCGAGCCGGCTCACCGTATAAGTGGGGATCATGATCGCGGCGACGAGCAGCAACGCTCCGAGCCCTACGAGCAGGCAGGCCACCGTCCTTCTGGTACCGGCACTGAGTGCCATGCAGGTTCTCCTCGTCGTCGAACACGTGTTTCGGCAAGCACTGTGGTCGCCGCACAGCGCTCGTGAGCCCCGACACTAACAGTCCGAAGCCGTCCTGGGTCTCGCCGAGGCAGGAAAACATCGCGAAATACGCCCGAGTCAAACATGGGATGAGCACCCGGCTGAGCGGCAGGGCAGACTGAACCCCTATGACCGCGACCGTGCACTCTGCTCCCGAACCGGCCCGACCGGTCCGGCCGAGTGCCACGAGCAGCGACGGCCCCGACCCGGCCGAGGCCTACCCGCCCGGAACCGGGGAGGCCGGCCCACCCGGCACCGTCACCGAGACCACGCTCGACGCGAGCAAGATCCGGCGGCCCAATGTGTTCGTGCCCGCGCTCGAAGGCATGCGCGCGCTGGCCGCGCTCGGCGTCATGCTGACGCACGTGGCCTTCCAGACCGGCGCGACCGGGCATCCGGTGCTCGGCCGGGTGTGGGAGCGGTTCGACATGGCCGTCGCCGTGTTCTTCGCACTGTCCGGATTCCTGCTGTGGCGGCCGCATGCCGCCGCCGCGCGCGGGCTGGGGACGGCACCGCGGGCCGGACGATATCTGCTGCATCGCGCGGCCCGCATCCTGCCCGCCTACTGGATCGTCGTGTGCACGGTCCTGATTCTGCTGCCGAATGCCGCGCACACCGCGGGCTTCCGGGTCTGGGTGGCGAATCTCGGCCTGCTGCAGGTCTTCGTGCCTTTCACCCTCACCGACGGGCTCACGCAGATGTGGAGCCTGTCGGTGGAAGTGGCCTTCTATCTTGTGCTTCCGCTGCTGGCGTTCGTGTTCATGTGGGTGCGCGGGCGGCGGGCGCGGTGGCGGGTGCCGGTCGTGCTCGTGGTCGGCGCGCTGTGCCTGGGCTGGAATTTCCTGCCCGTCCCCACTCCGGACGGCATTCACGCCGACAACTGGCTGCCCGGCTATCTGCCGTGGTTCGCGGTCGGCATGCTGCTGGCCGAGCTCGCCGATACCGAGGCGTCGCGGTGGCGGCGGGTGGCGGGCAACCGCTGGATCATGTGGCCGCTGGCATTGGCGGCCTTTGCGCTGGCCACCACCGATCTGGCCGGGCCGCGCGGGCTGACGCACGGGCAGCCCTGGCAGTACGCGGCGAAGATGACGCTCGGCGCGGTCATCGGGTTCGGGCTGCTGGCGCCGCTGGTACTGCGGCCGGAAAGCCGGCATCGCTGGCTGGAGAGCCGGGTGGCGGCAATGCTCGGCCGCTGGTCGTACGGAATCTTCATCTGGCACTTGGCCGTACTGTCGATCGTGTTCCCGGTATTCGGCATCATCCCGTTCCGGGGGCACTTCGTGCTGGTCTACCTGCTGACGGTCGCCTTCACCCTGCCGTTGGCCGCGGCCAGCTTCGCCCTGATCGAAGAGCCGATCCGAGTGTGGACGCGCCGCCGCTTCGGCTGATCCGGTCTCTCCTTATTCTCCTGTGCGCGAAGACTGTTCGCGCGGGTCGGGCAGCGCCGCCAAACCGACGGCGACCACCGCGACGAGTGCAGGGAACTGCACCCACAGTGAGCCACCCATGTAGCCGTCCGGCGACCGCCAAGGCCCGGTGGAGAGTGCCGCGGCCGAAACGGCTGTTCCCGCAAAGGCAATCCAGACCAGCACCCGCGGCCACGTGGGCGGTCGATACCAGTAGGCCAGGACACCGAGCGCGGCGACCACGATTCCGGTCGGCCCGGCGATCAGACCCGCCGCAGCCGTCAATCCGATCGTGGCGACCGTCCGGCTCCGCCAAGTGCGCGGGGCCGGACCGTCATCCCGCACGGGTGCGCGCGCAGCGCGGATGGCGAACACCAGCAATGGAATCAACAGCAGCAGCCCACCGAAGATGGACACGCGATACCAGCGATCGACCGGGAACGACACCGTGACAGGCCCCTGCGTCCCCGGCGGCAACAGCCACGCCTGCTGCCACCCGTTGATCACGACCGGCTTAAGCGTCTGCCCACCAGCGGTTTTGGCCTCCCACCCGACATTCGTGCTCAGCGGCAACACCAGCAGGCGTGTGCCCGCGGGTGCGCCGACGGCGGGCTGGGTCGCGCTCGCCTGTGCCGGACCGCTGGTCGGCGGTTGAACGCCGTCAGGCACGCCGGGATTTCCCCGCCCCGCGGGTGCGCCGATAGCCGGCTGGGTGGCGCCCGGTCGCGCTGGATCAGCGGCTGCGGGTTGGTCGGCCGCCGGCTGTCCCTGCGCGGGCTGGTCCGCTGTCGATTGTCCGCCGGTCACCTGCCCGGTGGGCGGGGTGCGGTCGAGGCGCAGGTCGTCGACGGTGAACAAGTCGCCGGGGGCGACGGTGACGTCGATCTTGCCGGTGGGGAGGTCGAAGGTGGTGGTGCCGGGTGGGGTGGGGAGGTCGAAGGTGGTGGTGCCGGGTGGGGTGGTGGCGTCGCCGGTGTCGCAGACCGTGGCGGGAAGTGGTGCGCCGGAGATCAATTGGGCGGCGGTCGCGGTGATGGTGGTGTGCAGGGTGCGGCCGGCGGCGGCGATGGTGGGGCCGTGGGTGCAGTCGACGGTGAGGAGGCGGTCGGCGGGGGCCGGGGCCGGATAGTCGGGGCCGAGCACGTTCACGTCGGCGAGGCCGGGCGGCTGTTCCTGCGCGAAACCCAGTGCGGTCTGGTCGAGTACCGGATCCCAGGTCTGGATGCTGAGCTCGATGCGATCGGTGACGCGGGGGTGCAGGTCGATGCGGGTGGGGGCGCCGGACTTCGGGTCGACCTCCCGGACCTGCGGTCCGTCTCCGAGGTTCACCGCGACGGAGGTCGGGTGGGCGGGTAGATCACCTTGTGCGGGTGTCAGTTCCAGCCCGGTGACCAGCGTGGGCGCGGGTAGTTCGATGGTGAGTGTGGGTTTCGCGCCGGTCGGATTCCGCACGGTCGTCTCGGGCGCGATCCAGGCGGTGCGCGGGTCACCATCAGTAGCGGCGAAGGCGGAGCCGCGCGGGTCGGCGACATCGGCCTGACCGCGGGCCACGGGCCGATCCGGGTCGGTGAGCAGGGCTTCCAGCGCAGGTCCGGGACGGGTGTGCACCGTCAACCCCGGGGTGACACTGAGCGGTTGCGGTACGTCGAGGGTGCGTTCGAACAGCCCGGGTTCCTCTGCCGCGAGGGCCAGTCCCTTGCTGCATCGCACCCGGTCGGGGGCGTCGAAACAGGCGCTGCGCCCGGGGAATTCCTGTCCGAGATCCCAGCCCTGCACCTGCGCCCCGGCCGGTGCGGGCGGCAGCACCGTGCGGTGCCGGATATCGAGAGTGACCGGATTGTCCCGGTTGGAGTAGTCGTCGACGGACAGTTCGCTGATGCCGAATTGCCCACCGCCGCTGCCATCTTCGGTGTGCGCCGCCGTGACCTTGATCCAGCTGGTGTTACCGGGCGGCAGCGAAATCGCTACAGGCTCACCGGGAGCAGTGATCCGCGCCGATACCGTGCCCTTGGCCGTCGCGACCTCCACCCACTTCACCGGGCTGCCGATGGCGGCGGCGCTGGTGGTCAGCCGCAGCACGGCACTGCTCACCGGCTGCTGCAGATCGAGCCGAAGCCATTGCCCCACCGCATGTTCCGCGCCATTGCTGATCCAGGCGGTGGATGGATCCCCGTCGACAGCGGCGGCACTGGAACTACCGGGCGCCGCGCCACCCAGCTGGGTAGCGTCCCCGGCGGCACTGGAGACGGTGACGGTAGCCCCGGACCACTCACCTTCCACCAGTTTCGCGCCGGGCACCGGATAGTCGGGGACGAGATTGTGGGTGCGGCGCGGATCGCCGGGCGAGCGCAGCGCCGAATTATGGTTGTCGACGCGCCCGAAGTCGGCTTCCCGATCCATGGGAGTGTCGGTGACGGTAACCGAATTGACCGGCAGCCCGGCCTGTTTCGCGTCCGAGTCCAGCAGGATCGGCCCGGGCGGCGTCGACGGATCGCGGCGCAGCCGCTCCACCACTTCCGGGCCACCCTGCACCACGGGCACCCCGTCCAGTGGCGCCGTGAACGCGCCGGGGAACGATCCGGGAGCTCCGGTGCCGCTGCGAATATCAGCGGGCACGCCGACCCCGCCACTGTCGGCGAGCGCGGCGGCCGAGCCGTCATTGTGTGCGTCGGCGGCCGAGTCATCAGCGTGCGTGCCGGTTTCGACCCGGTAGATCTCGACGGCGGGATAGGCGGGCCGCAGATCCTCATCGGCGACGAGTCCCCGCACATGCCCCGTTTCGATCGGGTCCCCGAACTGGGCGACCTTCTTGATTCCGGGCGATCCTTCGATGGCCTCGTGCGCCAGCAGCGGACGCGTCGATCGCGAGGTCTCCGGATCGAGATCATTGCGCAGCACCAGGATTCCGATGCCCTGCCCGGCGAGCGTGGGCGCGAGGCTGGCCGAGGGCCTGCCGTCGGCGATGAGCCGCTGCACCGAATCCATGGCGCGAATGGCGCCCGGCGGCACCAGCGGCACCGAATCCCGCACCGCCCACGGCGTGCTCGCCAGCGCCTGCAGCGGTTCGTCGCGAGTGAGGCCCCAGGTCTGGGTGCCGAACGGCGCGCCCGGCACCACCAGCGCGCGGGTGTCGGCGGCATTGTGCGCCAGCCAATCCGCCGTCTGATGCCAGTATCCGGGCACCTCGTCATAGGCGCCGCGGGGTGCGAGCTTGCCCGTCCACGCCAGCGAAGTGGACAGCGCCAGCGCGGTCAGGATGAGCCCCGCCACCGCCGCCATCCGATTGCGTTCCGGATGCGCGAAGGCGCTGCGCCACACCGGCATCGGCACCGAGGCGGGCAGCGGCACCCGGCTCAGCAGTTGCGCCAGCCCCAGCACCAGCGGTAACCGGATGAGCGGTTCCAGCTTGTGCACATTGCGCAGCGGCGCGCCCCCGGAGTCCAGGAAGGTCCGCACCGAGTCCGCGAACGGCCCGCCGAGGTCGCCCGCGTAGCCCGCGCAGATGCCGACAAGCCCGACACACAGGATCAGCGTCAGCCGCCCCCGGGCGGGCATGGAACGCATGGCGAGCCCGGCCATCCCGGCCGCCGCCAGCATGCCGGTGGCCAGCACCGCGGCCGGCTGTGTGACCAGTACCGCGCCCGCGATCCGCTCCGGCGAGACGAACGGCGTCCAGCTGTCGGTGCCGCGCAACACTTCCCCGAGCGAGGCCCACTGCGTCGTCACCCCCGACGACTCGATGAAGTCGAGGAACGGCGGACTCACCTTGCCCAGCAACAACAGTGGCAGCACCCACCAGAAGGTGCCCAGCGCCAGCAAGGGAATCCACGCCCGAGTGAACCGCCACCAGGCGCGATTCGGCTTGAAGGAGATCCACCACAAGGCCGCGGGCAGGAACGCCGCGGCCGTGGCGACGGCATTCACGGAACCCATCAGCGCGAGCGCCAGCGCACTCCCCGCCGGTGTGGCTGCTCCGAAAAACACCCGCTGTGCCACATCAGGTTCCGCTTCATCCACACCGGTGTTGGACCGGGGCTTCTGCCGTTTCATGGCAACGCCGAGCGCGGCGGGAGCGAGAAGTACCCAGGGCGCGAGCATCATCGGCGCGGTCTCGGAGGAGATCGAGCCGAGCGTGGTCAGCACACGAGGAGAAAGCGCGAAGGCGAGAGCCGCGATGATGCGGGACCCGCGACTTCCGATACCGAGGATTTCGCAGAGCCGGATGATGCCCCAGAACCCGGCCAGCAACAGCAATGCCCACCAGATGCGCTGCGTCACCCACCCCGGCAGCCCGAGGATGTGTCCGAGGGAGAAGAACGCGCCGTGCGGGAAGAAGTAGCCGTAGGCCTGGTTCTGCACCTGGCCCATGGGCGCCTGACTGCTCCACAGGTGGGAGGCGCGGGCCAGGAAGCCGAGCGGATTCTGCGCCAGATCGTATTTGGTATCGGCGACGGTGAAGCCGGGCGCCTGCAGAAAGGTCAGCAGGAAGGCGGCGAGGACGGTGCCGAGCAGCCAGCGGCGGCCCAGTGGCGCGGTGTCGGGCGACCGGTCCTCGGACGGTCCGGCCGCGGGGAACGAGGAGGTCAGCCGGTCAGCGCTGGCCGTACTCAACGTTGTTCAGCAGCGAGGAGCCCTGCTGGTTGCTGCGGTCGATGTCGGGCCGCTTGTCCTGCGAGGCCGCCATCGTGATGACCAGCACCGCTGCCAGCCCGACCAGGGCGCCACCGACAGCACTCGCTGCACCAGGAACGGCAAACTTCATCGCGAGACTCCCATACATCGATGCATCCGTAACCTGAGCCAACCTAGCAGGTCCCCCGCACACATTGCGGGCTCACTGCCATGTTCGCGGCCGGCTCGGTTCTGGACTGAGTGGAGCGGGGGAGCGAAGCGGAGGAGCGGAGGGAGGGAAGAATCGAGACTACGGCTCCATAGACCTGCGCCTGGGCCGCGAACCCGTCCGCAGCGAAGCGGAGGACAAATCGGATACAGCCAGCCCGTTGAGGAAGGTGCGGAGTTTGGCCGTGGTCTCGTCGAGTTCGGCGAGCGGATCGGAGGCGGCGACGATGCCGCCGCCGCCGAAGGCGCGCAGGGCCCGGCCGTTGGCGGAGAGTTCGGCGCAGCGGATGGCGACCACCCATTCGCCGTCGCCGCGTTCGTCGCACCAGCCGACGGCGCCGCTGTAGAAGCCGCGGTCCTCCTCGGTACCGACGATGGCGTCCAGCGCGAGGTGGGTGGGGGTGCCGCAGATGGCGGGGGTGGGGTGCAGCAGCAGCGCCAGGTCGAGGGCGGTGGTGCGGTGATCGCGCAGGCGGCCGCGGATCGGGGTGGCCAGGTGCCAGACCTCGGGGGTCTGCAGCAGTTCGGGGCCGTCCGGAATCTCGAGTTCGATGCAGACCGGTGCGAGCTGCTCGCGGATCCAGTCGATCACGTAGGCGTGCTCTTCTTGATTCTTGCTGCTGGCCAGCAGTTCTCGCGCCTGCGCGGCATCCGCTTCGGGATCGGCGAGCCGCCGCACGGTACCGGCCAGAGGATGCAGGGTGATGGTGTGCCCGTGCCGCGCGACCAGCACCTCGGGGGTGGCGCCGAGCAGTGTGTCACCGGGCCGTCCGGCCGGGCCGAGGTCGACGGCGAACACATTGGCGCGCGGATGCCTGGTCACCAGGTGTGCGGCCACCACTTCGGGATCGAGCGGGGTCTCGGCCTCGACGAGCAGCGAGCGGGCCGCCACCACCTTGCGCAGCGGGGAGCGCGGATCGGCGAGTTGTTCCACCAGCTTCGCGACGCGCGCGACATGTTCTGCGGCACTGGGTAGTTCGGAGATCACCTGCACCGCAGGCAGTTCCGGCAGGGCGGCGGGCCGCCAGGGTCCGGCGGTGTGGACGGCCTGCTCGGGTTCGACCAGGGCGGCGGGCCGGCGCGGGTCGAACGGCAGGGCGCCGACGATCAGTCCGGCCTTGCATTCGTGCAGCGCCGCCGCGGCGGTGTGCGCGTCGTCGAACGCGGCGCGAGCGCCGGTCGCGCGGACTACACCGTCGGGCGTGGCGAGCAGGAATCCGTCCATGATGTCTCGAACATAGTCCTCGCGCGCGAGGCCGGAACGGGGGAGCGACGCATCTCTCAGCGTGACCGCCGTCAATGTTTCTCTGCGGGTTCGCGTCCCGGCGGGACCATGAGTACCGGCCGGTGACAGTGCTTGAGGACGGCGTCGGCGACGCTCGAATGCATGAGCGCCCGGATGCCGGTGGCGCCGCGGGTACCGGCCACGATGATGTCCACATCCAGGTCGTCGGCCACCTCGACGATGGCGTTCCAGATGGTGGTGGTGCATTCGATCGTGCGCGGCTCGGCATTGAGACCGGCCAGTTTGGCGAGGCGTACGCCCTCGGCATTGATATTGCGCGCGTCCACGAGCGCGATGTCCTCGATCTCGTCGTCCGGCTGCCACTCCGGCTGCATCACCCCGGACAGCCCCGACAATCGCGCCGCCTGCCGCACCATGGGTTCCCAGGCGGTGAGCACCACGGCTCTGTTCGCGGCCAGGAACCGTCCCGCGTATTCGACGGCCCGCCGCGCATTCTCGGACCCGTCGTAGGCAATGAGCATCAAATCGCACGGCATGACGAACCTCCTGGTAGGTACGCATGACTCTGCTGTGAGACTACCCCCGATCCGGATTGCGAAGCGGACCCGGACAACCCCGCCGCGTCGCAGGTTCTCCACAGTTTGCACACGATTCACCCAAACCAGTGGTGGGATACGCGAGCCGGGTTTTCACTGAATTCGTCGGCTGTCGCCGACTATCGACATCGCCGTCGTTGGAGCTGGGCCCGGACGAGGGGTGGACTGTGCGGTTGGACGAGCTGACGACGCCGCAGGAGTGGGCGCAGGTCTACCGCGCCCTGTTCGGCCTGCCGTACGTGCACGTGACCACACCCGGATTCGTGGTACTGCCGCTGATCGACACCATCGCCGCCCTGAACACGCCGGAATCCTTGGGCGCCTTGGTACTCGACGAACTGACCGTGCGCGGTGTGCCCGGTCCGGTGCTGGTGCGCGACAAGCCACCGCGGCGCACCTTCCTGGTCGTCTTCGACGGTTATCCCCCTGCCGAATGCATAGAACGCTTGGAGCGCAACAGCGTGGACATCGGACCCCATCGCAGCAATGTCATCCTGCCCACCGGTTTCGGCCGCCACACCCACGAGGGCCGCTGGTGGGCCCGCGAACCCCGCCGCGACGAATCGCTACCACTGCTCTCCGAGGTGGTGGATGCCACCGAGGCCGTGCTGTGACCTCCATCGAAGCGGTGTTCTTCGGGCATCACGAGGCGGACCCGCGCGCCCTGCTCTACTACGAATGGTGCCAGCGCGACGAATCCGGTTACGCGGTCGAGGATTTCGCCGAGGAAGTGCACGAACTCACGCATACCGACCACCCGCTGGCGGGCGCCTGCTGGCGACTGCTGGACAAGGTGGAATCGGCGCCGCGGGTGCCGGACTGGCCGTATCTCGAATGGGTGGACACGCGCGAACCCGGCTGGGCCGACGCGAATACCGCTGCCGTCCAGGCGGATTCACACCCGCCGTTACCGGTCGCCGAGTTCTCCGCCGCGGAACTGCTGGACCGCGTGCACGGCGGCTGGCTCGGCCGTTGCGCGGGCTGCACGCTCGGTAAACCCCTGGAGAACGGCTTCGTGTGGACGCCGCAGCGGATCCGCGAATACCTGGAATCCGTCCACGCCTACCCATTACGCGACTATGTGCCGATCCTCGACAAACTGCCGCCGGAGCTCGAATCCCGCAGATCCTGGCGGCGATCCACGCTCGGCCGCATCGACGGCAGCCCGCGCGACGACGATATCGACTACACGATCCTCGGTCTGCACCTGCTCGAACAGCGAGGGCGGGACTTCACCGCGGAGGACGTGGCGGCGCTCTGGCTGGAACGACTGCCGTTCTTGCAGACGTACACGGCGGGGCGCGTGGCCTACCGCAATCTCATCGACGGCTTCCTGCCGCCCGACACCGCCACCTTCCGGAATCCCTACCGGGAGTGGATAGGTGGGCTCATACGCGCCGATATCCACGGCTACATCAACCCCGGCGACCCCTTCCGCGCGGCGGCGTCGGCGGCGAGGGATGCGTCGATCTCGCACGTGGGCAACGGATTATGGGCCGCCATGTGGTCGGCGACGCTGGTCTCTACGGCCTTCACCGCCACCACTCCGCAGGAGATCCTGACGGTGGCGCACACCGTGATTCCCGCCCGCTCCCGCCTGGCGGTGGCGGTCGCGGAAGTGGTGGAGGATCACCGCGGCGGCCTCTCCTGGGAGGACGCCGTCACCGCGATCCACGCTCGCCACGCGCACTACAACTGGGTGCACGCCATCGGCAACGCCTGCCTGATCGCCGCCGGATTGCTGTGGGGTGAAGGAGATTTCACCACCACCCTCGGCCTCACCACCCAGGGCGGCTGGGACACCGACTCCAATACCGCCACCGCCGGTTCCGTCGCCGGCATCCTCACCGGCGCCTCCGGTATCCCACCCCACTGGACCGACCCTTTCCACGACACCCTGCACAGCTCGGTCACCGGCTACGACGGCAGCCGCATCTCCGACCTCGCCCAGCGCACGATCCGGCTCATCGAATAGGTGGCCGCGAAGGCGGGAATCGAACCCGCGTCCTCACTCTCGGGCAGATGGGTGATCTACCGGCTGATCCACTTCGCGGCCGCCCGCACTCCAGCGGGGCGGCCGCGCTCGGTCATTCCGATTTCGAGTCGTCTGAAATGCCGAAAGGCGGTGTCCCGGTTTGTGAACCGGGCCACCGCCTCTCATGCGGGTGTGGGTTAGCGCTCCACGATGGCGACGACGCCCTGGCCGCCCGCGGCACAGATGGAGACGAGGGCGCGGCCGCCGCCCTTCTCCGCGAGCTGCTTGGCGGTCTGGGCGATGATGCGGCCGCCGGTGGCGGCGAACGGGTGGCCCGCGGCGAGCGAGGAGCCGTTCACGTTCAGCTTCGAGCGGTCGATCGAGCCGAGCGCGCCGTCCAGGCCCAGGCGCTCCTTGCAGTACTGGTCCGACTCCCAGCCCTGCAGGGTGGCGAGCACCACGGAGGCGAAGGCCTCGTGGATCTCGTAGTAGTCGAAGTCCTGCAGCGTCAGGCCGTTACGGGCCAGCAGGCGCGGCACCGCGTAGGTGGGGGCCATGAGCAGGCCGTCCGGGCCGTGGATGTAATCGACCGCGGCGACCTCGGAGTCCACCAGGTAGGCCAGCGGCTGCAGGTTGCGCGAGGCAGCCCACTCCTCGGAGCCGAGCAGCACCGCGGAGGCGCCGTCGGTCAGCGGGGTGGAGTTACCGGCGGTCATGGTCGCGCCACCGGCCTTGACGCCGAAGACCGGCTTCAGGGTCGACAGCTTCTCGATGGTCGAACCGGGACGCAGGTTGTCGTCGCGGGTCAGGCCCAGGAACGGGGTGATGAGGTCGTCCATGAAGCCGCGATCGTAGGCGGCGGCCATGTTCCGGTGCGACAGGTAGGCCAGCTCGTCCTGCGCCTCCCGGGAGACACCGAATTCCTTGGCGGTGATGGCGGCGTGCTCACCCATCGAAAGACCGGTGCGCGGTTCGGCATTGCGCGGGATCTCGATGCCGACCATCGACGGACGCAGGCGGCCGACCAGCTTCACGTAGTCGGAGTTCTTCTTGGCGCGGTTGGCGTCCAGCATCCACTCGCGCATGCCCTCGCTGACACCGATCGGCGCGTCCGAGGTGGTGTCGGTGCCGCCGCCGATACCGTTCTCCAGCCGGCCCAGCGCGATGCCGTCGGCCACGGTGACGATGGACTGCAGGCCGGTGCCGCAGGCCAGCTGCAGGTCGTGGGCCGGGGTGTAGGGGGAGAGGGTCGAGCCGAGCACGCTCTCGCGGATCATGCCGTGCTCGCCGACGCGCTTCAGCACCGCGCCGCCGACGACCATGCCGAGCCGCTCGCCCTGCAGACCGAAGCGAGCGACCAGGCCGTTCAGCGCGGCGGTGAACATGTCCTGGTTCGAAGCGTGCGCGTACTTGCCGTCGGAGCGGGCGAACGGGATGCGGTTACCGCCGAGGATGGCAACCGGGCGGGCCTGCTTCGTGTTCTTGGCCGCGGGCTTGGCCGAACGGGCTTTGGTGGTCACTCGAGTCTCCAGTGTCTCGTCGGTGGAATTCCGGCACGCGCGGTCCCGCGGGACGCGCATCAGTCGGTTTACATTAAACTTACTCTGGAGTAAGTTGTTTTGTCGACACCGTACCCCGCACATGTGCGCAACGCCGCTTCCGGCGGGCCGACGACCAAGAGAAGGTAGGACCTGTGGCTGCCAGCAAGAGCAAGGGCGCTCCCAACCTGTACGGATCTTTCGTTCATTCCGCCCCTGGCGCGTTCCTGGCCGGCAAGCTCGGGCTGCCGCAGCCGGAGACCCTGCGCCGTTACAAGGCCGGCGAGCCCGCTCTCCCCGGCCCGGTGCTGGTCGGCGGTAAGGGCCGCGTCGCCGACGCCGTGCGGAACCTGTTGAACGACTACACCTTCGTCGACGGCGTCACCCAGGGCGTGAAGTTCGGGGCGCTGGTATTCGACGCCACCGGCATCAAGACCATCGAAGAGCTGCAGCAGCTGTTCGAGTTCTTCCAGCCCGCCATGCGCAGCATCGCCCCCTCCGGCCGCGTGCTCGTCATCGGCACCACCCCCGAGCTGTCGGCCTCCGTCGACGAGCAGATCGCGCAGCGCGCGCTCGAGGGCTTCAGCCGCTCGGTCGGCAAGGAGCTGCTGCGCGGCGCCACCGCCAACCTGGTCTACGTCCACCCCGAAGCCGCGGCTGCCGCAACGGGTCTGGAGTCCACGCTCCGCTTCATCCTGTCCGGCAAGTCGGCGTTCGTCGACGGCCAGGTGTTCCGCGTCGGCAAGGACGACTCCACCGCTCCGGCCAGCTGGGACAAGCCGCTCGCCGGCAAGGTCGCGGTCGTGACCGGTGCCGCTCGCGGCATCGGCGCCACCATCGCCGAGGTCTTCGCCCGGGACGGTGCGACCGTCATCGTGGCCGACATCCCGGCCGCCGGTGAGGCGCTCTCCGCCACCGCCAACAAGGTCGGCGCCACCGCCCTCGCCCTCGACGTCACCGCCACCGACGCCGCCGAGAAGCTGGCCGCCTTCGCCACCGAGCGCTTCGGCGGCATCGACATCGTCGTGCACAATGCCGGCATCACCCGCGACAAGCTGCTCGCCAATATGGACGACGGCCGCTGGAACTCGGTGCTCAACGTGAACCTCGCTGCGCCGCACCGCATTACCACGGGCCTGGTCGAGCGCGGCGCGCTCAAGTCCGGTGGCCGCGTCATCGACGTGTCCTCCATCGCCGGCATCGCGGGCAACCGCGGCCAGACCAACTACGGCGCCTCCAAGGCCGGCGTCATCGGCATGGTCAACGCCGAAGCGCCGAAGCTGGGCGAGCACGGCATCACCATCAACGCGGTGGCGCCCGGTTTCATCGAGACCGCCATGACCGCCGCCATCCCGCTGACCACCCGGGAGGCCGGCCGCCTGCTGTCCTCGCTGCTGCAGGGCGGGCAGACCATCGACGTCGCCGAGACCATCGCCTACTTCGCCTCCCCGGCGTCGAACGCGGTGAGCGGCAATATCGTTCGCGTCTGCGGCCAGGCCCTGATCGGAGCATGATGAGCCAGACCATCAAGCTCACCGAGCCGCCCAAGAACACCAACCTTTTCGTCAAGGCCGCTATCGGCGCCCTGCCGGTACCGGGCCTGTCGGCCCGCAAGTCCACCGTGCCGGACCGCACCGTCCGGCTCGAGGGCTTCAAGGTCGATCCCGACCATCTGGCGGCCTACTGCCGCGCCACCGGCCTGCGCTTCGGCGACGCGTTGCCGCTGACCTACCCGTTCGTGCTCAGCTTCCCGCTGGCCATGCAGCTGGTCGTCGCCCGCGACTTCCCGTTCGTGGCGGTCGGCGCGGTGCACGCGGAGAACGTCATCGAGCGCACCCGCGACATCTCGGTGTCCGAGCCGCTGGATTTCGAAACCCACATCGAGAACCTGCGCGAGCACCCCAAGGGCCTGCTCGTGGACGCCATCACCGAGGTGAGCGTCGGCCGGGAACTGGTGTGGCGGCAGGTCACCACCTTCCTGCACCAGCAGCGCACCTCGCTGTCGGGCGGGCCGAAGCCGGAACCCAAGCCGGACGAGGTGCCACCGCCGCCGCTGCGCACCTTCCGGGTGGATCAGAAGACGATCAGCCAGTACGCCGCGGCATCGGGCGACCACAACCCGATCCACACCTCCGCGCTGGGCGCCAAGGCCTTCGGCTTCCCGAAGCCGATCGCGCACGGCATGTGGTCGGCCGCGGCCATTCTCGGCGTCCTCGAGGGCCGCATTCCCGAAAAGGCCACTTACGCGGTCAAGTTCGGCAAGCCGATCCTGCTCCCGTCCACCGTGAATGTGTACGCGGACCAGGTCGCGGGCGGCTGGGACCTGGCCCTGAAGAACCCCAAGAAGGGCTACCCGCACCTCACCGCCACCATCCGCTAGACCGTGCGGCCGGGGCCGATCCCACTGATCGGGCCCGGCTGTTCGCGTCGAGCGTGTATTGTGCATGCACACATGGCAGTCCAGCATCCAGCGCCGGATGCAGTTCCAGGACACCATCCGAGACCCGGGACCGAACATCGCCGGTGGTCACCGAACCACCGCGCCAGACCGACTCAGACAGGTAGTGTCGGCAGCTTCGGCCCCACCGGGGCGGGACGAGAGCCGCGCACCGATTCGTTCACCGTATGTCGCCACGCAGGGGTTTCGACATCCGGCCGAATCGGTGGGCGGCTCTGTGTTTTCGGCCTCCGCTCCGCTCCGGCGGGGTTCGCGGCCCTAAGTCTCGATTCTTCCCTCCCTTCGCTCCTCCGCTGCGCTCCCCCGCTCCACTCAGTCCAGAATCGAGCCGGCCGCGAACCGTTGGGGTGCAGCCGCATTGGCGGAATCGGTCAGTAGGCGGAGGGATTCGTCGAGCCAGGCGGGGGTGAGGCCCTCGTCGGAGCGAGCCGCTACGTGCATGTCCGGGCGGAGGAGTAGTGCGCCGCCGTCCGGGAGGTGCAAGTGGTCGGCGCAGTCGGTGGCGGGGAGGGCGTGGACGGCGATCTCGACGCCGGTGTCGCGCCCGGCTTTTCCGGCGGCCGCGCGCCATTTGCCGCCGAAACCGCCCCACGGCATATGCCGGTGCGCCGCATCGCCGGCCAGGAAGGCCCGGCCGCGGCGGTACTCGTCGGCCACGAAAGAACCAGTGTCCCAGGCACTCTGCGCCAGCACCTCGACGGCGATATCGGGATCGCCGACCATGGCGCGCACGACCGCCACACAACGCTCCGGCGGGTAATCGGCGAGAGTTTCGCGGGCCGGATCGTATTCGATGTGGAAGGACCATTCGTCGGTGTTGTTCTTGCACAACACCACGCCGCGGACCCCGTCGCCGGCAATGTCGCACTGACTGAAACTGCGGCCGCCGAGCAGCTCGGTCAGATCGACGCGAGCGAAGACATTGATGTAGTAGCGGGTCGGCGCTACCTCCCACCCGGTGATGCCGAGCGCCTGCCGGATCGGGCTCCCCGCCCCGTCCGCCGCCACCAGATAGTCGGCGCGCAATGTCGAGACCATGCCGTCCTGATCACGCAGCGTCGCCGTGACACCGTCATCGTCCGAAGCGAACTGCACCAGTTCGTTTCCGAACCGCAGCTCACCGCCACGCTCCCGGGCAGCCTCTTCGAGGACCGGCTCCAGCAGCACCTGCGGCACGAAAACGAAATTCGCCGGACTCGGATCATTGGTGAAACCCATCGGCCCGCCGGGCTTTCCAGCCGCAGCGGACCGCCCGCCGAAATCGAGCGCCGCGGCCTCACACACCGAACGCCCCCGGCTGGCGCCCCCGAAATGCCCGCTCTTCAACACGGTCGCCGCCACCTCCTGAATCCGACCCTGCAGACCGACCTGCCGGAACATCTCCGCGGCCCGCGTATGCATCCCCCGCGCCCTGGGCAGCACCGACCGCGTGACCCGCCGCTCGACGAGAACGTAAGGGATGTCCTGATATTCGAGGAACAGCGCGGTCGAGAGCCCCACCAGGCCACCGCCGACGATCAAAACGGGAACACGCTCTTCGGATTTCATGCGCCCAGCTTGTGCGCGCCCCCTTGCACACCCCTTGCATTGCGGTGACGCCCCGCTGGTATCAGCAACTGCAGTCGCAGCAACCGCAGCAGTCGCAATCACATCCACCGCAATCGCAGTTGTCGGAGCACCCGCTGCAGCAGTTACAGCAATCGCAGCAATCCCCACACCCCGGATCACAGTCATCGCACCGCTGAACCCACCCCTCCTTCCGATGCCCGCTGCACGGCCGAGTATGCGTCGCGCAGCACGCATATCCGGTGCAGTACTGCGTGCAGATGATCCCCAGCCCCCCGAGCAGACTCGGCCGCTCGGGTGGCGGCGGCCCGGGCTGATACTCGGGCACGTCATACGGCTGCGGCGGATAGGGCTCGCCACCCGGTGGCCACGGCGGCTGGAACTGCGGTCCGGGCCCCGGTTGCTGCGGCGGATAGTACGGCCCGGGCCCTTGCGGCGGCGGAGCGCTGTGCCGCGCCGTTTCCAGTGCGGCGATGCCACCTTCGAATACTCCGGGCCGAGTCTCCACGAGATCGGTGATCGTGTGCGCGGTCGTTGTGCGACGTGTGCCGCAGGTGCCCGCGGTGCAGGTATGGGCGAGGCCCGCGACCCGCCCGAGGCGCCGGACCACGCCGCCGAGTGGGTCGAGGAGCAGCCAGCGGATGGTGGCGGTGCGATCCAGGGCGACTCGGGCCAGGGCGGCGCGCAGGAGCGAATTCGATTCGCGCAGTAGCGCATGCGCCTCTTCGGCGGTGGTGCCGGTGGCTGCCAAGGGGTTGAAGCGGCCATGGGCGCGGTCGTCGTCGAGGTCTTCGATGGCGTCGGCCAGGTGAGCGATGCGCCCGAAGTGGCGACCGGCTTCGCGGAGCGCGTCGGCGTTTTCGGGGCGCCCGGCCAGAATCGCGGTGTGCGCGAACAGCTCCGCCGCGCACAGCTGTGTCGGCGCGGTCAGCGCATCGAGGAGCGCCGAAGTCTCGGTAGCCGCGTCGGTCAGCGCTGGAGTCTCGGCGATGCGACCGTCGGAGGCTTGATCGGATTCTGGACTGTCCAGGCGGCTTTCCGTAATTGGCGCGGATTCGCCGATGCGCGCCTGGCGTACGCCAGCGGCGACGGCGCGTTCCAGGTCGGCTTGGGATTCGATCGCGGCGATGAGTGGGTCTATGTCGAGGCCGAGAGGGGCCGCGGCGGCGCGGGCCTTGGTGCGCCAGCTGTCGGCGGTGCGCCCGAGGGGGCGGCGGATGCCGGTGCGGGTGTCGCCGTCTTCGATGTGGTCGCGGATTTTGGCTGCGCCCAAGAGGAGTGAGGCGGTGGCGGCCAGTTGGATGCCGGGGGCCGAGGCGGTGATGACGGGGGCTCGGCGCATGCCGCGGAGGGGGCAGGGGGCGGCGGTGGTGCGGGCGGCGGGGGTGGGTTGCTGTGCCTCGGTGAGGACTTCGAGGAGGATGGCGTCGGTGTTGGTCGCGGCGCGGGCGAGTTGGCCGTGGGTGTCGCGGAGGCCGAGGCAGAGGCCGCACAGGTGGGTCTGCCAGTCGGTTGCCGTCAATCCATACTTTGCCGCGCTGTGCGCGCAGGGTTTCAGCAACCCGAACACCGGAATCCCCATCCCCGACCGAACCAAACAGTCGCTCCCGCAAAACAATCCGCTCGGACTGTGGCAGTTCGGCGGCGGGATGGCAACCCGATTGGGCGATTTGGGCGCTATGCCTCTTTCTTGCGGCCCGCCAGACCGCGCCAGGCCAGATCGTCGAGCAGGTCGACGGCCTCGGACATGTCGATCTGACCGCTGGCGACCCGGTCGGCGATGGCCTCACCGGCGCCGATCACGGCCACCGACACCACCTCGAAGTTGGTGCCGGGCTCGGCGTACTTCGCGCTGGATTCGAGGAGTTTGGCGGTGAGCTCGATGACCCGGTCCCGGCTGTTGGAGATCTCAGAGGCGAAGGGCTGCTGCCCGAGCGCCTGCCGGTACAGCACCTGCCAGGACAGCCGATTGGTGTCGACATAGGACAGGAAGGCCTCGAGTCCGGCGCGCAATTGCTCGTGCGGGCTGAGCTTGGGATTGCCCGCCACGGCGACCGCCTCGATGAACCGCATGCTCTCGCGGTGGATGCAGGCCCGGAACAGCTCGTCCTTGGAGCCGTAGTACAGGTACAGCATCGGCTTGGAGATCTTCGCCTCCGCGGCGATGGCATCCATCGAGGTGTCGTGATAGCCCTTGCGCGAGAAGACCTCCACGGCGGCGTCGAGCATCTGCTGCTCGCGCACCGCGCGAGGAAGCCGTTTCGTTCCGCCAGCCATTCACTCTCCTAGGGACATGTACGAGGTCCCTATCTTACTCCATGGTAAGTTCCGCGATCGTGAATTGCCGGTGATTCGCCAACTGTGTGCTGAGCGGGGACTCGGGAACTCAGCAGTGCGGCGCGGAACCTTTCAACTTTGCCATGCGCAGCACCGAAGCATCCACTTGGCTTTCCGGTAGGCGGTTGGCCTTGACGGCCTGCTCCAGCTGATCGAGCACCTTCGACAGGTTGTTGGTGGTGATCCACAGGGCATTGTCGGCACCCGCGACCAGGGCCGCTTCCACCGCATCCTCGATATCAAGGCGGCTGGTGATGGCCTTCATACCGCTCAGATCATCGGTGAAGATCACACCGTCGAACGGCGCCGCGTTGTAACCGGCGCCGGTCCGCAGCAGTTTCATGGCTTCGGGGCTGATGCTGGCCGGCACATTCGGCGTGGTGAGCCCCGGCACGTCCAGGTGCCCGACCATGACGGCCGACCCCCGGTTGATCAAATTCCGGAACGGTACGAGGTCCTTGTCCTGCATCTGATCCAGCGGCGGCGTGTGCACCACACCGGTGTGCGAATCACCCGAACCGGAGCCGTGACCGGGGAAATGCTTCATAACCGTGCCCACCCCGGCATCGTTCATCGCCCGGATGAACTCGCCCGCGTACTGCACCACCACATTCGGATCATCCGAGAAGGACCGGT
This sequence comes from Nocardia sp. NPDC020380, assembly GCF_044386975.1. NCBI lineage: Bacteria > Bacillati > Actinomycetota > Actinomycetes > Mycobacteriales > Nocardiaceae > Nocardia > Nocardia sp. NPDC020380. The sequence goes on along the minus strand of NZ_JBIRVQ010000007.1, from coordinate 217,159 downwards.
CGCCGATCACGTCGTCGTCCGCCTCGCTGCTCACATCCACATCGGGCGCGAAGTCGACGGTAATGCCGTAGTCCTTCATCTTCTTGGCCCGGTCCAGGCTGAACTGGTAATACTGCTCCGGGGTCATGGTCTGCGCGACCACGCGCGCCGCGGGCGCCACTCCGAGCAGATCCTTCATCCGCGAGACCCGGCCGCCCTCCTCGTCGGTGGTGACCATGAGCGGTACCCGGGATGCCGCCTTGACCTTGTCGACCTGATGCTGGGCCAGCATGGCCTTGTCGGTCCAGCTGCCGATGAAGATGCCGCCGACCTGCTCGGTCTTCACCGCGTTCTCGGCGTCGTCCTCCCCGGTGACACCCACCGTGAGCAGCTGCGCCAGCTTCTGCCGCAGCGTGAAGTTGGCCAGGTAGCCGGCCGCGCAATCCTGTTGTCCCGGAACGGTCGTGGACGGCGCCGCGCTGCTGGTGGTGCCCGCCTGTGTGGTGCTCGAGGCCGATTCTTTCGATGGCCCGCTACTGCTGCCCGAACACGCGGTCAGCACTACGGCGGTCATGGCGAGGACGATCCCCGGAGCAAGGCGCATGAATCGACCGTAGCGGGCGCGGCCGGTGCAGCCCACAACGACACCGGCCTCGCACTCCTACCTGGGCGATTTGCCGCTTACGCCAAGGTAATTCGCGTCCCTCACTGTGCGGGTAGCTCGTGGTGGCCGCCGAACGCCTGCCGCATGGCCGACAGCACCTTGTCCGCGTACAACGACTCACCGCGCGAGGAGAACCGCTGGAACAGCGCCGCCGACAACACCGGCGCGGGCACGCCCTCGTCGATCGCCGCGTCCAGCGTCCACCGGCCCTCACCCGAATCGGACACCCGGCCGCCGAACGAATCCAGATTCGGATCCCCGTACAGCTCGGCCGCGGTGAGATCGAGCAGCCAGGACGCCACCACCGAACCCCGCCGCCACACCTCGGTGACCTCGGGAATGTCGATGTCGTAGCGGTAGTACTCGGGATGCTCGAGCGGCGTCACCTCGGCGGAGTGCTCGGTATCGGTCTCGTTGCCGACATTCGCCTTGTGCAGGATGTTCATGCCCTCGGCATAGGCGGCCATGGCGCCGTATTCGATGCCGTTGTGCACCATCTTCACGAAGTGGCCCGCACCCGCCGGCCCGCAGTGCAGATAGCCCTGCTCGGCCGTGGACGGGTCCCCGGTGCGGCCGGGCGTGCGCGGCGCGGCCTGCACGCCGGGCGCGATGGACTTCAGCAACGGCTCGAGATGCGCCACCGTCTCGTTCTCGCCGCCGACCATGAGGCAGAAACCGCGCTGCAGGCCGAACACGCCACCCGAGGTGCCGATATCCACATAGTGAATGCCCTTGGGCCGCAAGGCCGCCGCCCGCTTGATGTCCTCGTGATAGCGGCTGTTACCACCGTCGATGATGATGTCGCCGGGTTCCAGCAGTTCGGCGAGCTGATCGATGACCGCGCCGGTGGCGCCGGCCGGGATCATCACCCACGCGACGCGGGGCGTCTCGAGCATGGCCACGAACTTGCTCAGCTCGGTACTGCCCTGGAAGCTGTCGCCGAGTTCCCCGGCCAGCTGGTCGATGTGCGCGGAACCCCGTTCGTAGCCGACCGCGGTGTGCCCGTCCTTGACGATGCGGCGCACGATATTAGCGCCCATCCGGCCGAGTCCGATCATTCCGAGCTGCATATCCGTCTCCTCGAGTCGTCCTGCGCTCCGGTGGTTCCGAGCTGCCTCGATTGTCCCAGTCGAGCGTCCGGGAAAATTCTTCCGGTCGGATGGCACAAGTGTGTAACGCCCTGTAACCGTCCTCGATAAAGAGAGTGGCTCCGTGCTGTTGCCAGACCCCCGACCCGGCAACCGCACGGAGCTTCCTACGTCTCCATATACGGCCTCCCGCTTGTGGATAGCCTCGAGATTGCTCTGCATTGAGAAGGTTTCGATGTCGGCCACTATCGTGGCCCCGTGACCTCGCGTATGCGCCTACCGAAATCCGTGACACCCCGTCGTGTTGCAATCGCTGCCGGTGTGCTGATCGCCGCCGGAGGAGTGGCGTACGCGGTGGATCTCTCCCTCACCTCCGGGCAGATCGCGCGTGGCGTGCAGGTCGCCGGCATCGATATCGGTGGCCTGGATCGGACATCGGCCCGGGCCCGGCTGCAGACCGCGCTCGATCGGCGTGTCACGCAACCGTTCGCGGTACGCATCGGGGACGCCACGGAACAGGTGGTGGCCCGTGATGCCGGACTCGCCGTGGACTGGGACGGGACCTGGGACCGCGTCGGCGGGCAGCCCCTGAATCCCTTCACCCGGCTCTGGTCGTTCGCCGGCACCCGGAACGTCGCACCCGCCACCACCATCGACGACACCGCCATGGAACGGCAACTGCAGACCTTGAGCGCGCACGACCGCGAACCTGTCGAGGGGGGTGTCGTTTTCGAGGACGCCCGCCCGGTGGCGGTGCGCCCCGCACCCGGCCGCGTGCTCGACGCCGTCCCGGCCCGGACCGTGCTCGCGGACAACTGGGCCATGGGCGGGACCCTCGAACTGCCGGTGGTCGAGACCCAGCCGCAGGTGCGGGCCGACGCGGTGGACACCGCGCTGCGGACGATCGCGGAACCCGCTGTCGCCGCGCCCGTCACCTTCACCGGCAAGGACGGCGCCGCCAGCCTGGATCCCGCGCAACTCGCGAACGCGCTGTCCTTCCACCCGGACGGCCGTGGCGGACTTGCCCTTTCGTCCAACACCGAGGCACTGGTCACCGCGCTGGAACCACAGCTGCGCGATACCGAGGTGGAACCGCGCGACGCGAGTTTCGACCTGAGCAGCGGCCGTCCCGCCGTGGTGCCGGCCGTCGTCGGGGACACCATCGACTGGCCCAAGACCCTGGATGGCCTTCCGGCCGTACTGATTTCGAGCGGCGAACGCACCAAGACCGTCGTGTATCAGCAGCGGCAGCCCGCGCTGAGCACCGCCGACGCGGACAAGCTGGGCGTGGTCGAGCCGGTCGCCTCCTTCACCACCGGCGGCTTCAGCGGCCCGTCCGGCGTGAACATCCGCACGGTGGCGCGCAAGGTGAGCGGGGCGGTGGTGAAGCCGGGAGAAACCTTCTCGCTCAACGACTTCACCGGCACCCGCGGCGTCGAACAGGGTTACGTCGAATCCGGCATCATCAACAACGGCCGCCCCGCGGTCGCGGTCGGCGGCGGCATCTCCCAGTTCGCGACCACGCTCTACAACGCCGCCTACTTCGCGGGCCTCGAGGACGCGGGCCACACCGAGCACAGCTACTACATCTCGCGTTATCCGGCGGCCCGCGAGGCCACCGTCTTCGACGGCGCCATCGATCTGAAGTTCAAGAACAACACCCCCTACGGTGTGGTGATCCAGGCGCTGGCCGACGATTCCGAGGTCACGGTGCGGATGTGGAGCACGAAGACCGTCGAGGTCGAGTCGATCACCGGCGATCGCGGCAAGACCACGCAGCCGAATACGGTGACCCTCCCGAAGGGCAAGAACTGCATCGCCTCCGCGGGCGCACCCGGTTTCACCACCTCCGATACCCGCGTCATCCGGGACGCGAAGACCGGCAAGGAACTTTCCCGCCACACCCGGACCGTCAAATACGACCCCATCCCCATCGTCCGATGTGAGTGAACCCACCCGGGTGTGAGTTCACCTGCCCTGGCAAAAGATGTCATTCGCCGGAAACCGCGGAATGCATAGACTGGGTGCTTTCACACAGCAATCCCCGTTCCGGATGTTCGAGCAGTTCGCAAGACTGAAAGAGGATCCGCTTTTGTCGAGTGCTGGTCGTGGTCGAATCGGAAGTGACAGGCGCGCGGTCGTGCGCGCCTGGTGGCGTGACCCGGTCGACTATCAGTGGCTGGTGCGGACATTGGAGGCGCGCTGGGCGCTCGGCATCATCAAGAACGTGGTGGGCGCCGGCGGCGCGGTGATGGCCGTCATCACGGTGCTGACCTGGATCTCCTCCGCGGGCGCGAACGGCGCCGCCGGTATCGTGCCCGCGGTCAACATCATCGCCGGAACGCTGTGGGCGCTGTACTGGTGGACCGCGCCGTGGCCGCGCGAACGCCGATCACTGGTGCTGATGGCGATCGCGGATGTGCTCGTCACCGTGGGCTGCGTGGCGGACAGCAATCGGCTGTACGGATCGCTGGGGGCCATGCTGCTGGTCGTCACCGGCGGCTATCTGACCTTCTTCCACGGTCCGCGGATCCTGGCCCTGCACGCCGCGTGGTCGCTGCTGTCGGTGCTGGCGCTGTCGGTGCTGATGGTCGCCGACCACGACGGGGACGCGCCGCTGGCGTTCGCCATCATCCTGACCATGGCCGCCGCGACCGTGGTCGTGCTGCCGGCGCTGCACTTCTGCTACTGGGTGCTGCGGGTGGACGCTCTCTCGGATCCGCTGACCACACTGCTGAATCGGCGCGGGCTGGACTACTACCTGTCGGGCTGGTTCCGCGCCGGCGACGGCACCCCCATCTGCGTGATGACCGTCGACCTCGACCGCTTCAAGGCGGTGAACGACACCTACGGGCATTCCGCCGGAGATCAGGTGCTGGTCCGGATCGCGGCCTGCCTGCGCTCCGCGGTCGCGCCGGGGGCCATCGTGGCCCGCAGCGGCGGTGAGGAATTCGTCGTGATCGCGCACCTGACCACCGCGGCGGCCGTGGCGGAGGCCGAAAGGCTGTGCCGCTCCATCGAAGCCGCCTCGCAGTCCTCGACCCCGGTCACCGCCAGCATCGGAGTGGCTGTGGTGGAGGGCGATTCCCGGGACCGCTGCCCGGAGCGATTGCTGCACAACTCGGATTCGGCCATGTATCGCGCGAAACAGCTGGGCGGCAATATGGTCGTGCTGGCCGCGCCCACCGCCGTCGAGCGGCGCGACGCGTCGGTCAGCACCGATCCCGGCGCGAACTGATCCGGAAACGACGATGCGGCCCGGATTGCTCCGGACCGCATCGTTATTCGGTTGTGCCAGTCGAGGGACCGAGGCCCCTCGCCTTCATCAGAACGCGGCTTCGTCCAGCTCCATGATGTCGTTGTCGAGGTTCGACAGGACGGTGCGGACCGAGGTCAGCTCGGGGAGCACATTGCGGGCGAAGAACTGCGCGGTGGCCACCTTGCCGTGGTAGAACGCCTCGGTCGAGCCGTTGTCCAGGGCATTGATGGCGATTTCGGCCTGGTGCAGCAGCTGCCAGCCGATGATCAGGTCGCCGACGGCGAGCAGGAAGCGGACCGAGCCCAGGCCGACCTTGTAGAGCTCCTTCGGGTCCTGCTGGGCGCCCATCAGGTGCCCGGTCAGGGTGGCGGCCATGCCCTGCACGTCCTCGAGCGCGGTGGCGAGCAGCTTGCGCTCGGCCTTCAGGCGGCCGTTGCCGGCCTCCCGCTCGATGAACGACTGGATCTGACCGGCCACGTGGGCCAGGGCAACGCCGCGGTCACGGGCGATCTTGCGGAAGAAGAAGTCCTGCGCCTGGATGGCGGTGGTGCCCTCGTAGAGCGAGTCGATCTTGGCGTCGCGGATGTACTGCTCGATCGGGTAGTCCTGCAGGAAGCCGGAGCCACCGAAGGTCTGCAGCGATTCGGTCAGGTACTGGTAGGCGCGCTCGGAACCGACACCCTTGACGATCGGCAGCAGCAGATCGTTGACGCGGAACGCGGTGTCCTTGTCGGCGCCCGAAACCAGCTCGGCCACATCGGCGTTCTGGTGCGCGGCGGTGTACAGGTACACGGCGCGCAGGCCCTCGGCGTACGCCTTCTGCATGGCCAGCGAACGACGCACGTCCGGGTGGTGGGTGATGGTGACGCGCGGGGCGGCCTTGTCGGTCATCTGGGTCAGGTCGGCGCCCTGCACACGAGTCTTGGCATACTCGAGCGCGTTCAGGTAACCGGTCGACAGGGTGGCGATCGCCTTGGTGCCCACCATCATTCGCGCGTTCTCGATGACATCGAACATCTGCGCGATGCCATTGTGCACCTCGCCGACCAGCCAGCCCTTGGCGGGCACGCCGTGGCCGCCGAAGGTGACCTCACAGGTGGCCGAGACCTTGATGCCCATCTTGTGCTCGACATTGGTGACGAACACGCCGTTGCGCTCACCCAGGGTCTGGGTGTCGAAGTCGAAGTGGAACTTCGGGACGTAGAACAGGGACAGGCCCTTGGTGCCCGGTCCGGCGCCCTCGGGGCGGGCCAGCACCAGGTGCATGATGTTCTCGAACAGGTCGTCGGAGTCACCCGAGGTGATGAAGCGCTTCACGCCCTCGATGTGCCAGGTGCCGTCTTCCTGCTGGATCGCCTTGGTGCGGCCGGCGCCGACATCGGAGCCCGCGTCGGGCTCGGTCAGCACCATGGTGGCGCCCCAGTTGCGGTCGGCGATGATCTGAGCCCACTTCTTCTGCTCATCGGTGCCGTTGTTGTAGAAGACCTGCGCGAATCCCGCACCGGCGGCGTACATCTGGGCCGGCGGGTTGGCGCCGAGGATCATCTCGCCCAGGGCCCAGCCGATGACGGAGGGGGCGCCGAGGCCACCGAGCTCCTCGCGCACGGGCACCTTGGACCAGCCGGCGTCCTCGAGGGCGCGGTAGGACTTCTTGAAGGAGGCCGGGAGGCTCACACTATGTGTCTCCGGGTCGAAGGTCGGCGGGTTGCGGTCACCGTCGACGAAGGAGTCGGCCAGCGGGCCTTCGGCCAGGCGGCGGACCTCGCTCAGCATTTCCTTCACGGTGTCACTGTCCAGGTCGCCGTAGGCGCCCGCGTCCAGGAGCTTCTGAATGCCGAGGACCTCGAAGAGATTGAACTCGAGGTCGCGAACGTTTGACTTGTAGTGACCCATGGTCGTACTCACTCTCCATTGAGGGGTGCGGTTCGGTTTTCGCCGTTCCCGCCCGTTAGGTCCACCGGGTAGACACTGTAAAGCCGCGCTACTGACGGGTAACTTATGCGCCATGTTACCGACCGGTAGTGACCCCGCCAAGGTGATCCGGGCCGAATGTGATCGAAAGCACGCGCGTTCCGCCGCGCCGGTGATCCCTTGAGCCCGTGGGGATCCCGTAATGCCAGGTAGGGCGATATAACGTGCGGGTATGCGCATCGAGACGAGTGCCGGTCCGGCGGAGGTGGAGATCGACAGGCCCGGGCCGGCGAAGCCCGCGTTCCTGCTGGTGCTGACGCACGGATCCGGGGGCGGGGTGGATGCCAAAGACATTCTCGCGGTGCGGGATTCGGCGGTGGGACTGGGTGGCGCGGTCGCGCTGGTGACGCAGCCCTATCGGGTCGCCGGGCGGCGTGCGCCGGGGAAGGCCGACGTGCAGGACGCGGCGTGGCTGGAGATCATCGCGGCGCTGCGGAAGAAGGTGAAGGGCGTGCCGCTGATCCAGGGCGGGCGCAGCAATGGCGCGCGGGTCGCGTGCCGGACCGCGCAGGAGGCCGGGGCGCGCGGGGTGCTGGCGTTGTCCTTCCCGCTGCATCCGCCGGGGAAGCCGGAGAAGTCACGGCGTGAGGAGCTGCTGGCGGTGGGGGATATTCCGGTGGTGGTGGTGAACGGCGCACGGGACCCGTTCGGGATTCCGGAGGCCGCCGATGCCGCCGAGGTGCGGGTGATCCCCGGGCAGGCGCATTCCTACCGGGCCGGATTCGACGAGATCGTGGCGGCCGTGGCGCCGTGGCTGGAACGGTGGGCGGGCTAGACCGAATCCAGCGCGGGCGGCTGCGGGATCTCCAGCGCGAGCGGATCCACGTCGGGGACCTCCGGGGCCGGTTTGGTGGCGACCACCAGGGCGTCGATGGCGTCGCGCTCCTCGGTGGGCCGGTGGACGCGGTCCGCGATGCGGATGCGGATCTCTTCGCCGGCCGGGCCCAGCTCGGTGACGATGTCGTTCGGCGTGAAGGTGAGCAGCGGATTCGTCTCGCCGCCATACCCTTCCGTGATGTTCAGGGTGTCGTTGCCGAGCACGATCAGCGTCCCCTCCGGGGACAGCAGCTCGACCGCCTTCAGCAGCAAGGCTTTCCGATCCTCCGGAACCAGCTGCAGGAAGGCCATGAGCACGAGCTCGTAGGGCCCGTTCAGCCCCGCCGCGGCCAGTTCGGTGACCTCGGCATGGTGCCAATCGATCCGGCTGCGCACCGACCGCGACAGCCGCGAGGCCACGGTGCGCCCCTTGTCGATTCCGGTCTGGGAGAAGTCGACCGCGTCCACCTGCCAGCCGTGGGTGGCGAGCCAGAGGGCATTACGCCCCTCTCCGCAGCCGAGATCGAGCACGCGCGGCAGCTCCGGCCGCGGCTCGCCAACGGCGAAGGGGCCCAGCGGCACTCGCCGTTCGAGGCCGAATACCAGCTCGACGACGGTGTCGCTGGGCGGTGCTCCGAAGACCAGATCGGTGCTGGCGTAGTACTCGTCCCAAGCCTCGGCATCCATACGACAGAGTCTATTGATCCGGCCCGGAAAGAGTTCGGGCGCGAACACCTGACGGTGTTCGCGCCCGACTGTGCGGGGTTTCAGGGGCTTGCCCCTGAGCGGCCCCGAGAGTTGGGATCTCTACAGCGTTGTGTGCATCAGGATCACGTTGTACTGGCTGTGCACGGTCGTGAGGAAGTAGAGGTCACGGCCGGTCTGGTACGGGAAGATGTACGGCGCGTAGGCCGTCGGCAGTTCCCGCGTGTCGATGAGCACCGACGGCGCGCTCCACGGCCCCTCCGGGTTCGGGGAGGTGTACATGACGACCGAGTTCCACGGGTCCGTGGTGAGCATGATGTATTGCCCGAGGTAGTCGTTCCACTGCACCGACATCTCGGCGACGCCGCCGCCGATGACCGGCTGCGCGGCGTTCACATCCTTCTGCCACTTGCCGCCGTCCCAGTATTCGTAGGCGCCCAGGTCGCCGACGGCGCCTTCGGGTACGCGCGCCACGTAGGCGGGGTGGTTGCGGCCGGACGGGGTGCCGTATTCGTAGACGAAGCCGCCGCCCTTGACGAAGGCGTTCATCTGGAAGTTGGCATTGCCGCCGTCGTTGGGGCGGCGGGTGGCGGGCAGTTCGACCCAGTTCTCGCCGTTGTCGCCGGAGACGGCGATGCTGGAGAAGTTGGTCGTCCACTCGCCGACGTCGTCCCAGGTCTTGACCGACATCATGCTCATGATCTGGGTGCCGCCGACCGCGATGCCCGCGGTGGGGATGCGGCTGATCTCGATGAACGGGATCTTCGGGCTGGGGATGAGATCCCTGGCCTGTCCGAAGATGTCGCGGACGACACTGTCGAAGAAGATGCCGTTGCCGGGGTTCTGGGTGTGCGAGCGCAACAGGATGTTGGACCGCCATGCCCAGGTGCTGCCGATCAGCAGATTGGGGATGCCCAGGCCGGCGGTGTCGCCGAAGGCGGTGAGCATTTCACCGTTGCCGTTGTCCCACATGATGCCGAGGTCGGTGCCCAGCACGTTGTAGTTCTCGGTGTTGTTGGGGCTGGCCATGCCGGTGACCTGGAAAACCGCCTTGGTGCGTCCGGGCAGGTTGGGCAGGCCGTTGGTGCCGTTGAGGACGGGAATGGGGTTGATCGAGTTTGGGTCGGCTGTGGCCGGCGCCGTCACGGTAAGGAGCAAGGCCGTGGCACCTGCTAAGGCGGACAGCAGCAGGGGGGCGGCTTTGGTCAATGCGGTGGGACCTCCGGAGTCTCGCCGAATAATGCGCGGCCCACACAGTATGTGACGGGTCGCACAGTAAGTTCGACTCGTTGGCAAAGTGTGAAAATGCTAACAGCGATACCCGAATTAATGTTGCTGCAAACCGGATTGTTTGCCGTGAATTGGCTTACTTCTCAGAGTTCCTACCACGATTCAGCGCCTGGCGCACGATCAACGGCAGCTGAGTTGCCCGCTCCACGGCCAATGTTCGCCGCACCGACGCCTGCCAGGTGCGATCGAAGAGCTGCTTGGCGCTCGCCACCGCGGGCGCCGGGCGGGCCGCGATGCGGTCGGCGAGTTTCTCCGCCGCGGCCAGCGGGTCGGCGGTGACCTCGGTAACCAGGCCGATGCGCTCGGCGTAGGCGGCGTCCACCGGATCGGCGGTCATGGTGAGCAGCAGCGCCTTGTCGATCCCGATCAGCCGGGACAGGGTGGCCGCGCCGGTCATGTCCGGGATGAGCCCGTGCTTGGCCTCCATCACCGAGAACTCGGAATCCGGTGTGACGAACCGGAAGTCGGCGGCCAGCGCGATCTGCAGCCCGCCGCCGTAGCAGCGGCCGTGTACGACCGCGATCACCGGCTGCGGCAGCCGCCGCCACGCCCAGCACGCCTCCTGGAAGGTGTTGGTGCCCAGCCACGGCAGCGGAATGAAGCTGCGCACCACGTCGACCGGGTTGCCCATGGCCTGGGCGACATCGAGGCCGGAGCTGAAGCTGGGTCCGTTGCCGGAGAGGATGACCGCGCGAATGTCCTTGCGCTTGCCGATGATTCCGGCGACCCGCGCGAGTTCGCGCAGCATGTCGATGGTGAGGCCGTTGTGCTTGTCGGGCCGGTCGAGGGCGACGTAGGCGCGGTCGCCGTCGAAGGTCAGGGTGACGTTCCTGCTCACGATCACTTCCTAAGGGGGCTTCGGGGGCTCGGCCCCCGCGGGTTTTCACCTCGAGGGGGTCGCCTGGTCCAGCAGTAGCCGGGCGCAGCCGGCCGGGTCGTCGTAGAACGGCGTGTGGCCGCTGCCGGGCAGTGTCACATGCCGCGCGCCGGGCAGCACCTCGCGGGCGCGCCGGGACTGGGTGGCGTACGTGAGCAGGATGTCACGATTGCCCCACGCGACGGTGACCGGGATATCGGCGACGGCGGTGTGATCGGGCAGCCGGAATTCGGTGAACGAGGCCAGCGCGGCGTCGAACCCGCCCGCGCCCAGCACACCTTCGGCGGTGTCGATGCCGACCTGCGGGGTGATGTCCCAGGGCCGGCCGAAGACGAGGCCCAGGAACGCGGACCGGCCCGCCGCGGTGCCGAAGATGGCGGGCACGGCCGGATGCAGCGCCTTGGTGAGCCGCTTGGCGTTTCCGAGCGCCTGCTGGCACCAGACGCGGCCCGCGGTGTCCCAGCACCCGATCGGCGAGTACGCGGTGACCGAGCGGGCGAGCCCGCGGGCGGCCAGGTCGAGCACGATGCCGCCGCCCATGGAATTGCCTGCCAGGTGCGGTCTTTCGAGGCCCTCGGCGGCGAGGAATCCGACCAGCGCGTCGGCGAGGGTGGACACCGTGGTGTGTTCGAGGGTCTCGCTGCCGCCGAAGCCCGGCAGGTCCACCGCGATCACCTCGAACGAATCGGTGAGCAGTTCGAACAGCGGTTCCCACACCTGCCAGTGGCTGCCGACGCCGTGCACGAGCACCAAAGGTTCGCCCGATCCGGTCCGGTGGTGGTTCAACTTCGTCATGACGGCTCCCCGCGCAAGAACTTTGCCTGTCTCACCCTAACAGTCGTTGACGGGACGCCAATAGCTGCTCACGGCGGTACGATAAAAGGTATGGCAACCCGAAAAGTGACGCTGTCGCTGGACGAGGCGGCCTGGTCGTACGCACAGGATGCCGCAGCGCGAGCGGGCATGTCGCCGTCGGCGTGGATCTCCCGCGCCGCACGCCGCGAAGCCGTCCGCCTCGGCTTCGGACCCGTGCCGGACCCGGTCGAACTCGCCACGGCGGATGCCGCGGAACTCGAAGCCGCGGAGCGGGAGTTGCGTGCGCAAGGGTGAACTCTGGGTCTATCGCCCGCACGGCTCCACCACCCGCCGCCGCAACATCATCCTCATCAGCAGTGACGGCATCAACGAATCGCCGCGCCCGTGGCTGATCGCCGCGGAGGTGGAGGATGCGGACCCCCGCGACATTCTCGCGGTGCCCATTCCCGGGCACGGCTGGGTACATGCCGGGAATCTGGGGCGCATCTATCGCGGCTGGCTCGCCGAGCGCATCGACGTCGCGGACGCCGAGACATTGGATCGGATCGACACGGCCCTGCGCGCGGCCATGGATCTGTGAGATCGTTCCTGCGGCCATCCCGTCAATTCGCGAGAAGCGAGGAACCTGTGCGTATTTCCCTGATCGCCGCGGCGCTGGTCGCGCTGCCGCTGCTGGCCGGCTGCGGAAGCAGCGGTGGTGACAAGCCGGCCGTCTCCCGGGCCGAGGTGTCCAAGGCCCTGCAGGACGGCGGTCTGAAGGATCAGAAGCTGGCCGACTGCGCGGCGAAGATCTATGTGGATCAGGGTATTTCGCAGGACGGGCTGCGTCTCATGATCAAGAACGACTCGAAGAGCGCGACCGCCGCCGATCCCGAATCGCTGGGCATGAGCAAGGACGACGCCGACAAGGCGCGCACCGCCACCAACAAGATCGTCACCGACTGCCTGAAGAGCGCCGCCTCCTAGGGATTTCGATCTCCCCTTGTTAACTCCCGGGCGCCGGTGTGCAATCTCCCCAGCGAAGGCCGACGGGGATCCGCCCCGGCTTCGGGAGGGAAACATGAGGAAATCCGTTGTCGTGGTGGCGCTGCTGGCATTGCCGCTGCTGAGCGCGTGCAGCAACAGTCAGCAGTCCGCCCCCGCCACCACCAGCGCGGCAGTCACCACCACGGCCGCGCCGACCACGTCGTCCGGCGCGCCGACCACCAGCCCCACCACGAGTCCGGGCGCCACCGGCGGGCCCTCGGTGTCCGATATCTCGAAGGCCCTGCAGGACAAGGGCAAGCTGAACCAGACCGACGCCGACTGCATCGCGAACATCTATGTGCAGGAAGGCCTCTCGCAGAGCGGCATCCAGAAACTCATCGACGACGCGAACACCACGCAGCCCACCCCCACCTCCACGAAGATCGACCTGACCGGCGATGACCTGCTGAAAGCGGCCAAGGCCGCCAAGCGCATCGCCACCGAGTGCACGAAGTAGCGACCGGCTCCCGGTCCACGAGGTCCGGAAACGACGAAACCCCTTGCTGAGCAAGGGGTTTCGGTGGAGCCGGTGACGGGAATCGAACCCGCAATTCGACCTTGGGAAGGTAGCGTGTTGCCACTACACCACACCGGCGTCGGTCCAACTGCAGTCGCGACTCTATCAGAAGCGGCCGCGCCGATGGCAACTCTTACCCGGTATGGCCCGGTGCGGTGTGTTGTCCGCCCGCTCAGGCCAGGGTCGCGCGGATGACCAGGGTGCTGATGGGGAGATCGAATTCGCCCTCGGCGGTCTCCGGGCGGCTGCGCAGGTAATCGGTGATGGCGGCCAGGATTCGCACGCGCTCCTCCGGCTCGACCACCAGGGTGTGGGATTGGGTGCCGATGGTCGCGGTCAGGGAGTCGACGGTGCGGCGCTGCGAGTGCGGGAAATCGGCCTGCTCGAAGGGGTGGAACAACGGGCTGGCGGGGAGCTCCGAGTTGGCGCGGCGCTGGAAGGAGACGTGGGTGCGGCCCAGCTGGTTCAGGCCGGCGACCCACTCGACGCTGTGGTCGTCCCGGTTCCAGAAGGCCGCGAGCACGCCGCCGGGCCGCAGCACGCGGGCGATCTCCGGGAAGGCGCGGTCGGTGTCGAACCAGTGGAAGGCCTGGCCGGCGACCACGACGTCGACCGAATTGTCCGGTAGTGGAATGGATTCCGCGGTGCCGCCGGCGATCGGGATGTCCGGGTGCAGTCGCGTGAACTCGGCGCGCATGTCCGCGTCGGGTTCGACGGCGTGCACCCGGGCGCCCAGTGCGAGCAGGCCGTCGGTGAGCTTCCCCGTGCCCGCGCCGAGGTCGAGTACCTCGGGGGAGTCGCCGGCCGGCCGCGCCGGTTCCAGGGCCCAGCGGATGCCCGCCTCCGGATAGTCGGGCCGGTGTTCGGCGTAGCTGGCAGCCACCGTGCCGAAGGAGCCGGCCCGGCGGGTGCGCAGTTCGGATTCGTCCACTTTCCATTCGCTTGCTTCGACCATGGATCCAGCGTAAGGAGCCGTGGTCGTGTCGCCGGGGGCTCGCCGAAGATCGTTGACCTTCTTTTGCCGAACCAGGGAGTTTCTTCCGCAATCGATCTAGACTCTCCGGCAGGGTCGAAAACCCGTCCACCACAAGAACTTTGGATGCGCTGAACATTTGCCGGCGCTGGTTCGGCGCATGCTGTTCGGCGGCCGAGGAGGACGTATGACCGCGTCGCCCGCCCGGGAAGTCCCGCAGCTGGAGCCCACGCGCCCGTTTCCGCGGCGTATGGGGCCCAAGGGTTCCTATCTGTGGAAGGCCATCACCACCACCGATCCCAAGGTGCTCGGGAACCTCTATCTGTTCACCGCCATGGCGTTCTTCCTGATCGCCGGGTTGATGGCGCTACTGATGCGCACCGAGCTGGCCCGGCCGGGCCTGCAGTTCCTCTCGCCCGAGCAGTTCAATCAGCTGTTCACCATGCACGGCACGATCATGCTGCTGTTCTATGCGACACCGATCGTCTTCGGGTTTGCCAATGCGGTGCTGCCGCTGCAGATCGGTGCACCGGATGTGGCCTTCCCGCGACTGAACGCACTGAGCTACTGGCTGTACCTGTTCGGCGCCACCATCGCCACGCTCGGATTCATCACCCCCGGCGGTGCCGCCGACTTCGGCTGGACCGCGTACACACCCCTCAGCCTGGCTGAACACTCGCCCGGCGTGGGTGCGGACATGTGGATCATGGGCGTAGCCGTCTCGGGTGTCGGTACGATTCTGGGCGCCGTCAACATGATCACCACGGTGATCTGCCTGCGCTGCCCGGGCATGACCATGTGGCGCATGCCCATCTTCACCTGGAACATCCTGGTCACGAGTGTCCTTGTGCTGATCGCCTTTCCGATCCTTACCGCGGCGCTCATGGGGTTGGAGGTGGACCGGCATCTCGGCGGGCACATCTTCGACCCGTCCAACGGCGGCGCCATTCTCTACCAGCATCTGTTCTGGTATTTCGGGCATCCGGAGGTGTATATCGTCGCGCTGCCGTTCTTCGGCATCGTGACCGAGATCTTCCCGGTGTTCAGCCGCAAACCGCTGTTCGGTTACACCACGCTGGTGTACGCGACGCTGGCCATCGGCGCGCTGTCCATCGCTGTGTGGGCGCACCACATGTACGCGACGGGATCGGTGCTGCTGCCGTTCTTCTCGTTCATGACGTTCCTGATCGCGGTGCCCACGGGGGTGAAGTTCTTCAACTGGGTGGGAACCATGTGGCGCGGCCAATTGACCTTCGAGACGCCGATGCTGTTCAGCATCGGCTTCCTGGTCACCTTCCTGTTCGGTGGCCTGTCGGGTGTCATCCTGGCGTCGCCGCCGCTGGACTTCCACGTCTCGGACACGTATTTCGTGGTGGCGCACTTCCATTACGTGCTGTTCGGCACCATCGTGTTCGCGACCTTCGCGGGCATCTACTTCTGGTTCCCGAAGATGACGGGGCGGCTGCTCGACGAGCGGCTCGGCAAACTGCACTTCTGGACCACGTTCCTCGGCTTCCACACCACGTTCCTGGTGCAGCACTGGCTGGGGAACATGGGCATGCCGCGCCGCTACGCCGACTACCTGCCGAGCGACGGATTCACCACGCTCAACACGATTTCCACCATCGGCTCGTTCATCCTCGGACTGTCGATGATCACGTTCGTGTGGAACGTCTTCAAGTCCTACCGCTACGGCGAGATCGTCACCGTCGACGACCCCTGGGGCTACGGCAATTCCCTGGAATGGGCGACCACCTGCCCGCCCCCACGCCACAACTTCTACGAACTCCCGCGCATCCGCTCGGAGCGCCCGGCCTTCGAACTCCACTACCCCCACATGGTCGAACGCATGCGCGCCGAAGCCCACGCCGGCTGGGGACTGCGCAAACCGAAACAGGTCACAGAAACGCCCGTAACGACACGCCCTGGCGCGGACTCTCCCGAGTAGAAGCCGCTCATGTTCGCGGCCCGTCTCGTTCTGGACTGAGCGGAGGGAGGGAAGAACGAGACTTAGGGGGCCGCGAACCGCCCGGAGCGAAGCGGAGGGCAAAATGACACAGTGCTGCTTTCCGATCGCGACATCCGCAAGGAGATCGCCGCTGGGCGTCTCGGGCTCGACCCGTTCGACGACAAGCTGGTGCAGCCGTCGAGCATCGATGTGCGGCTGGACAGTTTGTTCCGGGTGTTCAACAACACCCGGTACACGCATATCGATCCCGCGCAGCGGCAGGACGAGCTGACCACGCTGGTGGAACCCACCGCGGGGGAGCCGTTCGTGCTGCACCCGGGCGAATTCGTGCTGGGCTCCACGCTCGAGGTGTGCAGCCTGCCCGACGATCTGGCCGGACGGCTGGAGGGCAAGTCCAGTCTGGGGCGGCTCGGCCTGCTCACGCACTCGACCGCGGGGTTCATCGACCCCGGTTTCAACGGGCACATCACGCTGGAACTGTCGAATGTGGCGAACCTGCCGATCACCCTGTGGCCGGGCATGAAGATCGGGCAGCTGTGCCTGTTCCGGCTCACCAGTCCGGCGGAGAACCCCTACGGCAGCGCCGCGGCCGGCTCGAAGTACCAGGGCCAGCGCGGGCCGACGCCGTCGCGCGCCTACCTCAACTTCCAGTCGCAGAACTGATTCAGCAGTCCTCGAACACGGCCTTCAGATACCCGGCCGACTGGTAAAGGTACTGGTAGGCCCAGCGGAGCGGGCCGATCCGCGGGTGCGCGTCCAGCATGAGAATGTCGCCCTGCCAGCACTTTCCGAGAATGTGGCGGGCCCGGGAGATATGCGGGGTGAAGGTGACGACCAGCACCCGCCGCCAGCCCTCCTCGCGGGCGCGTTCGGCCAGGTAGCGGCCCTCGCCGCGGGTGGTGCGCGGATTCGGGTCGAAACATTCCACCTGGAAGCTGTAGCCGCCGTGGCAGATTCGGTTCACCAGTTCGCTGTGGTCGTAGGGGTTCGAGATCAGGACCCGCGGTGCGTAGCCTTCGTGCGCCAGCCGCAGCCCGAGTTCCTCCCGTCCGTCGTGCGCGCCGCCGAGCACCAGGATGGCGTCGGCGTGTTCCGGCGTGTCGACGCGCGGGCGCACATAGACCGGCCACAGTGCCGCCACGAACACGGCAATGGCCACGAGAATGGCGGTCATCCAGGCGCGACGGTGTTTTCGCACCCCATCGATGCTATGTGAGCCGCGCCCGGTGGCCCGGGAGCCGGGATTCCGCCGCCGGTGCGGTGAGGGTTTCAGAGCGAGGCCCCGGCAGGACCCGGATCGGATGCCGATGCCGGGTGTACGGATGGCTCGCCACGTCGTAAGGTGGCGGCGACAGGTACAGTGACTCCACCCCCGAGTGTGCAGTTCGTCCTTTCTGCGCTTCGGGGAGTGTGGAAACGAGATGGGCAGCAGATGAGTTCGGTACTGGGAGTTTCGCTGGGGGCGGGCGCCGTGCGCGTCGCACGCCCGCAGACCGCGAATCCCGCCGACACCCCTGCCTTCGATTCCCGTGGCGCTCATGCCTTCTCCGGCGCCCCGAATCCCTTCGGCCCCGGAAACGATTCCGGCCGTGGCCAGCGGCCTTTCGCCGGGCCGGACGCCTTCGATATCCAGGCCGTGCCGACAGGTGATCGGCGCGTGGAGGAATTGGCGGCCGACGCCATCGGCGCCCTGGTGGCCGCCGATCCGCGGATCGCCGCCACCGCCATCTCCTACCGGGACGAACAGCATGCCCGCGCGCTGCGCGCCGAACTGGCGCGCCGGCAGGTCACCAATTACGAGCTGGTGCCGGATGTGATTGCGGCGCTGGAGTTTCTCGAATACTCGGGTGACCTCGCGCAGCATCTGCCGGGGCCCGGCTTCGGCACCGTCGCGCTCTACGATCTCGGCGCGTCCGGCCTATCGGTGACGGTGCTGGACACCGCCACCCGGCAGATCTGCTTCAGCGAGCGGACCAGCGATATCAGTGGCGATTACCTGGATGCGCTGATCCGGGAACAGCAGATCGCGTCCGGGCGGATCGCTCATCCGGAGGGGCACGACGGGCTGATCGAACTGGATGCCCTGTGCCGCACCGCGAAGGAACAGCTCTCCAGCAGCAGCGCGGTCGCGCTGCCCTCGCCGGAGGGGCTGGTGCTGCTCTCGCAGGAGAACTTCGAGGCGCTGATCATGCTGGCCGTGGAGTCCTCCGCCCGCATGGCGCGCGATGTGATCCTGCGTTCCGAGCAACCCGTCCAGGCCGTCGCCGTGATCGGCGGTTGCGCTCAGATTCCGCTGGTGGCAAGGGTTTTACGGCGTTGGCTGGGCGTACCGGTGGTGGTGCCGTCCGCGCCCGAGACGGTGGCCGCCCGCGGCGCCGCACTGCTGGCCCGGCCGGTGCAGCAGCGGCCCGCCGCCGCACCCTTCCCGGCCGCGGCCGATGATCTTCAGCTACCGCCGGATCCGTCACCGTCCTGGCTGGCCGGACCCGGGGCGGTCGAGAAGTTCAGCCGCCGGCGCGAGGTCAGCATTGCCGGGGTGACGGTCGCCGCGCTGGTCGTGGTCGCGGCCATCGGCGTCACCCTGGGCTGGGGACCGCAAGTGCTGCAACATGATTCACAGAGTTCGGATGCGGCGACCACGTCTCCGTCGGCCACCAGCACGCATCCCGCCGCCACCACCACGGCGGCCGCTTCTCCCACCACCGACGTCACCAACGAGTCGCTGGCCGCGCCGCCGCCGCGCTACGACCCGACGACCACGACGACCGCGCCACCGCCGCCCGGTCCCAATACGATCACCATCATCCCGGGCCTCCCGCCCGTCGTGGTGCCGACCTTGCCGCCGCTGTTCCCGCCCGCGGCCCCGCCGGGTAACTGATTCCGGTCTGTCGGCCGAGCAGAATTCGCGCCGAATCCTTTGGGTGATTTGTCCGTTCACCCGCCGAGTCCGCCCCGTCGACTGCCAGAAAGGGGCGGACCCGGTGGGCCCGGCGCGTGCCCCGCGCCGGTGTGCGAGGACCGGCTGCGTTCAGTCCTCGCTTCCGGTTCCCACCGCCAGAGCTGTCGTAATGATGGCCGACAGGGGTGGGAGCTTCGAATCCTTGGTGGGTGGCGTCACCCAATGACATCCCTCGCGGGTCCAGCGGCCCAGCCCCGTGGGGAGCATGACGGCGCTGCCGACCGCGGGAATGCCGATATCCAGGCGGTTCAGTACCTCCATGATCTGTTCTCCGGGGCGGGAATCCGGCTCGGCGAGGAAACTCCAGCGAATCTGGCGGGCCAGCATGGGCCCCGACTGCTGCTGGTTCTGCAGTGCGGCACGGACCTTTTCGGCCCGCCGCACCGGAAGATGCACGACGCCGACGTGATTCGTGACCGGAAGCATGACGAACCCGCCACGCTCCACGACCGCGAGTCCGAATTCGTGCCGGTAGTACGCCACCCAATCCTCGACGGTTCTGAGCTTGTCCGCGTTCACAATCCCCGCCTCTCGGCCGCTGACTCCAGGGTCCCGCCGGTGAGCGTGATGTGAAAACGCCCCCACGCCCCCCTTACGCTGCCTTTCCGCTGTCTCTGCGGGCGGAGCTGTGAACAACTCCATTACCGATCCGCATTAAGGCTGGTGACAGGTAGGTTTCGGTTGTGGCCGTGGCCACTTCCCGCTCGTACCCTGGACATCGGAGTTCGTTCGGAAGGGATGACGTCGTGGTCCGGCAGTGGTCAGGCAAAGAGGCCCGGGCCCTCCGCGATGCCAAGCGGATGAGTATCCGGGAGTTCGCGGCGCATCTCGGTGTGCACGAACGCCTGGTCTCGAAATGGGAGGCCGGGGGCGCCAGGGTGCATCCCCGGCCCATCAACCAGGCCGCGCTGGATACATCCCTGGCCCGGTCCGACGATGTTGTGCGGGCACGGTTCGCGGCTTTGATCGAGCAGCCCTTGATCGACCGCCCCACCGTACCCGGTCTCGATGTGCGCCAAGGCGTTTCCGATGCGCGGCACGGTGTGTCCGATGTGTCGTACGGCGCGGCGGCGCAGGCCAGTTATTCCAGCGACGCGGAACTGCTGGCACTCGTCGACACGGGTGCAATGAGGGGCGATGCGTTAGCGGCGATTTCGGAGAGGGATCTGATCATGGCGGCTGCCCATGAAGCGAGTGAGCATGCCGGCAGGGCAGAAAGCACCAATGTGGGTGCCACCACCTTGGAACAGCTGGATGCCGATGTCACACGCATTGCGAACGATTACGTGCACGTACCGCCGGTACCGATGATGGTGGAGATGCTGCGGGTGCGCCGCCGCGTCTACCGGCTGCTCGAGGGTCACCAACGTCCGGTGGACACCTCACATCTGTATCTATTGGCCGGCACCTTGTCCGGGCTGCTCGCCAACGCCTCCAACGATCTCGGTTATTTCGACGCGGCCGGCGAACAGGCCAGGGCCTCTTGGGCTTACGCCGAACTGTGCGGGCACAACGGGTTACGGGCCTGGACCCGCGGCATGCAGGCGCTCATCGAATATCGGTCGGACCGTCCGCGGCGCGGCGTGGTCCTCGCCCAGAACGGGCATCAGTACGCGGAATCCGCGACCTCCAAGGTGCGGCTCCTCAATATCGAGGCCCGCATCTGGTCGCGGCTGGGCAGTACCCAGGACACCGAACGCTGCATCCAGGCCGCGCACGAGGCGCGCGACGGCGAGGCCAGCGATTCCCTGCACGACGAGGTCGGCGGCGTCTTCGGATTCAACGAACCCAAGAGCCACTACTACGCGGGCGCCACCTACATCCACCTCGGCCAGGCCGAACAGGCACTACAGGCGACCCGCCGCGCCATCGAGCTCTACGCCAGCGGCCCGACGGAGAAGCGCTCCTACGGCGCCGAAGCCCTCGCCCGCATCGACAGCGCCGCCGCGCACCTGATCAAAGGCAGTCTCGACGGCGCGACCGAGGCACTCGAGCCGGTGCTCGAACTGGACGAGGACAAACGCATCGCCCAGCTGGAGGAACGGCTCACCGTCCTACGCCGGCGACTGGCCAGTCCGCAGTTCCGCGACGCCCCGGAAGCGAGGGAACTGGACGAACGTATAGAGGAGTTCTGCGGATCCACCGCCGTCAAAGGCGTGATCCCGCCCGAAACCGCGCACTGAGGACACCGATACGTCGCGCTGAAAAATTCGGATTGCGGGCGAATGGCACCATTGATCGGGTGAGCGCCCCCAGTCACCCTCCGCACAGGTCCCCGCGTGTCCTGGAGCAGTCCACCAAGCTCCAGAACGTTCTCTACGAGATCCGGGGTCCGGTACACGCGCACGCGGCACGGCTGGAGTCCGAGGGGCATCGGATTCTCAAGCTGAACATCGGCAATCCGGCGCCGTTCGGGTTCGATGCGCCGAGCGTGATCATGCGCGACATGATCGCGGCGCTGCCGTACGCGCAGGGGTATTCGGAATCGAAGGGCATCCTCCCGGCACGGCGGGCCATCGTCACCCGGTACGAGCTGGTCCCCGGCTTCCCGAAGTTCGATGTGGACGACGTCTACCTGGGCAACGGCGTCTCCGAGCTGATCACCATCGTCATGCAGGCGCTGCTCGACAATGGCGACGAGGTGCTCATCCCCGCGCCGGACTATCCGCTGTGGACGGCCATGACCTCGCTCGCGGGCGGGACGCCGGTGCACTACCTATCGGACGAGTCGAACGGCTGGCAGCCGGACATCGCCGATATGGAATCCAAGATCACCGGCAAGACCAAGGCCATTGTCGTGATCAACCCCAACAACCCGACCGGCGCGGTGTACTCGGCCGAGGTGCTGCAGCAGGTGGTGGACCTGGCACGCAAGCACAATCTGCTGCTGCTGGCCGACGAGATCTACGACAAGATCCTCTACGACGACGCCAAGCACGTCTCGCTGGCGACGCTCGCACCGGATCTGCTGTGCCTCACCTTCAATGGTCTCTCCAAGGCGTACCGGGTGGCCGGATACCGGTCCGGGTGGCTGGTCATCACCGGCCCGAAGGATCACGCCGCAGGGTTCCTGGAGGGCATCGACCTGCTCGCCTCCACCCGCCTGTGCCCGAATGTGCCTGCGCAGCATGCGATTCAGGTGGCATTGGGCGGGCATCAGAGCATCGACGATCTGGTGCTGCCCGGCGGCCGGCTGCTGGAACAGCGGGATGTGGCCTGGGAGAAGCTGAATACGATTCCGGGCGTGTCCTGCGTGAAGCCGCGCGGTGCGCTGTACGCGTTCCCGCGGCTGGACCCGGAAGTGCATGCGATCCACGATGATTCGAAGCTGGTGCTGGATCTGCTGCTGCAGGAGAAGATCCTGATGGTGCAGGGCACCGGGTTCAACTGGCCGCACCATGATCACCTGCGGATCGTGACGCTGCCGTGGGCGCGGGATCTGTCGGTCGCGATCGAGCGGTTCGGCAATTTCCTGGCCTCGTACCGGCAGTAATGTCCTGTCAGCGCCAGGCGGAGTTTTCCTCCTGGCGCAGGTGTGACCTCGACCAAAACAGACCGTGAGTACGAAAAAGGTCGGTTTTTAGAGACTTAGCTAGCGCAAAGAACCGTCTTTTGTGTACAGTGGTCCTCGGCACCCAGAGTGCCCAGGCCGGACCAACTACCCCCCTGGTTCGTCCGGCCCTGTGTCAGCCGCCTACCCCCCCTGGGCCGCTGGCACCCGGGCGGCGGAGACATCCCCCTGCTCTCCGCCGCCCCCTCCCACTTTTTCTCCCATTCGGCTGCTCGCCCTCTCCGTTTCCGGACATTCGATGCGATTACCCCGAGCCGAAATGGTTGCCAAGAACCTCTCAGCATGTCAAAAACGGTTTTCCTTTAGGCTCGCCCAGTGAGCGATCACCACCACCATCACCACCACGACCATTCCGGACCCATCGCGATCGGCGCCAACGCAAAACGCGTGGTCATCGGGCTGCTCGCGGTCATCGCCGTGGTGGTGCTCGGGGGACTGATCTGGTTGTGGCCCAGCCACCAGCACATCGACATCCCGCTGCCCATGCAGAACCAGGGCGGCGGCGCCGTGCAGACCGAAGCCGGCACCGTCGTGAAACAGGACATCGGCGCCTGCGGAAGTCCTTCGCAGGGCAAGACATTCACCGATCAGCCGCTGCTGCCGCGCACCAATGGATACAACTGCCAGCGCAGCATCGTCAGCATCGAATCCGGGCCCGCGAAGGGCAGTTTCACACTGCTCGAAATCGCGCCCGGGCCAGGACAACCCGAGCTTTCCGCCGGAGATCACATTCGGCTGGTGCGGCAGAACGATCCCAGTGGGGCGCCGCTGTATTCGTTCGACGACTATTCGCGCGGGATGCCGTTGAGCATCATCGTGGGTGTCTTCGCGGTCGTGGTGATCGTGGTGGCGCGATGGCGCGGCTTGCGTGCGCTGCTCGGGCTGGTGGTCGCCTTCGGGGTGCTGGTCGGATTCCTGCTGCCCGCCATGCTGGACGGGAAACCCGCTATACCGGTGGCGCTGGTCGCGGGGGCGATCATTCTCTACGCGGTGCTGTATCTCGCGCACGGCGTCAACTTGCGCACCAGTTCAGCGCTATTGGGCACGCTCACCTCGATGATCGTGGGCGCGGCGCTGTCCTGGGTGGCCTTGAAGATGACCCATCTGACCGGGTTGTCCGAGGAACAGAACACCAATGTCGCCACCTACCTGCAGCACGTGAGCATTACCGGACTACTGCTGGCGGGCTTCATCATCGGTTCGCTCGGTGTGCTCAACGATGTCACCATCACCCAGGCCTCCGCCGCCTTCGAACTGGCCGAACTGGACAAACACGCCTCGCGCCGCAGCATTTTCGCCGCGGCCATGCGTGTGGGACGCGATCACATCGCCAGTACCGTCTACACCCTCGTGCTCGCCTACGCCGGTGGCGCACTGCCCTTGCTGCTGCTGTTCAGCGTGGCGGGACGGTCGATTCGCGATGTGCTGACCGGGGACGCGGTCGGGATCGAGATCGCGCGCTCCGCGGTCGGCGGCATCGCCCTCGCCCTCTCCGTCCCGCTCACCACGGTCATCGCAGTCCTGCTCGCCCGGCCCTTCGGCTCCGGCGGCCACGACGACCACGACCATGACGACGAATACGACGACGAAGACGAATACGACGACGAAGACGAATACGACGACGAAGAGGAACTCGCCCTCGCCGGCGGCCCGCGCCGCGGCATGGCCCGCGGGCGCGGCGGCGCCGGATACCCCCGGACCGATGCGGCGCAACAGAATCCGGGTCGCACGGGCGCCCGCCGCACCGGCGCACAACCCGCGGTCCGCGGTGGCGCACAGTCCGGGGGACTACGCGGCGACGAACGCACCGGCGGACCGCGAGACCCGCAAACCGGTGGGGCGCGGCGAGATTCGCAAACCGGGCGCAGCGGCGAACAACCGGCCGTCCCGCGCACCGGAGCCCAGCCGCGATCACAACGCCGGGACACCGGACCCGACAGCGGCGAACAACTCTCCGCGCCATGGACCGGAGCATCCGTGGTGTTGTCGCACACCGGAGAACACCCGGCCGTGCCGAATACCGGCTCACAACCCCAAGTGCCGCAGCCAGGTTCACAACCGCCAGGGACGCAACCGGGTGCGCAACAGTACGGTGCACAGCCGGGCGCGCAACCCCAGGGAGCACAGCCGTACCCGCCCAATCCAGGGGCGCAGCCGCCGCACAGCGGATCACAGCCTCGAGTGCAGCAGGCGCCATACGAGCCCGGCAGCGACGAGTACCCGCCCACCTGGACCGGCTCCCAGCCCCACAGCGGCCCGTACCCCACCGTCTCGGGTTCGGGCGAACCGCCGACCGTCCCGAGAACCAGTGTGGTGCAGCCGAACCCGCAGCGGCCGGACCCGAACAGCGCCCGCGGCTCCTGGTTCCAGGGCGATCCCTTCCCCGAACAGCACAACACCGGCTCATGGGCGCAGGACGATCAATCCTGGGCCGAAGACGACCGCGCCTGGACCGATGACGACGACTCCTGGTCCGGCCACGACCCCGCCTGGCCGGGCAACGACCCGTCCTGGCCGGAAGCCACCGGCCGGCAGGACCCGCCCTGGCCCCCCGAACCGCCCCGCGGCGGACGCCACTCCCGGCCCGAGTAGCCGGGTAAGGCTGTCCGGCAGGGAGATTCAGGCTGTGAGCGGTCTCATGCGGTGAAGTGGGCTGCCTCGCAGAGGGCGGTGACGCCGGCGGCGTCGGTTTGGAAGTGATCGAAGCCGCCGGGGACGCCGAATTCGGCGAAGGATACTTCGCTGTCGGATTGCGTCATGCCGGGTACTGGGATGCGTACGGCGGCATGGAGATCGCGTACGCCGGTCAGTTCGATTACGCGGCGCGCATTGTCGGCGCGGAGACCGCCGCAGGCCATGACATCTATGCGGCCGTCGGCGAGTGATACCAGGCGGCCGATCAGGGCGGCGCCGTCGAGTACGGAGACCTGGCGGCCCGAGGTGAGTAGCCGGGTGAAACCCAGTTCCAGGAGGCGATCGAAGCCCGCGTAGGGGTCGGTACAGACATCGAATGCCCGGTGAAAGGTGACTTCCATACCCTCGGCCGCGCCGAGTAATTCCGAGTTCGCCGCCGCGTCCACGTTCCCGGCCTCGTCCAGTACGCCGATCACCACTCCGTCGGCCCCCAGCTCGCGCGCTCGCACGACGTCGGTCTTCATCAGTTCGACCTCCTCGGCCGAATACCGGAAATCACCAGGTCGCGGCCGGATCAGCACATGGACTTCGGTATGCCCCGCCGCTCGCACCGCCGCATCGACCAGCCCGGCCCCCGGCGTCAGCCCGCCGACCGACAATCCGCTGCACAACTCCACCCGCGTGGCCCCCGCCGCATCCGCGATCCGCACCCCGCCCAGCGACTCCACCCCGATCTCCACCCGCACCGCCCGCGCATCCGTCATACCTTGCAGTATGGGCGAAACCGCCCAAGAATGTTGCCCCGCATTAGCCGATCCGCCTCCCACCTCCCGAAACCCGCCCCCGCAACCGCGAGTGGTACCTGACCGCGATACCCACTCGGCGAACGTCACGCTCAGGTGCCACTCGACCCCTTTCGCGCGTTCTGTGGGGCCGGGATGTGGCGGATGAGGAAGGGCGCGCCTACCGGTGGTAGGCGCGCCCTTCATCTCTTGTGTTCGGCTGTCAGTTCTTTCGGCCCGGGGCCTTCATACCGGACTTGAAGCCGAGGCCGCCGGGCTTGGCGGTCGGCGGGGTCGCGGCGGTGCCGTTCTCGCCATTGGCGTTGCTGCCGTTGGCTTCGGCAGCGGGTTCGGCCGGGGCCGAGTCGGCGGGAGCAGGCTCTGCCGGGGCGGCGGGCTCTGCCGGAGCGGATTCGGCCGGGGCCGCGGGAGCCTCGGTCTGCGCCGCCGGGACGGGGGCCGCTGCGCCGGGGGCCTTCGGGCCGGGGCGCTTCAGCCCGGACTTCATGGCCAGACCCTTGGGGGCGATGGACGGCTTGGCCTCGGTGGCCGCTGTCGCAGTGGATTCCGCGGTCGCGGAGGCCGCCGGGGCGGGAGCCGACTCGGCCGGGGCCGAATCCGCCGGAGCCGCGGCCGAATTGGCCGGGGCCGCCGCCGGAGCGGCCGGAGCGGCCGGAGCGGCAGTCGATTCGGCCGGGGCGGCGGGCTTGGCGCCCGGCGCCTTCGCGGCACCCTTCATCTGAAGGCCCTTGCCGCCCGGCGCCTTGAGGCCGCCCTTCATGGCCAGACCGCCCGGCTTGGCGGCTGGGGCCGCGGGGGTCTCCGCCGCGGATTCGGCCGGGGCCGAAGCGGATTCGGCGGAGGCCGAGGCTGCCGGGTCCGAGGCTGTTGCCGTGGTGTCGGAGGCAGCCTTCGCGCCGGGGGCCTTGGCTGCGCCCTTCATCTGGAGGCCCTTGCCGCCGGGGGCCTTGAGGCCGCCCTTCATGGCGAGACCCTTGGCCGGAGCCGGGGTCGCCGTCGCTTCGGCCTCTGCCTCGGCGGCAGGGGCCGCTTCGGCTGCGGCCGGAGCAGCAGCCTTGGCACCGGGGGCCTTGAGGCCGCCCTTCATAGCCAGACCCTTGCCGCCGGGAGCCTTCGCGCCACCCTTCATGCCCAGGCCACCACCGGCCGGAGCCTTCGGTGCGGCTTCCGCGGTCGCCTCGGCCACAGCCGCCTCTGCCTTGGCGGGCTCGGGTTCCGAGACCGGTTCGGGCTCTTCGACCTTGGGCTGCTGGATGACCTTGAGGTTCTCGGTCAGGACCGAGGAGTCGACGCGGTCGATGGACTGCAGCATCAGCTGGGCGACATCGACGACCTCGACGCCCTGGCCGACCTCGCCGCCGTCCTTGCGGGCGGTGACACCGTCGGTGAGCATGACGCGGCAGAACGGGCAGCCGGTCGCGATCATGGACGGCTCGTTGCCGCCCTTGAGCGTGTCCAGGGCCTCGTCGACGCGGTCGATATTGATGCGCTTGCCGAGCTGCTCTTCCATCCACATGCGCGCGCCACCGGCGCCACAGCACATGGAACGTTCACCGTGGCGCGGCATTTCGACCAGGGTCGAGCCCGAGGCCTCCATCAGCTCACGCGGCGCGTTGTAGATCTTGTTGTGCCGGCCCAGGTAGCAGGGGTCGTGGTAGGTGACGTTCTGCGCGACCGGGGACACCGGGATCAGCGACTTGGCCCGCACCAGGCGGTTCAGCAGCTGGGTGTGGTGCACGACCTCGTAATTGCCGCCCACCTGCGGGTATTCATTGTTGAGCGCGTTGAAGCAGTGCGCACAGGTGACGACGATCTTCTTCTTGGCCTGCTCGACACCGTCGAACACCGAGTTCAGCAGTTCGATGTTCTGCATGGCCAGCTGCTGGAACAGGAACTCGTTACCCGCGCGGCGCGCCGAGTCACCGGTGCAGGTCTCTTCCTGACCGAGCACCATGAACTTCACACCCGCGGTCGCGAGCAGCTCGGCGACGGCCTTGGTGGTCTTCTTGGCGCGGTCTTCATACGCGCCTGCGCAGCCGACCCAGAACAGGTATTCGTACCCGTCGAAGCTGTCGGCGTCCTTGCCGAACACCGGAATCTCGAAGTCCACCTCGGAGATCCAGTTCAGGCGGTCCTTGGCGTTCTGACCCCAGGGATTGCCCTTGTTCTCCAGGTTCTTGAACAGACCCGCCAGCTCGGAGGGGAACTCCGACTCGATCAGCACCTGGTAGCGGCGCATATCGATGATGTGGTCGACATGCTCGATATCCACCGGGCACTGCTCCACACACGCGCCACACGTGGTGCACGACCACAGCACCTCGGGATCGATGATGCCGTGCACATCCTCGCCACCGACCAGCGGCCGCTCGGCCTCCGCGCGCGCGGCCTCCGAAATCTGGTTCAGCGCACGCTCGTTCGGCTTGCCGTCCTTGTCGACCAGACCGATCTCGTCCCCGCCCATATCCTTCCGGCCGCCGGCCAGCAGGTAGGGAGCCTTCGCGTACCCGTGGTCACGCAGCGACATGATCAACAGCTTGGGCGACAACGGCTTACCGGTGTTCCACGCCGGGCACTGCGACTGGCAGCGGCCACACTCGGTACAGGTGGTGAAGTCGAGAATGCCCTTCCACGCGAAGTCCTCGAACTTGCCGACACCGAAGGTGTCGTTGTCCGGGTCCGCGGTCTCCATCTCGATCGGCTTGCCGCCCGACATCATCGGCTTGGCAGCACCCAGGGCGACGCTGCCGTCGTCCTCACGCTTGAAGTAGATGTTGAAGAAGGCCGACAGTCGGTGCCACGCAACGCCCCACGTCATATTGCGGCCGACGAAGAAGAGGAACGCCATACCGGAGACGAGCTTGATGAACGCGAAGATCGACACCATGGTCACGTTCGCGGGCAGCAGTTCGGAGATCGGGCCGGTGAGGAAGTCGGTCCAGTGGTATTCGCCTTCGAGGGCCAGCACGCCGGCCTTCACGAAGATCATGCCGATGCCTTCCATCAGCACGATGGCTTCGATGGTGTAGGCGGCGGAGAACTTGGAACCGCTGAATCGGGACAGCCGCTCCGGCACGCGCGGGTGGTTGAGCTGGCGGATCACGATCAGGACCAGCGCGCCGACAACGGTTGCAATGCCCAGGATCTCGTCACCCAGGTGGAACCACCAGGTATTTCCGATGAATGGCCACGCAAAGGTGGGCTTGAAGGTCTGACCGTAGGCCTCGAACCAGAACTGCATACCGGCAAGGAAGCCGATCATGACCAGCCAGTGGGCCCAGCCGACAGTGCGGAATTTGTTCATACGCGTATGCGCGATGAATTCGATCAGCATCTGCTTGAAGCGGGGGAAGAACGGCCGCCACCGATCGGGTGCGGACTGACCGACCATGATGGTGCGCACGATGTTCGACGCGCCACCGATGAACGATGCCCAAGCCACAAGGCTGAGCACCGCCCCAATCGTGCCCAGCGTCACTGTCAGGGCATTCATGTCGCGACCTCTCTTACGGTTCTACGAGCTCCGGTGCGGGCAGCCTGGTCCTGCCCGGGTTGGCTCGTATCCTAATGGACAGTAAGTTACCCGCCGGTAACTTACCTGTCCAGGGTGTTCCCACACCGTAAATCCCGGCAAATCACGCCCATAACAAAGGGCAGGCTTACTTCGAAACCCGTTGTCCTGCGGAAAGAAAGGAATCTCGCAAATCGTAATGTGATCGACTAGGCTCACGCTGTCCGACAGCTGTGCGCGTCTTCACATGCTCGGGGAGGACTCGTCCTAGCGCGTGGGCTGGCCCGAGGGAAGCCGGGCCTCGCGTGGCGAAGAAGCGCACAGCGGATTACCTGATGACGGATTGGAAAACAACCGAATGAAGCTTCGCAGCACCACTGCGGCGGCTGCCCTGGTCATAGGCGCAATGACCGTTGGGATGTCTACTGCCCACGCCGATGATCCCGCCAAGCCTGCGGACATCGCTTACTCGACCAAGATGGTCGACGCCAAGGACGCGAACGGACAGGACACCAAGACTGTCGTGTCCACGCTGAAGAACGGCACGTTCGAACTCGCGCAGCAGGATGGCGCAACGCCCGACGACCCCAAGCAGACGGTGGTCAATGTCAAGGACACCTCGGGCGCGACGGTCATGTCCTTCCCCTTGGACTTCAAGATGGCGGGCACCGATATCCCGGTGAAGTCGGATCTCAAGAGCGACAACACCGTTCTCGAGGTGACCCCGGACAAGCCCGCGGCGGCTCCCGTTGCCCAGCCCATGCAGGTCGCACCGGTTCCCGTGCTGAAGGACATCGCTTCCCCGCTCGAGAACCAGCGCGCGATGAACGACTTCTCGACCAAGTTCGGTCTGGCCGTCGGCATCGGTAGTTTCGTCGGCACGGCGGTCGGCGCGATCATCGGCTGCATCGTGACCATCCCGGCCGGCTGCATCCCAGGCCTGGTCGCCGGCGCTGGCATCGGCGGCATCCTCGGCACCATCGGTGCGGGTGGCCCGACCCTTGTCGCAGCGGGCATCGACCTGCTGCAGACCATGCAGGCACCCGACGGCACCACCAAGTGGGCCGACGCCAATATGAACTGATCATTGCGATCAGTCGGCCGTGCCCGAAAGGGCTGACCGGAGACTATTTCTAACGACAACTCGAATTCTGGAGAATTTCATGACCGGCATACAGTCGATGCTCTTTGCCCTGTTGCGGACCCTGTGTACGCTCTCGAGCGGTCCGGCCGCCAGCTGTGCGACCTGGGGCGGCGCGTAACCGTCGGACTCCCAATGGCCCGCCCGTACACCGGGTGGGCCATTGTTCTCTAGGCCGGAAGTTCGATGCGGCCGTGGTAGGACACGGTGCCGAGCCGCCGCCCGAAACGGGCGAAGGTGCGCTCGGTCATCTCGAACGTCCCGTCCTCGCGCACGAGTAGTACGGTGCTGCACCGGGTTCCGTGCAGCGGGTGGGTGACGAAGCGGGACGAGGCCGCGCGCTCGCTCATGCGGCTCAGGCCGGTGTCGGGTAGTTCCGCGTCCGTGGCGCGTACCCGGCTCGCCAGGACGGCGAGGTAGGCCTCGGTGTCGCGGGGATCGGATTCGACGACCGCGTGCAGCGCTCGCACCCCGTCGCGGACCTTCGGCCAGGCCGCGTCCGCGGTGCCGGTGGTGACCTCACCGTCGGCTTGCAGTGTGCCGGCGACGGCGCTGTTGGACAGGCCGTGAAAGCCCGGCGGGAGTTCCCGGGGCGTCCGCTCGCTCTGATTGCTGTGCCACCACAGCGTTTCCAGATCCGAGATCACCAGGTTGTACCCGTTGTAGTCGTCGGGTGCGGCGGCGACGCCGCGCGCGAACTTCTCCGGGCCGCTGTCGCCGCGCAGGAAATCCATGAGCAGCGCCCCGCGTGAGCGCGCATCGGCGCGCACGGGCCCGCGCACATTGGTGACGGTGGCGAACCGGTGCGAATTCTGGGCGACACCCAGCCAGGTGCCCGGCATCGGCCCCGCCGCGCCTCGATCCCGCCCGGCCAGCAATCCCGGCACCTCATCCCACCAGCGCAGCGATTCCGTTGGGCGGGTGAAGAACTCATCCCGGTTGGCGGCGACGATCAACCGATATTCCGGATGCGCCCGCCACCCGAGCAGCACCAAACACATACCTACAGCATGCCGCACCCGGCCCGGCGCGACCCATGCCCGACAGACGGCTCTACACCGCCCGAATACTGCCAGCGAACCCCGAACCCCGGACGTAAACGAAAAGGCCGGCAGCGCAATGGCTACCGGCCTTTACCGTGATTCGGGGATTACGCGCCGTTGACGCGGAGGCCCGGGTTGTCGGAGAGCACCGTGGTCACCGGCTGGGCGAACAGCTGCGGCGGGTTGCCGGTCAGCAGGCCGAGGATGTTGGGGATCTCGCAGATCGGGTAGTCGGCGACCGTGGAGGCGCTGGAGATGCCCAGGGCCTGGGTGCCGGTCACGATCGGGCCGCCCGAGTCGCCGGGCAGGGCGCAGATGTTCATGGAGAAGGACTGCGCCAGCAGGCGGTCACCGACCTGGACAGTCTGGTCGGTGGCGTTCACCACGCCGCAGCTGAACCCGGTGCGCCAGCCCGACTTGCAGACCGGAGCGCCGACCACGGGGACGGCCACGCCGGTGATGGCGACCGGCGCCGCGCCCGGAACGCGCACCAGGTTGTTGTTGAAGGCGCCCTGCGCGCTGTCGTTGATCGAGACGATCGAGTAGTCCTCGTTACCGAGCACCGACTTCTGGAAGGTGCCCACCTGGGCGCCCAGGGTGTCCTGGTTGACCATGGTGAACACGCCCGGCGAGTTGGCGCCCGGGGTGGCGGCGATGTTCGGGTTGCAGTGTCCCGCAGTGATGTTCACGGTCGCGCCGGAGGCGTCGGTGCCGTTGAAGCCGAGCGAGCAGCGCAGCTGCATGCGGCCGGCCACCGAGGCGTAGGCGTCACCGGCGGCCAGCGGGCCGGGGCCCTGCTGCGCGATCGGGGTGGCCTGCTTGATGTCCGAGTCGTCGCCGGCGGCGGGGACCGACATGGTCACCACGTGCGCGGGGTCGATGAAGCCGGGCAGCTGGATGCCGGTGTGGTCCACGCGGACCGCGACGCTGTTGTTGACGGTGTCGATGGCCACGCCCCGGACGGCCTGCGCCACATCGGACGGCTGGCCCTGCAGCCAGGTCTGGAAGGCGTTCTTCTCACTGCGCAGGGTGGTTTCGCTCTTGGCGACGTCCTTGACGGTGAAGCCGGCGTCCTGCACGGCCTTACGGGCCGCGTCGGCGTCCTGTCCGCCCGCGACGGCGACGATGGCCTTACCGGCTTCGTCGAGCCAGGCGCCACCGAAGGCGTCCGGGAACTGGCGCTGGGCGGTGGTGGCGAAGGCGGCGACCTGCTGGGCGCGGTTCGCGCGGGCGAGGTAGTCGTCGGGGGAGATCTTGAGATCGCGCTGGATGGCCTGGATCAATTCGGCCGGCAGATTGGGGGCGGCCGGGGCCGCGGGCTCCGCGTGCGCACTCGCCGCCAGGGGTCCGGTCACGAGCAGCGCGGTGGCTGCGATCGCGGCTGTGCGGACTAGGGACCGTGAGGGACGGCTCA
Organism: Nocardia sp. NPDC020380; assembly: GCF_044386975.1. Lineage (NCBI taxonomy): Bacteria > Bacillati > Actinomycetota > Actinomycetes > Mycobacteriales > Nocardiaceae > Nocardia > Nocardia sp. NPDC020380. The sequence goes on along the minus strand of NZ_JBIRVQ010000007.1, from coordinate 184,133 downwards.
CGGCAGGCGAGTATTTGCGCATACGTGGCAGGAGCATGAGGCGACTATATGGTGTCGGGCCCGTTATGCCTACTTATTGTGAGGTGACTTTTCGGTATTCACAGGGCAAACAGCCAGGATGTCCGAAACCGGCTGGAAGTCCGTGTCGTCCGGTTGGCCTGTTCAGGCGTCGCGAGATTCCGGAACCGCGATGCCTGAACAGGGAAATCAGGCGTTCGCGCGGGTCCGGACCTGAATTCCACTGCCGAGTCCGCCGCCGGAATTGGCGTCGATATCGGAGAGGATGTCGCGGATCGGAATACCCAGCGAAGCGGTACCACCGTACTGCGCCAGTGCGGTATTGGCTTCGTTGCAGTTCGGCGCGTCGGCCGCATTCGAACCACTGGTGATGCCGAGCGCCAGCGTGCCCGACACGATCGCGCCGCCACTGTCACCACCCAGGGTGCACGCGCTGGACGCGAAACCGCGGACCGTCTTCGACTGGCCCTCGCTCGTGTACAGCTGCGTCTCCACCCGGTCCGCCACCACGAAACCGCAAGTGAACGTGGAGGACTGGCCCGATTTGCAGATCGGCGCGCCGGTGATCGGATCGGCCACACCGGTGACGGTGAGCGTGGTGCCGTTGGCGCCGCGCACCGACGGCTGATCCATGCCGGCCTTCACCGCGTCGTCGTTCAGCTTGATCACCGAGTAATCCAGCGCGCTGCGGCCACCGAGCGTGGAACTCACGAAGGTGCCCAGCTGCGGGCTCGACATCAGGTTGTGCACATTCGGCAGATAGACGTTGGCGCTGTCGTCGCTCTTGCCGATATTCGGATTGCAGTGACCGGCACTGATGTTCAGCGCATTACCGGCCGAGTCCACACTGTTGAATCCGAACGAGCACACATCCACGCTCTGCAACTGATCGTTGAGCGGGGTCGGCGCGCTGATGTAGGTGTCACCGCCCATGGGGCGATGTTCGACCGGGCCACCGGCGTCCGGGGACAGCACCACCTTGATGTTCGCGATCAGCGTGGGCAGGTTCAGCAGATGGCCCGCCGGGGTGTTGGCGACGCTGAGCACCAGCTGACTGTTGAGGAAGTCGATGGCGACATTGTTGATGGCGCTGGAGATTTCTCGCGGCAGTCCGGCGATCCACTTGTTCAGCTGATCCATCGAGCCTTCGAGATTGTCGGCGCTGATGGGTGCGAGGCGGGTCTGATAGCCGTCGGCGGCGACGATCTTCGCCGCATCCACCGAGGTGACCGCCATGACGGGTTTGCCGTCCTGGCCGAGCCAGGCGCCGGCGAACTCGTCGGGCCGCTGCGAGCGGAATTCCGTTGCGTAGCCGCGCAATTGCTGGGCCCGCGCGGCCCGGTCCAGATATTCGGCGGGGGACATCTTCAGATCGCGCTGGATGGCCGTCACGAGTTCGGGCGGAAGATTCTCCGCGGCAAGCTGATCGGGGGTCGCCGGTTCCGCCATGGCGGGCGCAGCTAGCAGGGGGCCGGCGAGAACGGTCGAAGCGAAAGCGACGGTGGCTGCCCGGACCGCGGCACGCGGTGCTCTGCGAGTCTCGCCGCACTGTGCATTTCGAGTCGCGCCGCGCCGTGCCATGAACTTGCGCATGGAGTCCCTTCGTAGTGCGCCCAGCAGACCGACGAGCCGGTTACTTTGCGGAACACCGGTCAGCGCATCACTTTAGGGCACAAACCTCCGAAGGTCCCTACGAAATCACTGAGGAGTCATTCCCCACGGGTCTTGCAGCACGGGTGGCACGGGGTAATCGAAGTTGGGCACCGGCGGATACCGGTAGATCGGCGGCAGCGGGACCGTCGTGGTGGGCGGCGTGGTGCGCGTCGGCGGCGGGGTGGTCGCCGGCGGCGGCGTGATCGTGGTCGGCGGGGGAGGGGGCGGCGGCGTGGTGGTGACCGGCGGCGGATCGCTGCTCGTCTCCGGTGCGGGCGATTCGGCCACGGGCGCGGGCGGGGTCGTCGAATCCGAGCCAGAACCCTGCGGTTGCAGGGGCGGCAGCACCCCGGCGTTCGCATCAGGTTCCGGGCGGACCTCACCGCGCGGCGGGCCTGGAGTGTCCTCGTGCTGGCGCAACACGGCGGCCACCCCCAAGCCACCCAGCAGCAAACCGAGCACGGCTGCGGTGGCGGCGATCAAGTACGGGCCGCGCGCGGACTTGGCCGGGGCCGACGCGGCGGGGTCGGCCGCGCCGTCTACCTCCGGTTCGGAGGTGGTGACCGCCGGGACGGCCGCCGAATACGCCTGCGCGGCCACCATCGACGCCGGGACCGCGGGCAGCACATCGGTGACGTCGGCGGCGTTCACGGTCGAGGCCGTGGCATCGGGCGGGGTGAGGCCGGCCGGTGTGGACAGCACCGCGGCCAGGGCCGCGCGGGCCGCGTTGTAGGCGAGCGACTTGCCCGCCTCCTCGTCCGGCTGGGGTAGGTCGCGTTCGCTGACCAGGACCAGGGACTTGAGGCCCAGGTAGTCCAGGGCCTCGCGCAGGGAACGGGCCTGGGCCTCGGACCAGCCGGTCGGATGGGTGGCGTAGAACTCCGCCGGGCCGTTCAGGTGATCGGCCGCCAGATTGATCAGGCAGAAGGCGGCCGTCGCCATCAGATCCTCGGCCCGGTAGGCCTCGCCGTCGTCCACCGGCAGGCCCGCCGGATCGCCGACCGCGCCCACGAAACCGGTGATGGAATGCGTGTATCCGTCCGGCTGCGGGCCGCCGAGCACGGCATCCCCGTCGTCGGACATGTGCAGGACCGACTCGCGCACGATGTAGTGCACCGGGAGTGTGGCGTCGTCGCCGGTGACCACAGCGACGACGGACTCGTCGTCTGCGATCCGCAGGCCCACCCCAGTGGCCATCCTGGTTACCTCACTCGGTGCGTCCGGGTTCTCACCGCGCGGTCACACGAGCAGTGAACCGTGTCCCATGGCGCGGAGCATTGACAATAACTCCGAACGCGACCCGGCACCGATCCGGCGTCTTATCCGCGCCACGTGGTGCTCGACGGTCTTGGCAGATATATACAGTCGCGCGCCTATTTCACGGTAGGTCAAACCCAGCAGGACCAGCTCCGCGACCTCGCGTTCCCGCTCGCTCAGCACCGTTTCCGGGAGCGGTTCCGGGCGGGGCTGCTGCGCAGGCGCGGGAGCAGGCGGGCGCACGGGCGGTTCCGGCGGGCGGGATCGGGCGCGGACGGTGCGGGCCAGTTTGAGCAGTGCGGTCGCGGTCGCCGAATCGCCGGCGGCGAGAGCGGCCTCGCTGGCGAGCCGGGCGGCATCCCAGCTGAGGCCGAGACCGGCCAGCCGGGCGACGGCCGCCTCCACCTGCTCGCGGTCCACCTGGCCGCGCAGCACCAGCACCCAGGTGCGGCCCGCGTCGGCCAGCGCGGCCGCCTGCGGATCGCCGGCCGCAGCGGCGGCCTTCAGCCGATGTGCGTGCGGCAGTAGCTCGTTCGGGCTCTCGTGGGCGATGGCGGCCTGAATCGCGTACCAGTGGAACGCATTCGACCAGGCGGGCGGATCGCCGAGCCGCCGCAGCAGCTCGCCGGCGGCGTCGACCAGCGCGGTCATCCGGCCCTCGTCGCGCAACCGGATGCCCGCCAGCCAGAGTTCACCGATGGGCAGCAGGGCGAGCAGATCCGCGCCCACCTCGTCGAACAGCGGATAGGCGGCCTGCCAGGCCAGTGTCAGTGTCGTGTGATCGCCGCCGCGCCGCGCCAATCCCACGATCACCCCGTGCGCGAGCAGCCGATCCCGCGGATCCAGCACGCCCACATCCAATTTCGACATGATCGCCTGCGCCGACTGCTCATCCCCGCCCAACATGGCGACCCACGCCGTCAGCACCGCCGACTGCGGATCCACCGCCACATTCCGCAGCGCATCCGCCGCCCGCCGCGGTTCCCCCATGCTCAGGCACAACAACACGGCCATCGACACCGCCGAACACGGCAGCACCCGATCCCCGCCGTCCTCCCCGGGCGCCACCCCGGCATGCGTCGCATGAATCAGATGCGAAGCCGCCGCCAGCGCCGCACTCCGCCGCGCGTCCGTCCCCCACACCGAAACCATCCGCTGCGCTGTCGCGGCCCCTGCCGCCGCAGCGAAAGCCCTGGTAGCCGTGTCACTCTCGTCGGTCGAGGAGTCGACAACGGGCGCACCATCAGGGGTGATCGAATCGGCTAGGGCGTGGGCGATCTGGCCGGCGCGGGCGGTGGCTTCCGTTGTGGGCCATTGGGTTGCGCCGACGGAGAAGGCGGTGGCGGGGTCGGCGTCGCCCGCGAGGTAGAGGGCGGTGGTGGCTACTGCCCAGTCGGGGCCTACGCGGTCGGGGCCGAGCCAGGTGTAGAGCTGTGCGGCGCGGGTGGTGAGGCCGCGGCGGGTCCAGACGCCGGCGCAGATGCGGACGGCGGCGGCCAATTCGGCCGGGGGGACGCCGGGGCGGGCCAGGGCGGGTTCGGCGAGGCGCAGGGCCGCGTCGAAATCGCCGGAGCGGGCGGCGGCGTCGGCCCAGCGGACCGCGATCGTGTTGCGGTCGGCGCCGGCTGACGCGGCGGCCGCGTAGTGGCGGATGGCTTCCTCGCCTGCCTTCTCTGCTGTGGCGCAGAGGAATTCGGCCAGGCGCGGGTCGCGGACACCGGATTCGGCGAGGAGCAGGGCGGTGTGGTCACGGAGCAGACCGGCGTCGAGGCGGGCCTGCAGGAGGCGGCGTTGCACCCTCAGATAGCGGCGGTCACCCACCAGGGTGCGCAGGGGCGCGACGGCGGGTGCCAGCAGGAGGTCGGCGTCGGTGACCAGGGCGCTGCCGCGGGCGCGGTCCACCAGATCCTGTGCGGCCGTGGGGGTGAGGTCCAGGACTTCGGTGAGTTCGCCGGTGTCCAGGCCCGCGCCGATCGCGGCCACCACGAAGGTGTCCAGCAGGTCCGGGTCGGCGTCGTCGAGGCGGGCGCGCGCCCAGGCCGCCACCGCGTCGTCCACGGCGCTCACACCGGCTTCCAGGCGGGTCGCGCAGGCCGCGGTGAGCGCGGCCACCACACCGCCGTGGATACCGGCCGTCTGGCGGTGAATGTGCTGCGCCAGGCCGCGCGGCACCATCATGCCCAATTCGCGTGCGAACGGGGCGATTTCGGCGACGCCCAGCGCACGCAGGTCGATCACGCGGCCGCGCCGCGCCACCAGATCGGTGAGCCTGCGCAGTCGAGGGTCGTGCGGCTGGGGACGGGTGGCGAGCACCACCGTACAGGCGCCGGATTCGATGGCCACGCACAGCATTTCGAAGGCGTCCGCGCTCAGGGCGTGCGCATCGTCGATGACCAGCGCCATCCGGGCGGTCCCGGCCCCTTGCAGGTGCCGGGGATTGTCGGTCGAGGCGATGCCGCGGGCACGCAGGCGGGAGCGGAGCGCGGACAGCAGCGTGGATTTGCCGGTGCCGGAACGGCCCCGGACGAGATGGAGCGAGGGAGCGGAATCTTCGGAGTCGAGCTCACGGAAGATCTCTCGTGCGCACGGGAGCGAGTCCAGCGCGACCGGGGTATTGCCTATCACGAAGAACTCGACTTTCAGCCGCCGGACTTGGGGAGGAGCTGCACGGAGGGCAGGTTCAGATTGGGAGCTTGGACGGTCGGGACGGAGGGCAGGGGCGGGACGGTCGGCGCCTGCACGGACGGCAACTGCGGCGCGGCAGGCTGCGCGGGCTGCTGCGGGGCGGGCTGACCCGGATCTGGTTGCTGCGCAGGCTGTTGCGGCGCGCCGGCATCCGGCTGACCCGGCGGCGCGGACTGCCCGTTGTTCGGCTGGGCGGCGATCGGGGCCGTGGACGGCACGCCCGGAACGCTTGCCGCGGGCTGACCGGGCATGGTGGTCGCGCCCGGGGCATTCGGGGCGGTGGTCGTGCCGGCGTTCGGGGCGGGCGCGAGTACCGAGGTCGTGGGCGCCGCAGGCGTTTTCGTGGTCGCGGTGTGACTGCTGGTGCCGAGGGCGAGACCACCGGCGCCGAGGCCCGCGAGGACCACCACCGCCGCGCCCGCGATCACCACTCTGCGCCAGCGGGTGAATCCGCTCGGGGGCTCGTCCGCGGGCAGCATCGGTAGTGCTCGGGTCCGCCCGGCCGTGCCCGGTTTGTCGCCGGGGGTGCGGGAATCCGCCTGACCGGCAGTGCCTGCCTGTGCCGCAGCATTGTTCGTGCGCCCATTCACACGGGCCGTGTCGGCGCCCGCCCCGGCGAGTCCGGTGTTCGCTTCACCCGCAGCGGTATTCGTGCCGAGGGAGCCCGTACGTGCGGTCGCGTCGGTGATCGGATGCCGGTTGGTACCCAGTGTTTCGCGGTTCGCGCCGTAGCGTTCGGTGCTGCCGGTGCGCAGGCTGTGGATGGTCTGCGGCAGCGGCGTGCCCTTCACCCGCTGCGGCAGGCCGCTCGCGCCGAGGGCCGGGTGCGCTTCGGTGGGTGTGGTGTCGGCGAGCAGGTCGGCGGCCAGCAGGGCCGCGCCGTGCGCGCTCAGATGGGCCGGATCGGAGGCGGCGGCCACCGGCACCCCGATCTCGGTGGAGATGAGTTCGGTGACCAGCGGCATGGCCGCGCCGCCGCCGGTGAGCAGGACGCCGTCCAGGTCGGCCAGGGTGAGGCCGGCGCGGCGGACGGCCTCGCGGACCAGGTCGGCCGAGGCGAGCAGGGATTCGCGGTACAGGTCTTCCACTTCGTCGCGGACCAGGCGGACATCGACGGGGGCGCTGCCCGGTAGCCGGACCGGGACCACGGTCGCTGTGTTTTTGGAGAGAGTTTCCTTCGCATTTCTGCAGCGGTCACGCAATGCGGTCAATTCTTGTTCCACCAGTGGGTCGAAAGGATCGAAATCCTTTTCACCGATGGCGTATCCGAGCACGAAACGCAGGGTGAGTAGATCGAATTCGGCGCCGGCCACCGTGGTGGAGTGGATCGGCTCGCCGAGTAATCCGGACATTGCGCCCGTACGGGCCACCGATACCGTCAAACCCGTTGCGCCCAGGTCGTATACCGCCATGGCGCCGTCGTGGCTGGATTCGTGCACTTCCTGCAGCCAGCGCATGGCGGCGGTGGGTTCCGGCACCAGGGCCACACTGTCCAGGCCGGCGGCGGTCAGCGCGGTGCGCTGCACCTCCACCGTGTGCTGGGTCCACCAGGCCGGGTAACAGGCGACGATGGAAGCGGCGGGGCCGGTGTCGTCCACGGCACGGCCTACCGCCGCGGCCACCAGATCCGCTGCGCGAACAGCGGATCCGTCTCTGGTCCGGATGTCCACGGGGTCCCCGACCCGGGACAGGAAGCTCTCCGGAAGTTCCTGTTCGGCGCCCAGCATGCTGGGGCGGATGTGCAGCTTGCGTTGTCCCCCCGAAGTCGTCACGGCCACCGTGTTCGACGTCCCGACGGTGATGCCGAGCGCCAGCCCCTGACTCATTCGAGTTCCCCTGTCATTCGAAACACGCGCCGGGTGAATCGCGCGCCTTGAGAAAGCTGTTCGGTCCGATTTGTGCGTAACGGTGCCGTCGGCCGGGTGGCCTACGGGACCTGTCGGTTGCCGGGGGATGGTCGTTACCGTTCCGGGCTCAGGTTTGGGGAAATTCCCCTAATGCCCGCCTTGCCCCGTATGGGCGTGTCGGTGGATCGGGGGGAGTTCACCCCGTTTCGGCGTAACGGGTCGCGTTCCTAACGTGAAAGGTAATTCGAGCAGCGCGGGTCAGCGGGGCCCGCCCATCCAGGAGACGATTCATCATGAGCCCCAACGCAATTCTCGAGTTCATCCTCAACCTGCTGCGGGACCACGAGGCCGCAGCCAGTTACTGCACCAACCCGGGCCAGGCCCTCGCCGCCGCCGGATTGGAAAACGTGACACCCGAGGATATTTCCGCCTGCGCCCCCATGGTGGCCGAATCAGCCCTGGTTGCCGGAGGTTCGCAGCTCTCCGAAATCATTGCCGCGGGTAACGGCGCCCTGAACGGTTCCACCGGCCTCAACGCCGGATTGTCCGGTGACACCGGCCTCAACGGCTCCACCGGTGTGAACGGCACCGCCGGCCTCAACGGATCGACAAGCCTCAACGGCGCAGTGAACGGCGGCGGCGCCACCAGCACCGACCTCGGCCTGGGCGCCCAAACAGGCCTCGGCGCAGCCTTGGGCGCGGGCCTCGGCACCGGCCTGGATCTCGGTCTGTCCTCCGCCCTCGGCGCGGGAGCAGACCTCGGCGCGGGGTTGAACGGCGCGCTCGGTGCGGGACTCACCGGGGCTGTGGATAGTGTCCTGAACGCGGGTGCCGGACTGGGCGCGGGCCTCGAGGGCGCGGTGAACGCCGCCACGAGTGCAGGAGCCCAGCTCGGAACCGATTTGGGCGCAGGCCTTTCCACCGGCCTGGGCGCCGCTGTGAATGCAGGTGCACAAGCCGGCGCCGACCTCGGCGCAGGTTTGTCCACAGGCCTTGGTGCAATTGTGGATAACGCGGCCCAAGCCGGCCTCGGCCTCGAAACCGGCCTGACCAGCGCCCTCGGCGCAGCAGGTGGCCTCGGAACCGACCTCGGCGCAGGCCTTTCCACCGGTCTGGCCGCAACTGTGAATGCCGCCACCCAAACCGGCGCGGACCTCGGCACCCAGATCGGAGCCGGTCTGAATGTCGGCCTGGACAACGCGATCAGCGCAGGCGCCAACCTCGGCGCGGGACTCGACACGGGCATTTCAGGTGGCGTCAACGCCGGAACCCAGCTGGGCGCGGGCCTCGAAAGTGGCCTGAACTCCGCAGTGGGTGCGGGAACTCAACTCGGCGCAGGCCTGGAGACCGGACTGGGTGGCGCAGCCAATCTCGGGTCGCAACTCGGTGCGGGGCTGAACGGCGCTGTGGATGCCGGGTCGCACCTCGGTGCCGGACTTGATACGGGTCTTGCCGGTGGCGTGAATGCGGGTGCTCAGTTGGGTGCGGGTCTCGAGAATGGTCTGAACTCTGCTGTCGGCGCGGGAACTCAACTCGGTGCGGGGCTGGAGACCGAACTGGGCGGTACGGCAAATGTTGGGTCGCAGCTGGGTTCGGGCCTGAATGGTGCTGTGGATGCGGGGTCGCATCTGGGGGCCGGGCTGGAGACCGGGCTGGCGGGTGGTGTGGATGCCGGGAGCCAGTTGGGTGTGGGGCTTGAGAACGGTTTGAACAGTGTGGTGGGTGCCGGGAGTCAGGTTGGTGCGGGGCTGGAGAGCGGGCTTGGTGGCGGGGTGAATGCGGGGACTCAGCTCGGCGCCGGTCTCGAGAGCGGACTGAATGGGGTGGGGGATCTCGGGTCGCAGGTTGGTGCGGGGCTGAATGGTGGGGTTGATGCCGGGACGCACTTGGGGGCTGGGCTGACCGGTGGGGTGGATGCGGGAAGTCAAGTGGGGGCTGGGCTGGAGACGGGGCTTGCGGGGGCCGGGGATGCTGCGGGTGGGGTTGGCGCGCAGGTTGGGAGTGGGTTGGAGAGTGGGCTTACCGGGGTGGATGCTTCCGTTGGTGGGGCGGGGGATGCGGGGGTGCATGTGGCGGCGCCGGCGAATCCTTGGGCGGGGGTGGATGTTTCGCAGGCTTTCGGGGGTGGGGTGCAGAGCGGTGGGGAAGGCGGGTTGTTCGGGAGTGCCGTGCAGACCGGAGGGGATGCGGGGCTGTTCGGGGACAGTGGGACGCATGTCGATCTCGGGACGCATCCGGCCGGGGATATCGTCGGCGATATTTTGCACTCGTGAAGTCGGGAACGCGCCCGCATCGGCGGGCGCACGGAAGTCATTGAGCAGATGAGGGATTGGTAGGGGTTCGCGTGACCGGCATTGTGGCGGCGCAGTCTTTGCTGTCGATACTTTCGGAGACCATCGGGGTGGCGCGGGGCGCCGACCGGGGGGATCTGGTGGGGCGGTTGGAGGTGCTGGCGGGGAAGGTGCGGGATCCGCGCCGGCGGATCGTTGTCGCGGGGCTGGCCAATCAGGGGAAGAGCCAGTTCGTGAATGCGCTGCTGAATATGGAGGTGTGCGCTGTCGGGGATGACGCCACCACCGGCGTGGTGACGGCGTTGTCCTATGGGGCGCAGGCTGGGGCGGCGCTCGTCGTCGCGGGGGCCGGGGGCGGGGAGGTGGAGCGGATTCCGTTGGCGGTCGGGGAGATCGGGACGGTGACCGCGCGGGCTCCGCAGGCGCGGGGGCGGGCGGTTTTGCGGCTCGAGGTCGAGGTGCCGAATCAGTTGCTGGGGGATGGGATCGTCGTGGTGGATACCCCGGGGCTGGGGGTGCACGGGACGGGGGGTGCCGCGGCGGTGCTGGGTGCGGTGCCGGCGGCGGATGCGGTGTTCCTGATCAGTGATGCCTCCACCGAGTTGACCGATCCGGAGGTGGAGTTTCTGCGGCAGGTGCGGGAGCTGTGCCCGGCGGTCGCGGTGTTGCTCAGCAAGATCGATCTGTATCCGCATTGGCGGCAGGTGTTCGAGGCGAATCGGAATCATCTGGCGCGCAATGGGGTCGAGGTCCCCATGTTGCCGGTGTCGGCGGTGCTGCGCACGCATGCCATGCGGCTGCGGGACGAGCAGCTCGGCCTGGAGTCGGGATTCGGGCCGGTGTTCCAGTTCCTGCGGGAGCAGGTGGTGGCGCGGGATCAGGTGGCCGTGCAGCGCACCATCGGTCTCGAGATCGGTTCCGCTGCCGAGCATCTGGCCCTGGCCATCGGTAGTGAGCTGGTGGCGCTGCGGGATCCGGAGCGGGCCGCGGCGGCGGTGCGGGAGTTGCAGTCCGCGCGCACGGCCGCCGAGCAGATGCATCGCGCGACCGCCGCGTGGCAGCAGACGCTGGGTGACGGCGTCACGGATCTGGCAGGGGATGTGGATCACGATCTGCGGGATCGGCTGCGGAACATCGGCCGCGAGGCCGAGGAATGGATCGATGCGAACGATCCCGGCCGGCACTGGGAAACCGTGGAGGAGTGGCTGACCGCCACCGTCGGCACCGCCCTCGGCGACAACCTGCTGTGGACCCGCGCCCGCGCCGTGGATCTGGGTGAACGGGTGGCGGCGCACTTCACCGAACTGGGTGCGGTCGAGCTACCCGAGTTGCGGGAGCTGCTGGAGCAGAACGGTTCTCGTTCCGATTCCTGCACGCTCGCGGACCTGGAACCGGATCTGGGCCTGGGTCACAAGCTGCTGGTCGGTGTGCGTGGCTCCTACGGTGGCGTGGTGATGGCGGGCCTGGTCGGCACGCTGGCCGGGCTGTCACTGGTGAATCCGATCTCGCTCGGCGCGGGTGTACTGCTCGGCGGCAAGGCTTTCAGTGACGATAAGCGGGCCCGCCTGGCCAAGCGCCGCGCCGACGCGAAGATGGCGGTGCGCCGCTACCTGGACGATGTCGCCTTCCACACCGGCAAGGAGACGAAGGACCGCCTGCACCGCATCCACCGGCTGCTGCGCGACCATTTCACCGCCATCGCCGACCGCACCCTGCGCTCCCTCGACGAATCCCTGCGCGCCGCACAGGAGGCCGCGAACCTGGAGTCCGCGCGCCGCGCCGAACGCGCGACCGAGCTGGAACGCCGCCTGCGCGTGGTGGCCGAACTCCGCCGCGTCTCCGATTCGCTGCGCGCCCTCCCCGCCGCGCCGCGGCCTCCGGCCCTGGAGGCCCGCTCTTGAGCGGTTCGTGCCCGGCGTCTCGGGTGGGAGGTTCCTGTGAGGGGACGCCGGGGTTGCTAACGGGGCGCGGGTCGATATCGAATCCCATGCGACGCGTGGAGGTGCGGTGTGCTGCGGAATCAGGAACCCATGAGGGACGACCTGGGCGGTATCGGATACGGAGTGGTGCCGGAGACGCGGGGCCTGGTGGCGGCGGCGCGGCGTGCGCTGGCGGACCGGCCGCGGGTGCGGGCCCAGCTCGACGAGTGCGCGCGCCGGCTCGACGAGCCGCTGCGAGTGGCCTTGGCGGGCCAGCTCAAGGCCGGTAAATCGACACTCTTGAACGCCCTGGTCGGCCAGGACATCGCGCCGACGGATGCGACCGAGTGCACGCGCCTGGTGACCTGGTACCGCAATGGCGCCGCTCCGCGCGTGACGGCCCGCGCCGACGACGGCGCCCGCGCCGATGTGGTGGTGCGGCGCGGCCGCGGCACCGAGGGCCTGCCGGGCGCGCACGGGCTCACCTTCGATCTGTCGGCGTTGCGCTGGAATGCGCCGGAGCCGCGCGAAGTCGACCGGCTGGAGGTGGAGTGGCCGTCGGCGGAGCTCGCGCGCACCACGGTCATCGACACACCGGGTATCTCCTCGCTGTCGCGGGAGGTGTCGGCGCGGACCTCGAAACTGCTCACGCCGAGCACCTCCGGCACCGCGTTGCCGAGCGCCGATGCCGTCGTCTACCTGCTGCGCCGCCTGGACGCGGCGGATGTGGATTTCCTGGAGCACATCGGCGCGGGCGCGGGCGCCGGTGGCCCGCTGGGCGTGATCGGCGTGGTGTCGCGGGCCGATGAGATCGGGGCGGGCCGCATCGACGCCCTGCATTCGGCGCGGGATGTGGCCACGCGTTTCGCGGTGGAGCTGGAGCGAACGGGCTTGTGCCAGTCGGTGATTCCGGTGGCGGGCCTGCTGGCGTTCGCGGCGGCGACCTTGCGGCAGCGGGAGTTCGCGGCCTTCGAGGCACTGGCGGCGATACCGGTGGACGAGCTGGGCGCGGCATTGTTGTCGGCGGATCGTTTCGCCCGCCCGGAGTCGCCGCTGCCGGTCCCGCCGGAGTTGCGCGCGCATCTGGTGGCGCGCTTCGGATTGTTCGGAATTCGCTTGGCGGTCACGCTGATCCGGTTGGGTGTGCGTGACGCGCACACGCTGGCGGCCGAACTCACCGACCGCAGTGGCCTGGACGAACTGCGCACGGTCCTGGATGTGCAGTTCGCGCAGCGCGCGGAGGAATTGAAGGCGCATTCGGCGCTCACCGCCCTGGCCCGCATCCTGCGCGCGCATCCGGGAAGCGCGGCGGATGCGTTGTTCCCGCGGGTGCGGACGCTGCTCGCCGATGTGCACGGTTTCACCGAGCTACGGCTGCTGGGTCACCTGCGAGCCGACGAACTACCTTTGCCCGCAGATGATCTCGCCGAATTGCAGCGACTGATCGGTGGGGCGGGAGTGTCGCCGACCTTGCGCCTGGGCCTGCCGCCGCACACCGATCTGGCTACCCAGCGGGAGGCGGCTATGGCGGCGGTGCGCAAATGGCGTGCGCGGGCTCGTCATCCGCTGGCGGATCAAGCCATGACGAATGCGTGCCTGACGGCGGCGCGCAGTGCGGAGGGCCTGCTGGAGGTCCTGCACGAGCCGCCGACCACGCCCTTCCCGGCCTTGGATCCGGTGCGGCACAAATAATCTCGAGTCGCGGGCGAGACGTCGTAAGCGTGAGAAATGCGTCCTGGGACAGTGCTGTGTATCGCGTTCGAAACCGGCTGGTCGTTCGCACCGACCTGAGAGTGACTCACCAGCGCGCGCCCAGCGACCTCACAAGCAGCGCCAATAGCGTAGCCGTCATGACGAACTCAACCCCTGCCGAGCAGGAACCCGCACCGCGCCACTCCCGCCGGCGGCGCATCAATCTCGCCCTCGGAGCCGTGACCCTGGCGGTGGCCGGCGTCGTCGGATTGGCCGCGTGCAGCTCCAACAGCGGCACCAGCAGCGCCCCGGCCTCCTCCCAGTCGCAGTCCCAGACCCCGCAGCCGGGCAGTCCGGGCGGTCACCGTGGCCCGCGCGGCGGCGCCTTCGGCACCATCAAGACCGAGGGCAGCGGCAGCTGGCTGATCACCAAGCAGGACGGCAGTTCCGAGACCGTCACCATCAATGCCCAGACCCAGTTCGGCACCAAGGAGAAGCAGGAGACCGCGGCGCAGTTCGCCGTCGGCGACAAGATCCGCGTCGAAGGCCAGGAGGCCAACGGCACCATCACCGCCACCCGCATCGAGCACGCCCGGGAGCGCATGAACCCGTCGGGTAATCCGTCCGCGAACCCGTCCGGCGCGCCGGCCCCGAGCGCTACCCCCACGAACTGATTGCGCTATTCCCTGTCGCCGCAGCTTGCCTTGTCGCTCCCCCGGGGTGCCGTCCCCGGGGAGCCGTATTCGCCGGCGGTCAGCCGAGCGTGACGGCCGGACTCCGCGGATCGATCAGGACCTTCGCGTGATGTTCGGGTGAGCCGAGCGCCGTGAAGGCGGCGTCCACCCCGGCCAGGCCGATGGTGCCGGTGATGAGCGGGGACGGATCGACCTTGCCGTCCGCGATCATGTGCAGCGTGTCGCGGAATTCGCCCGGGTCGTAACCGAGCACGAACCGCAGGTCGATCTCCTTGTTGATGGCGGTGGCCGGATGAATGGTGTCGGGCTGCATGCACACGCCGACGACCACGACGCGCGACATCGGCGGCGCGGCGCTCAGGATCTGATCGAGAATGCCCGGGACGCCGACGCATTCGAAGACGACCGGCCCGGACGGCCCCTGATTCAGGGTGTGCGCGAGCCGGAAGATGTACCACCACGGCACATTCGGAATCCGGCGCAGCCGTTCCATGGCGTCGAAGCCCAGATTGAGAATGTCACTGGCGCCATTGATGCGCGACTTCTTCGGCGTTGCCTCCCACGGTGATTCGACCCCGGGATCGACGACCACATCGGCCCCGCACCGGGTGGCGAGTTCCCGTCGGCGCGGGGAGAAGTCGCTGGCCACCACGGTCCGCACCCCCGACGCCTTCAGCATGGAGATGACGGCGAGTCCGATGGGCCCGCAACCGATCACGAACGCCGTCTGATTCCGGCCGACCCGTCCCCGGCGCACCGCATGCCAGCCCACCGCCATGGGCTCGGTCAGCGCGGCGAGGTCCGGGGCCAGGCCGTTGGGCACCTCGAAGGTCATGGCCTCCTGCACCAATACCTGTTCGGCGTACCCGCCGGGCGCGGCCGCCGACAGCCCGGTGAGTTCGGGTACCCGCCCGTGCCGCAGGATCGGCAGCGCCACCACCGGGGTGCCCGGCTTCCAGCGGCGGCGCGTACCGGGCCCGTATTCGAGCGCCTCGCCGGTGAATTCGTGCCCGAGCACGATGTTCTGGTCGGAGCGCATGAAGTTGTCGTAGCCGGTGGCGGCGGCCAGGTCGGCGAGATCGTCGCCGTGCACCCGGGCGTGCAGGTCGGATCCGCAGATGCCGCAGCGGGTGACGTCCACCAGCAGCTGTCCCGGTCCGGGGGTGGGGATGGGCAGGTCCTCCACTCGGAATTCGCCCTTGGTGAGCACGACCGCGCGCATGATGACTCCTGTCGAAAGACGTTGACGAGGGCGATTCTTCTCGCAGTCAGACCTCCACGAGTTCGGTTTCCGACGTGTCGGTCTCGTGCTGCGCCGGCCGGACGTTCTTCGGCAGGGCCAGGAATCCGAGGCAGACCAGCGCCATCAGGCCGATGCCCCACTCCAGGGTGCGGTCGAAGGTGTGCGCGAAATTGACCGCGTTCGCGTCCTGGCCCGCGCGGGTCAGGGCGTGCGCGACGGCCTGGTTCGCGGGCGTGCTCGTCTTGCAGCTGGCGGGCACGGCGGACGGATCGATCTCCGCGGAACGGTCCCGCACGCAGGCGCGGAAGCTCGCGAGGATCTCGTCGGCGGCGGGTGCGGGCATCCCGGCGGCGGTCAGTTCGGTGCGGGTCTGCGCCGCGACGGCCTGCACGCCGCGCGCCGAATCATGGTCGAGCTGGGTGAAGAACAGGATGCCGACCAGGGCCACGCCCAGCGCCATCCCCAGCTGCTGGCCGGTATTGAGCAGTCCGGACGCCGCCCCGGCCTCGCGGTCCGGGATCTGGCCGAGCAGCATGTCGATGGTCGGCGCGACCACGATGCCGAAACCGATACCGGTCACGATCAACGGCAGCACCATCTGCCAAGAGGCGAAACCGGATTCGTAATGCGTGGCCATCCCGCCGTACACCGCGAACCCGAGCGCGGTGACGACACCACCCGCCAGCAGCACCCATTTGCCGAACCGCGGCGCCAGCACACTCACCGACGTGCCCGCCCCGATGCCCGCGCCGACCGCGAAGAACACCGAGGTCAGCCCGGCCCGCATGGGCGACCAGCCCAGCCCGGCCTGCATGAACAGCGTCCAGATGAGGAAGAACCCACCGAATCCGATCCAGAACAGCAGCCAGCTCGCCAGCCCGATCGTGAAGGGCCGCGACCGGAACAGATCCAGATCGATCAGCGGTGACCCGACGGTCCGCGCCCGCCACCGCTCATAGCCGACGAAGGCCGCGAACAGTCCCGCGGCGGCCGCCATCATCACGAAAGTCCATGCGGGCCAGCCCAATCGGCGGCCCTCGGTGAGCGGATACACCAGCAGCAGCACCGACGACACGGCCAGCGCCATGCCGGGGATGTCCAGTCGCGGGGCGTGCGGGGCGCGGGAATCCCGCATGACGAGCGCGGTCGCGATCAGCGCCAGCACCCCGACCGGCACGTTCACCAGGAAGATCGGCCGCCACTCCAGCCCGAACAGGTTCCCCTGCACCAGCAGCCCGCCCAGCGCGAGCCCGACCGCGGACGCGGAGCCGCCGACGCCGCTGTAGATGGCGATCGCCTTGGCGCGCTCCGACTTCGGGAAGGTGACGCGGATGATGGCGAGGATCTGCGGCACCATGAGCCCGGCCATCGCGCCCTGCGCGAAGCGGGAGCCGATCAGCACGGCGGGTGAGCCGGCCAGGCCGCAGACCAGTGAGGCGATGGTGAATCCGGTCATGCCGGTCAGGAACAGGCGTTTGCGGCCGAAGATGTCGCCGAGCCGGCCGCCGGTGATGAGGACCGCCGCGAAGGAGAGCACGTAGGCGGCGATGATCCATTCGATCTGGGAGTAGGCGGCGCCGAGGTCCTTCTGGATGCTCGGGACGGCCACATTGACGATGGTGACGTCGAGCAGGTCCATGAATCCGGCCGCGAGGACGACGGCGAAGGCTATCCAGCGGCGGGGGTCGAGGGGGATCGATTCGAGAGGTGCTGCGGTTTTCGTGTCCATGCTTCCAAACTATGCACCTGAAGTGATTATCACACAATAGGGCAATCACTTTGTGGGCGTTGATGCCGCCGGGGATGTACCCTGGGTGGGTGACCGACGCCGATTCCAACTACCCCCCGATGTTCGAGCGCGCCGCATTTCTCTTCGCGCAGTTGGGATCTCAGGCCGAATACCGATTCGTCGCGCTGCTCGCGCCCCTCGGCCTCAAACCCGGTCAGTACGGCGCCCTGCGCATCCTCGAAGCCAATGACGGCATGACACAGCAGCAGCTGTGCGACGCGCTCGGCATCCACCGCAACGTGATGGTCGGGCTCGTCGACGCGCTGGAACAACGCGGACTGGTGGAACGCCGCCGGCACCCGGTCGACCGGCGCGCGCACGCCGTGCACCTGCTGCCCGCCGCCCGTGACGTGATCGCCGAAGCGGACCGGCTCGCACTTGGACTCGACGGGGAAATGGTGGGCGCCCTCGACCCGGCCGAGCGGGCGACGCTCATCGGACTGCTGCAGCGGGTCGCCGTGCAGGCCGGGCTCACGCCCGGTATTCACCCCGGTCTGAAGTCCGAATCGGACTGCACCGCCTGATGTGACCCGGATCACCGAACCGGGATGTCACAGCCGCCCGCGGCGTGTGTCCAACCAGGTGTAGGCAACTCACCCGGAAGGACAATCCGATGGCCACCATCGATGTGCTCGACTCGTTCCTCAACTACACCGACACCGACACCGACACCGGCAGCGGCACGATCCCGGTCGTGTTCCTGCACGGCAACCCCACCTCCTCCTATATCTGGCGCAATGTGATCCCGCACGTGAGCGGCGAAACCCGCGCGCTGGCACCGGATCTCATCGGCATGGGCGCCTCCGGCAAGCCGGACAGCGACTACCGCTTCACCGACCACGCCCGCTACCTCGACGCCTGGTTCGACGCGCTGGGCCTGGACGAGGTCGTCCTGGTCGGGCACGACTGGGGTGGCGCGCTCGGAATGGACTGGGCCGCAAGGCATCCCGGCCGGGTGCGCGGCATCGCCGTGATGGAGACCTTCCTGCGGCCGATGCTCTGGTCGGAGATGCCGCCGCAGGGCGCGGAACTGTTCCGCCGCTTCCGGTCCCCCGAGGGCGAGGAGATGGTCCTCGAACGCAATATGTTCATCGAGTTCAACCTGCCCGCCTCCACCCGCAGCCTGTCCCTGTCGGCGCTCGAGGAGTACCGCAAGCCCTACCCCACCCCGGAATCCCGCAAGCCGATGCTGGTGTGGCCGCGCGAATTCCCCTTCGACGGCGAACCCGCCGACGTGGTCGCCGTCATCGAGAACTACGACCGCTGGATGGCGGAAACCCCCGAGGTGCCCAAGCTCGTCCTGGGCGTCGAGGCCGGCGTCGGCCTCGGCTCACCCGAGATGATCGAGTGGGCCGCGAAAACCTTCGCCGCCGCCGAAACCGTGAATATCGGCCCGGCCGGCCACCACTGCCCGGAAGACCAGCCCGACGCCATCGGCGCCGCCGTCGCCGACTGGATCCACCGCCACGCGCTGCTCTCCACCCCGGCGGTGGCCTGAAAACGCCGGGGCAGGCCCGATTGTGGGGCGCGGCGGGGGCACAGCCATTGGCCGCGCCCCCGCCGCCCGGGTGCGGCTCGTGCGCCTTCGCTCTGCGCGAATCGCGGCGCGGAGCTCGCCGGCACTGGTTGCGCCGCGCCGGATACGGACTCAAGCTGGCGGCATGGAGTACGAGCCGCATGAGCCCGAGGCGCACGGCAGCGACCTCGCCGCCGAGGAGGTATCCGCCGGGCGCGGCCCGGATGCCGCCGAGGTGGCGCTGGTCGCCCGCGCGGTCTCGGGGGATCGGGACGCGATCTCCGACGTGGTACGGGTGCTGCAGGATCCGATCTATCGGCTGGCGCTGCGCATGGTGTGGCGGCCCGCCGACGCCGAGGACGCCACGCAGGAGATCCTCCTGCGGGTGGCCGGCAATCTCGCGAGTTGGCGGGGTGAGGCGAAGCTGCTGACCTGGGCGTACCGGGTCGGGGTCAACTATCTGCTGAACCTGAAGCGGCAGTCGCCGCAGGAGGCGACGCAGGTCAGCCTCGACGAATTCGGGGAGAGCCTGAAAGACGGTCTGGCAGCGGAGGATTACCGGGGGCCGGAGGCGGAGCTGCTCACCCATGAGACGCGGCTGAACTGCACGCAGGCCATGTTGCAGTGTCTGGCGCGCGAGGAACGGGTGGCCTATGTGCTCTCCGAGGTCTTCGGATTGAGTTCCGCCGAGGCGGCGTGGATCGCGGACACCACGCCCGCGGCGCATCGGAAACGCTTGGAGCGGGCCAAGAAGCGGCTCGGGAACTTCCTCACGAAGGCCTGCGGGCTGGCGAATCCGCAGGCCTTCTGCCGTTGTTCGCGCCGGGTGGAGAAGGCGATCGACCTCGGCCGCGTGGACCCGCGCCGTCCGGCGTTCGCGTCGCATCCGGTGACGCCCGGTGGGCGTGATGTCGCCGAAGCGGAGCGGCAGATGATCCGGTTGCACGATGCGGCGGCGATCATCGGCGGACATCCGGATTACGCGGCGCCGCAGGCGAAGATCGATGCCATCGCGGGGATTCTGCATTCCGGCCGGTTCTCGCTGCTGGACTGAGCTACTCGCCCAATCGTTCTCGCGCGGCCGGGACCACCAGGCGGGCGAAGCGTTGCACCTGGTCCACGTCGAAACCGGGTGGCCAATAGATGAAGGTGTCGAAGCCGCGTTGCTGGGCCAGGTGGGCGATGATGTCCGCCCATTCGTCGGCGGAGCCGTGAATCGGGTTGGCGCCGCGGGGATCCGGTTGGAGGGGGCGGTCGCTGACCACGCCGGGGAGGGCGGCCAGGCGGGAGATGGCGCCGGGCTCGCGGCCGACGGCCCGGGCGGCGGTGTCGATGCGGGCATTGGCGGGTCCCCAGTGTTCCCAGGGCATCCAGTTGGGCAGGGGCGCGACCCAGCCGTCGGCGAAGGTGCCGATCAGGTCCATGGCGTGCGGTCCCATGCCGCCGACCCAGATGCCGATGGGGTGGGCGGGCGCGGGCCCGCCCTCGATGCCCTGCACGGTGTATTCGGTGCCGAGCACGGAAACCAGTCGCCCGGGCCGCCATTCGGCGCGGATGATCTCGATGCCCTCGGCCAGGGCGAGCAGTGCGGCGCGGCCCTTGCGGAGCGGGCCGCCCATGCCGATCACGCCGCTCTCGAAAGCGCCCGCGCCCAGGCCGAGTTCGAAGCGGCCGCCGCTGAGCAGATCGAGGGTGGCCGCGTGTTTGGCGATCATGGCCGGGGTGCGCAGTGGCAGATTGGCCACGCCGGGGTAGACGCTGACGCGAGTGGTGGCCGCCAGGCAGGCGCCGAGCACCGCGAAGGCGTCGCCGAATTCGGCGTTGTACGGATGGTCCTGGATGCCGACCAGGTCCAGTCCTTCGTCGTCGGCGGCCTTGGCCATGTCGAGGACGACCGGCAACGCCGACGCGACCGGCGGGATCGAGATGCCGAACCGGGCTGCCAACATCCCTCCTCAGCTGCGACGACGTTGGGATGATCTTCACGGCCCGAGCCCAGCAAGCCCGGCATTTCGGACTCGCCGGGCCATCCGGGGCGTGTCCGGAAAAATTTCCCCGCCGCGGGGAATAGGTGATCCACCTGGTCGGTTGGAGCTGATCAGACAATGTTGAGTGTCTTGGACTCAAGTTCGAGTTGCACGCCGACCGATTCGGGTGCAGGATTGAGCGGACCACACTCAGTGTTGCTGAGAAATGTGCACTCTCCCGGCTTCAAGGGTTCGGGGGCGTATGCCCCGAGAGTCTCCCGAGAGGTGGGTTGAGTGCGTAGGTACGTCAAACCAGGAGGAAACACCATGGCTCGTGCGGTCGGTATCGACCTCGGGACCACGAACTCGGTCATCGCTGTTCTCGAAGGCGGTGAGCCGGTCGTCGTCGCCAACTCGGAGGGATCGCGCACCACTCCGTCGATCGTCGCGTTCGCGAAGAACGGCGAGGTTCTCGTGGGTCAGCCCGCGAAGAACCAGGCAGTCACGAACGTCGATCGCACCATCCGGTCCGTCAAGCGCCACATGGGCGAGGACTGGACCGTGGAGATCGACGGCAAGAAGTACACCCCGCAGGAGATCTCCGCGCGCACGCTGATGAAGCTGAAGCGCGATGCCGAGGCCTACCTGGGTGAAGAGATCACCGACGCCGTGATCACCGTCCCCGCCTACTTCGAGGACGCGCAGCGCCAGGCCACCAAGGAGGCCGGCCAGATCGCGGGCCTGAACGTGCTCCGCATCGTCAACGAGCCCACCGCGGCCGCGCTGGCGTACGGCCTGGACAAGGGCGACAAGGAACAGACCATCCTGGTCTTCGACCTCGGTGGCGGTACCTTCGACGTCTCGCTGCTGGAGATCGGCGAGGGCGTCGTCGAGGTCCGTGCCACCTCCGGTGACAACCACCTCGGTGGCGACGACTGGGACGAGCGCGTCGTCGGCTGGCTGGTCGACAAGTTCAAGGGCACCTCGGGCATCGACCTGACCAAGGACAAGATGGCCATGCAGCGGCTGCGTGAGGCTGCCGAGAAGGCCAAGATCGAACTGTCGTCCTCGCAGTCGACCTCGATCAACCTGCCCTACATCACCGTCGACGCGGACAAGAACCCGCTGTTCCTCGACGAGCAGCTGACCCGCGCCGAGTTCCAGAAGATCACCTCGGATCTGCTGGACCGCACCCGCAAGCCGTTCCAGTCGGTCATCAAGGATGCCGGCATCTCGGTCGGCGACATCGATCACGTTGTGCTCGTTGGTGGTTCGACCCGTATGCCCGCCGTGTCCGACCTGGTCAAGGAACTGACCGGCGGCAAGGAGCCCAACAAGGGCGTGAACCCGGACGAGGTCGTCGCCATCGGCGCCGCCCTGCAGGCCGGTGTGCTCAAGGGTGAGGTCAAGGACGTCCTGCTGCTCGATGTCACCCCGCTGTCGCTGGGTATCGAGACCAAGGGCGGCGTGATGACCAAGCTCATCGAGCGCAACACCACCATCCCGACCAAGCGGTCCGAGACCTTCACCACGGCCGACGACAACCAGCCGTCCGTGCAGATCCAGGTCTTCCAGGGTGAGCGCGAAATCGCCTCGCACAACAAGCTGCTCGGTTCCTTCGAGCTGACCGGCATCCCGCCGGCCCCGCGCGGCGTGCCGCAGATCGAGGTCACCTTCGACATCGATGCCAACGGCATCGTGCACGTGACCGCGAAGGACAAGGGCACCGGCAAGGAGAACACGATCAAGATCCAGGACGGCTCCGGCCTGTCCAAGGACGAGATCGACCGCATGGTGAAGGACGCCGAGGCGCACGCCGCCGAGGACAAGGCGCGGCGCGAGGAAGCGGAGACCCGCAACCAGGCCGAGTCGCTGGTGCACCAGACCGAGAAGTTCATCAAGGACAACGAGGACAAGGTCCCCGCGGACGTCAAGACCAAGGTCGAGGCGGCCATCACCGAGGCGAACGAGGCGCTCGAGGGCACCGATATCGCGGTCATCAAGGCCGCGGTGGAGAAGCTCGCCACCGAGTCGCAGGCGCTGGGTCAGGCCATCTACGATGCCTCGGCCGCGGACCAGGCCGCTCAGGGCAACGGTTCCGGACCGGCGGGCGACCCGCAGTCCGATGACACCGTGGTCGACGCCGAGGTCGTCGAGGAGCCGGAGAAGAAGTGACGAATCCGAACCAGGAACAGGAACCGGTCACCATCGACGCGGTCACTGGCGAGGTTCGGGAGGGGGCCGCGGCGGAGGACTTCGCCGCGGCCTCGGCCGCGAACGGTGGTGAGGCGAGCGAGGATTCGCTCGCGGACGCCATCAGTGCCGAACTCGCCGAGCGCACCGCCGACCTGCAGCGCCTGACCGCCGAATACGCGAACTACCGTCGCCGCGTCGAACGCGACCGCAAGGCCGCCATCGACACCGCCAAGTCGGCGGTGGTGGGCGAATTGCTGGGTGTGCTGGACGATCTCGATCGGGCCCGCGCACACGGCGATCTGGAAGGACCGCTGAAGGCGGTCGCCGACAAGCTCGCCCTCGCCCTGCAGAAGCAGGGGCTGGAGGAATTCGGTTCGGAGGGTGAGTCTTTCGACCCGACCCTGCACGAGGCCGTGCAGCACGAAGGCTCCGGGCACAATCCGGTGCTGGGCATGGTCATGCGCAAGGGCTACCGCTTCGGCGACCGCGTCCTGCGCCACGCGCTGGTGGGGGTCACCGATGGGGTTGCGGATCCGGCGCAGCCGGGCACGAACGCTGGCGTCGATGCCGCCGGCACCGATTAATACGACCACCCCGCCGGCATCCCGGCCGGCGCGCACAGAGAAAGGAGGAGATGCCTGGTGAATCGGGAGTGGCTCGAGAAGGACTTCTACAAAGAGCTGGGTATTTCCTCCAGCGCCACCCAGGACGAGATCAAGAAGGCCTACCGCAAGCTGGCCCGTGACCTGCACCCGGACAAGAACCCCGGGGATGCCACGGCCGAGGAGCGGTTCAAGGCCGTCAGCGAGGCGCATGCCGTGCTGTCGGATCCGGAGAAGCGCAAGGAGTACGACGAGGCCCGGAAGCTGTTCGCGGGTGGCGGTTTCGGTGGTCGCGGCGGCTTCCCGCCCGGCGCCGGCTACGGCCAGGGCGGCGGGTTCTCCAACGATTTCAATATCGGCGACATCTTCGGCCAGGCCGGGGGCGCCGCCGACGGCGGGCTCGGCGATCTGCTGGGCGGGCTGTTCAATCGTGGTGGCACCCGCACCGCTTCGCGCCCGCGGCGCGGGTCGGATGTGGAGACCGAGACCACGCTGGGCTTCCGCGAGGCGGCGCAGGGTGTGACGGTGCCGCTGCGCATGACCAGCCCGGCCGCCTGCACCACCTGTCACGGCAGTGGCGCCAAGCCCGGCACCTCGCCGCGGGTCTGCCCGCACTGCAATGGAACCGGCGTCGTCAGCCGGAACCAGGGTGCGTTCGGATTCAGCGAACCGTGTGAGGACTGCCGGGGTACGGGTTCGATCATCGACGACCCGTGCGTCGACTGCCGCGGTACCGGTATCCAGAATCGGACCCGCACCATCACCGTGCGCATTCCCCCGGGAGTGCGGGACGGGCAGCGGATCCGGCTGGCGGGTCAGGGTGAGGCGGGCCTGCGTGGCGCGCCGCCCGGCGACCTGTATGTGACCGTGCATGTCAGCCAGGACAAGGTGTTCGGCCGCAATGGCGACGACCTGACCCTGGTGCTGCCGGTCAGCTATGCCGAATTGGTGCTCGGCACCACCGTTTCCGTGCCTACCCTGGATGGACGGGTGGGTGTCAAGGTGCCGCCGGGCACCGCCGACGGCCGCACCCTGCGGGTGCGCGGCCGGGGCGTCCCGAAGCGCGACGGCGCGGCCGGTGACCTGCTGGTCACCGTGAAGGTCGCGGTGCCGCAGAAGCTGGACGACGACGCCGGCGAGGCGCTGCGGCGCTACGCGGAGGCGGAGAAGGCCGGCGGCTTCGATCCACGTGCGGGATGGGCAGGTGCGTGATGAGTTCCGATCCGAGTCGCAATGAGGCGCAGTATTTCCTGATCTCGGTGGCGGCGCAGCTGGCGGGCATGCATGCCCAGACGCTGCGCACGTACGACCGCCTGGGTCTGGTGTCGCCGCAACGCACTTCGGGCGGCGGGCGGCGTTACTCGGACCGGGATGTCGAACTGCTCCGTGAGGTGCAGCGGCTGTCCCAGGACGAGGGCGTCAATCTCGCCGGTATCAAACGGATCATCGAACTCACCAATCAGGTCGAGGAGTTGCAGCAGCGAGTGGCGGAGCTGACGTCGGAGGTGGAAAGGCTCCGGGCGGGATACCGCCCGGATCTCACGCCGCCCGCGCGTAGTACGGCGCTCGTAGTGTGGCAGCCGAGAAATCGGCGCAAACCTCAGTAATGGTGTAAATCGAAAGGGGCTCGGAGACAAAGTCACCGGGCCCCTTTTGCAAAACTAAAAACAGACCGGTAGGTTGAGAAATAGCTGGCGAGGTTGCGGTGTGATCGCTGGAATGTCGAGGCTTGCAAAATGAATCCTCCGACTTCAATGGCTGAAACCCCGTGTCGCCCGGCGTGTTACAGGTGAACAGTCTGTTTTCGACGTCGAATTCCCGAAGTTGCCAGGTTTTCGAGGAATTACAGGCATGTTGTTGAAACGTCCCGTTCCGTTGCTGGCAAACCTGCCCTACACTTGCTTGGCAACGGCTGCTGTCGAGTGTCCCGCAGCACTGCACTCGCCGCCTCCGCTTGTGTTCGAGTGCGAAATGGGGTTGTGACACATATGGATTCGCGGACCGTCGCATTGATTAGAACGACGTTCAAGGCGGTTGCTGCGGAAGATGGCGGCTCCGAGAAACTCGCTCGTTCTTTCTACGCCATCCTCTTCACGCAATACCCGCAAGTCCGCGATTTCTTTCCCGCGGCCCTGGACGCCCAGCGGGATCGGCTGGTGAAGGCCATCGCCTACTGCGTCGACCGGCTGGAGGACCCGGATCGTTTGCTGCCCTTCCTCGCTCAGCTCGGCCGCGATCATCGCAAGTACGGCGTCGTCGCCGAACACTATGCGGCCGTGGGGCAATCGCTGAAGTCCGCACTCGAGGCCTACGCCGGCACCGAACTCTGGACCGACGAGATCAGCCGGGCCTGGGACGAGGGCATCACCGTCATCGCCGAGACCATGATCACGGCCGCCGACCAGGAGACCACCCCGCCGGTGTGGACCGGCACCGTCATCGAACACCGTGAGGTACTGCGCAATCTGGCCATCGTGCGCCTGGCGCTGGATCAGCCCCTCCAATACGCGGCCGGCCAGTACATGAGCGTGCAGATCCCCTCCCGCCCGCGCATGTGGCGATACCTCTCACCCGCCATCCCCGCCAATGCCGCCGGCGAACTGGAATTCCACATTCGCGGCGTGACCGGCGGCTGGGTCAGCCCGGCCATGGTCGGGCACACCCGCGTCGGCGAACAGTGGCTCATCGGATCCCCGCTCGGCGGACTCGGCGTGCCGCGCAATACCCGCCGCAAGATGTTGATGGTGGGCTGCGGCACCGGCATCGCGCCGCTGCGCGCCCAGCTCATGGCCATGACCGCGCGCCGCTCCAACCCGAAGGTGGACCTGTTCGTCGGCGGCCACTACCCGTGCGACCTCTACGATCTCGAAGTGCTCAGCCAGCTGGCCTGCGCCAACAAGTGGCTCACCGTCACCCCGGTCACCGAGAGCGACGAGAACCCGTGGTGGCATTTCGATTCCGCCGAGGAACCCATCGACCTGCCCGGCCTGCAGCCGCGGCAGGTCGGGCAGATCGGGAAGATCGTGGCGGCGCACGGCAATTGGGAAGACCGGGACGTACAGATCGTGGGCTCGCCCTCGATGGTGCAGACCACCAAGTTCCGTCTCATGGCCGTGGGGACACCCACCGGGAACATCCGCCACGATCCGCTTTTCTGAGCTGTATTTTCTGCCCCCTCCGCTTCGCTCCGGGGGCGGGTTCGCGGCCTGGAAGTCTCGATTCTTCCCTCCCTACGCTCCTCCGCTTCGCTCCCCCGCTCCAGTCAGTCCAGAATCGAGACGGCCGCGAACCATGAGGGTGCCGATATCAGGCAGGCGAGTCGGCCAGATCGTGCTGCGGCGGCAACTGCGGCAGGCCCGGTTTGCGCAACCAGTTCTCGAACAGCGGGCGCAGCGGCTCCTTGCTGAAATGTGCCGCCAGGATCACGAATTCGTCCGTGCTCACCGAGGAGTGCTTGTACCGCTCGGTCCAGGTGCGCAGCAGGTCGAAGAAGGCCTCGTCACCCAGTTCCAGGCGCAGCGCGTGCAGGGTGAGCGCGCCGCGCTTGTAGACGCGATCGTCGAACATGCGGGTGGGCCCGGGATTTCCGATCACGATGTCCTGCGGCTGCCGCGACAGCGTGTGCCGCGCGGCCCGCGCCAGCTGATCGGCGGTGGGCCCGCCGCCCGCCTCGGACCAGATCCATTCCGCGTAACAGGCGAATCCTTCGTGCAGCCAGATATCGCGCCACTGCCGGATGGTGAGGCTGTTGCCGAACCACTGATGCGCCAGCTCGTGCGCGACCAGGCGCTCGTAGCCGCGGCGGCCGTCGCAGTGATTCGCGCCGAACACCGAAATGCCCTGGGCCTCGATGGGAATCTCGAGTTCGTCATCGGTGACCACCACCGTGTAACCCGCGAACGGGTACGGCCCGAACTTCTCTGCGAAGACCCGCATCATCTGCGACTGCCGGCCGAAATCGTGCTCGAAGTTGGTGTGCAGATGCGGCGGCAGCACCGCCTGCATGGGCACCGCGCGCCGCGGCACCTGCAGGGTTTCCTTGCGGTAGTGGCCGATCTGGATGGTGGCGAGATAGCTCGCCATGGGTTCGGGCTGCTCGTACACCCAGGTGGTCTGGCTGGCCTTGGTCTGCTTGCGCACCAATGTGCCGTTGGCCACCGCGTAGTAGGGCGAGTCGGTGGTGATCGAAATCCGGTAACTGGCCTTGGAACTCGGGTGATCGTCACACGGGAACCAGGACGCCGCGCCGTTCGGCTGACTGGCCACCAGCGCGCCCTCGGTCAGCTCCTCCCAGCCCACCTCGCCCCACGGGCCGCGCACCGGTTTCGGGGAACCGGTGTAGTGCACGTTCACCACCAGCGCGCCGCCCGCCGGAATCCGTTGCCGCGGCTGGAATATCAGCTTGCCCTGCTGGTGCGAGTACTTCGCCGCCTTCGCGCCGTTGACCAGCACCTTGGAGACGGCCAGCGCGGGGGACAGGTCCAGGGCGAACCGCTCCCGCACCCCCGTGGTGGTGCCGGTGATCTCCGCCTGGCCGGCCAGCCGGTTCGCGGCGACCTTGTAGACCAGGGTCAGGTCGTACCGGGACACGCGGTAGCCGCGGTTCCCGTTCTGCGGCAGGTAATCGTCGATGGGCGCGTCGAGTGATTTATCGGTCATCAGACACCCGATTCTGCACCGGACCACGGCGCGATCGGATTACCCCACCAGCGGGTCGACGGCGGCACACTGTCGCCGCGCATCACCAGCGACGCCGGGCCGACGGTCGCGCCCGCCCCGATGCTCGCCGCGGGCAGCGCCACACAGTGCGGGCCCAATGTCGCACCCGCGCCGAGGGTCACGGTGTCCATGGCCATGATCCGGTCATGGAAGAGATGGGTCTGCACCACACACCCCCGTTCCACGGTCGCGCCGGCGCCGAGGGTCACCAGGTCCGCCTCGGGCAGCCAATAGGACTCGCACCATACCCCGCGGCCGATCCTCGCACCCAGTCCACGCAACCACAGGTTCAGCACGGGCGTACCGGTCGCGGCGCGCGCGAACCAGGGCGCCGCCACATGCTCCACGAAGGTGTCGGCCACCTCGTTGCGCCACACGAACGAACTCCACAGCGGATGCTCCTCGGCCCGGATGCGGCCCACCAGCAGCCATTTCGCGACCACCGAGGCCGCGCCCGCGATCGCGCCCGCGCACAACAGCACCAGACCGCTGAGCAGCGCCGCGGGCAGGTGACCGAGGTTGCGCGCCAGCCACGCCAGCGCGAACAGCACACCCAGGCCGATGGCGAAGGTCACGAAGACCGGAATCAACCGGCAGGTCTCCACCACCCCGCGCGCCACCCGCAGCCGCAGCGGCGGATCGAAAGTGCGCGCCGTATCACCGCTTTCCGCGGCCCGCCGCAGCCGCACCGGCGGACTGCCCAGCCACGACGACCCCGCCTTCGCCTTCGACGGCGCCGCGGACAGCACCGCCACCAGGCCGTTCTTCGGCACCCGGCGGCCCGGCGCGGTCATCCCGGAATTACCGAGGAAGGCGCGCTTGCCGACCTTGGCGTCACCGATGCGCAGCCAGCCGCCGCCCAGTTCGTAACTGGCGATCATGGTGTCGTCGGCCAGGAAGGCGCCGTCGGCGACCGTGGTGAACTTGGGCAGCAACAGCACGGTGGACGCCTCCACCCGCTTACCGACCTTCGCGCCCAGCAGCCGCAACCACATCGGCGTCAGCAGGCTCGCGTACAGCGGGAACAGGAAGGTACGGGCGGCATCCAGCAGCCGCTCGGTCGACCACACCTGCCAGCCCACCCGGCTGCGCACCGGATGATGCCCCTCGGTCAGGCCGATCGCGAACAGCCGCACCGCGATCACCGTCACCAGCGCGTACACACCCAGGCTGATCAGCATGGCCAGCGGCAGAATGGCGATGGCGCGCGCGAATCCGCTTGCCAGCGTGGTGGTGTCACGGATCCACCAGGCCAGGAACAGACCACCCGCACCCAAGCCGAGGATCGGCACGGCGGCCAGCACCATGGAGGTCACACCGAAGATCGCCACCCAGTGCGAGGCGCGCGCCGGGGTCTCCTCGGGCCAGCGATGCTGGGCCTTACCGACTTTCACCGCCGGGGAACCCGCCCACTCCTGCTCGGCCTTGACCTTGCCGGCCACCGCGGAGCCGGGCGCGATCTCGGCATTGCGGCCGATCTTGGTGCCGGGCAACAGCATCGACCGCGCACCCACCACCGCACCCGGGCCGATCGAGATCGGGCCGATGTGCACGACATCACCGTCGATCCAGAACCCGCCCAGATCCACTTCCGGTTCCACACTGCAGCCGTCGCCGAGCTCCAGCATGCCGGTCACCGGCGGCAGCGTGTGCAGGTCCACACCCTTACCGATGCGCGCGCCCAGCGCCCGCGCGAACGGCACCATCCACGGTGCGCCGGACAGGTTCTCGGCGCCGCTCGCCTCCGACAACCGCACCGCCGTCCACAACCGCAGATGCACCTGCCCGCCGCGCGGATAGGAGCCGGGCCGCACTCCGGACAACAGCAGCCGCGCGCCCACCACGCACAGCGTCATCCGGCCGGGCGGGGAAATGAACAGGGCGAAAGCCAGCAGCGCCCACCACCACGACAGATGCGGCAGCCACGGCAGCGAACCCGACCAGGCCGCAATATTGCCCACGATGCCCAGCCAGGTCAGCCACTGCAGACCGGTCAGTGTGGTGAGCGGAATCGTGGCCAGCACCTGGAACAACTGCGCGCGCAACGGCACCGGCCGCACCGTCCGCTCGACCACCACGGCCGCCGGGCCGCTCGAATCCAGCAGTGCGGCCAGCGCCCCGAGGCGCGGATGGTCGTAAAGATCGGCGACGGTGATCCGCGGATTCCGCTCCCGCAGTCCGGCCACCAATTGCGCCGCCGCCAGCGAACCGCCGCCCAGATCGAAGAAGTCGGCCTTCGGATCGGTCACCTCGGCGCCCAGGATCGAATCCCACAGCCCGGCAACCCATTTCTCGGTCTCGGTGAAACCGGCCTCGGCCTCGGCGGCCGCGGTCTTGGGCAGCGGCCAGGGCAGCGCGTCGCGGTCCACCTTGCCCGAGGTGCGGGTCGGCATATCCGCCACCACCGCGAGCCGCGGCACCAGCGGGGCCGGAAGTTGTTCGGCCAGAATCGCTCTGGCGGCGGCCAGGTCGTACCCGGGTTCGGGGCCGGTCAGATAGCCGATGAGGATCTTGTTGCCCGCCTTGGTGGTCCGGATGGCGGCGGCCGCCGCGGTCACACCGGGCAGATGCTGCAGCGCGTTGTCGATCTCACCGAGCTCGATGCGGCGGCCGCCGAGCTTGATCTGATCATCGGCGCGGCCCAGGAACACCAGGCCCGCACTCTCGTTGCGCACCAGATCGCCACTGCGGTAGGCGCGTTCCCAGCCCACCGACGGGAGCGACGCGTACTTCTCGGCATCCTTCGCCGGATCCAGATAGCGGGCCAGGCCCACGCCGCCGATGACCAGTTCCCCGGTCTCGCCCTCGCCCACCGGATTTCCGGCCGCGTCCACGACTGTCAGGTCCCAGCCGTCCAGGGGCAGCCCGATGCGGATCGGCATGCGGCCGTCCAGCAGGGCCGCGCACGCGACCACGGTGGCCTCGGTGGGGCCGTAGGTATTCCACACCTCGCGCTGCACCGGCCCTTCGGCGGTGCCGTTCTGCCGCACGAAGAGGCCGAGCCCGTCGTCCGAGTCCTCATCCGCCGCCGGACCCGGGCGGCCCGCCCGCAGCGGTGCGCTGCCGTCCATCCGCACGGCGTCACTGCCCGTGCGTACCGCGGTGCCGGCGACCGGCGTCGCGCTGCCGCCGATGCGTCCAGCGCGGTCGTCCGGTTCGTCGTCGGTGTCGTCCTCGGGCCGATCACCGCCGCCCGCAAGGCGTTCCGCGAGTTCCGGCGGGACCGCCTCGCCGCCGAAGATGAGCAGCCGCACCCCGTCCAGGGCCTCGGCGGGCCAGGTCGCGGCCAGCGTGGGCACCGTGGACACGATGCTGATCTCGCGCCGCACCAGCCACGGGCCCAGATCCGCGCCGGTCCGCACCAGCGCGCGCGGCGCCGGCACCAGGCAGGCCCCGTGCCGCCAGGCCAGCCACATCTCCTCGCAGGAGGCGTCGAAGGCCACCGACAAGCCGGCCAGCACCCGGTCCCCGGGGCCGATCGGATCACCCTGCAGGAACAGCCGGGCCTCGGCGTCGACGAAGGCGGCGGCGTTGCGATGGGTCACCGCAACACCTTTCGGCGTACCGGTGGAACCGGAGGTGAAGATGATCCACGCGTCGTCGTCCGGCGTGGGTGCGACCGGGGTGGTCGGGGCCGTGCCGACCGCCGTGCCGGAGCTCTCGATGCCCGCGCCGGTGGCCATGGCCGTCACCCGGGCCTCACCGAAGACCAGTCGGGCCCGCTCGTCCGGATCGTCCGCGTCCACGGGTACATAGGCCGCGCCCGCGTGCAGGACCGCGAGGATCATGACGTACAGCTCGTAGCTACCCGAGGGCATCCGGATCCCGACCCGGTCACCCGGGCGCACGCCCGCCGCGACCAGCCGCTGCACCCCGGCCTCGATCTCGATCTGCAACTCGGCGTAGCTCAGTACCGTCTCGCCGTCATCGACGGCGGGCGCGTCCGGGTGGATGGCCGTCGTGGCGGCCAGAATATCGACCAGCGTGCGCGCGGGCGGCGCCGAAGAGGCACGCAACAGCGGGGCAAACTCCACGGTGGACATTTGCCCACGGTACCCGGCAGTAGTCGCAGCTCCGCCCACGACGGTATGAACCCTGGCCGTCCGTCCAGTGAACCCCGTTCAGAAACCTTCGTGCCGGATCGCCTCGACCGGCGTTCCGGTCGCGACCAGGTGTTCCACCGTGGCCTGCACCGCCGCGATCCGGCCGCAGACCACCACGTGATGATGGGTCAGCGGACCGAAACGGGACGGGATATCGGCGATGGTGCCGGCGAACGTCTCCTCCGGATGGAAGCCGAGATCCACCCGGCAGCTCTCGTACCACTGGTCGGGCCAATCGGGGTCGTATTCGTCCTGCACCACGGGAACGACCGTGAGCCACGGCATTTCACCGGTCAGCAGGTACAGCATGTCCGCCGCGTACAGATCGCGCGGATAGCGCGCGCCCACGAAGAGATGGGTGCGCGGCGGCTCCGGCCGGCGCCCGATATCCAGCAGCAGCGACCGCATCGGCGCCAGCCCCACCGCATCGGCGATCATCACCACATCCGTGGCATCCGGATCCACCGCCAGCCAGCCCGCGGGCGCACTGATCCGCCACTCGTCACCCACCCGGGTATCCGAGACGATGGACCCGCTGCACCACCCGCCCGGCACCGTCCGCACATGGAACTCCAGCTTCCCGTCCAGCGACGGCGGCAGCGCCGAATACATGCGCCGCACCATGCTCGGATGCTGCGGCGTCCGCACCTCCACCGACTGCCCGGCCGCGAACGGCACGAACTCGCCGATCAGCCGCACCACCGTGGTGTCCTCCCGTAACCGGTGTGCGCCGACCACGGTCGCCGTCCACTCCGTCTGGGGGCCGAGCGCCAGCGCGCCGGTCTCGTCCGGGCCGAGAGTCACACACACTCCGATCGTCGAAAAAACTGGTACCGCACCATCTTCCGGGTCGGTCACCGCGGACCGGCC
Organism: Nocardia sp. NPDC020380; assembly: GCF_044386975.1. Lineage (NCBI taxonomy): Bacteria > Bacillati > Actinomycetota > Actinomycetes > Mycobacteriales > Nocardiaceae > Nocardia > Nocardia sp. NPDC020380. The sequence continues at coordinate 151,071 of NZ_JBIRVQ010000007.1, read as the reverse complement.
CGGAACATCCCTCGCTACACCGGATCCGCGCTGATGCTCGACTCCGGGGTGCCGACCGCGAGCAGGGCCCGCTTGGTGTCGGCGATCATGCGGGCGGAACCCGCGATCTGGATCTGGCGGTCCGCCCACGCGCCGAAGCTGGCGACCACCGCGCCCAGATTGCCGATCAGGCGGCGGTGCATGCCGAACGGGGGATCGGCCGGGGGATAGGGATGCCACCAGGGGTTGGTTTCGTTCTCGCACACCGGGATCACCGTGAGCCACGGATTGCTCTGCGAGAGCTGCCACATGTTCTCGACGTCGTACAGGTCGCAGGGGTAGCGGCCGCCCATGAAGAGGTGCACGCGCGGATTGATGCCGCGCCGGCCCATCTCGATCAACTGCGCGCGCAGCGGGGCGATACCGGTGCCCGAACTGATCATCAGCACATCCCGGCGGCTGCGCAGGTCCACGTGCAGCCCGCCCAGCGGCGCCGCGATCATCCAGCGGTCACCCACCTGGGCCTCGTTCACGATGGCCGGGCTCACCCAGCCCGAACGCACCTTGCGCACATGGAATTCGATCTCCCCGTACGGATTGGTGGGAATGGCCGGGGACAGATACCGCCACATCTTGGGCCGCTGCGGAATCGCGACCGGTACGTACTGGCCGGCCTGGTACGGGATCGGCGCATCCGTCTGCAGCCGCACGATGGCCAGATCGTCCACCACCCGCCGATGCCCGACCACCGTCGCCTCCCAATACGGCTGCGACTTATCGGAATTCGCGCCGATGGCCATGGACGCCGAGATCAGGATGGTGATGTCGCGCCAGCCCGCCTCCAGTTGACGCGTCCACTGTGACTGCCCGTTGTAGCTGCGGAACGCGGCCAGCAGTGCCCGCCCGGCCATGTCGTAGTGGGCGGCCTCCACCCCGTACTTGCGATGATCGCGCGCCAGCTGTTCCAGGAAGCGCTGGGCCCGATCCCAGTCCTCCAGGTTGTCCAGTACGAACTGGATGGCGGTCACGAGCCGCTTGGGCTGCATGTCCATGGCAGGGGGGAACAATTCCCGCAGGGCGGGGATCTCCGCGAAAAGATGACCGTAGAACGCGCTGATCAGTCGTTCGGGCCCCTGGGGGGCTTCGACGACTGTCCGGAAGTTTGCGCGGACCAGCGCTGCAGAACGCGCATCCACGACGTCGAGCTTTCCTTTCGTGTGCTGTCAAGCGGACACGCCTGGTTCCGGGCGGTCCATCTCGACAAGTATCCCTTAAAACCTGGTGGTCGCACGGATATAGCCGAGGCTGGGGGATTTAAGCCGCTGGGAGGGGTGAGGCGGAACTCGTCGTTCAGATTACGAGTACCGTCTTGCCCCGCGCACCGGACGCGCCTATGACATCCGGAGCAGCTTCCAGCGGGGGTGTCGCGTCGATCGGCACCACCAGGTCACCGTTGCCGACGTGCCGCAGCAGTTCTCGCAATTCGGCTGCGCCGCCGGATGATTGGAAGTTACCACCGGTGATGCCGCGGGCCGCCGTCGCCGCGTCGTCCGCCGAGCCCACCGTGGTGAAGGCCACTCCGCCGTCGCGCACCACGCTCAGATTGCCGGCGAACCCGGTGGGCGGGCTCACCAGATCGAAGAGCACATCGATGCCGCCCGGCACCGTGATGCGCACCGAATCGGCCACCGACAATTCACTCGCCTCCGCATGGGTCGGGGAGTCCGTGACCGTCATGCGCCCGTAGTTCACCACCTCGGCCGCGCCCAGCCGGATCATGCGATCGGTGTCGTCCGGCCGGGCCGTGGCGATCACGTGCCCGCCCGCCAGCGCGGCCAGCTGCACCAGATAGGAGCCGACGCCGCCCGCCGCACCCACCACCAGCACGGTCTGGTTCTTGCCGAGCTTCGCCGCGTGCACCAGGTCCAGCGCCGTGATGCCCGCGGTCGGCAGCGCCGCCGCCTGGATGGCGGTCACCTCGTCCGGCACCTTGGCAATGGCGGAATCGACCGGCACCACGATGAATTCGGCGAACGTCCCGTGCCCGACCGGTGGAATGAGGAACTTCCCCACCACCCGCTCACCCACCTGGAAATCGTGCACCCCGGCGCCGACCGCCGAGATGGATCCGGCCCCGTCCACACCGGGGATCATCGGAAAATCGTGCGGCATCCGATCTTTCAGGAACCCGTCGATGATGCGCTTGTCGAAGGGATTGACGCCCGCGGCCTCGAGCTCGATCTGCACCTGACCGGGCCCGGGCGCGGGCTTCGGCATATCGGCAGGCTCCGGGCGGGCGCCGAATTCGGGAACGACGATCGCGCGCATAGGGCTCCTTCGTTCGGGACAACTCGCGTGCCTGGGGTTTCAGGGGCTTGCCCACGGCGCTGGGTGGTGGAGCCGCGAGCCACGAGAGTTGTGTGAGCTGCAGGGTGATGCGTCAACGAATGGCCTCATGCTACGCGTAGCGTGATTGGTGGCCTTCGGCTCTGGCGTATGCGCCCGAAACTAGTCAGACTTGAGCGGAACAGACTCAACTCTCACCGCGTTGCAGAGATAAAACGACTAGTAGGAAGGTGACTGTGGACTCGTTCAATCCCACCACCAAGACCCAGGCGGCCCTGACCGCCGCCCTGCAAGCGGCCTCCGCCGCGGGCAATCCGGAGATCCGTCCGGCTCACTTGCTGGTGGCGTTGCTGGATCAGACCGACGGCATCGCCGCCCCCCTGCTCAAGGCCGTCGCCGTCGATTCCGCACCGGTGCGACGCGAGGCGCAGGACATCGTCGACCGGCTGCCCAGCGCGACCGGTGCGACCACCACCCCCAACCTCGGCCGCGAGGCACTCGCCGCGGTGACCGCCGCCCAGCGGCTCGCCACCGAAATGGGCGACGAGTACGTCTCCACCGAACACCTCATGGTGGGCCTGGCCGCGGGCGACTCGGATGTCTCGCAACTACTGCTGAAGTACGGCGCCACCGCCGACGCCCTGCGCGAGGCCTTCACCGCCGTGCGCGGCAACACCCGCGTCACCACCGCCGACCCGGAAGGCAGCTACCAGGCGCTGGAGAAGTACTCCACCGACCTCACCGCCGCCGCCCGCGACGGCAAACTCGACCCGGTCATCGGCCGCGACACCGAAATCCGGCGCGTGGTCCAGGTATTGAGCCGGCGCACCAAGAACAACCCGGTGCTCATCGGCGAACCCGGCGTCGGCAAGACCGCCATCGTGGAGGGCCTGGCCCAGCGCATCATCGCGGGCGACGTCCCGGAATCCTTGCGCGGCAAGAAACTCGTCTCGCTCGACCTGGGCGCGATGGTGGCCGGCGCCAAGTACCGCGGTGAATTCGAGGAACGGCTCAAGGCCGTCCTGGAGGAGATCAAAACCTCTGCGGGACAGATCATCACCTTCATCGACGAACTGCACACCATCGTGGGCGCCGGCGCCACCGGCGAATCCGCCATGGACGCCGGCAACATGATCAAGCCCATGCTGGCGCGCGGGGAACTGCGCCTGGTCGGCGCCACCACCCTCGACGAATACCGGCAGCACATCGAGAAGGACCCGGCCCTGGAACGCCGGTTCCAGCAGGTGCTGGTCGGCGAACCCTCGGTGGAGGACACCGTCGGCATCCTGCGCGGGCTCAAGGAACGCTACGAGAGCCACCACCACGTGCGGATCACCGACTCCGCGCTGGTCGCCGCGGCCACGCTGTCCGACCGCTACATCACCTCCCGGTTCCTGCCGGACAAGGCCATCGACCTGGTCGACGAGGCCGCCTCCCGGCTGCGCATGGAAATCGATTCCCGCCCCGTGGAAATCGACGAGGTGGAGCGGGCGGTGCGGCGCCTCGAGATCGAGGAGGTCGCGCTCGCCAAGGAAACCGACGAGGCCTCCGAACAGCGACTGGAGAAGCTGCGCCAGGAACTCGCCGACGACCGCGAGAAGCTCAACCAGCTGATGACCCGCTGGCAGAACGAGAAGCAGGCCATCGACTCCGTGAGCGGGCTCAAGGAGCAGCTGGAAGCGCTGCGCGGCGAATCCGAGCGCGCCGAACGCGACGGTGACCTGGGCAAGGCCGCCGAACTCCGGTACGGGCGAATCCCCAAGGCGGAGAAGGAACTCGCCGAGGCCGAAGCCAAGGCGAAGACCGCCGCCGACGGCGACGTCATGCTCAAGGAGGAGGTCGGGCCCGACGATATCGCCGAGGTGGTGTCGGCGTGGACCGGAATCCCGGTGGGCCGCATGCTCGAAGGCGAAACCCAGAAGCTGCTCCGCATGGAGGACGAACTGGGCCGCCGCGTGGTGGGTCAATCGGAACCGGTGCAGGCCGTGTCCGATGCGGTGCGCCGCGCGCGGGCCGGCGTCGCCGACCCGAACCGGCCGACCGGATCCTTCATGTTCGTCGGACCGACAGGTGTCGGTAAGACCGAGCTCGCGAAGGCCTTGGCGGACTTCCTGTTCGACGACGAACGCGCCATGATCCGCATCGACATGAGCGAGTACTCCGAGAAGCACTCGGTGGCCAGGCTCGTCGGCGCGCCGCCCGGCTATGTCGGCTACGACCAGGGCGGGCAGCTCACCGAGGCGGTGCGGCGGCGGCCGTACACCGTGGTCCTCTTCGACGAGATCGAGAAGGCCCACCCGGACGTCTTCGACATCCTGCTGCAGGTGCTCGACGAGGGCCGGCTCACCGACAGCCAGGGCCGCACGGTCGACTTCCGCAACGCCATCCTCATCCTGACCTCCAATCTGGGTGCGGGCGGCGACAAGGAATTCGTCATGAACCGGGTGCGCGCCGCCTTCAAGCCGGAATTCCTGAACCGGCTCGACGACGTCGTGATGTTCCACGCCCTGGACGAGGAGCAGCTGGAAGTGATCGTGGACATCCAGCTGAACCAGCTGCAGAAGCGCCTTTCCCAGCGCCGCCTGAAGCTGGACGTCTCCGACTCGGCCCGTTTCTGGCTGGCCGTGCGCGGTTACGACCCGGCCTACGGCGCCCGCCCCCTGCGCCGCCTCATCCAGCAGGCCATCGGCGACACCCTCGCCAAGGAACTGCTGGCCGGTGAGGTGCAGGACGGCGACACCGTGAAGGTCAATGTCAGCCCCGACGGCGACACCCTCATAGTCGGCCGCTGACCGGCAGCGAACGCCGCATCCATGCTGGATGCGGCGTTTCGCATATCCGGGGTTTCCACACCGCGCGGTCGAGTTCGCGGCTGGACCGAGCCCTTCCGCCTACCCTGGTGGGCATGACTAATCCGAGCGATCCGTGGTCGCGGCGGCCCGAGGGTGACCCGGGGGACGGGCCGACCGAGTATTTCGGGCAACCGCTGGGCCAGGACCCCACTCGGGTGATGCCGCCGGCCGACGCGCAATGGGGTGCGTACGAGCCGAGTGCCGGCGCCGGGCAGGGCGCGGGTGTGGAATACCCGCCCACGGCCACCTACGACAGCGGCGCGGGCTATGCCGGCGGCGCGGGGTACGCGCCGACCCAGAGCTTCCCCAGCGGCGGCGGTTATCCGCCGGGCGGATATCCGGCCGCACCCGGCGGGCCGGGCGGGCCCGGGATGCCGCCGGGCGGCGGCTACGTGCCCGCCGGATTCCCGCAGCAGCCCCCGCCGCCGCAGCCGCCGCGCAAGACCGGCCTGTGGATCGGGATCGGGCTCGGCGCACTGGTTCTCGTGGCCGTGGTGGGCGTGCTCGTGGGAGCGCTGCTGGCGCACAAGGATTCCTCGGACAGTGCCTCCTCGACCAGCACCTCGCGGACCAATCTGTATCCGGTGCCGGGGTATCCGGGCAATACCTCCGTGGTGCCGCTACCCAGCGGCGTGCCGACCATTCCGGGTCTGGGCGACCTGGACCAGCTCGGCGCCAATATGGGCACCATCGCGAGCAATGACGGCAAGAACATCGGCCTAACCACCATGGCGGGCAAGACGGTCACCGTGCACACCGACGACAACACGCAGGTGATCTCGCTGGCCAGCAGCAAGGTCGCGGACCTCAAGGTGGGCGACATGGTGATGGTGCAGGGCGACAAGAACCCCGACGGGTCGATCCAGGCGAAGGTCATCATCAGCACCGCGGTGCCGACCCGATGAACGGCAAAACCGCAGGCGTAGCGGGCAATCGATCGTCCGGCTGGATAGGGTAGGCGGCGATGACGGGAATATGGTTCGGGCTGGCCGCGATTGCGCTGGTGGGCGCTATCGTGCTGCTCTATTTCGATCGGCTGCAACGGCAGCGCACCGGGCATGTGCGGCAGGTCTGGGCGAAATCCCAGGGCTACACCTATGTTTCGGTGGAACCGGCGCTGGCCTCCACCTGGCGGCGCGGCGCGCTCGCCAAACTCGGCTACCTGTCCGCGGTGGACGTGGTCTCCGGTAACCGCAAGGGCGAGAAGTTCGTGCTGTTCGATCTGGAGGACGCCGCCACCCTGGTCGCGGTGCGCCGGCAGATCGGCTCGGACATCGATATCGACCTGCGGTTGAAAACGGCTGCGCCGCCGAAGGACCACGACCTCGAACTGCTCGGGGCCATCGGGGACCGGGTGGTGTTCGCCACCAATCCGGATATCGCGCGGCACGCCGTGGATCAGCGCATGGTGGCGTTCATCGAATCGCTGCCCGACACCGTGCAACAGCTGTGGTCCGAAGGCAACTGGACGCTCGGCATGCTGCCGGTGGGCGCGGTCGCCAAGGACTGGGAGATGGCCATCGACGCCGTGCTGCGGCTGTCCGGCCTGCTGCACGTGCTGCCGCCGGTCATCAGCTCCGAACGCGGTCGCGACGAACTCCCGGAACCCGGTCGCTCGCACCCGCTTCCGGAGGACGACGACTACGACGGCTACGACGAGGACGGCGACTACCGCGACGACGACCGGGTCCCGGCCGCGCGCGTCCGCGCCGCGCATCCGGACGATGCGGATGACTACGGCTCCCCGCTGGTCAGCGATATCGCCGGCGCCGGCGAACCGGACGAGGAACCCGAATCCTGGCGTCCCGCACTGAAAGTCGTGCCGGACCCGCGCAATCGTCCGCGCCGCAACTGGCCGCCCGCTCCCGAAGAGGACGACTGGGAGTCGGAGGACGCCGACCGCGCCGCGGACGACGACCGCGACCGCGTGCCCGCGAACGAGCGCACCCTCGCCCGCGAAGAGGACTGGCGCGACGACGATCCGGACGACTGGCCCGACGAGGAACCCGATCCCGATCGGGAACCGGAAGAGGGCTGGCGCAAGGACCAGGGCCGCAGCGCCCCGCCCGGCGGCCCCTTCCATCCGGGGTTCCGTCCCTACCAGGGACCGACCCCGAGGTGACCCGCACCCCGGATCCCAGTCCTGTACCGGTGATCCGGGGTTTTTTCTTTGCGCGTGTATTCCGCATGTCTGAGCCCGCGAGGGACCAGAATGGGGGCGCAGTCACGGTCATCGCCGACCGGTTCCCTGTCGTGCGAGTGATAGGCAGTCCGCGATGACCGAGCGTTCTCCCGGCGATCCCGCCGGCGCCGTGCGCCTGCCCGGCGCGCATCGGCCGGTGGCCCTGGTCACCGGGCCGACCTCCGGTATCGGCAAGGCCTACGCCACCCGGCTGGCCGCGCTCGGATACGACCTGGTGCTGGTGGCTCGCGATGCGGATCGGCTCGCCGCACTCGCGCACGAAGTGGAAGTGCACTACGGGGCGCGGGCCGAGCTGCTGCCCGCCGACCTGGCGCGACCGGACGACCGGGAGCGGGTCGGCGAACGACTCGGCCGGGGCGTCGAATTCCTGGTCAACAATGCGGGATTCGGGACCGCGGGCGAATTCTGGACCCTCGACCCCGGCGACCTGCAGTCCCAACTCGATGTGAACGTCACCGCCGTCATGCAGCTGACCCGCGCGGCCCTGCCGCCCATGCTGCACGCCGCCAACGGCACGGTCGTGAATGTGGCCAGTCTGGCCGGGCTGATTCCGGGACGGGGCTCGACCTATTCGGCCTCCAAGGCGTACGTCGTATCCTTCTCGCAAGGGCTGGCAGGCGGGCTGGCCGGGACCGGGGTCCGGGTGCAGGCTTTGTGCCCGGGACTTGTCCGCACCGAATTCCACGAGCGGGCCGGATTGGATCCGGCCGCCGCGCCACGACCCTTGTGGCTGAATGTGGACGAGGTGGTGGCCGGTTCGCTGCGTGATCTGGAGAGAGACCGGGTGATCAGCGTGCCCGGAATGCAGTACAAAGCGATCGCAGCGGTCGCCGGACTGCTCCCGCGGTCCGTGCAGACCCGCCTGAACAGAGGCATTTTCAACGCGCGCGGAAGGACATAGACACAGCAATGCAGGTAACGACGACCGACCGGGACAGACTGGCCGCACTGGTACGCGACCTCGCCGTCGTACACGGCAAGGTCACCCTGTCTTCGGGTAAGGAAGCCGACTACTACGTGGACCTGCGCCGGGCCACCCTGCACCACGAGGCGTCGCCGCTGATCGGCAAGCTGCTGCGCGAACTGGTCGCCGACTGGGACTTCGACGCGGTGGGCGGGCTCACCATGGGCGCCGACCCGGTCGCGGCGGCCGTCATGCACGCGCCCGGCCGGCCCATCGACGCCTTCGTGGTGCGCAAGGCCGCCAAGACGCACGGCATGCAGCGGCAGATCGAGGGCCCCGACATCGTGGGCAAGCGGGTGCTGGTGGTGGAGGACACCACCACGACCGGCAACTCGCCGCTGACCGCGGTGCGCGCACTCCGGGACGCGGGCGCGATCGTGGTGGGCGTGGCGACCGTGGTGGATCGGGAAACCGGCGCCGACGGCATCATCGCGGCCGAGGGCCTGGAGTACCGGTCGATTCTCGGCCTGAAGGATCTGGCGCTCGGGTAGCGCGCACCGCGCGTTTTCCGATAGTCGGGACAAATGTCCTTACTGTGCGGTTAGCAGGACTTTGCCCTGGGCTGAACCCTAGCTCTGGGTTAGCCTGGGTCCTGGTCTTACGTCCGACAATGATGTTGTGAAGGGTCGTGTGAGTCACCTGTGGTGAGCATTGCAATCAACAAGGGTCATCAGAATGTTGCGATGCTCGGCATCGGCGCCTACCGGCCCAAGCGCATAGTCAGCAATGCCGACGTATGCGAGGTCCTGGAATCCACGCCCGAATGGATCTGGGAACGCACCGGCATCCACAACCGGCGCTGGATCAGCGGCGACGAGACCCTGCGCAGCATGGCCGTCGCCGCGGCCGACCGGGCGCTGAACAACACCGGCATCGACCGATCCAAGGTCGACGCACTCATCCTGTGCACCTCCAGCTGGCTCAAGCTCACCCCGCACGGCGCGCCGACCATCGCCTCCGACCTGGGCATCAACGGCATCCCGGCCTTCGACCTCACCTCCGGCTGCGGCGGCTTCGGCTACGGCCTGGGCGTCGCCGCCGACATGATCCGATCCGGCTCGGCCGAATACATCGTGGTCATCGGCGCGGAAACGATGACCGTCGGTCTCGACCCGACCGACCGCGGCACCGCCATGATCTTCGGTGACGGCGCCGGCGCGGTCGTGGTCGGCCCGGCCGACGAGAACGGCATCTCACCGACCGTATGGGGCTCCGACGGCGAGAACGCCGAAGCCATCGCGCAGGACGTGGACTTCCTCGAATTCATGAACAAGGCGCAGCGGCTGCAGGGCACCGACCCGGCCGTCGAACCGGTCGGCCGCATGTCCCTGCACATGGAGGGCCCGAAGGTGTTCCGCTGGGCCGCGGTCACGCTGCCGCGCGCCCTGTCCAGCGCCATCGAGATGTCCGGCGTGCACAAGGAGGACATCGAGGTGTTCATCCCGCACCAGGCCAATGCCCGCATCAACGAGCTCATGAAGAAGAACCTCGGGCTCGCCGACGAGATCCCGATGGCCAATGACATCGAGAACACCGGTAACACCTCGGCCGCCTCGATTCCGCTGGCCATGGAGGAAATGCTGGTCACCGGCAAGGCCAAGGGCGGTCAGCTGGCGCTGCTGCTCGCCTTCGGCGCGGGCCTGTCCTACGCGGGCCAGGTCGCGGTGCTGCCGCCGGCCCCGGCCGAGCCCAGCTTCTGAGCCCGAGCATGGCGAGACCATTTCGCGCCGCCTTCGCCGGTGCGGCGGCGGTGACCGTGTTCGGCGCGGTCACCGGCCGCGAGAAATTGCAGTGGGCCGCAAAGCCTCTGCTCATGCCGCTGCTGGCGGCGGACGTGGTGGCAAACGGCCAGGAACTCGATGCCGCGCACCGGTCCGTACTACTCGGATCGCTCGCCGCGGCGACCGTCGGGGACATCCTGTTGATCGATCCGGACGATGATCGCCGATTGGTAGCGGGCGCTTCGTCTTTCGCGCTCATGCAGACCGGGTACTCGTGGCTGTGGTGGCGGCGCGGGGGTCGTCCGCGCGCGCGGATCGCCGGGCCGCGGCTTGCCGCGTGGCTCGGAGCGGCGACGCTGATGCGGCTCGAGGCTCCGGGTGTCGCGGTGCCGCTGACCGCGTACGGCGCGACCTTGGGGACGGCGGCCACGCTGGCGTCCGATCCCGGTCTGGCTCCGGACGCGAAAAATATTGCGGGCCTGAATATTCCGAATGCCGATCCGTGCAGCCGCCTCGGTCTGGGTGCGACCCTGTTCACGCTGTCGGACGGTTTGATCGTGCTGCGGCGCGTCTTCGCGCGCGGTCCGCGTTCGCGGCGCATCACCGAGGGCGTCATCCTCGGCACCTACGCCGCCGCACAGTACCTGCTGGCGGATCCGCGCGCGCATCGCTGAGTCGTTGCGGCTCAGCCGTTCTCGCCGGTCGGCGCTTCCGCCGGGAAGATGATCGGGCTGAGCAGGTAGCGGCCGCGTTCCGGCGTCGGCTGATTGGCCAGCCGGGGCAGGATCACCTGCCGTAGTTCGGCTTCCAGCTCCGCGAGTTCCTCGTGCGTGAGCCACATTCCGTGCTGGCGGTAGCCCACCAGATCCGCGACGGGGTCGGCGTGCTCGCGGTCGAGGTAGGCGTTGAACTCCGCGATCAGCACGGTCATGGCGGTGGCGAACACCTGGCGGTGATCGTCGGGCGACAATGATTCGAGCGCTTCGACGTTCGCGGCCACGGTGCGTGCCGGCTGTAGCCGGTAGTGCCTTTCCACCGCGCCCCGCACCCGCCGCTCCTCCGCGACCTCGAGGATGCCGGCGCTCGCGAGCGTGTCCACGTGCCGGTAGAGCATCGCCTTGGACACGTCCGGCAGGAGTGTGCCGAGTTCGGCCGTCGTCAAGGTGTCCCGGCCGCGGAAGGCGTGCAGGATGCGCATCCGCACCGGGTGTGACAGCAGTTCCAGTGGTCCCACTTCCCAACGTTCTCATACACTGCTACCGTTCTCAAAGTACGAGAAAGGTTGGAGCCGATGATGACATCGACCACCGATCCGGCAACCGTGGGGGCCACCGTGGCCGCCTACTGCCGCGACGAACAATTCGACGACCTGGAAAAACTCTTCGCCCCGAACCTCCGCGCCGCCGTGAGCGCCGAAACCGTCCGGGTGTCCTGGCGGAGCGAACTCGCCAAAATCGGCGCAGTCGCAGAACTGGGCGAACCACGCACCGAGCCGATCGCGGGCGGCCTGACCCGTGTCGGCATCCCGGTCCATTGCGAGCACGGCGGCATGACCCTTGTCGTCGCGGTCGACGACACCGGTGCGCTGCAGGGCTTCCGCCTCGCACCCCCGCCCGCCACCTGGACGCCCCCGCGCTACGCGAGCGAACGCAAGCTGACCGAACACGAAATCACCCTCGGCCCAGCCGAATCCGAGGTCCCCGCCACCCTCACCCTGCCCCGCGGGCACGGGCCCTGCCCGGCCGTCGTGCTCGTGTCTTCGGGGCCGGTCGACGCGGATCTGACCGTCGGCCCGAACAAGCCGTTCAAGGACCTGGCCTGGGGTCTGGCCACCCGCGGTGTCGCGGTCCTGCGCTACGACAAATCGACCCGCGTGCACCCCGAATCGGCGACCCGCCCCGGCTTCACCATGGTCGACGAGTATCTGCCGAACGCCATTGCCGCGGTGTGCTTCCTGCGGCAGCATGAGCGGATCGATCCCGAGCGGGTCTTCCTCGCGGGCCACAGCGGCGGCGGCAAGGCCGTACCGCGGGTGGCGGCGGCCGAACCGGCCGTGGCCGGACTGGTGATCATGGCGGGCGACACGGTGTCCATGCCCTACTCGGCCATCCGCGCCGCCCGGTACCTGGCCGGCCCCGACCCGGATCCCACGACCCGCGCCGCCGCGGACGCGTTCATCCGTCAGGCCGAGGCGACCGACAGCCCCGGCCTGACGCCCGACACCCCGGCTACCGAGCTGCTCTTCGGCTGGCCCGCCTCCTACTGGCTGGACCTGCGCGCCTACGACCAGGCGAAAACCACTGCGTCACTGGATATACCGATCTTGGTCCTGCAAGGCGCCCGCGACTATCAGGTGACCGTCGCCGAAGATCTGCCCGGCTGGCAGGCAGCGCTGGCGGATCGGCCGAATGCCGCCTTCCGTACCTACGCCGCGGATGACCACATGTTCTTCCCGGGCACGGGACCTTCCACGCCCGCGCAGTACGAAGAGCCCAATCACGTCGACCCGGCCGTCATCGCCGATATCGCGGACTGGGTGGGCGCAGGTCGCCGCGGTCCGCTCGCCGCCGTGCGAAAAGCCTTCGGCCGCTGACCGTCTCCCTGTCGATTGCAGAAACTTGAAAGGCAAACCCATGATCGACAATCAGTTGGACTGGCTGCTCCGCGCCTCGGAGCGAACCACCCTCCCGGACAGTGAGATCCAGGAACACCTGAACCCCGAGCTACTGGAGGCCACCGGCGGTCCCGCGGGCTTCCGGGCCCGGCTCGCGGCCGTCGGCGCCTTGACGCTGCGGGAAGTCATTACTTCGCAAGGCGATTCCGTCCGGGCGCTCGTCCGCGGCGGCGGCAGTGACTTCCGGTTGACGGTGGGCATCGACGACTCGGGCCGGATCCGGGAAACCGGGCTGGCCGCCGCGCTCGCACCGCCCACGTCCTGGGCGGAACTCGACGAGCAGTTGCGCGCGCTCGGCGTCCGGATCGGCCTCGCCGCCGCGGAGATCGACCAGTCCGGTCATTGCCGCCTCGTGCACGGCCTCGAGGCCGATACGGTCCGGCCCATCGGATCGAACTTCAAGTTGTATGTCCTCGGCGCGCTCGGCCGAACCGTCGCGGAGGGCCGGGCGGCCTGGGATGAGCCGCTGGCCATCCGCGAGGAGCTGAAGCGCCCGCCCTCCGGCAGCATGCAGAATCTCGCTGCCGGAACGGAACTTCCGCTCACCGAATACGCCGACAAGATGATCGGGATCAGCGACAACACCGCCACCGATCATCTGATGGACCGGCTCGGCCGGGACGCGGTCGAGCGTGAGCTGACGCTGCTCGGCCATTCGAATCCCCGGTTGAACATCCCGTTCATGACCACCGGCGAGTTCTTCGCGGTGAAGCAGGACATGCCCGGCGACTGGACCGCACCGCGGCGCATCGACGAGGTCGAATGGTTCGCCACGCCGCTGGACCTCTGCCACGCCCATGCCGGGCTCGGGCAGCTCGGACAGCCGGAAATCGAACACGCGCTGACGCGTGCCGATGGCGGTCTGGATCTGGATTCCGCTGTGTTCCCGGTGGTTCGGTACAAGGCCGGCAGCGAGCCCGGCGTGTGCGCGTTCACCTATTCGGCGCGGGCGGTCGACGGTCGTGAGTTCGCCGTCGTGCTGCTCATGTCCGATCCGGCGTCGGCGCTGGACATGATGGCCGTGACCCTGGACGGCCAGGCCGTGATTCGGGGTGCGTTCGGGCTACTGGCTGCCGAGCAGCCGTAGCAGCGGGCGGGCCTCGGGGGAGGTCGTCCACCAGGCGGTGTGGCCGAGAAAGTAATCGGTGTAGGCGATTTCGGCGTTCTTCTCATTGCCGCCGGGGATCACCGAGAGGAAGTAGTCGATCTCGGAGAGCTCGTATTCGGCCTGCACGAGGGGGAGGAGTTCGGGGAGTGCGCGGCGCTCGGCGGCCGTCAGCGGGCGTAGTGATTCGTACGCCGCGAGTAGTGTGCGTACCTGCTCCAGCTGTACCCGCGCCGCGCCGCCGTCGCGCAGCGAAATCCAGTCCACGGCACAGCGTTCGATCGCCGTCGCCACATCGTGGACGGCGGTGGTGCGGTCGCAGAGGCCGAAGTCGATGACGGCGGAGACGTCCGCGCCGTGCCACAGCAGGTTGGTGCCGTGCCAATCATTGTGGGTCCACAGCGGTTCCAGGTCGGGGAGCAGCGGATACAGGCGTTCGTGGACGGGGAGCTGTACCCGCTCGATGTCGGAACGCCACTCGCGTCGCGCCAGGAACTCGCCCAGGGCGGGGCGTTCGGCCGCCCGTTGTGCCACGGCGGCAAGGGGATTCGCGGAGGAGAAGAGGGTGAAGCTCGCCAGCAGCGGATGCAGGGCGCGGCGGGGCGCGTCGTAGCCCGCGGCGGCCAGGTGCAGCCGGGCCAGCATGCGCCCGGCGGCCGCGGCATCCGCGAGGGTGAGGTACGGGGACCAGGAGAAGACGCCCTCGTACCGGTCGGTGCCGGTGCCGAATTCCTGCACCTCGTAGGTGAATTCGCCGAGGTCGAGGGTGCGGACCACGCCGGGAATCGGGATGCCGCCCGCGCGCAGGTGATCCATGAAGCGGTGTTCCTCGCCGAGCGCGGCGGTATCGCGCAAGCCGTGCGGCAGCCGCTTCACGATGACCGGTCGTCCGCCCGGCAGCAGGACGCGGGCCGTGGCGGACAGTGGGCGCGGGCTGCGCCATTCGATGACCGCGTCCGCACCTGCGACCGCCGCGATCTCGGCGGAAGTCAGTGCCGGCCAGTCGGGTTCGACCAGCGGGTCGTGTCCCATTCCGTAGACGCGGCCATCGGTCATCCGGTCAGCCCTTGCGCAGATCGACTGGTTGGGGACCCGCGACCGGTTGGCGGCCGAACCGCACCAGCAATCCGGTGAGGGCGGCGGCGATCAGGAAGGCGAACAGTGACGCGGAGGACCACCAGCCCGGGTGGATGTGCACGGTGTCCTGCACCTTGGTCCAGAAGTTCGCCCACCAGCTGATGGAACCGGGATTGAACAGCTGGTAGGTGACGAACCCGGCGGCCCAGGGCAGCAGCATGATCAGTCGCGTGGGCGCGGTTTCGGTGAGGTCCCACCCGCGTCGCCCCCGCCCGAAGTAGTAGTCGACGATCAGCACCGCGCACAACGGCACGAAGACAGAGCCGATCAGCACCAGGAAGTTGGCGTAACTGGAGAAGTCGCGCACCGGCAGCGCCAGCAGCGTCACCGCCAGCCCGACCAGTCCGGCGAGCAGCCGCCGGTCCACCCGGGGCAGCAGGTTCTGGATGGACATGGCCGTCGAGTAGATATTGGCGAAGGACTGATCGGATTCGCGCAGCACCAGGACCGCGAAGAACAGCCAGCCCGCGGCCACGCCGAGGAAGGTGTCGAAGATCTTGGTGCTGTCGCCGCCGGCCTGCAGGATGGCGATGATGCCGAGCAGGTAGCACCAGATCTGCGCGACCGAGTAGCCGAGTACGGTGGCGCCGGCCGCGGTGCGCGGCGATCGCGAGTGCCGGGTGTAGTCGGCGGCCAGCGGCACGAAGGAGATGGAGACGGCGAGGGTGCTGTCGACGGCGGGCCAGAACTGGCTCCAGCTGGTGTCGGTCGGCGCCGGAACCGGTTGCCGCAGTAGCTGAACCGTGAAGTAGATCATGGCGATGGCGACCGCGACCGACACGTATTTGCGCAGGGCGCGCACCGAGTTCAGCGGCCAGATGGCCATGGCGGTGGAGAGCACGCCGGCGGCGATGATGACGATCCAGTGCGGTACCCGGTCGTGGGTGAGGGCGGAGACGCCGAGCGCGATGACGGTGAGCTCGTACACGCCCCAGCCGATGCACTGCACGATATTGGCGACGGTCGGCAGATACGAGAGTTTCGTACCGAACAGTCCGCGGAGTACCGCCATGGCGGGCGCGCCGGTGCGGGCGCCGATGGCGCCGGGTCCGGCGACCATGGCCGCGCCGATCACGGTGCCCAGCACGGTCGCCAGAATCGCGCCCGCGATCGGCAGATGCGATTTCCCGTCGGGGGAGAGCACGACGGCGGCACCGCTGAAGCCGATGAGGCTGATGCCGATGTTCAGCCAGAATGCGCCCTGGTCGACGAAGCCCAGGGTGCGTGGTGGCTCGGTGTCGAGCACCAGCGGCGCTTCCCGGCGATCTTGTGAAGCAGCGGTGGTCATGACCAGTGATGCTACGGCCAGGATCGGGCGAATCGGTCG
The DNA here is from genome assembly GCF_044386975.1 of Nocardia sp. NPDC020380. Lineage (NCBI taxonomy): Bacteria > Bacillati > Actinomycetota > Actinomycetes > Mycobacteriales > Nocardiaceae > Nocardia > Nocardia sp. NPDC020380. The sequence goes on along the minus strand of NZ_JBIRVQ010000007.1, from coordinate 134,763 downwards.
GCCAGCCGAGTTGCTACGTCATATATTTCAGCCGGTGAGCGCCATTTTCACAGGCAGAGCATGATGCGGTCGCGATTGCGCGGGTCCACGCGGATCGAGATGGTTTCGCCGACAATGATTCTCGGGCGGACGACCGGTTCCATATCGAAGACGATGCTGCCGCGATAGGACTCCGATCCGGGCACCACCAGTTCGAGGTCCAGTTCGGTGATCTCGGTGCAGTGATCGGTGTGGGTCAGGGGGTGCACGGCCTCGATATTGGCCCAGCCCTCGAGCCCGTGCCGGAGCAGCCGGCGATCGGAGCGGGTGGGCCGCTGCGCGAACAGCATGCCGATGCCGAGGAAGGTGCCGAACAGGCCGACCAGGGTGATCACTTGGATGGGCAAGGTTCCCGGCGGGGTGAGGGGCATGATCCAGCCCAGCCACACGCCGAGGGCTATGACGTAGACGACGGTCACGCCGAGCACGGTACGAAATATGCGCGCGTGGTCCATGACACCCTCCAACCACGGCTTCCTGGAATTCCAGGATAGTCCCGATCTTCGTACCGGGTGGGGAATCGGTCGAGGTCAGACGGTTGTGCGCAGAATCGTGAGCGCGTCGAGATCGAGGGGAAGCGTAATGCCGTCGAGGTCCATCTCCGGCGTCCCCGAATACTCACCGGTCGGTACATAACTGTCCCCGGCCAGCTCGTACGCCAGCAGCCGCACCGCATCCTCCGGCTCCAGCAGCCAGTAATGCCGGATCCCCGCCGCCGCGTACTCCCACAGCTTCGTGACCCGATCCGTCCGCCGCGAACCCGGCGCCACGATCTCGATGGCGGCCAGCACATCCCCAGGCCGCACCCGCGTCGCATGCGCGGCCCCCGCCGCCCCGCCCACCACCAGCACATCCGGTACCCGCACCGTCGCCGGATGCACCTCGTCGATCATCAGCTCGATCCGCGCCAGCGCGGCGATCCCCCGCGGCAGCGCCCGCTCCAATTGCGCCGCCAGCCGCCACACCGCCAGCTGATGCCGGGGCGGCTGCGGCGCCACCACCAGCACACCGTCCACCAATTCCCGGCAATGCCGATTGTTCTCCGGCAAGTCCGACCACTCGCCCAGCGTCACTAGGTGATCAGGCCAGGACGCAAACGTGTGCAGCGCTTCCGTGGAACTAGACCGACGCATGCGCCCAGTCTTCCACGCCCCGCAACCACACAGCGATGTTTCAACCCTTCAACCGCAGAACCGCCAATACTCGGCGATGGTGCATATCCGATGGCGGCAGTTCGAGTTTGGTGAAGATGTTGCCGATGTGTTTTTCGACGGCGCGCTCGGTGACGGTGAGGGCCTTGGCGATGGCGGCGTTGGAGAGGCCCTGGGCCATGGATTCGAGGACTTCGCGTTCACGAGGGGTGACGCGGGCGAGTGAATTCTGCTGGCGGGCAGCGCCCATGAGCTGGCTGACCACCTCCGGATCGAGGGCGGTGCCGCCGGTGGCCACGCGCTGGAGGGCGTCCACGAAATCGCTGACGTCGGCTACGCGGTCCTTGAGCAGGTAGCCGACGCCGCCGGCGCCGGCGGCGAGAAGTTCGGTGGCGTAGCGGGTCTCGATCCATTGGGAGAAGACGAGCACGCCCACGCTCGGATGGCTGCGGCGCAGGGCGAGGGCGGCGAGGAGGCCCTCGTCGGTGAAGCTCGGGGGCATGCGGACATCGATCAAGGCGACGTCGGGCAGATGTCCGGCAACCATTTCGGACAGACCGGTCGCTTCGCCGACGGTGGCGACCACCTCGTGACCCCGCTCCACCAGGAGCGAGGTGAGGCCGTCGCGCAGAATCGCATTGTCCTCGGCGATGATCACCCGTAGTCGCTTGTCGTCGGTACGCATGCCGTCGATCATTGCGGGCCCGCGATCGGCAGGTACATGGTGACCACCGTCGGGCCGCCCACCGGACTGTCCACCACCAGCGTGCCGTCCACGGCCCGGGCCCGCGCGGCCAGGCCCGAAAGACCGCCCGCCACTACCGCTTCGCCCCGGATCTCGGCCGGTTGCAGGGCGCCGCCCTGCCCGTTGTCGCGCACGCTCACCGCGAGCGCCGACTGGCCGGCGGGTAGTACCGCGACCCAGATATGTGTCGCCGCAGCATGTTTCACCACATTGGTGAGCAGTTCGGCCACCGAGAAATAGGCGATGGTCTCGATGGCGGGTGTGGGCCGGACCGGGAGCAGCACCCGCAACTCCACGGGGATGGCGCAGCGCGCGGCCAAGGTCTCCAGCGCCGGGCCCAAGCCCAATTCCAGTGCGGGCGGATGGATGCCGCGCACCAGCTCCCGCAGTTCGGTCAGTGCCTCCTTGGTCCCGGAGCGGGCCTGGGCGATGAGCTCGCCCGCCTCGCCGCCGGCGGCGGTCCGCTCCTCGGCGCGGCCCAGCATCATGGCGATGCTCACCAGCCGCGCCTGGGTGCCGTCGTGCAGATCGCGTTCCAGCCGGCGCAGGGTCGCGGCGGAATCGTTCACGGCGGCGCGCCGGCTCTCCTGCAATTCCACCAGTTGCTGATCGTGGACGGTCGGCGTGAGCAGCCAGTACGACGTGAGCCGATGTATCTGACAGACACCGCGAATCAGCCACGGCAGCACGAAACACCCGAGCAGTCCGATGAATCCGACACCCAGCACCCGGGGCCAGGTCTCCACGTAATAGTCGCCGAACTGGATGAGCGAATGATGCTGCACACCTTGCGTATCCACATTCGTCGGATTGCCGTAGAACCACAGCAGCGGCGACAACGCCAGCATGCCGACCAGGAAGATCAGCATCAGTACCCCGGTGCCCACCCCGAACCCGAGCACGCACTGGATCACCAGGAACGCCACCGCCCGCCACGCGGTGCGATCCGTGAACGCCGCCCGCAACCAGCCCCACGGACTGCGCTGGAACGTGAACGGCGGCGGATCCGGCAACTCGGCGTCCAGCAGGATCAGCCCGAGCACCCGATACACCTTCCCCCACACCCGCGCCCCGAGAAGTACGCAGGCCAGCAGCGGAATTCCGATCACGAACAGCGAAAGGTACAGCGTCCCACCGAACCCCAGCAGCCCGTACATGCCCGCCAGCACACCGAGTCCCGCGGTCATGATCAGGTAGATCAGTTCCTTCCAGGTCCGTGCCTGGAACGGCGCCAGCAGGACCGCGAGCAGCATCGACCGCGCGTCCGGCGCGGGCGTGCCGGACGGCTGCGGAGGTCGGTCGGTCATGAGGGTGAACTGCTCCGCCGGATCGGTCATACCTCACATACTGGCGGGAATGTGGGGGACGAAGCGATCGAGCAGACTCGCAAATGCGGGGTGTGGCAGGCACTACCACCTAGCATCTGGGGCATGACCGATGACGCGTCGAACGTCTCGAAACCGGATTCCGCACCAGGGGACGCCGATCCGGGACCGGTCGATTTCGCCAAGCGCGCGGAGTCCCTCTCCACGCCACCGGAATCCACCGAGCCTCCCACGGACGCACCACCCGTGGAGTACGGCCAGTGGTCCGCGGGCGCCACGCCCCCGGTCACACCGCCGTCCGATGCGCCGCCGCAAGCGTCAGCGCCTTACGGCCAGCCCTATGGGCAGCAGCAGTACGGCCAGCAGCCCTATGGCCAGGCACAGCAATACGGTCAGCCCTACGGCACGCCACCCGGATACGGTCAGCCGTACGGCGGCGCGCCGGGCTACAACCAGCCCGGATATCCGCCCGGCGGTCAGCCTGGTTATCCGCCCGCCGGGTATTTCGGTGCGCCGCCGCCGGATCACCCGCAGGCCACGACCATCCTCATCGTCGGCATCCTGAGCGTGGTGCTGTGCCAGATCCTGGGCCCGGTGGCCTGGGTGATGGGCCGGCGCGCCCGCGACGAGATCGACGCCTCGAACGGCGGTATCGGCGGTCGCACCCTGGTGACGGTCGGGTATGTGTGCGGCATCGTCGCCACCTGCTTGCTGCTGCTCTACGTGACCATCTTCGTGGTCGCGATCCTGGCGGCCGCGCTCGGCAGTTCCTCGTAGCGTTCGAGGGGTTTCGCGTAGCCGGGCGGGCGGTGGTGCGGCCGAATACTATGCAGCCGTGAGTTATCCGCCTTACGACTATCCGCCCGGTGGTTATCCCGGCTATCCGCAGTACGGGCGGCCGCCGGACCATCCGCAGACCACCACCATCATGGTGCTCGGGATCCTGAGTCTGGTGTGCTGCCAGTTGCTGGGGCCGATCGCGTGGTTCATGGGACACAAGGCGCGTCGGGAGATCGACCACGCGGGCGGCATGCTGGGTGGTCGCGGCAATGTGACGGTCGGTTATGTGTGCGGGATAGTAGCCACCTGCTTACTAATCGCTGGCGTGTTGTTTTACGGCGCGGCGATCCTGTTCGCGGTGCTCGACAGCAAGCACACCAATTCCTACTGAGACCCGGTCACTACGATGAGCGGGTGAATTCCGCCCCGGCCTCCGACGATCCGCTCGCCCCCGGTCCCACCGAATGGGGCGAGCATCCGCACGGCGTCGGGCCGTGGCGCGAGGAGTTCGGCACCGAACCACCGGACGATCCGCGCCTGGACCCGGAACTGCTCGAGCACGGTGACCGCCGCAATGTGGTCGATCCGTATCGCTATTGGACGCGGGCGGCGATCGTCGCCGATATCGATCGGCGGCGGCATCCGTTCCATGTGGCCATAGAAAACTTCGGGCACGACGCGAATATCGGCACCGTGGTGCGCACGGCGAATGCCTTCGCGGCGGCGGCCGTGCACATTGTGGGACGTAAGCGCTGGAATCGGCGTGGGGCCATGGTGACCGACCGGTATCAGCACATCGTGCATCACTCCGATACCGCCGAGCTATTGCGTTTCGCGGCCGAGAACGGGCTGACCGTGGTGGCGGTGGACAATGTCCCCGGTTCGGTACCGCTGGAAACCGCTCGGCTGCCGCGCAATTGCCTGTTGCTGTTCGGGCAGGAGGGTCCCGGGGTCACCGAGGCCGCGCGGGACGGCGCGCTGCTGACGGTCTCGATCGCGCAATTCGGGTCGACCCGGAGCATCAATGCGGGTGTGGCGGCCGGGATCGCCATGCATGCCTGGATTCGGCAACACGCCGATCCGACGACAGCCTGGTGACATAACAAATCAGCCACGAACTGCCCCGTCCGACTGGCACGATATGTCCTATGACTTCGCGGACCGGGCGCAATATCGAGCCGACCGCTGCGCTCTGGGCGGAGCGTGCCGATCTGGCCGAGTCAGCGATCGTGACCAGGCATCTGCGCCTGTTGTGGGGGATCCCGCGCACCCAGTTGGGGGTGGTGGGCTGGCCGCCGACCAAACGGGATCGGGCGTTCGCGTCCTGGCATTACTGGTGGCAGGCGCATCTCGTGGACTGTTGTGTGGACGCGGCCAATCGGGCGCCCACGCCGGTGCGCCGGCGGCGGATCGCGGCGATCGCCCGCACCATGCGAATTCGCAATCTCCGCGGCTGGACCAATCAGTACTACGACGATATGGCGTGGCTGGCAATCGCTTTGGAGCGGGCCGAGCGCACGCAGGGGATCGCGGAGGTGCGGGGCGGGCTGCTCGCGCTGGACAAAGATCTGTGCGCGGGTTTCGAGCCGGAGTTCGGGGCGGTGCCGTGGCGTAAGGGTTCGGATTTCTTCAATGCCCCAGCAAACGGTCCGGTCGGTATTGCAATGGCCCGGCTCGGCCGATATCCCCGCGCCGTGGAAATCGCCGATTGGCTCGACAACACCTTGCGCGACAAGGAAACCGGACTCATCTTCGACGGCATCCACCTACCCTCCGGCGAAGTCGAACGCCCCACCTACAGCTACTGCCAGGGCGTCGTCCTCGGGCTGGAAACCGAACTCGCCGTGCACACCGGCGAACCCCGGCACGCCGAGCGCGCGGCCCGGCTGGTGTTCGCCGTCGAGGAGCACATGACCGAGGGCGGCATCGTCAGCGGTGGCGGCGGCGGGGACGGCGGCCTGTTCAACGGCATCCTCGTGCGCTACCTGGCCCTGCTGGCCGTCATGCTGCCCGGCGACGACGGCGACTTCGCCACCGCCCGCCGCACCGCGGCCGGTATCGTCCGCCGCTCCGCCACGGCCGCCTGGGAGAACCGCCTGGAAGTCGAGGGCGACCCGCTCTTCGGACCGGACTGGCGCAAGCCCGCGCGACTACCCGGGATCGCCGGGGCCGGCCGCGCCACGGGCAGCGGTTCGGTGCGGGCCTCCCGCAGTCCCGAACGCGATCTGTCCGTTCAGCTTTCGGGCTGGAAACTCATGGAAGCCGCGCACACGGTCACGGCCGCCGGGCTCTGAAACACTGCGTGAATTCTCGGCGTCGATCGGCGCCGGCCGGATTCAGCGCTGCACGTGCGGAATCGGCTGGGTCTCCGCGTCCATGGCCGCCAGGTCGAAATCCTCGGTGGGCCGCCGCATTTCCGCCCGGTACTGGCGAATCCCGATGACAGTGCCCACGATCAGGCCCACCACCAGCGTGCCGATCACCACGGGCATGAGCCAGGAGATGTCCTCCAGGAAACTGCCCGCGTAATAGCTGGTCAGCAGAATCACCGGCGCCCAGATGATCGCGCCGATCGTCGACGCGATGGTGTACCGGCGGTGATCCATCTCCGCCGCGCCCGCCACCAGCGGGCACAGCGTGCGCACCCAGGGAATCCAGCGGGCCACCAGCACGGCCAGGAAACCGTGCCGGTGCAACAGTTCCGCCACGCGAGCCAGATTCCGCGTGTTGATGTATTTGCCGTTCTTGCGCGCCACCAGGTGATGCCCGGTGCGCTGCCCGACGACATAGCCGACCTGATTACCGGCGATGGCCGAGATCATGGTCGCGATCGACAGCGCCCACACCTGCCCCTGCCCGCCGGCCTGCGAGGCCAGCACCACACCGGCGGTGATCAGCATGGAATCACCCGGCAGGAACAGCCCGATGATGAACGCGCACTCCAGGAACACGAACGTCAGAACGATGGCCCAGACGAGAAGCGGCCCGGCTGTCTCGAGCGGTCCGAAACCGCCCATGGAAAGGTTTAGCGGGGTGGTCGACACCGACGGCTCAGTGGGTCGGCTCGTTCGTCGTGGTGGCCAGCTCCGGGCTCTCGGCCGGGCGGGTACCGCGGTGCAGCAGATTCTTGGCGACGCTGATGATGCCCGGCAGGATCGAGACCACCACGATGAGCAGGAAGATGGCTTCCACGTTCTTGCGGATGAATTCGATATTGCCGAGGAAGTAGCCGAGCACGGTCACGCCGCCACCCCACAGGATGGCGCCGATGATGTCGACCAGCGCGAACTTCCGGTAATCCATTTTCGAGACACCCGCCAGCACCGGCATGAACGTGCGCACGATGGGCACGAAGCGGGCCAGCACGATGGTCTTCGGACCGTGCTTCTCGAAGAAGGCGTGGGTTTCGGTGATGTAGTGCTGTTTGAAGAAGCGTGTGTCTTCCTTCTTGAACAGCGCCGGGCCTATGGCTCGCCCGATCCAATACCCGGATTGATCACCCAGCCAGGCGACGAACGCGACCGCCGGCAGCAGCGTCCACAGGGAGACGGGGTGGCTCGGGTGGGCCGCCAGCAGACCGCCGGTGAACAACAGCGAGTCGCCCGGCAGGATCGGGAACAGCAGACCGGTCTCGATGAAGACGATCACCAAGATCGCCGGGAGCACCGCATCCTTCATCCAGGTATCCGTCAGCAGGTGCATCGGGTCCAGGATCGCGGGCAAAGCAGCGTTGGTCGTCACGGCATCTGACACGGCCAGCAAGGTCACGGCCACCACACTACCGGCAGTACGGACATCACACCGAACCTCGAAGCAACCTCACAAAGTTGTCGGGTGTGCGAGGCCGTCAAGTGCGGAAAATACGATTCGCCTATCGTGTGGCCTGACAGAATTTGTTGTACACAGCACACACACAACGGAGGTCACTGTGCCCATCGCGACTCCGGAGATCTACGCCGAGATGATTGCTCGGGCCAAGGAGAACTCCTTCGCGTTTCCCGCCATCAACTGCACGTCCTCGGAGACCATCAACGCGGCCATCAAGGGCTTCGCGGATGCCGGTTCCGACGGCATCATCCAGTTCTCCACCGGCGGTGCGGAATTCGGCTCCGGGCTGGGTGTGAAGGACATGGTGACGGGTTCGGTCGCGCTCGCGGAGTTCGCGAATGTGGTGGCCGCCAAGTACGACGTCACCATCGCGCTGCACACCGACCACTGCCCGAAGGACAAGCTGGACGGCTTCGTGCGCCCGCTGCTGGCCATCTCGGCCGAGCGCGTGAAGAACGGCCTCAACCCGCTGTTCCAGTCGCACATGTGGGACGGTTCCGCGATCCCGATCGACGAGAACCTGGAGATCGCCAAGGAACTGCTGAAGCAGGCGCACGCGGCGAACATCATCCTCGAGGTCGAGATCGGCGTCGTCGGTGGTGAAGAGGACGGTGTCGAGGCCGAGATCAACGAGAAGCTCTACACCTCGTCGGAGGACTTCGAGAAGACCATCGACGCGCTCGGCTCCGGCGAGAACGGCAAGTACCTGCTCGCCGCCACCTTCGGCAATGTGCACGGCGTGTACAAGCCGGGCAATGTGGTGCTCAAGCCCGAGGTGCTGGCCGAGGGCCAGCGGGTGGCCGCCGCCAAGCTGGGCCTGGCCGCCGGTTCGCAGCCGTTCGACTTCGTCTTCCACGGCGGTTCCGGCTCGCTGAAGTCGGAGATCGAGGACTCGCTGCGGTACGGCGTGGTGAAGATGAACGTCGACACCGACACCCAGTACGCGTTCACCCGCCCGATCGCGGGACACATGTTCGCCAACTACGACGGCGTGCTCAAGATCGACGGTGAGGTCGGCAACAAGAAGGTCTACGACCCGCGCAGCTACCTCAAGAAGGCGGAGGCCAATATGACCGCCCGCGTCGTCGAGGCCTGCAACGACCTGAAGTCGGCGGGACGTTCGATCAGCGCCAAGTAAGCTCAACACCCGGGATTCCGCCCGAAACGGCGGAATCCCGGGCAATTTTCGAGCGGCGGGCGCGCCGCGGTCTCTATCGAGGCAGGTGGCATGACTGTCGATGTGCGGGTGCTGGGCCCCGTGCAGCTGTTCGTCGCCGGCCGGCCGGTGCCGGTCGGCGGGCCGAAGCCGCGCGCACTGCTGGCGGCACTCACGGTCAACCGGCGGCGCGCGGTGTCCTCGCAGGCCCTCGCGGACATCGTCTGGAACGATGATCCGCCCGATTCGTATCAGGCCAGTCTGCAGGTGTTCGTCTCGAACATCCGCAAGACGCTGCGCACGGCCGGCGTGGACGCCGCGGCACTGCTGCGCACCGAGGCCGCCGGGTACCGGCTGGAGGTGCCCGATACCGATTGCGATCTGGGCCGCTTCGAGAGCCTGCGACGGTCCGGCGCGGAGGCCGCCGCGGTCGGCGACCACGAGAACGCGTCCCGGCTCTACGGTGACGCGCTGGACCAGTGGAGCGGCCGGGCCCTCGACGATCTGATCGGGCTGGGTTTCGCCGACAGTTTCGCCACCGCCATGGAGGAAGAGCGGCTGCTGGTGCTGTCCGCGCGCATCGACACCGAGATCGCCTGCGGCCGAGCCGCATCCATGGTGAGCCAGCTCTGGCAGCTGACCACCGAATATCCACTGCGGGAACCGCTGTGGGTGCAGTACATCACCGCCCTCTACATGTCCGGGCGGCAGGCCGACGCGCTGGACGCGTGCCGGCGGGTGCGGGAACTGCTCGCCGACGAACTCGGCATCGATCCGGGGCCGCCGCTGATCGCGCTGGAACAGAAGGTGCTGCGGCAGGAACCCCTCGCCACCGGGCAGATCGCCGAGGTCGAACGCATGGCCAAGGCCATGACCGAGACCGTCACCGAGATGCCGCGGGCCGTGCGGGCGGGCCAATTGCGGACGGCGGACGGCAAGGTCATCCCGATCGCCGCGGGCGGTATGAAGATCGGCCGCATGACCGACAACGATCTGGTCCTCGACGATCCCAAGGCCAGCCGCTACCACGCGCAGATCACGCCCAGCCGGGCCGGACTGCTCATCAAGGATCTGCACTCGGCCAACGGCATCTACATCAACGAGGACCCCATCGAGAGCGCCGCGGTGCTGGCCGACGGCGACGCCATCCGGATCGGCGGCACCGTGCTGATCTTCCAGGCCCTGCGCTGACGGTTCCTGTATTACGCTGCTGCACTATCGGTTTCGTTTCGCGAAGGGCGGACCGGCGCGGCGCGCATATCGATTCGGTCGATCTTGGGCGAGTGCCGCCGCATCACCGGCCGCCGGGGGTAGGGTTCTGCGCCGGATGTGTCCGGTGAGCCCGATGTCGAGAGGTTGAATGGATGGCCATGCGGCTGCTGGCAGCTGCGGGAGCGCTGGTATTCGGAGCGGGTGTACTCGCCGGAGTGGACGGACCGGTCGCCTCGGCGACACCGGATTCCGCTGCACCGGCAGGCCTTCCGGGTATCGGGCCCTGTAAGACCGATCCGGCACCGGTGCACGAATCACTGGTACCCAAAACCCTCGAGGTGCCGTTCTCCTACCCGGTCGTGACCGTGGACCCCGGCCCGGCGGTGGAACCCACCAAACGCGTGAAGGTGGACCTGCCGTCGGATCCGTGCGTCAACCCGTGCCCGGACCTCACCGACGGGCCACCACCCGCACCCGACGTCCTCGAACAGCTCGGCCTGCCGAAGCTCGTGATCCGGCCGCAGCCGTTCAATTTCGCGTTCCCCAACCCGAATCCGCCCGCCGTCCCGCCGGGCCCGGAGCCGGTACACCCGGCCGTCGACCCGGCGCCCCAGGCTCCGGCGCGGCCCACGCCCCGCATCGACGATGTCACCGAGGTCGCCAAGGTGACCGGCGCCGACTCGGTCAACCGCACCGACAAGCGCTGGCAGGTGCAGGGCACCGACCTCGGCATCATGTGGGAGAGCAAACCCGGTGAGATCGCCATGGCCTTCGGCGACACCATCGGACGCGACTTCCACCCGCCGGGCGGCATGGGCGAGGACTGGCGCAGCAACCTGCTCGCCTTCAGCAGCAACAAGGACCTGTCCCGCGGCGTCGTCTTCGACCGCATGGTCACCGACGACCGTTGCCACGCCTCGGAACTGCTCAGCAGCGAGAAGCTGGACAATATCGAGATCACCACCATCCCGACCTCCGGCTTCGCCATCGGCGACCGGCAGTACATGAGCTACATGTCCATCCGCACCTGGAACAGCATTCCGGGCACCTGGTACACCAACTACGGCGGCATCGCCTACTCCGACGACCACGGCGAGCACTGGACCAAGGATCCACATGCGCGCTGGGACAATATCTTCGGCGTCTCCAACTTCCAGGTGACGGCCATGGTGCCGCAGGGCGACTACGTGTACATGTTCGGCATCCCCAATTCGCGGCTCGGCGCCGTGGGGCTGGCGCGGGTGCCCAAGGACCAGGTGCTGAACGTGACCGCGTACCAGTACTGGAAGGGCGGATCGTGGACGCCCGCAGACGGATTCGTGTCGGCCGATCCGATCGTGGACGCGCCCGCCGGGGAACTGTCGGTCCGGTACGACGCCGACCGCAAGGTGTGGCAGATGAGCTACCTGGATACCGCCAAGGCGGCTCTCGTTGTGCGGGAATCCGATTCGCCGCAGGGGGTCTGGTCGGACAGCGCCACCACGGTTTCCGCGTTGCAATTCCCGGAGCTGTACGGCGGATTCATTCACCCGTGGTCGACGGGTAAGGATCTCTACTTCACGATGTCGACCTGGAGCGACTACAACGTCTATCTGATGCACGCCACCATGAATTGAGTTGTCGTACCACGTAAAAGAGCGGGCCGCACTTCAAGTGCGGCCCGCTCTCGTCCTACCCGCTTCGGGGTTTCAGGGGCGTAAGCCCCTGAAAGCTACGAGAGTTGTCTCAATCAGGAAAGCCGGATCTCGGCCACTGCGCGGCCGAACAGCTTCTTACCCTCGGAAGTACCGCCGAGAATGATGGTGGCGGTGCTGTTTTCGGTGTCGACCGACTTCACCTTGCCGGTGAGTTCGACGATGGTCGGCGCGGTCGGCTCGACCGGGACGAAGCCCGAGAAGCGGACGCTGAACTTGCTCAGCGCCGAAGGATCGCCGAGCCAGTCGACGAGGAAGCCGGCGGTGAGACCCATGGTCAGCATGCCGTGCGCCACCACAGTCGGCAGGCCGACCAGTTTGGCGGCGGCATCGCTGAAGTGGATCGGGTTCGGGTCACCGGAGACGCCCGCGTAATTGACCAGGTCACCACGGGTGACGGGCACCTTGGCGGCGGGTAGCTCGGTCCCGGCGGTGAGGGTCGCGGCCTTCGGGATGGTGTGCACCGGCAGTGCCGCGGCGGGTGCGTCGAGCGCGATAACCTCTTCCGGGGCCAGCAGGATCAGGCCGGTCGGATCGGTGGTGCCGTCCGCATCGGCCACATGCCCGTGCATCACGACGCCGGCCACGGTCTGCACCGACTCCGGATCGATCTCCACGCCCTTGCGGGCCACGATCGTGGTGGTCGCGATGAGCGCCGGCCGGTTCTCGACATCGGACAGCGTCACCTTCACGGTGATGAAGTCGTTGTCGCCGTAGCTGCGGATGTTCTCGATCACCACATCCACGGCCAGATGGTCACCGGCCATGATCGGGCGGACGAACTCGAAGATCTGATCCGTCTGCAGAATCTGCGAGACGTCGTACTCCGTGAGCACGGTGCCGATCAGCGCGCGAGTGGTGGCCGCGCCGATCACCGACGCGAAGGTCGGCGAGGCCAGCAGCGCGCCGTAGCCGACCTCGGCCGCACCGGCCTCGTGGTGATGGGCGGGGTGGTCGTTGCGCACTGCGCGCGCGAACTCACGGACCTTCTCGCGGCCGACGTCATAGTGATCACGGACACGGAAGTGCCGGCCGACCAATTCAGTTGCGGTGGCGGTGGCCGCCTCTGCCGTCTCCGGCATGGTGTTCAGCTCCCTGCAAATTCGAATCCCGGTGGGCCCGCGGCACTTCGGTGTGCGCACGGCCGCGGCGACGAAGAGCCGCGCGGCGTCGGATGCCCTCATGGCTGGCCCAGACAATCCGGCACATGCTACCGGCGCGTAGGTCTGATGACCAGGTGTATGTGACGTTCATCGCGAGACAGGCGGAAAGTGCGACAGGATGCCGGCTCGTGCGCCAATCGGATTCGCTACGGGCTTTCAACAGCAGGCCGCGGCCCCGGCGGAATCGTGATCCGCCGGGGCCGCGAAACGAATGAAAACGACCGGTCTGCTCAGTGCTGCGCGGGCGGATCGCACACCTTCCAGCCATCCGCCGAATGCTCCAGATCGAACGTCCGAGCCGACGTCTTCGCCGGATCCGACGTGTACACCGTGGCCTGCGCGATCGCCTTGTCCCCGGTCACCTGCACGGCATCCACACTCTTGATCACCGGAATACTCTTCTGCTCCTTCGACGTCTTGTACACGCCCGCAAACTGATCAGCAGAAATATTCTGATAGAAGTCGTGCTGCGACCCGCAAGTAATCCCGCGCAACTTATCCAGATCCCCGGTCGACAACGCACTCGTATAAGTCGTAATCGCCGTCTTGACCTGCGCCGCGGGCGAATTGTCCGAAGAATTCATCGCCACCGCCACAATCACCCCCACAACCACCACCAGCACAGCCACCGCCGCCCCGGCAATGATCAACACCTTCTTCCGAGGCTTCCCCCCACCGGCGACAGCCGCCCCCGGCTGCACCTGCTGCGGCGGAGCCACCGAATTCCCCTGCCCCTGCCCATCTTTCACCCCACCGGCAGGAATCCGCTGCGGCGCCGCCAACGGCCGCCCCGCCCCGTCCTGCATCCCACCCTGCGCCCCAACAACTCCCGCCCCTTGGGGAGCTCCTTGCCCGGGCCCCTGCGGCCCATTCTGCGGCGCCCCCTGCCCAGCCCCTTGCTGCCCAGCCCCCTGCTGAGTGCCGGGCCCCTGCACTCCGCCAACCCGATTCGGCCCAGTGACGCGCGGCCCCCCAATAGGCTGCGCAGGCATAGTCGGCTGCATATCAGCAGGCGAAGGCGCAGTAGCCGGCCGCCGAGGCCCCATAGGCGGCCGAGGCGGCGCCGGCCGAGTCTCCTCAACAGGCGCATCCTGCCGAGGCGCCCCACCCCGAGGCCCCACATTCCGCGGCCCCGCATTATCCCGAGGCGTCTGCGGCAACTTACTGACCGCCCGCCCCTGCGGCCCACTAACCCGAATCTTCTCCGTAGCCTGATCCCCGGTAACAACCGGCATCATCGTCGTAGGCGCATCATCCACCCCCGAAACCTGCTGAATAGCAACAGTCTCCGCGTCCCCACCCCCAACATTCCCCTGCCCCGAACCATCCTGCCCCGACGGCCCCGCCGCACCCCCCTGCTGCTCGCCCCCGGCACCCGCCGCGGCCCCTCCCCGCCCACCCTTCACGTCGTCGCCACCCACAGCGGCAGCTCCGGCCACAGCAGCCCCAGCCACAGCGGCAGCGCTTGTCGCTGCCGCGGCGCCGCGCGAGTCCTGCCCTGAACCACCTTCTCCGCCGGCAACTTCCGGTTTACCCTGCTCGCGAGCACCGTCCGTGGCCTGACCCCGGCCGCCGGTCGCAGCCGCCGAACCACCGTTGCCAGGCCGGTTAACGCCGCCAGCCTGTCCGGCCCCCGGCGCCCCGACCGGCCCACTCGAGCTGCCTTGTCCGCCAGCCGTTCCCGGCCGCCCCTCCACCGCGGATCGATCTCCCGCACCGCCCTGTCGCGCGTCGCCAGGCATAGCGTCGCCAGGTCGGTTCTGCCCATCTCCAGATGCCGCCGGGACATCCTGGTCGGCCTGTTTCGCGCGGCCCGACTGCCCGGCCGCCGGTCCGTTCGCCGATCCACCTGAGCTGCCTTGTCCGCCAGCCGATCCCGATCCATCGGCCGTCCCGCGTCCCGCGCTTCCGCCCGCAGAGCTCGCGTTGCCACTCGGCACAGCGTCGTTCGGCCGACCCTGTCCGCCGCCGGCCGCAGCTCCCGAACCACCCTGACCGGCCTGACTGCCGGACCCACTCGATCCGCCTTGTCCGCCAGCGGATCCGGGGCGATCAGCCCCGGCGATCGCCCCGCCTGCGGCCTGACCACCTTGTACCGAGCCGCCGGCTGCGCGTTGCCCCGCGCCGCCCGGCCGCCCTTGACCCGCGCTTGCGCTCGCGGTGTCTCCACTGCCGCCCAGCAGTCCACCTGAGCTGCCTTGTCCGCCAGCGGATCCTGTTCCACCAGGCGCGGCGGTTGTCCCGCCTGCGGCCTGACCGCTTTGAGGTGCGCCGCCAGTTGTGGCCGCCGCATCGCCTTGGCCAGGCCGGCTTGCGGATTCTGGCCCGCCGGTTGTCGCGCCTGCGGCCTGACCACCTTGCGGTGAGCCGCTGGCTGCGCGTTGCCTTGCGTTACCCGACTGCCCGGCGCTTCCGCCCGCGACTCCACTGCTGCCTTGCGCGTTGCCCTGGCTCTGACCGCCGCCGACTGGTGCTGCCGGACCGCCTCGGCTTGGCTGGTTTCCGGCGCTCTTCTGTGCGTCGCCGGGTGCGTTCGATCCGCTTTGTCCGGCTGTGGATCCCGGACCACCCGCGCCACCGGCTGGGCCCTGCTGTCCTGCTGCACCGGGTTGGTTGGATCCGCTCTGGCGGGCGAATATGGGGCCGCGTTTTCCGGCGTTGCCGGGGGCGTTCGGGTTGCCGACGATTCCTGGCCTGTACTGCGGGGCAGCGCCACCGGCTGCGGGGGCAGGGCGGCCGGGCTGGGACGCTGCCGGCGTGTTGGGGGTGCGGTTCGAATCGGGTTGCCCGCCAGGGGTTCCGGGGATGTTCGGCTGTCGGGTTGCACCTGCGGGGCCGCCCTGACCGGGGCCGCTCGGGCCGATGCCGGCTTGGCGCATGTCGATGCGGGTGGTGGCGTCGGAGGCGGGTGGGGTTGGGGGTTTGGGCTGGACTGCGAAGATTTGGGTGGGGGCGTCGGCGGATTGGGGGGTGGTTGGGCGGTTGGGGTTGGCGTTTTGGATGCGGGCGGTGGGGCCGCCGGGGGTGGTGGGTTGGGCTGCGTCGTAGTTGATGGTGGCGAAGCCTGGGCCCGATCCGCTGGTGCTGCCTGGGACGGTCGGGCTGGAGGATCCGCTGTCGCCGGTGGGTTCGGCGGGGGTGCGGATCACTTCGGTGGGGGAGGTGGCGTTGGCGGGGGTGGTGGTGTCCTGGGCAGCGTCGGCGGGCTCGGCGGGTCGGCCGGCCGGGTTGTGCCGTTGCTGGTCGTCTTTCGAGTCGGACACGCGCATACCCCTCACTTCGGCGGAACTGGTGATTCAGACGGTCAGCCTACTGAGCATTCCGGGCGGCGGTGCAGAATGATCGGCATGACCTCCTTCGGTGATCTGCTCGGACCGCAGCCCGTCTTGCTTCCCGAAAACACTGACGCGGAGGACGCGCTGCTCGAGAACCGGGACCCGGTGCAGGTCGCGGCGGCGCATCCTTCGGCCTCCATCGCCTGGGCGTATCTCGCCGAGGCCGCCCTCGAACGCGGGGGTGACGAGATCAATCACGACATCGTCGCCGCGTACGCGTTCGCCCGCACCGGCTACCACCGCGGCCTGGACCTGTTGCGCCGCAATGGCTGGAAGGGTTTCGGCCCGGTCCCGTGGAGCCACGAACCCAACCGCGGCTTCCTGCGCAGTGTCGGCGCGCTGGCCCGTGCGGCCCGCATCGTCGGCGAGACCGAGGAGTACGCCCGCTGCCTCGACCTGCTCGAGGATTGCGATCCGCGCGCTGCCGCCGAGCTCGGCCTGGACTGAGACCCGCGATTTGAGCAGTGGTCTAGGCGAAACCTTCGACGCCGCCAAGGACAGCAGTATCGCCCGCATGCGCAATGCCGGCCGGCGGGTGCGTTCCTCGCTGCTGCCGATCGTGCAGTGCGCGGTCGGCGCCGGGCTGGCCTGGTCCATCGCGCACGAGATCATCGGCCATCCGCGACCGTTCTTCGCGCCGACCGCGGCCATGATCTCCATCGGCGTGTCGTTCGGTACCCGATTGCGGCGCTCGGTGGAGTTGATCGTCGGCGTGGCGCTCGGCATCGGTGTCGGTGACCTGTTCGTCTCGCAGGTCGGCACCGGCACCTGGCAGATCTGCCTGCTGGTCGTGATCGCCATGAGCACGGCCGTGTTCCTGGACGGCGGCCCGGTGATCACCATGCAGGCGGCCAGTTCCGCGGTCCTGGTGGCGACGCTGATCCCGCCCAGCACCGGCGGTTCCGGTTTGCGCATGATCGACGCGCTGGTCGGTGGTCTGGTCGGCATCGTGGTGGTCGCGGCGATCCCGCTGCATCCGGTGCGCCGCGCGCGTCAGCAGGCGGCCGACATTCTCGATGTGATGGCGAAGGCGCTGCAGCAGGGCGCGGACGGCCTGCTCGAACACGACTCGGAGAAGATCAAGGCGGGGTTGGATGCGGCCCGAAAGACCCAGGCGCCCATCGATTCTCTGCGCAACACTCTCGAAGGCAGTAAGGAGATCATTCGAATCTCCCCGCTGTACTGGAACTCTCGCGCCCGCCTGGAACGCTTGCGTGCCACCGCGGATCCGCTCGACAATGCGGTCCGCAATACCCGTGTCCTGTTGCGCCGTGCCTTGAGTTCGGTCCAGGACGACGAGGTCCTGGACCCGCGCCTCATCCAGCAGGTGGAAAAGCTGAGCCAGGCGATCGAAGTGGTGCGCAAGATGATGCTGGCCGACCCGGGCGAGCAACCCGACGCCGCCGAGGCGACCCGTGTCCTGCGTTCGGTCGGCAAGGCCGCCACCAAGGATCTGGTCGACGGCGCGGGCATTTCCGCGCATGTCGTCTTCGCTCAGTTGCGTTCGATCGTCGTGGATCTCATGCAGGTGTGCGGTGTGCGCCGGCTGTCCGCCATGGCCTTGTTGCCGCCCACGGTCCCGCACCCGTATGTGACGCCGATCGACTGATGCGAGTAGCGCCGCCCGATCTTCGCGTAGTCCGCTACTCGCGTCGATTCGCCTGCCCGGCTCTAACGTTCGAGTAAGGGCCGGGCTCGCGAGGGGGGAGTCCGGCCCTATCTCATGTCCAGAAGCGCGTCAGCACATCACCGTTCACCCGCCACGCCGTCGGCACACCCGACAGCTGGAACAGGGCGTTGACGATGCCGTAGAAGGCGTCCCGCACCGGCGGCACCGCGATCAGCAGGGCGAACAGGAGCAACATGCCGTACGGCTTGACCTGATCCAGCGACCGGCGTGTCTCGTAGCTCAGGGAGGGCTCCAGAATCCCGTACCCGTCGGTGCCCGGCACCGGCAGCAGATTCAGGATGGTCGCGATGATCTGCAGGAACGCCAGATAACTCAGCCCGGACCAGAACGTCAGATGCGAAGTCCAGCTGCCGAACAGGCTCACCACCACGAGCAGCACGATCGCGCACACCGCGTTCACGGCCGGTCCGGCCCCGCTCAGCAGCCGCTGGGTACGCGGCGGCATCCCGTGCGAGTGCACGTACACGGCGCCACCCGGCAGCGCGAAGCCGCCGATGGCGATGAACAGGATGGGCAGCGCGATCGACAGCAGCGGGTGACTGTATTTCAGCGGGTTCAAAGTCAGATACCCGCGCAGTTCCACTTCCCGGTCCCCGGCCCGGTACGCGACGTACGCGTGCGCGAACTCGTGCAGGCAGATCGAGACGATCCACCCCGCCACCACCATCAGGAACACCGCGAATTTGGCCTGCTGCGAATGGATGTCGCTGTTCCAGGCGAGCACGCCGCCGCCCACGGCGACGAGCACGACCAGCAGGAAGATCGGGCTGGGGCGCACGGCGCCCGAGGTACGGCCTACCGCACGGGGGTAGTTCAAGGCAGCGGCTCCCATGGCTGAGGGGTGCAACCTCGCACCCGACCGGTCGGCCGGATTGCGGCCGCACCACCATTCTGCTGCCGGATCACCGCACCAGCAGCCAAGGCTCGTGGTGTCGATAGAACGTGGAGCGCTTCACGATCCGATCGGCGGTGATGCCGTCCCGCGTGACAATCGCACCGCTGGTACCCAATTGCAGCGCACGGCCCTCGATCCACCGGCGTTTCCGCAGTCCGCGCTGCACGGTCGCCTGCAGGCCCGGCAGCTCCAGCATGGGTGAAATGTGCAGGGCCGCGACCTTTCCGGTGAACAGTCGCGTGTCGTCGACGTAGGCCTCGCCCTCGAGCTTCTGCCCGCGCTCGCCCACGATGGTGGCGCGGCCGATGAGCACGCTGCCGGTATCGTCCCGGACGAGCGGCGTCTCCTGCGCCTTCCCTTCCAGCGCGCGCTTGGCGGCGGCCGATCCGGTGCCGGTCTCGTAGGCGCGGGACCCGTAGGTGCGGTCGACCGGCACATACCCGAGTTCGACGCCGAGTCGTTCGGTGCGCAGCAGATGGGTGAGCACGGCGGCCAGTCCGGCATCCTCACCGAGCACGATGAGCCGCGGCAGGCTGTCGGCGGCCATCACCGGCAGGAGTTCGTCGAGTGTCGAGGATTCCGGGATGGCCGAGGTCTGAGTGGTGGGTAGTGAGGCCAGCGCGATGGGTACCGGCGCGCCGTCGCAGCGGAGAACATGGGTACTCAACTGCCGAACACCCTCCTCTGACCTGACAACAACACCAATAGCCTCGCTGTAGTTCCGGTGGACCCCCGCCGGTCCGTCTCCCCGTGCCACCATAGCCCCGTCTCATTAGCCACGCTGGTCTCGCCGCCTATCCGTTACGTCGGGTTGCTCGGGGGCCGGACCGCACACCAGGGGGTATGCGGGCATCCACTAGACTGTGCCTCCGGCCACCGCCTTCTGATGGCGGGTAGCTGCAGCATCGCGAGTGCTGCGTGTCGAACCCGTAGGAGACTTCGAAATGCCGGCAATCGTGCTGATCGGCGCCCAGTGGGGCGACGAGGGCAAGGGCAAAGCGACCGATCTGCTCGGTGACAGGGTCCAGTGGGTTGTCCGCTACCAGGGCGGCAACAACGCGGGTCACACCGTGGTCCTGCCCAATGGCGAGAGTTTTGCGCTGCATCTGATCCCGTCCGGCATCCTCACGCCCGGTGTGACCAACGTCATCGGCAATGGCGTGGTGGTGGATCCGGGCGTGCTGCTCGCCGAACTCGCCGGTCTGGAGGAGCGCGGTGTGGACACCTCCCGCCTGCTGCTCTCCGCGGACGCGCATCTGATCATGCCGTACCACGTGGCCATCGATAAGGTCACCGAGCGCTTCCTCGGCAACAAGAAGATCGGCACCACCGGCCGCGGTATCGGCCCCTGCTACCAGGACAAGGTGGCCCGTGTCGGCGTCCGGGTCGCGGACGTGCTGGACGAGAAGATCCTCACCCAGAAGGTCGAGGCCGCACTGGAATTCAAGAACCAGGTGCTGGTCAAGATCTACAACCGCCGCGCGCTGGACCCGCAGCAGGTGGTGGACGAGGTGCTGGAGAAGGCCGAGGGCTTCAAGCACCGCATCGCCGACAGCCGGCTGCTGCTCAACGAGGCCCTGGAACGCGACGAGATCGTGCTGCTGGAGGGTTCGCAGGGCACCCTGCTGGACGTCGACCACGGCACCTACCCGTACGTCACCTCCTCCAACCCGACCGCCGGCGGCGCGGCCGTGGGTGCGGGCGTGGGCCCCAACAAGATCGGGGTCGTGCTCGGCATCCTGAAGGCCTACACCACGCGTGTCGGCTCCGGCCCGTTCCCGACCGAACTGTTCGACGAGTCGGGCACCTACCTGGCCAAGACCGGCGGCGAGGTCGGCGTCACCACCGGCCGCGCCCGCCGCACCGGCTGGTTCGACGCCGTGATCGCCCGCTACGCGACGCGCGTCAACGGCATCACCGACTACTTCCTCACCAAGCTGGACGTGCTCTCCAGCCTGGACACCGTCCCGATCTGCGTCGCCTACGAGATCGACGGCGAACGTGTCGAGCAGATGCCGACCACGCAGACCGAATTCCACCACGCCAAGCCCATTTACGAGGAGATGCCGGGCTGGTGGGAGGACATCTCCGGGGCGCGCACCTTCGAGGACCTGCCCGCCAACGCGCAGGCATACGTGAAGCGGCTGGAAGAGCTTTCCGGCGCGCGGATCTCGTGCATCGGCGTCGGCCCGGGCCGCGACCAGACCATCGTGCGCCACGACATCATTCCCGCCTCTCCGGGCCTTTAGCGGGCGGCTGAGAGCCGTTGGCGTTGGGCACCCGTGCCGGCGGTTGGGTGCCGAACCGATTTTGGCCGTACCCGGTGAGTTACCCGGGTCGGCGCGAAATCAGTTGTCACTGTTCTGAATCGGACGTCGTGTCTAGTCTTCGCCCCTCTATGAATTTTCATAGAGGGGCGAAGAGTTTTCTAGCGGGGGTCGATTAGTAGAGCGGCGTGAGCGGGGCCAATGGGTCGGCGGCGCGTGGGGTGAGGGCCGCGTAGGTGGCGGCGATCGACTTCACTGCTACCCGCAGGTCGGGTTCTTCGTGGGTGAAGGGGAGCCGGATGAAGCGTTCGAAGGCGCCCTGTACGCCGAAACGTGGTCCGGCGGCGAGCAATACGCCGTGGTTGGGCGCTGTCGCGGCGAGTGCGGTGGAGACCGGGGCGGGCAGTTGCACCCACAGGGACATGCCGCCCGCGCTCGGGTTGATGTGCCAGTCGGGCAGTTCCTCCGCGAGCGCTTCGGTCAGGGTGGTGCGGCGGGCGCGCAGTTGCTCCCGGCGCCGGGTGAGGATCGGTTCCGCGTTCTGCAGCAGGTGCACGGTGGCCAGCTGATCCATGATCGGCGTGCCGAGGTCGACCGTCGATCGCGTGCCCAGCAGCTTGGTGATGAGCGGTTGATTGGCGCGCACCCAGCCGACCCGCAGGCCACCCCAGAACGACTTGGACGCCGAACCGATGGTCACGATCTCCGAGCCGCGCGCGAAAGCCGCTACGGGCGGCACGGATTCGCGGTCGGTGAGGTCCAGATCGACCATGGATTCGTCGACGATCACCGTCATGCGGGTATCGCGGGCGATGGCGGCCAGTTCGGCGCGGCCCTCGGCGTCCAGCAGCAGGCCGGTGGGATTGTTGAAGTCGGGGATCAGGTAGGCGGCGCTGGCGGCGGTCTGCCGTGCGGCACTGCGGATTCCGTCCAGGTCCCAGCCGTCGGGGCGCATCGGCACCGGCACCGGTCGCGCGCCCACATCGCGGATGGCTTCGATGGCGTTCGGGTAGGTGGGGTGTTCGATGAGCACGCGTTCCGCGGGTGTGGTGAGGACGTTGAGCAGCAGGCGCAGGCCGTGCTGTGCGCCGAGGGTGATGAGGATCTGGTCGGGTTCGGTGGGCAGGCCGCGTTCGGTGTACCTGCGCGCCAGGGCTTCCCGCAGGATCAGCACGCCGACCGGGTCCATGCCGTGCGTGCCCAGGTAGGTCGGGAGGCCTTGCAGGGCAGCGGAATACGCGTCCTCGAGTTCCAGGGGCGCGGTCATGGCGGCGTACGTCATGTCGATGGTGGGCAGTTCGGGCTGCGCCATCATGGCGAGAATGCTGCGGGCGGGCTTGGAGCCGTCGTGCACCACGTTCGGCGGGAGCGCGACGGTACTGCGGGAGCCCTGCCGGCTGATCAGGTAGCCGTGTTCGCGCAGCAGCGTGTACGCGGAGGTGACGGTGGTGCGGCTGACCGCGAGGCTGGTGGCCAGGTCCCGTTCGCTGGGGAGCGCGACGCCGAGTGGGGCGCGGCCGTCGTGGATGAGGAGCCGGATGCTTTCGGCGAGGGCCACGTACGCGGGGCGGGTGGGTCGTTTGGCATTGTCGGCCGCGCCGGGCTCGTCGTGCCGCCACCGTCCCAGGTCGCGCGTGAGGCTGGCCGCGCCGATCACTCGTGTCGCCATACAGGCCAGTATCCAGGCACTGGATATTTATTTCAAGTCCAGCCAAGCCGACTATGGAATCATGCTCTCATTGCTCGTCTCCCTCGTGATCGTCGCCGGTTTCGCCGGCCTCGTCTACGTTTTCGCCCCGACCCCGGGTGAACGCTGGGGTCGCATGCTGGAGCGCTACCGCCCGCACGCCCCCATGTCGGACTGGTCAGTCGCGGAATACGATGCGGCACGCCAATATTCGGACCTCGCCGCCATCCACGCCCGCCTCGAAACCCCCTACCCCGACCGCCCGGCCCAATCTCGCGTCACCAAGCCCCGCCCCCTCGCCCGCCTGGACGAGATCCCCTGCCGCGGCGAATCAGTCCAGTTCTAACCAACTGGACCCCGGTGATCCGGAATGGACGACGTTTTCCCGCCAGAAAGTTGTCGTACCCCTGAGGCACACTGACTCCATGTCCGCCCCGGCCCGCCCGCTAGCCTCGGCAGCCCTCTTCGACACCGCGATCGGCTCCTGCGCCATAGCCTGGGGCCTGTCCGGCGTCCTCCGCTTCGCCCTCCCCGAGCCGGACCCGGCCGCCACCCTCTCCCACATCCTGCGCCGCCACCGCCTCGTAGACCTCTCCGAAGCCACCCCCACCGACGAAATCGCAAAGGTCATCACCAGCATCCGCGCCCACCTGGCCGGCGACCTCGACGACCTTCACTGGATCCCCTTGAACACCACCCAGTTCAACGATTTCGACCGAGCCGTCTACGAGGTAACCCGAGCGATCCCCCCGGGCCACACCCTCAACTACGGCGCAGTAGCCACCCGCATAGGCGCCCCCCACGGCTCCCAAGCAGTAGGCCAATCCCTAGGCCGTAACCCCATCCCCCTGATAATCCCCTGCCACCGAGTCCTAGCCGCCGACCACGCCCTCCACGGCTTCTCCGCCCCAGGCGGCCTCACCACCAAACAACGCCTCCTCGAAATAGAACGCACCCCCGGCTTCGGCGAACCCACCCTCTTCTAACCCACTCGAACGAAAAAGCGTCCACACCAATCCCATTGGCGTGGACGCTCGACGACGATCCGCAGCGGCGAACTACTGACCCATTGCGCCGATCTCGAGGTACTCGATCGGCAGCCCGAATTCCCCAGGCGCCGTACCGATCCGGATTGTGCCACCCAGATCCGACTCCGGCGCGGTCTGCGTGGCGAGAGCGCCGAACGTGGCGATCATGCCCCGGTAGCGGTCATCTGTGCCAGATGGCGCACTACTCGCCCGCCTTGATGATCGAACTCCAGTCGTAGATGGGCAGCCCGCTGCCGGTGCAGAACACCCAGACATCTGCGCCCGGCGTGAACTGCATGTATAGGGGGCCACCCTGTGCGAATCCGAAATTCGGTGCCGAGGCGACGAACGGCGGTTGCAAGCTCCAGCCGCCGCAACTCCACGATTCGCCAGGAGCCAGGTCGATCCGGATCACGCCACCCGGCTCGGGGGTCTTCACGGGCGGAGTTGCCGACGCCGTACCTGCAGCCAGTGCGGCACATGCGGCGACGGTTCCCGTAATAGCCGCTGCACGAAGCGATTTCCTCATCTGCACTTCTGTGTTCCTCTCGCGTGGGTGTATGTCGGTCAGAGCGCGGCGCCGAGGAAGCCGCCGATTGCGGCGCCTGCTGCACCGCCGCCGACGCCGCCGACAACGGCCGCCGGAATACCTGCGACAGCAGCACCCGCGGCAGCGCCGACACCCGCGCCGATCAGGGCGCCGCCGAGGGCGCCGCCGGCCACGTCGATCGGGGCGAGCCACGGTGCTACGGCGATTCCGCCGATGGAGCCGACTCCTGCGCCGACCAGCGCGCCGATACCCGCGCCCGCGACACCGCCGACCACGGCGCCCCCGACGGCGACCGGAACACCGAGCCCGACGGCGCCGATTCCGGCGCCGATGGCCGCACCGCCCAAGGTTCCGGCGGCGATCTTGTCCGAGCGGCTGGGGTTGATGCCCACAGAGTTCAGCCCGGTCGCGAATCCGGCCTCGACATTCGCGGCAACGCCGTTGACGCCGTCGAGGACATCGTTCGGGACCTGGTCCGGTGCGGGCGTAGTGAAGTCACCGATACGGAGGGTCCGCGGCGGGGGAGCGATCGGGAGGACCGGGGTGACCGGGGTGGGGGCGTGCAGGTCCTGGAAGTTCACTGCGGGAGCTGCGTCGGAGCCCGGGGCCGGGATGGGGCGGAAGTTGGCGGGGACCGGGTAGTCGGGCTGGGTCACCGGGGGGCGGTTCGGGGTGGTGACGCCGGGCTGGACCGGGCCGGGGCGGGGGCCGTTGTCTGTTGCGGGGGCCACTACGCCGGGCTGGGAGGAGCGGGGGGCACCGGGGGCGATGAGGTTGTCGGTGCTCGGGAGGCCGGGTTGGGCGGCTGCGCCGGGCCGGCCTGCGGACGGCTGGGAGCCGTTGCCGGGGATGGTGGTCGCGCCGGGGGCTGTGGTGCCGGGAGCTTGCGCGCCGGGGGTCGGCTGGGAGGTCGGGCTTGCCGAGGGGGTGGTGGCGGACTGGGGGTCCGTGGAGGTGGAGCAGGCCACTGCGAGGGCCAGTGGGATGGCGCCTACGACGATGGCGCGGCGGGCCGCGCTGGAATTCAGTTGTCGATGCCGACGGGTCACGTCGATACACCACCCTCATCAGATTGGAACTGTCCCCCACGGCCGGGTGTGGCCGTTCGGTGTGGGCCGGAACGGCCGCTCGGCGGGGATGTTAACTGATGGGATGCTGTGAGTTCCAGGACTGGGCTGGTGAATCATTCACTGGACGTTGGGGAGTGAGACGAATAACACAGCGCATCGGTAGATGCTGATCAGTGGGGTTCGGCTGGTCAGTTCTCGGATTTGCGGGTCAGTTCTCTGGTTTGCCGGAAGATGACCCACTGCGCATCAATTCGGCGAGGGCCTCGCGATCGGTGACGTCGAGTTTGATGCAGGCGCGGTAGAGGTGGCCCTCGACGGTGCGGACCGAGACCGTCAACCGGTCGGCTATCTGGCGGTTGGAGAGGCCGGCGACCACCAAGTTGGCGATCTCGCGTTCGCGGGAGGTCAGGGGGAGGGGCTGAGCGGATTCGCGGAGGGCGGGGGTGCTGGCTCCGCCGCAGGCCGCCGCCAAACGGTTTGCGGTGGCGGCGGATTCGAGCAGGCGGCGGCGGTCGCCCGCGCGTTCGTGGGCGGAGGCGGCTTGGGCGGCGGCGTCGGCGGCGGAGAGCAGGACGCCGATGGCCTCGAATTCGGCTGCGGCGGCGTCCAATCCGGGTCCGTCGTGTGCCGTCACCGCGACCGCGTGCCGGGCCTGGGCTTGGACGAGCCGCCCGTCCACCCGGGCGGCGAGGTCGGCGAGCCGGCCCGCGACGCTGTGGTCGCCGAAGCGGGCCGCGGTGTGCAGTGCCATGGCTTCGATGGCGTGCTGGTGGGAGCGTGCGGCAGCGTCGGCCGCGCCCAGGGCGAGCCGGATGGCCGGTGTGGCAGTGCCTTCCGCGGCGGCCTGCCAGGATTTGGCGATCTCCAGCATGGGTTCGTAGACGGCACTGTGCCGGCCGCCGCGTTCGATGGCGGCGGCAATGGATTCGGCGGCGTCGCCCGCACGCCCGAGCGCCGAATACGCTTCGGCCAGGCGGAGTCTCGCGGGGAACATCCAGGCCGCCGCGCCCTCGGTGGTGAGGGCGGCGAGCGCCTGTTCCAGATTGTCGATGCCCTGCGGGAAATGCCCTTCCGCCACGTCGACGGTCCCTTGCAGGATCTTGCTCATGCCCCAAGCCAGGTACTGCCCGGGTGACGAGTACGCGTAAGGGCTGCTGGCGCAACGCCGTGCGGCCGTGAGGTCGCCGGTGAAGGTGAGCGCGAGTACTTCCGCGTGCGTGGACATGAACTGGTTGAGCCCGTCGATATGCGATTCGACCGCGTGCCCGCGGTCCGCGTACTGCCGGGCCGCGTCCCCGCGTCCCATGAGCGCGAGGGCGAGTCCGCCGCCGAAGGCCGCCCACCACACCGCCCACGGTGGCGCGCCGTCGGCCGCCATGACGGGTTCGGCGAGCGCGAAGGCCTCGTCGAGCTTGTTCTCGTTGACGGCGCAGGCGGAGGCCAGCCCGTCGAGGGTGGCGATCACCTTCGGATGCTGTACCCGGCTGCGCACCGACTCCAGTACTTCGTCGGCGCGATCGGCATCGCCCATGGACCACAACAGATTCGACACTCGCGTGCTGCCCCAGCGAGCCAGCTGCACCTCGTTCAACTGGTCCGGATCGAACCCGGCGAGGGTGCGTTCGGCCTCGATGCGATGCCCTTGCCACAGCAGTGCCCGCGCGAGCAGATCCGCCGCCTCGACCCCGCCCCGGCGTTCCACGGCCGCACGCGCGAAGCGTTCTCCCAGTGGCAGATTCGCCAGCCCGATGGCATCGCTCGCCGCCGCCTCGAACAGTTCCAGATCGGCGGATCGGTCACTGTCCAAAGCCAATTCGGCCAGCCGGATCCGATCGGACGCGGAGTGCACGGGCCGTTCCTTCAATGCCGAATACAACCGCCCGCGCAGTCGTCGCGCCGACGCGATGCCCAGCCGCCGCCGGATCACCTCCCCGAACAGGGGATGGTTGTATCGCACCAGCAGCTGATGGCTGTGCTCGACAATCCGGATGAGCCCGCGTGATTCGGCCGCTTCGACCGCCTCCTCGCCCGCGATCTCGGACAGCACGTCCAGGTCGATGGGTTCGCAGAAGGTGAGCAGTTCCAGTACCCGCAGTACGGGTTCGGGCATCTGCTCGACCCGATCCTCCAGCAGCGCAGCCAGTTCCGAGGTGACGGCCGCGCGCCCGCGCAACTGCCACACCCCGTTGACCTGCCGCAGCGTGCCCGCTTCCAGCGCGCCTTCGACGAGATGCCGGAGGAAAAGCGCGTTCCCGCCGGAGGATTCCCACATGAGGTTGGCGGTGAAGCCTTCCAGCTGCCCGCCGAGCATGGATTCCACCAGTTCGACGCTCTGCCGCTGGGTGAACGGGGACAGGTCGAGCCGGAGTAGATGCCCGTCCTTCCACAGCGAGGTGACCGCGTCGGGTACGGGGACGCCGCTGCGCACGGTGCACACGATGTGCGCGGCCTTGTCGATGGCGAGTTGCAGCAGCAGGGTGGCGGAGAGCTGGTCGAGCAGGTGCGCGTCGTCGACGCCGATGATGGTGTGCCCGTCGGCGAGCAGTGCTTCGCGGGCGGCGGCCATGAAGGTGACCGGGTCGTGTGCGGTGTACACGCCGACCATGTGCGCGAACACGCCGAGTGGGATGGAGCGGGCGGATTCGGTGCCCGCGACCCATCGGATGTGGCCGCCGACCGAGGCGGTGGCCTGCCGGGCCAGTGTGGTCTTCCCGACCCCCGCGTCGCCGGTGAGGACTGCTCCGACGACGGCGCCGCCGGTCAGCGCCGACCTGATCGTTTCGAGTTCGTGCTCACGCTCGACGATCGGCCAATTCCGAACCATGGGAACAACTGTAGAGCCCTCGCGGGTCGTGAGCGGTGGGAACGAAACGCTCCGGACCGCGGGCGATCATGGGTTGACCGCCCGCAACTTTTATTCGTTGACCAGCCGCAATCCGGGTGCGCGGACCGCTTGGCGGTCGATCAGCCACACCATGACGGTCTGGTCGGCGGCCGGATCCAGGGTCTCGACCTCGATCTCCACCTCGCCGCGCTGCGGGTGCGCGATGCGTAGTTTCAGCGACCGGTAGTCGGTGACCCGGTGTTCGCGCCAGCGCCGATCGAATTCCGGGTACGGCTGCAGCGCGGTGATGACCTGGGTCAGCGACGCGTCGTCGGGGAACCGGGTGATGGCGGCGCGCAGCGCGGAGGTCACCATGTCGGCGGCGCCCGCCCAGTCGAGGAACCATTTCCGGGCGTTCGGATGCGCGAACATGTAGATCGCGAAGTTGCCGTGGGCTTCCTCGTCGAAAAGGCCGAGGGGGGCGGCGAAGTCGTGCCAGGACGGGTTCCAGGCGAGCAGGTTCTGCCAGCGGCCGATGACGAAGGCGGGTGTCGGGTGCAGGGCGTCGATGACGGCTTGCAGGGTGTCGGTGACCTGTTCGCGGGCCTGTCCGCTGGCCGGGCAGGTCTGTTTCTGGTCGAGGCTGAGCGCGAGGATGCCGAAGTGGTGCTTCTCGATCTCGTTGAGTTGCAGGGCGTCGGCGATGGCGGCCAGGACCGCGCTGGAGGGATTGCTGTCGCGGCCTTGTTCGAGCCGGGCGAGGTAGTCCGCGCTCACGCCGGCGAGCGCGGCGACCTCTTCGCGGCGCAGTCCGGGGGTGCGGCGTCGCCGTCCGGCGGGAAGTCCCACGTCCTCGGGCTGCAGCTGGGCCCGGCGGGCGATGAGGAACTCGGCGAATTCGGATCTTGACACCTCTCCATAGTGCCTGGTCCTAGTTTTCTTATCCGCGCCCTCCCAGTCCCCGGATAAAGAAGGTGTGGCTAAGCGGACCGGAGTCCACTTAGTCTTCATGGCATGACGACTTCCGAGCAGACCACCCTCGCCCCCGGCGCCTGGACCCTCGACGCTGCCCACTCCTCGGTGAACTTCACCGTCAAGCACCTGGGCATCTCCAAGGTCCGCGGCCGCTTCAACCGCTTCGAGACCGGCTTCGTGGTCAACGAGGCCGGCGAGGCGGCCATCGAGGCCACCATCTACTTCGACTCCTTCGACACCGGCAACGAGGCGCGCGACGGCCACGTCCGCAGCGCCGACATCCTCGATGTCGCCAACCGCCCGCACCTGACCTTCCGCGTCCCGGAGCCGATCGCGCTGGCCGAGGAGTTCGAGGTCACCGGCGAGGCCACCATCGGCGGC
This sequence comes from Nocardia sp. NPDC020380, assembly GCF_044386975.1. Classification (NCBI taxonomy): domain Bacteria; kingdom Bacillati; phylum Actinomycetota; class Actinomycetes; order Mycobacteriales; family Nocardiaceae; genus Nocardia; species Nocardia sp. NPDC020380. The sequence continues at coordinate 104,968 of NZ_JBIRVQ010000007.1, read as the reverse complement.
ATCACCAAGCCCGTCACCCTCGACGTCGAGTGGGGCGGTGTGCAGGTCTTCCCGCAGGACAACAAGGAGCACGCCGGCTTCAACGCCACCGGCACCATCAAGCGCAGCGAGTTCGAGGTGGCCCCCGGTCTGCCGAACGCCATGCTGAGCGACAAGATCACCATCGAACTCGACATCCAGCTCGTCGCGCCGTAATTCGACGCCGGCGCAGGACCGAGCGTCCGCAGCATCGGAAAAGTCAACGCCCCCGGCGGAATTCCACCGGGGGCGTTCGGCTGTCCGTGAAAGGTCAGTCCGCCCAGACCTGTTCGATCGGCGTGCCGGCGTTCGGCGGTGGGGTGGGGATGCCGCCCGGCGTGCGCGAGAAGCGCGGCGCCGGAGCGTGCTGGACCACACCGTCGATCTCGAGGAGGCCGGTGCGGGCCTGGATGTGCGGGTTCTGTTCCGCCTCGGTGAAGGTCAGCACGGGCGTGGTGCAGGCGTCGGTGTTCTCGAAGACGGCCCACCACTCGTCGCGGGTCTTGGTCTTGAACTTGTCCGCGAACAGCTTGCGCAGCTGGTCCTGGCCCGCGGGATCGATCTGGTGCGGCAGCCCCTCGGGTGAAATCTCCAGGCCGCGCAGGAATTCCGCGTAGAACTGCGGTTCGATGCAGCCCACGGCCATGTACTTGCCGTCGGCGGTCTCGTAGGTGTCGTAGAAGGCCATGCCGGTGTCGAGCAGGTTGGTGCCGCGTTCATCGGACCACAGGCCCATGCCCTTCATGCCCCAGATCATGTGCGAGAGGGCAAGCGCGCCATCGATCATGGCGGCATCGATGACCTGGCCCTTACCGGACGTCTGCCGTTCCACCAGGGCGGCGAGCACGCCGAAGACCAGGAACATGGACCCGCCACCGAAGTCGCCCACCATGTTCAGCGGCGGCACCGGTCGTTCGCCCTTGCGGCCGATGGCATTCAGCACACCGGTCAGCGAGATGTAGTTGATGTCGTGCCCGGCGCGATCGGACAGCGGGCCGTACTGGCCCCACCCGGTCATCCGCCCGTAGACGAGCCGCGGATTCCGTTCCAGCGCGGCGTCGGGACCCAGCCCCATACGCTCGGTGACGCCCGGCCGGAACCCTTCCAGCAGCACATCGGCCTTCTCGACCAGTCCCAGGACCTTCTCGATGTCCGCCGGATCCTTCAGGTTGGCCTCGACGATGGTGCGTCCCCGCCACTGCGGCCGTTCCATGAACCCGGGGAACTGTCCCGGCCGCTGCACCCGCACCACGTCGGCGCCGAGATCGGCGAGCAGTAGCGCCGCGTGCGGCCCGGGCCCGATACCGGCCAGTTCGACAACTCGAATACCCGCGAGCGGGCCCTGCTTGGCGGTGGATGGAGTGCTCACGCCCTACCTCGGTTCATCGTCGATCCCAGTGCCCACCGGCTCACCCCCGGTGTTGACGCTATGACAATAACTCCCCGCAGCTGCCGCGGGGCAAGCCCCCGACCCCAGCCGGAGCCCGGACCGTGGCGTGAATCAGAGGGTGGTGCGCAGCTCGGCGGCGCGCTGATAGTCGGACTGCCAGTCGGGGCTTGTGGGGGCGAGGATGACGCGTTCGACTCCGGCCTCGCGGTGGGCGGCGAGTATGTCCGCGGCTGCGTGGAGGTCGGCGGGAAGCGCCGGGGCCACCACGGTCACGGTGGGGGCGGGGCGGTCGAATTCCTTTGCCAGGATGGCCAGTTCGCTCAGTTCGGCGGGCAGGGTGGCGAGGTCGGGAGCGATGGTGAGCCAGCCCGTGGCGAACTCGGCGGCGCGGCGGCGGGCGCGGGTTCCATTGCCCGCGACCAGGATCGGCGGCATGGTGGCGGCGGGGCTCAGGGTGGCTTCGACGCCGTTCACCAGGGTCGGGACGCCGGTGATCAGGCCGGGGAGGACGCGTAGCGCCTCGTCGGTGCGGGTGCCGCGGCCGGTGAAGGTGACTCCCGCTGCGCGCCAGCCGATATCGCCGTGCGCCGGATTGCCGGTGCCGACGCCCAGCAGCAGGCGGTCGCCCGACACGTACTGCAGGGAGGCGATCTGCTTGGCCGCCCACGCCACCGGGCGCAGCGCGAGCAGCATGACGTTGTAGCCGATCCGGATGCGGTCGGTGACGGCCGCCGCGGTCGCGAGGGTGACGGTGCTGTCCAGCATGGGCGCGCTGGCGATGAGATGGTCTGTGGACCAGACGGATTCGAGTTCGAGCTGTTCGGCGAGCCGGGCCGCCGCGCGCACGTCGCCGAGGATGGGCCGCTGGGGGTCGGGTGTGGAAGTCGGGAGGATTACGCCGATTTCGAGGGTCATCGCTGATCCGATCTGTGGTCTGCGCGGCGAGGTGCTCGCCGTCCGCTACAACGCTAGGAATGCGACGTGAGCGTTTCCATGGCCGCGATGCTCACATCGATGCCCGAAACGCTCAGCGGTCGATGATCGGCAGCGGCAGCGTGTCCGGCGGCGACTTGGGTAGCTGCGAGCGCGGAATGCGCAGGGTCGGGGATTGCGAGACGGGGAGTTGCAGGGTGGGACCGGGATCCTGGGACGGGCGCTGCTTGGCGGGCAGCCGGTAGAAGGCCCGCGCATTGTCCTCGAGGATCCGGTGCAGATCGTCGCCGACCGCGTCCGCGATGGTGTCGATGTCCCGGTCCAGGAAGGGCCGTCCGGCCCGGGTGCCGGGCAGGTCGGAGCCGAACATGAGGGCCTCGGGATTCACGGCGTGGATCTTGCGCAGCGCCGTGCCGACGTTCATGGATACCCGCCCGAACCCGGAGGCCTTCACCTTCGCGCCGCGGTCGACGAGGTTGAGCAGGTAGGGCAGGCAGTCGTCGCTCATGCCCATGTGGTCGATGGACAGCACCGGCAGTTTGGTGATGACCGGTTCCAGCGACCCGAGCATGGAGCCGTCGATGTACAGCTCCACATGCCAGCCCGCGAGCTCGTAGGCGCGCAGGGCGAGCATGGTGAGTCCGACGATGTCCCCGCCGGCGCGTTTGAGGTTGAACCGGAGGGCGCGCACGCCGGCCCGGTTCAGTTCGAGGATCTCCGCGTCGGCGGCGTCCTCCCGCAGCATGGTGACGCCCACCCAGCCCGCGCCGAGTTCGGTGAGGGCGGCGCGCATGAAGTCCTGGTCGAAGCCTTGGAAGGACCCGCTGACCACCGCACCACCGTCGATATCGAAGCGGGACATGCGCTTGCGATAGTCGGCGATGGTGTACGGGTCGGGCAGGTAGCCCTCGTTCTCGATCAGCGGGAACCGCGGATCGATGAGGTGGACATGGGCATCGAACACGTGATCAGCATGCCTCAGAACGGTGACAAGTGTGGATTACCTTGTCCGCCTGATGAACTCGTGCCAGGTCGGACTAGTTTCCGACTTTATCGGGTTCACTGGCGGCGAGCATCTCGTCACGTTCGACGACCTTGACCCGTTCGCGGCCCTGCGGCTCGCCCAGCGCCCGCTCGTGGGCGTCGAGGCGGTACCAGCCGGCCCAGGTGGTGAAGGGGATGCCCTTCTCCTCGAGGAAGCCGGTCACGGCGTCCAGTTCCGGCTTGGCGGCGGGGGTGAAGCCGTCGACATCGTCGAGCAGGCAGGCGATGGTCTCGTTGGCGTCGCCCTTGGTGTGGCCGATGAGGCCGACGGGTCCGCGCTTGATCCAACCGGTGACATAGGTTGCCGACAGGTAGCGATCCTTGCCGTCGGCGTCCTCGTTCACCAGCACGCGACCGGCCTCGTTGGGCACGGTGCCGGCCTGTTCGTCGAACGGCAGGGCCGGGATGTTCTGCGACAGGTAGCCGACCGCGCGGTACACGGCCTGCACGTCCCAGTCCTTGAATTCGCCGGTGCCCTTGCAGTTTCCGGTGCCGTCGAGGGCGGTGCGCTCGGTGCGCAGGCCCACGACCTTGCCGTCGGCGTCACCGACGACCTCGGCGGGGGATTCGAAGAAGTGCAGGAACAGCTTGTGCGGGCGCTCGCCGACATCGCGAATGGCCCACTGCTCCAACGTATTGCAGATCATGTCGACCTGCTTGGAGTGCCGGCGCGCGGCCTCGGAGCCCTCGTCGTAGTCGATGTCCTCGGGATCGACGATGACTTCGATGGTCGGCGAGTGATCGAGTTCGCGCAGTTCGAGGGGGGTGAACTTGGCCTGGGCGGGACCGCGGCGGCCGAACACGTGCACCTCGAGGGCCTGGTTGCCCTTGAGGCCCTCGTAGACGTTCGGCGGGATCTCCGTCGGCAGCAGTTCGTCGCCGGTCTTGGCGAGCACGCGGGCCACGTCCAGGGCGACATTGCCGACGCCGAGCACGGCGACCTTCTTCGCGTCCAGGGGCCATTCGCGCGGCACGTCGGGATGTCCGTCGTACCAGGACACGAAGTCCGCGGCGCCGTAGGAGCCGTCGAGTTCGATGCCCTTGATCTCCAGGGCCCGGTCGGCGTTGGCGCCGGTGGAGAAGATGACCGCGTCGTAGAACTGCTGCAGGTCGTCCAGGGTGATGTCGACGCCGTAGTCGATATTGCCGAGCAGGCGCACCTGCGGCTTGTCGAGCACCTTGTGCAGGGCGGTGATGATGCCCTTGATGCGCGGGTGGTCGGGGGCGACGCCGTAGCGGATCAGACCGAACGGCGCGGGCATGCGCTCGTACAGGTCGATGCTCACTCCATCGAAACCGGCGGGGCTGTCGGACTTCATCAACGCGTCGGCCGCGTAGATGCCGGCCGGGCCCGCGCCCACGATCGCAATGCGTAGCGGGCGGGTCGCTGCACTCTGTTCGGTCATTCTTACGCGCACCCTTATGGTCGAAAATCTACTTGGCGGTCGGTCTCAGCCGTCGGTCTTAGCTTAGGCTAAGTTGACGCCCTGGGCCTCGGGTGGTGCCGTCCTGGAACCCCCGACGCTGCAGCGTTGCTGCGTGGTGTGGCTATTCCCGCTCGCGCGCGGGCAATTCGGTTGATTCTATCGGTGACGCCGCGGCCCACTTCCGCGTACTCCCATCCCGGCGGCCAGAGACCCGCGTCGACCAGGCATGATCTAGCCATGAGCGATGTGGAGGAGCAGCAGGTCCGGATCGACCAGACCGATAAACGCGCGATGTGGCCGTTCCTGACCGCCGCGACCCTGATTCTGCTGGTCATCCTCGGCATCCTGATCGCGGCCCTGGTGTCGCCGGCTGAGAAGAATGTCACAGATTCGGATCGATTGTCCCTCGCGGCCCGCGGCTTCATCCAATCCCGCAGCGGCACCGACACTCCCAAGGCGGGCGCGGCCTGCCCGGACTTCGACGAGAACCGTTCTCCCCTGCATGTCCCCGGTGGGACCGGCAGAACCTTCGAATTCGAGGGGCTCACCGATCCGGCCCTGGACGGCGACAAGGCGACCGCCCAGGTCACCTTCCGCACCGGTGACCGCGAGGACACCACCACCTGGCATTTCACCAAGAACGCCGGTACCTGGGTCGTCTGCAATTCCGGATAGTGAGCAGGCGTTTGACAGCCGGGCCCGAATCCGGGCAATCTTCTCCCAGGTCATGAGTACCAGCGTCAAGCCCCGGCTCGCTGGTCGGCAACCCTCCTCCGCGGTGGGGTGCTCCGGGTGACGACCTGGCCTCGCACCGAAAACGGGTGCGGCAAGTGCGGATTCACAGGAGGTTCGAAGTGAGCTACGCAGGTGACATCACGCCGGAGCAGGCGTGGGAGCTGTTGCGCGACAATCCCGACGCGGTACTGGTCGATGTCCGCACCGAAGCCGAATGGCGGTTCGTCGGGGTACCCGACACCAGCGGCATCGGGCGGCCGACCGCGCTGATCGAGTGGGTCGACACCACGGGCACGCCGAACGCGCGGTTCGGGGACCAGCTGAAGCAGGCGCTGGCCGACCGGAACGCGGACTCGGCGGCGCCGGTCATCTTCATCTGCCGTTCCGGGCAGCGGTCGATCGGTGCGGCCACGGCCGCCACCGCCGCCGGATTCACGCCTTCCTTCAATGTCGTCGAGGGTTTCGAAGGTGCGCTGGACGCGCAGGGGCATCGCGGCCGGACCGGCTGGCGGGCCGACGGGCTGCCGTGGCGGCAGTCGTGAGCGCGTCCGCCGGATACCTACCTCGCTCTGATTGGAGGCAGTCATGATCTCTGGTGGCTCGTTCGACAAGCCGCTTCCCGACGGCGTCGGTCCCGCGACGATCAGCGTGCGCGGCGGCACCCGCCGTTCGGGTTTCGAGGAGACCTCGGAGGCGTTGTTCCTCAACTCGGGCTTCGTGTTCGAGAGCGCCGAGGCGGCGGAAGCCTCCTTCACCGGTGATGTCGAGCATTTCGTCTACTCGCGCTACGGCAATCCGACGGTCGCCATGTTCGAGGAGCGGCTGCGCCTGATGGACGGCGCCGAGGCCGCGTTCGCGACGGCCAGCGGCATGTCCGCGGTGTTCACCGCGCTCGCCGCGGTGGTCGGCAACGGTGACCGCCTGGTGGCGGCGCGTAGCCTGTTCGGTTCCTGCTTCGTGGTGTGCAACGAGATCCTGCCGCGCTTCGGCGTGGAGACGGTCTTCGTGGACGGCGAGGATCTGGACCAGTGGGAGCAGGCGCTGTCGGTGCCCACCCGGGCCGTGTTCTTCGAGACCCCGTCCAATCCCATGCAGACCCTGGTGGATGTGCGTGCGGTGTCGGAACTTTCGCATGCCGCGGGCGCGAAGGTGGTGCTGGACAATGTGTTCGCCACCCCGCTGCTGCAGCGCGGCTTCGATCTGGGCGCGGATATCACCGTGTACTCGGGCACCAAGCACATCGACGGTCAGGGCCGGGTGCTCGGCGGCGCGATCCTCGGGTCGCACGAGTACATCGACGGCCCGGTGAAGAACCTCATGCGGCATACCGGCCCGGCCTTGAGCCCGTTCAATGCGTGGACGCTGCTCAAGGGCCTGGAGACGATGCCGTTGCGGGTCCGCCAGTCGGTGGATTCGGCACTGCGCATCGCCCGTTTCCTGGAGGGGCACGAGGCGGTGGCGTGGGTGAAGTACCCGTTCCTGGAGTCGCATCCGCAGTACGAGCTGGCGCAGCGGCAGATGTCGGGCGGCGGCACGGTGGTCACCTTCGAGCTGAAGGCCCCCGAGCACGAGGCCAAGAAGCGCGCCTTCGAGGTGCTGAACGGCCTGCGCATCATCGATATCTCCAACAATCTGGGTGATGCGAAGTCGCTGATCACGCATCCGGCCACCACCACGCATCGCGCGATGGGCCCGGAAGGCCGTGCGGCCGTGGGCATCACGGATGGTGTGGTGCGGTTGTCGGTGGGTCTCGAGGATGTCGAGGATCTGTTGAACGATCTGGATCACGCGCTGAGCTGATCCGCGGCAGTGGAGAACCCTGGTCGATGCGGCCGGGGTTTTCTTTTGCCCGAACCATTGACAGTATGCTGTCAAACATGACAGCATACTGTCATGATGAAAACAGTGCATTTGGCCGTATACGACACGTTTTCCGATTGGGAGCCCGGATTCGCCACTGCGCACATCAACCGTCCGCTGTGGCATCGCGAACCCGGAACCTGGCAGGTCAAGACGGTCGGGTGGACGCTCGAACCGATCACCTCGATGGGCGGGCTGCGGATCACGCCCGATATCGCACTCGACGACCTGAAGCCGGCGGACAGCGCCATGCTGATCCTGCCTGGCGCGGCGAACTGGGAGTCGGGCGAGCTGGCCGACTTCGGTGAGAAGGCGCGCGAATTCCTCGCCGCAGGCGTGCCGGTAGCCGGCATCTGCGGCTCGACCTTCGGGCTCGCGGCGGCGGGACTGCTCGACGATCGCCCGCACACCAGCAATGACATCGGCTATCTGTCCATGAGTGGCTACGCGGGCATCGACCACTTCGTGCAGGATCAGACGGCGGTCATCGACGGCGACCTGATCACGGCAACGGGTACGCGCCCGGTCGATTTCGCGCGTGCGATCTTCACCCGGCTCGATATCTACGAGCCGCACGTCCTCGACGCCTGGTACCAGCTGTACGGAAACAATGACGCCGCAGGCTTTTACACCCTGTACAACTACGAACAGGACCGCGCGGCGGCCGCCCGATGACCCGATCCGAACAGGACCTGTTCAGCACGGCGGCGATCACGTCCTTCAAGCTGAACGGCCAATTCCTCGCCATAGCCGAGGAATTGGCCAGACCCGCCGGCATCACCGCCGCCTGGTGGCAGGTGCTCGGCGCGGTGCAGCGCGAACCGCTGCCGGTGGCGGGCGTCGCGCGCGAGATGGGCATCACCCGGCAGAGCGTGCAGCGCATCGCGGATCTGCTGGTGGACAAGGGTCTTGCCGAGTACCGGCCCAATCCGGCGCATCGCCGCGCCAAGCTGGTGGCCATCACCGAGGCGGGCTACGACGCCATGCGCGGCATCACCCCGCAGCACGCGAAGATGGCGGCACGGCTCACCGCGGAACTGGGTGTCGAGCGGTTCACGCGGATAGTCGAAGCGCTGACCGATCTTTCGGCGGCCCTGGACATCTTCGAATCCGAGTGAGCTAGGGCGCGAACGGATCCTTGGTCTTGCCGACCAGCGCGGCGACCGACGGCAGGATCGTGGTCGGGCGGTAGGGGAACTGCTCGACCAGTGCCGGCGTGGAGATGCCGGTGGTTACCAGGATGGTGCGCATCCCGGCCTCGAGGCCCGCGATGACATCGGTGTCCATCCGGTCGCCGATCATGACGCTGGACTGCGAGTGCGCGCCGATGCGCCGCAGCGCGGACCGCATCATGAGCGGGTTCGGCTTGCCCACGTAGTAGGGCTTCTTGCCGGTGGCCTGGGTCATCAGCGCGGCGACCGAGCCGGTGGCGGGCAGAATGCCTTCCCGCGACGGTCCGGTGGCGTCCGGGTTGGTGGCGATGAATCGCGCGCCGCCCGCGATCAAGCGGATGGCGGTGGTGATGGCTTCGAAAGAGTACGTGCGGGTTTCGCCGAGCACCACGTAATCCGGGTCGGAATCGGTGAGGACGTAACCGATTTCGTGCAGTGCGGTGGTGAGCCCGGATTCGCCCACCACGTAGGCGGTGCCGTTGGGCCGTTGTTCCTGCAGGAAGGTCGCGGTGGCGAGCGCCGAGGTCCAGATGGCGTCGACGGGAATGTCGAGGCCGGTGTGCTGCAGCCGCGCGGAGAGGTCGCGCGCGGTATAGATGGAGTTGTTGGTGAGGACCAGGAAGGGAATCTCGTTGTCGCGCAGTTCCGCGAGGAATTTGTCGGCCCCGGGCACCATGTGGTTCTCGTGCACCAGGACGCCGTCCATATCGGTGAGGTAGGACAGAATCGGCTCTTCACTGGAGATCGTCACCAGCACATTGTCCGCTATTCGCGGGTGACCCGCCTCATAGGATCACCCGAAGGGGACTAACCTTCCGTTTCGGGAGGTTGGGCCCACAGACGAGCGCAGTCAAGCGACAGGAGTTGCGCAGGTGAAGGACCTCAAGCTCGGTTACAAGGCCTCGGCGGAGCAGTTCGGCCCCCGGGAACTGGTGGAACTGGCGGTGGCGGCCGAGGAACACGGCCTCGACAGCGCCACGGTCTCGGATCACTTCCAGCCGTGGCGGCACAACGGCGGGCACGCCCCCTTCTCCCTGGCCTTCCTGGCCGCGGTGGGGGAGCGCACGCAGCGGATCCAGCTCGGCACGTCGGTGCTGACGCCGACCTTCCGATACAACCCGGCGGTGGTGGCGCAGGCCTTCGCGACCCTGGGCTGCCTGTACCCGGATCGCATCATGCTGGGTGTGGGTTCCGGTGAGGCGCTGAACGAGATCGCCACCGGGTACACGGGTGAATGGCCGGAGTTCAAGGAACGTTTCGCACGGCTGCGCGAATCCGTGGATCTGATGCGGGCGTTGTGGACCGGTGAGCGCACCGATTTCGACGGCGAGTACTACAAGACCGTCGGCGCCTCGATCTACGACGTCCCCAAGGACGGCATCCCCGTCTACATCGCCGCGGGCGGGCCGCTGGTCGCGCGCTATGCGGGCCGGGCCGGTGACGGTTTCATCTGTACCTCCGGCAAGGGCATGGACCTGTACACGGAGAAGCTCATGCCGGCCGTGGCCGAGGGCGCGGCCAAGGTGGGCCGTACGGTCGAGGACATCGATCGCATGATCGAGATCAAGATCTCCTACGACACCGATCCGCAACTGGCACTGGAGAACACGCGTTTCTGGGCGCCGCTCTCCCTGACCGCGGAGCAGAAGCACTCCATCACCGATCCGATCGAGATGGAGGCCGCCGCCGACGCGCTGCCGATCGAGCAGATCGCCAAGCGCTGGATCGTGGCCTCCGATCCGGACGAGACCGTCGAGCTGATCAAGCCCTACCTGGACGCGGGCCTGAACCACCTGGTCTTCCACGCCCCCGGGCACGATCAGCGCCGCTTCCTGGACCTGTTCGAGCGCGATCTCGCGCCCCGGCTGCGCGCGCTGGCATAGGCCGCTCAGCAGAACGGTGCGCACCGACCGTCGGTGCGCACCGTTTTTTTGCGTGCTGCGGGTTATACGGGCACGACCTCGAGCTCGGAGAGGTCCCAGCCGCCACCGCCGGTGATCTCGAGCCGCCGGTTGTGGTGCCGATCCACCGTGCTGCGATGCGCGACGCTGACCAGCACGGTGTTCGGCGCCTCGGTGCGCACCAGGTTGTAGAGCATGTACTCCAGGCCCTCGTCGACGGCCGAGGTGGCCTCGTCGAGGAACGCGAGTTTGGGCTGCAGCAACAGGATTCGCGCGAATCCGATGCGCTGCTGTTCACCGGGTGACAGCGTCGAACCCCAGTTGTCGTCCTCGTCCAGGCGATCCACCAGGTGCGCGAGGTTCACCTTGACCAGGATCTCGCGCAGGGTCGCGTCGTTGACGGCGTCCGGCGCGGCCGGATAGGTGATGGCTTCGCGCAGGTCACCGAGCGGCAGATAGGGTCGCTGGGACAGGAACAGGGTGTCGTTGCCCAGTGGCCGCCGCACGGATCCCTCTGTGTAGGGCCACAATTCGCCGATGCTGCGCAGCAGGGTGGTCTTGCCGACACCGGAGTTGCCCTTCACGACCAGCGCGTCGCCGGGGCCCAGCCGCAGCGACAGGTCGGTGATCAGCGGCGTGCCGTCCGGCTTGCTGACATTCATGGCCTGCAGTTCGAGGCCCTCGAGCAGTTCGCCGGTGGTGATGGACGGCAGGTCCCGCGACTTCTCGTCGGCATCGTGCAGCCCGTCGAGGCGGACGAGGGTGGCACGCACATAGGTGAACGCGTCGTAGGAGTTCTGCGGCATGGACACCGCGGCCTGCAGGCTGCTGAAGGCGCTGGCCGCCTGCTGCAGATTGCCGAGCGAGGTGAGGCCCTTGAGGACCTGCGGACCCATGATGATGCCGACGAAGACCGCCGAGATCTGGTTGGTCAGCTGGTTCCAGCCGTAGAACTTGATCAGCCGGTAGATGCGCTGCCAGGTGTTCTCGATGACGGCGTCGAAGCGCTGGTCCAGGCCGCCGCGTTCCTGGCGTTCACCGTGGTAGAAGGCGACGTTCTCGGCGTTCTCGCGCAGCCGGACCAGCCCGAAACGATAGTTCGCGGTGCGCTGCTGGAACAGGAAGTTCAAGCGGATCAGCGGTTTACCGACCCAGAACGCGATGACCGTGACGAGCAGCGTGAACACGAACACCGAGAAGGTCAGCGCGCGCGGGAAGTGGTGGCCGAACAGGTCCAGCGGCAGCGACAGATCCCACAGGATCGGCGTGAAGGACACCACGGTGAGCCCGCTGCCGATCACGCCGCCGCCGCTGACCCCGTACGGGCCGACATTGCCGCCGAAGGACAGTGCGAAGATGCCGTTCACGAAGTCCTGCACGTCCTGCTGGATACGCTGATCGGCATTGTCGATGGTGTTGTCGATGAACCGGTTCCGGTAGTAGGCCTTGCCGTCCATCCAGTCGTTCAGGTAGCGGGTGTTCAGCCACCGCCACCAATGGATCTGGAAGGCGTTGTTCAGCCAGTAGGTGACCAGGTACATGATCACGGAGATGGTGGCGAGGATGGCGAAGACGGCCATGCTCTGCCAGAAGAGCGTCTCGGCATGATCCTGCGCGGCGGTGTCGTGCTCGGCCAGCGCCTGCACGCCCAGCTGCAGCGAGGAATACATGTCGTTGTAGTAGTAGGTGAAGAGCACGCTCATGCGCACCGAATACACCGCGAGCAGCATGACGATCGCGAACAGTCCCCAGCCGGGCCAGCTTTGGCGGCCTTTGAAGTACCCGCCCGTGATCCGCCAGAACATGCGGCCCCAGCCGGTGAACTTGATGAGGGCAGCCGCGACCACCAGGAAGATGGCTGATGTGATCACGAAGCCTTTCGCGATCCACCAAAGGCTGTGGAAGAGCTCGTGACCCCAATCGAGTCCGGAAGCGCCGATCATGCGCGGCAGCGTATCGGCTATAGCTGGGAATCTCGTGTCAACCGGTTTTCCCGCGCGGAGGAGAGTCGCCGAGGGTGGGACTTTTGTCCTGTCGGTACGCTCTTGACCATGGCTGCCACCGCGGTTTCCAGCGTTTACATCGCGTCCCCTGAGGGCGACACCGGTAAGTCCACGGTCGCTCTCGGAGTCCTGCAGGCACTGGCCGCCACGACTCCGCGGGTCGGCGTGTTCCGGCCCATCACCCGGTCCGCGACCGAACGGGACTACATCGTCGAACTGCTGCTGGAGCATTCCACCGCGGACGTCGACTACGAGCAGTCGATCGGGGTGAATTACGAGGCGGTGCACGCCGATCCCGACTCCGCCATCAGCGAGATCGTCATGCGCTATCACGACATGGCGAAGATGTGCGATGCCGTGCTCATCCTGGGCAGCGACTACACCGACGTCGCCAGCCCCAGCGAGCTGCGCTTCAACGCCCGCATCGCGGTGAACCTGGGTGCGCCGGTGCTGCTGGTCGTGCGCGGCGCGGGCCGTTCACCCAATGAACTGGCGCAGGTGGTCGACCTGTGCGCCAACGAGCTGAAGTCCGAGCACGCGAAACTGGTTGCCGTCATCGCGAACCGGTGCGAACCGGCCCTGCTGGACGAGGACGCCGCCGCGCTGAAGGTCGGCGGCGTGCCGTCCTGGGCGCTCCCCGAGGTGCCGCTGCTCACCGCCCCCACCATGGACGAACTCTGCCAGTCCATCCACGGCCGGATCTACAGCGGCGACCCGGAACTCATGCAGCGCGAGGCCCTGGAGGTCATCGTCGGCAGCATGACCATCGAGCACATTCTGGAGCGGCTCGACGAGGGCATGGCCGTCATCACCCCCGGCGACCGCTCCGATGTGCTGCTCGCACTGGTGAATGCGCATGAGGCGGCGGGCTTTCCGTCGCTGGCGGGCATCATCATGAACGGCGGTATGCGCCCGGAGCCGGCCATCGAACGGCTCATGGCGGGCCTGAAGCCGAAGCTGCCGATCGTGGCGACCAATCTCGGCACCTTCGAGACGGCCAAGGCGGTGTCGCAGACCCGCGGCCGGGTGCGGCTGTCCAGCATCCGCAAGGTGGACACCGCGCTCGCCCTCATGGAGGAGCGGGTGGACGCGCGGGAACTGTTGCGGCAGATCGAGGTTCCCATCCCGAACATCGTGACCCCGCAGATGTTCGAATACCAGCTGATCGAACGGGCTCGTGGCGATCGCAAGCGCATCGTGCTGCCGGAGGGCGACGACGATCGCATCCTGCGCGCCGCCGGCCGCGTGCTGCAGCGCAAGATCGCCGATCTGACCATCCTGGGTGACGAGGCCGCGGTGCGCGGCCGTGCCGCCGAACTCGGCGTGAACATCGAATCCGCCGAGGTGCTCGATCCGCTGACCTGCCCCCTGCGCGACGAGTTCGCCGAGGAGTACACGCGGCTGCGCGCCCACAAGGGCATGACGGTGGACCGCGCCCGCGAATTCATGAGCGACATCTCGTATTTCGGCACCATGATGGTGCACATGGGCGTCGCCGACGGCATGGTGTCGGGTGCGGCGCACACCACCGCGCACACCATCCGGCCCTCGTTCGAGATCATCAAGACTCAGCCGGGCGTATCGACCGTGTCGAGCGTGTTCCTCATGTGCCTCGCGGATCGGGTGCTGGCCTATGGCGACTGCGCGGTGGTGCCGGATCCGACCTCGGATCAGCTGGCCGATATCGCCATCTCCTCGGCCCGCACCGCGAGCCAGTTCGGCATCGACCCGCGGATCGCCATGCTCTCCTACTCGACCGGTGAATCCGGGTCGGGCGCGGACGTCGAGAAGGTGCGCGCCGCCACCAAACTGGTGCACGATCGCGCGCCGGAACTGCTGGTGGAGGGTCCGATCCAGTACGACGCGGCCATCGAGCCCACGGTCGCCAAGACCAAACTGCCGAATTCGGCGGTGGCCGGGCAGGCCACGGTGTTCATCTTCCCGGACCTGAACACCGGCAATAACACCTACAAGGCCGTGCAGCGCAGCGCGGGCGCCGTGGCCATCGGCCCGGTGCTGCAGGGCTTGCGCAAACCCGTCAACGACCTGTCGCGCGGCGCACTGGTCGCCGACATCGTGAACACCGTGGCGATCACCGCCATTCAGGCGCAGCAGGAGGCGTGATGAAGGTTCTGGTCATCAATTCCGGATCCTCGTCCATCAAATATCAACTGCTGGACCCGGAGTCGGGTGCGGTGGCGGCGTCGGGCATCGTGCAGCGCATCGGGGAACCGGTCGCGGACGGCGCGCCGACCGTCGAACACAAGAGCGACGGAAAGACTTTCGAGCACGACGGCGAGATCGCGGATCACGCCGCGGGCCTGCGCGTGGTCTTCGGCCTGTTCCGCGAGTCCGGGCACGATCTGGCGCACGAGCAGCTGGCCGCGGTCGGGCATCGCGTGGTGCACGGCGGCGAGGTGTTCTACGAGCCGACCCTCATCGACGACCGTGTCGTGCGGGCCATCTCCGACCTGTCCTCCCTTGCGCCGCTGCACAATCCGGCCAATGTGGTGGGCATCGAGAGCGCGCGGGCGCTGCTGCCCGACGTGCCGCAGGTGGCGGTGTTCGACACCGCCTTCTTCCACCGGTTGCCCGCGGCCGCCAAGACCTATGCCATCGACGCGAAGATCGCTGCCGCGCACGGGGTCCGCAAGTACGGCTTCCACGGCACCTCGCACGACTACGTCTCCGGTCAGGTCGGGAAGTTCCTGGGCCGCGACCGGTCCGAGCTGAACCAGATCGTCCTGCACCTCGGCAACGGCGCCTCCGCCTCCGCCATTCGCGGCGGGCAGGCGGTGGATACCACCATGGGCCTGACCCCCCTCGAAGGCCTGGTCATGGGCACCCGCTCCGGAGACCTGGACCCGGGCATCATCTTCCACCTCATCCGCACCGCCGATATGAACGTCGACGATGTGGACGATCTGCTCAACCGGCAATCGGGTCTCAAGGGCCTGTCCGGCGTCAACGACTTCCGTGAACTGGACACCCTCCGCGAAACCGGTGACGCCGCAGCCCAACTGGCCTTCGACGTCTATATCCACCGGCTGCGCCGCTACATCGGCGCGTACCTGATCGAACTCGGTCACGTGGACGCCATCACCTTCACCGCCGGCGTCGGCGAGAACGATGCCGCCGTGCGCGCCGCCGCCCTGGCCGGCCTGGAGAACTTCGGCATCCGGGTGGACGCGGACCGCAATACCGCGAAGGACCGTTCCGCCCGCTATATCTCCCCGGAAGGCGCACCGGTCGCGGCCCTGGTGGTCCCCACCAACGAGGAACTCGCCATCGCCCGGGCCGCCGCCGACCTGGTCGCCTGACCCCGGACGCGATCTTCACGAAAACATCACGATCCCCTTGGCAAGGTGGTACTCGGCTCCGGTTCCTCCGGATCGGACCACCGGAACCCGTGTCGCATACGCACACTGCGGTCAGGGACTGAACCACTCCCTCGCCGGTCCCGCCTCCTGCGACTGCCCTCGCAGGTGACCGCGGCTGCGACACGGGACACTTCCGGTCGAACGACTTCGGGGGCTCGGCCCCTGATCTTCCCCTGGCGTCCAGGGGCCCGGCTCCCGAATTCGCTCGCCACCCCGGCATCGGGGGTCAGGACAGCCGGACTCCGGCTGGATCAACTCGGTTCACCGCCGCGGGAGCCGCCAGCTGCCAGCCGGTTTCGTACGCCGCATCGAAGCGCTCGTTCCCGAGCGCGACCCGGCTGCGCTCGCTCGATGCGCGGACTTGCAGATCCGTGGGGTCGTGGGCGCCACGCAGGCGGGCCGCCGCGCCGAGCACTACGGCCGCGTCCTCGAACCGGTCGTACAGTGCGGCCAGACCGGCCACGGTCACCGCCACCGTCGCCACGATCGGCAGATCCCTGCTCTCGACGGCCGCCGCGTAGGCCCGGCTCAGCGCGTCCGCCGCTCCCGGCCCGTCGCCGAGCGCGAGACACAGGTCGCCACGCACCGCACCGACCAGCGCCCGGCCGTGATTGCCGCCGAACGCCAGCAGCCCGGCCTCGGCCGCCTCGGCCCGCTCGCTCGCCCGGTCCAGGTCTCCGGCCCGCAGCCACAGCCCGGCCTCGCGGGCATCCAGGAAGACCGCCATCTCCGTTGACGCCGAAAGCAATACGCGCTCACGGATCGCGGCGATCATCTCGATCGCGTGCATGGTTTCGCCGAGCCGTGCGTGCAGATCGATCCAGCGCAGGTCGATGAAGATCTCGTCGCTGAGGCTGAGCGACCCGAACTCGCGGGCCAGCCGTTTGGCCTCGTCCAGATCGGCCATCGCGCCTTCGAGATCGCCGTCGTACTGCCGCAATTGCGCGCGCAGCGGCAGCGCCGAGGCCAGCCCCCAACGGTCGCCCGCCCGGTCGAAACACTCCAGCGCGGCCGTCACATCACCGCGGACCTGCACGAGATGCCCTGCGTTCTCGGCGAATTCGGCCCGGAACATGCGAGCCAGCCCCGCCAGCCACGTATCCGGCCCATCGATCAGCCGCTGCACGATCGACTGCGACGCCTCGGAATCCTCCAGCGAAGCCAGCCGGATCGCGGTCAGCGCCCCACCCAGCCCCGGCAATTCCGGATAGCTCAACAGCCGATCCGCGAGGCTCCGCAACTCCTCCTGCCGTGCTATGAACGCGTCATTGACCAGCATGCTCGGCGTCGCAATGCTGCTGAACACCAACAGCCCCTCGGCAATATCGCGCTCCACACCCGCCCGCTCGACCGGCACCCCAACCGCCTCACCGAGCCAGAACGCCGCATCCGCATGCCGCCCGAGCATCTGCCAATACCAGGTCAGATCCACCGCGAGCGCGACCGCGCCCTCGGAGTCACCGATATCGCAGAGATGCCGGAGACCGGCCAGCACATTGTCGTACTCGGCGCGCAGCACGTGGAGCGCGCCGAGCTGCTCGGGCCCGCGCAACATCGGGTCATAGTGGGCGACCAGCTCACCGGACCAGTGCGCGGCCAGACCCCGCACCCCCGGCAGAAGATCTTGCGCTGCAAGCTGTTCCAGCCCGTACTCCCGGATCGTCTCCAGCATCCGATACCGGCCGCTGTCCGGCGCAAGCTGCAACAGCGACCGATCCACCAGTCCCGCAAGCAGTTCCGGAATCTCCGCGGCAGGCGGCCCGGTACCGGTGCACACCGCGATGGCCGAGCCCGGCGTGACCCCACCGGGCAGTACTGAGATGCGCTCCGCAACGGTCCGCGCATCTGCCTCCAGCAGGTCCCAACTCCACGCAATGACCGCCCGCAACGTCCGATGCCGCGCCGGCGCGGTCCGACTCCCGCTGCCCAGCACCCGAAACCGATCGGACAACCCCTCCGCCAGATCGCCCAGTGACAACGTCCGCAGCCGCGCCGCCGCCAGCTCGAGCGCCAGCGGCATCCCGTCCAGTCCGCGCACGATCCGCAGCACGTCGCCGAGGTTGTCCGCCACCACCTCGAACCCGGGCCGCACGGCCGCCGCCCGCTCCCCGAACAACCGAACCGACGCCGCCCGCCGAGCCTGGTCGACATCGGCATCCGTGTCAGGCAGCGTGAGCGACCCGACCGGCACCAGACTCTCACCATCGACCGCGAGCGGCTCCCTGCTGGTTGCCAGCACCCGCACCCCCGCACACCGAGCGAGAAACCCTGAAAGCAGTTGCGCCACACCATCGATGAGATGCTCACAGTTGTCCACCACGAGCAGCATCTCCCGCCCGCCCAACTGCGCGATCAACACCTCGAGCTCACCGACCGAGCCGCCGCGCGGCCCGGTCACCGAGGCAGCCGCCGCGGCGCCACCGAGCCCGGCCGATGTGGTCGGCAGCACGGAATCACGCAGCCCTGCTGAGGTTTCGGACAACGCGGAGCCACGCAGCTCGCCCGAATCGTCGGGCAGCTTAGAGCTGGGTAGCCCGGAGTCCGCGAGCGCGCCGCGCCGCGTGGCCGGGGATTCGAACAGGGCTGAGCCGCGCAGGCCGATCGCGGCCATCAGGGTGGCGCCGATTTCGGCCGGTTCGGTAACGGAGGCGAGGTCGATCAGCCAAGTGCCGTCGGCGTATTCGTGCCGACGGCCCTGGGCGGCTTCGAGGGCGAGGCGCGTCTTGCCTGCGCCGCCGGGGCCCACCACGGTGATCAAGCGGCCCGTGGTGAGCAGTGTGTTGATGCGGTCGAGGTCCTCGTCGCGGCCGATGAAGCTGGTCAGGGGCACAGGCAGGTTGCCCGGGCTGGTTCGCGGCGGCTCGACGAGGGCATTGCCGTTGCCGGGCATCGCCTCTCGGTCGGTGCGCAGGAGGCGGAGGTGGCGTTGACGGAGGGCGGCGCCCGGGTCGGCGCCGAGGGTGTCGGCCAGGGTTTCGCGGATTCGCTCGTACCAGGTGAGGGCTTCGGCCTCGCGGCCCTGGGCGGCGAGGGCGTCCATGAGCAGGGCGGCGGCCCGCTCGTTCGCGGAGTGTTCGGTGAGCAGGGCGGTCAGGCGGGTGGCGGCCGAATCGGGATGGCCGAGTGCCAGTTCGGCTTCGGCCAGGTCGGTGACGGCCTCGATCGAGGTGTGGGCCAGGCGGGTCGCGGTGGTGGACGCTACCGCGGCGACGATCGTGGGTTCGGTGCCGGGGCGATCGGCCCAGAGTGTCAGGGCCTCGCTGAGCAGGGCTGCGGCGGCTTTCGGATCTCCCGTGCGGAGGTGGTCGCGGCCGGTGGTGGCGAGGTGCTCGAAGTGCAGGGCGTCCACGTCGATCGCGGTCACGGCCAAGCGGTAGCCGCCGCCGAGTTGGGTGACGGCGTCGGTCGAGCCGAGGGTTCGGCGTAAGCGGGAGATGAGGGTCTGGAGGGCGTGTGCGGAGCCGGAGGGCGGGTGCTCGGGCCAGATCGCATCGACCAGCGCGTCCTGCTCTACGGTGCGACCGCCGGCCAGCGCCAGCCGTACTACCAGTGCTTGCAGGCGGGTACCGGCGACCGGCAGGGCGGTGTCACCGCGCGAGACCTGGAAGGCCCCGAGCAGTGTGACGTGCAGCCGTGCAGTCCCGTCCATCACTCGATCCTCGCGTATGAGCGCCGTGTGTGCGTGGTGTGAGCGGCTCGCTCCAGTCTTGGTGGGCCTGAAGACAACAGGCCACTTCAAAGGGGAATTCTCATGCATGACGTAGTGATAGTCGGCGCCGGCCCGGTCGGTCTGATGCTGGCTTGCGAGCTCGGCCTCGCGGGCTGCTCGGTCCTGGTCCTCGAACGGGCGCCGGACCCGCACACCCCGTGGCGAGCGGCGCCGCTCGGGCTGCGCGGCCTGTCCGCCACTTCGATCGAGGCGTTCGACCGCCGCGGCCTGCTGCCCGCGCTGCTGACGGCCTCGGGCATGGACGCTCCGGCCACGCACTCCGAGGAGGATGAGCTCGCGCCGCCCTATGCCGTGGGGCATTTCGGCGGCATGATGCTCGATTCGGCCGATGTCGACGTGGCCGCGCTCCCGTACCGGATTCCCGGCCCCGCACCGGAATTCGTGATGACGAGCCTCGAAGCGGTCGAGTCGGTGCTGTCCGACCGGGCCGCGCGGCTGGGTGTGGAGATCCGCCGCGGTCGGGCGGTCTCGGCCATCACGCAGGACGCGGACAGCGTGCTCGTGCACGCCGGCGAGCACGCCTACCCGGCGCGCTGGGTGGTCGGCTGCGATGGCGGGCACAGCGCGGTCCGCAGCCTCGCGGGCTTCGAATTCACCGGCACCGAGCCACAATTCACCGGTTACGTCATGCTCGCCGATGTCGCGGATCTCGAAAAGCTGCGCCCCGGCTTCAATCCCACGCCGACGGGCATGTACCTCCGCCTGCCCGCGGACGGGCATATCGGCATGATGGATTTCGACGCCGGCGCATTCGATCGTTCGCAGGAGCCGACGCGCGATCATCTGCAAGAGGTCCTGCGCCGCGTCTCCGGCACCGGCGTGACCCTGACCGGCGTCCATCTCGCCTCGACTTTCACCGATCGCGCGATGCAGGTCACGACTTACCGCCGCGGCCGCGTCCTGCTGGCGGGCGATGCGGCGCACATCCACTCGCCCCTGGGCGGCCAGGGCCTGCACACCGGCATCGGTGATGCCGTGAACCTGGGCTGGAAGCTCGCCGCGACCGTGCACGGTCACGCGCCCGAGGCCCTGCTCGATACCTACACGCCCGAGCGCCATCCGGTCGCAGCCTGGGTGCTCGACTGGACGCGCGCGCAGGCGGTGGTCATGCGACCGTCCCCATTCGCGCAGGCGACCCAGGGCTTGATGCGCGACCTGCTCGGAACCCGCGACGTCACCACCTACGTGTTCGGCAAACTGTCGGGCTGGTCGATCCGCTACGAACTCGGCAGCGACCACCCACTGGCGGGTCGCAATGCCCCGGATCTTCGCCTCCAGGACGGCACTCGTCTCGGCGAGCTGTTGCAGGACGGCCGCGGCCTCCTGCTCGACTTCAGCGCCGATGGCACCCTGCGCGACGCGGCGGCGGGCTGGGAGAGCCGGATCCGATATGTAACCGGCACCGCGAGAAACGATCTCGGACTGTCCGCCGTACTCGTCCGGCCCGACGGCACGGTCGCCTGGGCGGTCGACGGCAACCCCGATCTGGAGGCGTTCGAGCAGACCGCCGGTCAATGGTTCGGCAGTCCGGCACAGGTGAATACCGCTCGGTGACAGCAGTATTCCGCGCGGCGCTCAGAACCAGGACTTGGCCCGCACCGCATTGGCCAGGTCCACGAGCGCATACCGGTGGCCGCGGGCGGGCGCCGACCGCGCCAGCCCGCGCAACCCGGTCTCGATGCCGCGCCGCAGATCCCGATCGGTGAACGTCGAGCCGAGCAGCCGGGACTCGGGCGACTTGGGTTCGTGTCCCGCCTGCAGCCAGGACAGCGCGATACCGAGCGTCAGCACCCGCAGTTGCGCGGCGCGACTCTCGCCCGGCGGCAGTCCCTGCACCCGCGCCGCGGCCACCTGCAGCGTCGACTCGTCGAGATCGGTTGCGGCGGAACTGGTCAGCAACAGCAGGATCGCCGTCATCCGCGCCTCCGCGTAGTGCCGGGAGGCGGGCGGTACCTGATCCAGCGCGTGCACGGCGGCGGTGATATTGCCGCCCGCCGCGAGCTGCCGGGCCAGCCCGAAGGCCGCGCTGACCACGCCGCGGTCGGTGCGCCAGACGGTGGCGTAATAGGTTTCGGCATAGGTGCGCCACTGGTCCGGATCGGGTGATTCCCAATGCTGCAGAATCAGTTCCGCCGTGGCGGCGAGCGCCAGCTTGGGTGCGATCTCACCGGGCAGCGCCTGCAGTACCTCGTCGAAGCGGGCGAAGGCGCGCTCGTATTCCAGTTCCAGTAGTTCCGTCATCCCCACGTACCAGTCGAGCCGCCAGTCGCGGGCGGGCTCGGATTCGGCGAGCCGGTCCAGCAGCATGCGGGCGGCGGCGGGTTCGTCGAGGTCGAGGTGGGCGCGGGCCTCGGCGAGGGTGACCTCGATCTCGAAAGTGTCGGGGGCGCCGCCGGGTTCGGCCGCGGCGCGCTGGCGGGCGTGCCGGAGTTCGTCGAGGACGTGCCGGGCCTCCGGGTGCGCGGCGCCCGCGAGCAGGGGAGCGGAGGGGTCGGTGGGATCGATGATCGGCACGGGCAGCGCCGACACCACATCGCGGGGCCGCAGCAGGGTATTGCGGGCGACGCCGTCCATGATGCCGTCGGTCTGCCCGATCAGCTCCTCGGTGCCGAAACTGGTGCGCGGCGGGCTGAACAGGATGGACAACTGGGGATGTTCGGTGCCGGTCTCGACGGCGAGGATTTCCCGCAGCACGCCGGTGAGCTGATTGGCGAGCAGCCGCGCGGATCCGAAGCGCCGGTCCGGATCCGGGTCGGTGGCGCGCAGCAGCAGCCGGTGCAGGAATTCGTGCCGGGCCAGTACGGGCTGGGTCGCGGGATCGGGGATGCCGTCGACGTAGGCGCCCTGTTCCATCGGCATGTCCAGGATGAGGACGGCCAGGGTGCGGCCCACCGTGTAGATGTCGGAGGCGACCGTGGGCCCGGTCTTCGAGAGTTCGGGTGCCTGGAATCCCCTGGTGCCGTACAGGTTTCCGTACGCCTCGAACTGTGCGACCGCGCCCAGGTCGATGAGCTCCACCCGGTCGGAGGTGACCATGATGTTGTCGGGTTTGAGGTCGTTGTAGGCGAGTCCCACCGAATGCAGGTATTCCAGCGCCGGCAGCACCTCCAGCACGTAGGCGATGGCCTCGGCGACCGGCATGCGTTCGGGTTTGGCGTACTGGTCGAGCATTTCGCGCAGCGAATGCCCGCCCACGTATTCCATGACGATGTATCCGATGGGTGCGCCGCCGGTGGCGGCGTGCTCCACGAAGTTGTGGATCTTCACGATGCTGGGATGCACCACTTCGGCGAGGAATTCGCGTTCCGCCACCGCCACCGCCTGCGCTTCGGCATCGCCGGCGTGCAGCAGGCCCTTGAGCACCACCCACCGGTCGCTGACATTGCGGTCGATGGCGAGGTAGATCCAGCCGAGCCCGCCGTGGGCGATGCAGCCCTGGATTTCGTACTGTCCCGCAACGATATCGCCGATGTGCAGGGACGGCCGGAAATCGTAAGGCGCTCCGCAGGTTTCGCAGGTGCCGGCGGTGTTCGCCGGATGGCTCGGGGTGGCCCGGCCGACGGGTTTCCCGCAGCGCCAGCAGTAGCGGCGGCCCTCGGCCACCATCGGATCGGCGAGGACGGCCTGTTCCGGATCGATCGGTTCCACCGCCGGGATCGGCACCAGCCCGGCGCCCAGCCGCCGGACCAGCGGCCGGGACCGCATCATGCGCGCGGTGCGCTGGGACGGCCGGGTGGGGGTGCGCGGCTCACCGGCCGCGGAGGGCGACCCCGCCGGTGGTGCGGGCGCCGCGGGCATTTCGGTGCGGACGGTCGCCTCGGTGCGCGGATATGCCTGCGTGCCGGGGTTATCCGTGTCGCCGAGGTGTGCGGTGGCGCGGGTGGGTTCGCCGTCGGGTGTGGCGGGCTCCGGTTCGGGGGGTCGGCTCATGTCAATCCTGGTATTTCGGTGGCGGCGGGATGGCGGCGTCACCGAGTTCGCCCGCCAGCCAGCGGTTGTAGAGCCGGTTCCAGGTGCCGTCGGAGCGAATGCGTTCCAGCGTCCCGTTGACGAAGCGGACGAGATCGTCCGAGCCCTTGGAGATGCCGATCCCGTACTGCTCGGTATCGAGGTTGGGCCCGACCACCGCGGTCGCCGGATCCTGCACCGCGAGCCCGGCCAGCAGGGTGTCGTCGGTGCTGACCGCCTCGACCTGCCGCTGCTGCAACACCACCAGGCAGTCCGCCCAGCTGGGCACGGTCAGGATGGAGGCCGCCGGCTGCTCCCGCCGCACCAGATCCAGGGAGGTGGTGCCGGGTACCACGCACACCCGTTTCCCGGCGAGATCCGCGAGCGTGCCGATACCGGAATCCTTCACCACCAGCAGCCGCTGATGCGATTGCAGATACGAGGTGGAGAACGTGACCCGTTGCCGCCGATCGCAATTGATGGTCATGGTCTTCACGACCACGTCGACGGTGTGCTCCTGCAACGCCTTCTCGCGGTCCGCGGACCCGAGAATCCGGTATTCGATGGAATCGGGATTGCCCAGCAGATCCCGCGCCAGTTCCCGCGCGATATCCACATCGAAACCGGTGAGCATGCCGGTGGTGGGATCCCGGAAGCTGAACAGATTGCTGCCCGGATCCAGACCGACCAGCAGTCGCCCGCGCGCCCGGATCGCGTCGATGTCCGGCCCGCTCTTGATCCCGTTCGGCCGCAGGCTCGCGGTCGGATCACCGCAACTGTCGTTCACCGGCGGTGGCGGCGTCTGGGTCTGCGCCGGAACGGCTCCCGACGGCAGCGGCGGCTCGGCATAGGTGCCCTGGGTGGTCGGCGCGGCCGGCGCGGCATCCGACCCGCAGCCGGCACTCATCGCAACGATCAGCCCCGCAATACCCACTGCCAGTGGACCGCGTAGCGTCCGCGCCGCGCGACCGGCGCGTGGTCGGCATTCGATCGGATCGTGAGCAGGGGCGGGCGTAGGCACCCCTGCCCCGCGCGACGGCCGCCGCGGCGTACGGATTCCGCCTGCCGCTCGCCCGCTCATCGGTACTCCCGCAGCCGGGGCCACAGTCCGGCGGCGACGAAGACGGCCGCGGCGAGGGCGAGCACCAGCGCGCCCGGGCCCAGCAGGTCCAGGGTGCGGGCGCCGTGGGAGGCATTGTTGCGCAACTGGTCCCGGGTGGCGGCGATGCCGTCGCCGAGGGCGTGGTCCAGTGCGGTGACCTGGGTGGTGGCTTCGTCCGCGCCGGGCCCGGTGGCGACCGCCGCCGCGCCGATGAAATCACCCTTGGACAGTGCGTCGTTCATGCGCTGATGGGCCGCCCGCCATTTGTCGAGTGCGGCGGTGGCGGTCTTCACCTCGCTCGCGCCGGGCGCGCCGGATCGGTAGCCGGACAATAGTTTTCCGAGCTTGCCGATGGCCGCGTCGTAGGTGTTGTCGTAGGCGGCGCTGGTATCGCGGCGCACCAGTTTGAGGGTTTCCGCGGTGCGCGCCTGCTGCGCCAGGATGCGGCTCTCGGTGAGCGCGGTGGTCGGTGTGCTGCCCCGATCCCGGGAATGGGTGGTGTCCACCGCCGAGATGACGCCCGCGGCGACCGTCCAGGACAGCAGCACCACCATGGTCGCGGTGGCCAGCAGCAGTCCGGCGTTCAGTACGCGATGCCACCGCCGGAACAGGAACAGTTGCGCCGCAACGAGAGCCGCCACCGCCAGCAGCGGCAGGATGATGGCCGCCCACGGCGGCCGCACATGATTGCGCTGGGTCTGGGTGATGGCGTCGGCGCGATGCTGCTGCAGTTCCTCCGCCATCGGCAGCAGGGTGGACTGCATGAGATTGGAGGCCTCGCTCAGATACGCTGCGCCGACCGGTAATCCGCTGCGATTGTCGGCGCGCGCGGTCTCCACGATGCCGGCGTACACCGGCAAACCGGTGGATATCCCGGTGCGCAGCTGACTGTCCTGATCCGCGCCGGTCCGATTCGATTGCGCCACCAGCTCGGCCGCGGCCTCGCCGACGGCCTGGTTGTAGCGATCCCGGACCGCCGCCGGTTCCAGCCCGCCGGAGATGAACGCGGTCCCGGCGGACGCGTCGGCCACCGAGAGCGAGGTGTAGAGCCGCTGCGCCGAATAGGCGTCGGGCTCCGACTGATCCAGCAGATTGTCCAGAGCGTGTTGCCGGTTGATCACCGTGCTCTCCGTGACCGCCCCGGCCGCCAGGCACATGCTCAGCAGAACCAGCCCGACGGCCAGCAGTTTGGCCGGTGACGAATGCGCGAATGCTCGCATTTCGCCACTGGCGAGCCGCTCCCGCCAGGCCGAGGCGGCGGCGCGAGGCGACAATTCCTCGAGGCTCAACTGCTCGGTGCGCGCCATGCTCACCTCCTAACCGACCGATTCCGAACGACCGACTACTCGCTGTCGGTTGAGCTTATTGTGGACGTACCGGTGCCGTGACGCGGGAACACCCGCCGTGATCGTGGCGCGGACCGTGCGGCACGGGCCGCCGATCGGATCGATGGGATTGCGAATATGCGTGGTGACGGCGACGGCTGGGCGGAAAGCCCCGATGGCAGCCGCCAGTGGGGTAAGTACGGGGCTGCCGGATTGTTGCTGCGCGCGCCGCTCGCGGGTGGGGGTGCCGCGGTACTGCTGCAGCATCGCGCCTTCTGGAGTCATCAAGGCGGCACCTGGGCGCTGCCCGGCGGCGCCCGCGACAGTCACGAGACCACCGTCCACGCCGCCGTCCGGGAGGCCGAGGAAGAGGCCGGTATCGTGGCCGGCTCGATCCGGGTGCGCGGCACCCGCGTGACCGCGACCGCGCCCAGCGGCTGGACCTACACCACGGTCATCGCCGATGCCGCCGACCGGCTGCGCACTGTCGGCAACCGGGAATCCGCCGCACTGGTCTGGGTGCCCGAGGACGAGGTGGAATCCCGCCGCCTGCATCCGGGCTTCGCCGCCGCCTGGCCCGCCCTGCGCGCCGCCCCGGCCCGCGTCAGCCTCGACGGCGTCACCGATCCGGAGGCGGTGGCGGCCGCGTTGCCGCGCACCCTGGATCTGGCCGACCGCGGCTTCGTCTGGCTCTCCGAGCAGGGCAACGGGCATAGCCGGCCGGCCCGGATCGGCGCCGCCGAAACCGCCGCCGACGAGCCCGATCTGGCCGGAAATGTGTTGTTCCTCACGCTGGACCAGGTGTTGTCTTGAGGGCGTGAGCACGCGCGAGCTACCCACCTACTGCCGGATCTGCGAACCGCTCTGCGGGCTGATCGCCACCGTCGAGGACGGGAAGCTGGTCCGCCTGCGCGCCGACAAGGACCATCCGCTCTCCCGCGGCAATGCCTGCCCCAAGGGGATCGCCTTCACCGAGATCCAGAACGACCCGGATCGCGTCCTGCATCCCTTGCGGCGGGCGAAAGACGGCTCCTTCGAGCGGGTTTCGTGGGAGACGGCGCTGGACGAGATCGGCGACCGGCTGCGCGGCGTCATCGCCGAGCACGGGCGGGGAAGTCTGGGTTGGTATTTCGGCAATCCGTCCTCGTTCTCCTATTCACACACCTTGTGGATGCTGGGTTTCCAGCTCGCGGCGGGTCTGCACCATGTGTATTCCGCAGGCTCGCAGGACGTAAACAATCGGTTCGTGGCCAGCGCGCTGCTGTACGGTTCGCCGACCTCGGTACCGGTGCCCGACCTGGACCGCACCGATTTCCTGCTCATGATCGGCGCGAATCCGGTGGTGTCGCACGGCAGCGTGATGAGCGTGCCGCGAGTTCGCGAGAAGCTCACCGCGATCACCAAGCGCGGCGGCCGGGTACTGGTGGTCGACCCGCGGCGCACCGAGACCGCGCGACTCTTCGAGCATGTCGGGGTGCGCCCCGACACCGATGCCTGGCTGTTGGCCGCACTGCTGCAGGTCATCTTCGACGAGGGCCTGGAGGACTCGCGGGCTGTGCAACGGCAAGCCGCCGGCGTCCTCGAACTGCGCACCGCCGTAGCGCGATTCACACCCGAGAGCACCGCGCCGATCACCGGCCTGGAACCGGACCGGGTGCGCGCGCTGGCACGTGACCTGGCCCGCGCGGAGTCCGCCGCGGTGTACGGCCGCACCGGCACCTGCCTGGGCCGGCATGCCACGCTGGTCGCCTTCCTCATCGACGCGTTGTCCCTGGTGACGGGCAATCTGGATGTGCCCGGCGGTTCGGTGTTCGGTAAGGAACTGGTGGCGGTATCGGAGCTGAACGCGCGGCTGGGCCTGGTCGGCTACGGCCGGCAGCGTTCGCGCATCGGCGATTTCCCGGATGTACTGCGCACTTTCCCCGCCGCGGTGATGGCGAAGGAGATGACCACACCCGGTCCCGGGCAGTTGCGGGCCTTGTTCACTTCGGCGGGCAATCCGATCTCGTCGGTCCCGAACGGCCGCGAGCTGGCCGCCGCCATGGCGAGCCTGGATCTGTTCGTCTCCATAGATATATATGTCAACGACACCAACCGGTTGGCTGATTACATCCTGCCCGCCACCACTTTCCTGGAGCGCGACGACATTCCGCTCCCGTTCACCGCACTCTCCCCGACCCCGTACACCCAGTACACCGAGCGAGTGGTGGAACCCTACGGCGAGGCCCGCGAGGAATGGCGGATCATCGACGATCTCGCGACCCGGATCGGCGTGCAGCCCTTCATGATCGGCCCGCACCTGCTCGGCCGCGCGGTGAGCGCCCTGCGCCGCCGCGTCCCGGCCGCCCACGTCCGCCCCACCCCGACCCTGCTGGTCGACCTCGCCCTGCGCACCGGCCCCTACGGCGACCTCTTCGGCCTGCGCCGCGGCGGCCTCAGCCTGCGCATGCTGCGCCGCCACCCGCACGGTGTGGTGCTGGCCGATTCGATCGCGACCGGGGTACTGCCGAAAGTGGTGCAGCACAAGGGCGGCCGCGTCCAGCTGGCGTCACCGGAGATCATCACCGAGCTCGAGGCGCTGACCGCTCCCGCCGCCGACCCCGGCTTCCCGCTGCGCGTGATCGGCATGCGGGAGCTGAAATCCCACAATTCGTGGATGCACAATGTGGAGCCGCTCATGCGCGGCGACCGCGAGCACGCCGCCCGCATCCACCCCAAAGATGCAGCGGTGGCGGGCATTTCCGACGGTGCCCGCTGCCGCGTGACCTCACCGCACGGTTCGATCGAGGTCACCGCCCGCCTCACCGACGAGATGGTCGAGGGCACGGTCGCCATCCCGCACGGCTGGGGTCACCGCGGCGGCTGGCAGCGCGCGAATGCCGCCGGCGGCGCGAACGTGAACGACCTCATGTCGACCGACCTGGCCGATATCGAACGCCTCGCGGGCATGTCCCACCTGAACGGCGTCGCCATCCGCCTCGACCCGGCCTGACCGGCTGGACCGAGGTGATCGCCCACCGGGCGGGCTGGTCGCTGCGCCGCGGAAGACGCACCTCGCGCCGGTCGGAAGATATATCTTCGCCGCGCCTGCTGGGAATCGCGCGATGCCCAGCCGACGCGCCGATCAGCTTGTCAGCTGGGCGTTTTCGAGGACGCGCTGCTTCAGAGCCCGCGCGGCGGCCTGCGGGTCGCGGGCGTCGGTGAGGGCGCGCACCACGACGATGCGGGTCGCGCCCGCGGCCAGCACTTCCGGCAGGCGCTGGTCGTCGATGCCGCCGATGGCGAACCAGGGTCGCGAGGTGTGCGAATCGGCGGTGGAACGGACCAGGTCGATGCCGGCGGGCGTGCGGCCCGGCTTGGTCGGCGTGGCGTACACCGGGCCGGTGCAGAAGTAGTCGAGGTGCTCGTCCACGGCCGCGAGCCCGGCCTGGGCGCGATTGTGGGTGGAACGGCCCAGCACCACGTCGGCGCCCAGAATGCGGCGCGC
Source organism: Nocardia sp. NPDC020380 (assembly GCF_044386975.1). Lineage (NCBI taxonomy): Bacteria > Bacillati > Actinomycetota > Actinomycetes > Mycobacteriales > Nocardiaceae > Nocardia > Nocardia sp. NPDC020380. The sequence continues at coordinate 75,513 of NZ_JBIRVQ010000007.1, read as the reverse complement.
GTACCAGGGCGGCAGGTCGCCCTGGCCGAGGTGCAGCACGTCGGCGCCGGCGGCGAGCGCGATATCGGCGCGGTCGTTCACGGCGACCAGCGCGCCGTGCCGGCGGGCGGCCGCCTTCAGTTCGGCGAGCACCCCTAGTTCGGCCTTGGCCTCGAGGCTGCCGAACTGTTTCTCGCCAGGCGAACCCTTGTCCCGCAACTGGATGATGTCTACCCCGCCGGCCAGGGCGGCTTCGGCGAATTCGGCCAGGTCGCCCTTCTCGCGGCGGGCGTCGACACACAGGTAGAGCCGGGCGGCGGCCAGGCGCTCCCGCGGTGGTACTGGACGGTTGGGGTGGGACGGTTGCACGGGGTCGACCTTAGGCGCGCTACCGTGAGTAGGAAAACCGAGGCGCGTCCTCAGATGGATGCGGCGGCGCGCCGGAGCGTTAAGTAAGTGCTGGTCCCGGTAGTTCCGGGCCGAGATGAGGTGGAACGGATGGGGACTCTGGCCGTCATCGGCGGCGGGGTGATCGGATTGTCGACGGCATGGCGTGCCGCCGAAGCCGGCTGGACCGTCACCCTGTATGACCCGCAGATCGGATCCGGTGCCTCCTGGGTGGCCGGTGGCATGCTGGCCCCTCTCTCGGAGGGCTGGCCCGGCGAGGACGCCGCCTTCGAGTTCGGCGCCGCCTCCCTGGCCCGCTGGCCCGAGTTCGGCGCCCGCCTGCAGGCCGTCACCGGCGCCGACGTCTTCACCGCCGGCGAAACCCTGACCGTCGCGCTGGACAGCGCCGACGCCGCCGACCTCCGCACCATCCACGACTGGGTGAACGCGCGCGACCTCCCCGCCTTCGGCATCCCGAGCCTGCCGCACACCGGCACGCGCGACGAGGCCGCGGACGGTGCGGCAGCTGCCGATTCGGCTCGGCACGGCTCGCTCGCCGACGCGGATTCCGAGGAAGCACGTCGAGCGGCCTGGCGGCTGCGGCTGCTGGATCGCGCCGGGGTACGCGAGTCCGAGCCCGGTCTCGGCCGCGGCGTGCGGACCGGCCTGCTGGCGGCTTCCGAACCGGCCGTTGACAATCGGCTGCTGGTGACAGCACTGCGGGCCGCCTGCGGCAAGGCCGGCGCCGAACTGCGCCCCGAGAAGGTGCGCAAGCTGGCCGACCTCAAGCAGGACAGGATCGTGCTGGCCACCGGCGCCGCCGTCGCGAAACTCTGGCCGGGCCTGCCGGTCCGCCCCGTGAAGGGCGAGATCCTGCGGTTGAAGCGCCGCGCCAGCGCTCCCGAGGCCCCGACCCGCGTGATTCGCGCTCGCGTGCACGGCCGCCCGGTCTATCTGGTGCCGCGTCCCGACGGAATCGTGCTCGGCGCAACGCAATACGAGGCCGGCCACGACACCTGCGTCACCGTCGCGGGCGTCCGCGATCTGATCACCGATGCCGAGGTCGTTTTCCCCGGTATCGGCGAATACGAACTGGCCGAGGTGAATGCGGGCTGTCGCCCGGGTTCCCCGGACAATCTGCCGCTGATCGGTCATCTCGACGAGCGCGTCATCGCCGCCACCGGCCACGGCCGCAACGGCGTCCTCGGTGTACCGCTGACCGCCGCCGCGGTCGTCGAACTGCTGGCGGGCGGCGAGCTGGCCGAGGCCCGCGCCGCGAATCCGCATCGTTTCGACATCCCTTCCAGCGCAGGGCAATCGACCGTGACCGGTGAGCACTGTGTGGTGGCCACCGTGGGCGGGACGGGTTCCGCGCCCGGTGCGGCCGAATCGCACCCGTCTCCCACCGGCCGGCAGGACGCGACTGCCGTGACCACGCCCGCGGGCGCGCAGGGCGCCGCGCTCGCGAGTGCGCAGGGCGCCGCCGGTGCGAGCAGTGCGGATACCGCCGGCGCGCGGCCGGGCACGGACACCCGGCAGGCACCCGCTGCCGCAACGCGGCAAACATCCACTGCCGCACCGTTTTCCACAGGAGGAGTGCGATGACCGTGATCCCGGTCGGCGTCACCGTCAATGGCGAGGACCATTCGTTCCCGGAGGCGCCCACGGTGCGCGAGCTGCTGGAGCGGCTGAGCCTGCCGTCGCAGGGTGTCGCGGTGGCGGTGGACGGTGCGGTGTTCCCGAAGTCCCTGTGGGACGAGCCGGTGCAGCGCGGCTGGTCGATCGAGGTCCTGACGGCGGTGCAGGGTGGCTAGCTCGGCGGATATCGAGCCCCTGGTCATCGCCGGGCGCAGTTTCGGCTCGCGGCTGATCATGGGCACCGGTGGCGCGGAGAGCCTGTCGGTGCTGGAGGAGGCCCTGGTGGCCTCGGGCACCGAGCTCACCACGGTCGCCATGCGCCGGGTGGACGCCGCGGGCGGTACCGGCGTGCTGGATCTGCTGAAGCGGCTGGAGATCGCCCCGCTGCCGAATACCGCGGGCTGCCGCACCGCCGCCGAGGCCGTGCTCACCGCGCGGCTGGCCCGGGAGGCGCTCGAAACCGATTGGGTGAAGCTGGAAGTCATCGCCGACGAGCGCACCCTGCTCCCGGATGCCATCGAATTGCTCAGCGCCGCCGAGCAATTGGTGGACGACGGTTTCACCGTACTGCCCTACACCACCGATGATCCGGTGCTGGCCCGCCGCCTCGAGGATGCCGGCTGTGTGGCCGTCATGCCGCTGGGTTCGCCGATCGGCACCGGTCTGGGCATCGGCAACCCGCACAATATCGAGATGATCGTCGCGGACGCGAATGTCCCGGTGATCCTCGACGCGGGTATCGGTACCGCGAGCGATGCCGCGCTGGCCATGGAACTCGGTTGTGCCGCGGTCCTGCTGGCGACCGCGGTGACCCGTGCCCAGCATCCCGCGCGCATGGCCACGGCCATGGCGAGTGCGGTGGAGGCGGGTTATCTGGCGCGGCGCGCCGGTCGGATTCCCAAGCGTTTCTGGGCGCAGGCGTCGTCGCCGGCGCTCTGACGCTCAGCTTTCTCCCCGCATACTGCGGGCGTTTCGTTCGAACTCCGCAGGTAAGCCGTTCGTAGTAGTGGTACGGGGGCCGACCGCGGGGTGCGGTCATCCTCCAGGACGATCGGACGCGCGACCTCTGATCGATAGTGCCGGACGCGTTATTCGGGAAGACTGGTCACCATGATCGAACTGAGGGGCCTGACCAAACACTACGGCCAGACCGTCGCGGTGTCGGATCTTTCGTTCACGGTCCGTCCGGGTCTGGTGACCGGCTTTCTCGGCCCGAACGGGGCGGGTAAGTCGACCACCATGCGGATGATCCTGGGGTTGGACGATCCGACCTCCGGCACCGCGCTGATCGACGGTAAGCCGTATCGGGAGCTGAAGCGTCCACTGGAGTCGGTGGGCGCGCTATTGGATGCCAAGTGGGTGCATCCGAACCGTTCGGCGCGTTCGCATCTGCGCTGGATGGCCGCATCGAACGATATTCCGATGTCGCGCGTCGACGAGGTGTTGCGCCTGGTCGGCCTCACCGAGGTGGCGGGCAAGAGCGCGGGCGGTTTCTCGCTCGGCATGTCGCAGCGGCTCGGCCTGGCGGGCGCCCTGCTGGGCGATCCGCAGGTGCTGTTGTTCGACGAGCCGGTGAACGGCCTGGATCCCGAGGGCATCCTGTGGATCCGCCGTTTCATGCAGCGGCTGGCGGCGGAGGGCCGCACGGTGCTGGTGTCCAGTCACCTGCTGTCCGAAATGGCGCAGACCGCAGAGCATCTCGTGGTGATCGGCCGCGGTCGCCTGATCGCGGATCTCACCACGAAGGATTTCATCGAGAAGGCGTCGGAACAGTCTGTGCGCGTGCGCAGTCCGCAGCTGGATCAGTTGCGCAGCCTGCTCACCTCGAACGGGATGACCGTGCGCGAGGACGGCGCGGACGCGGATGCCGCGGCCCTGGTCGTGGCCGGTGTCACCAGTGACGTGGTCGGAAAACTGGCCGGCGCCAACGACATCACGCTCTACGAGTTGTCGCCGCGGCGTGCCTCGCTGGAGGAGGCGTTCATGCGCATGACCGGTGGTGCGGTGCAGTACCACGGTGCAGGCTTCGAAGACGTTATGGGAGGTGCGCTCTGATGGGCGTGGTGGCAGCGGAACGGATCAAGCTCACCTCTACCAGGTCGCCGTGGTGGTGCTCGGCGATCGTGGTGGCGCTGGGGCTGGGCATGGCGGCGCTCATCGCGGGCGTGACGCGCTCCGCCAAAGACTCAGCAACCGTCCAGCAATTCGATGTCTCGACGGCCGTGGTCGGCGTCAGCGGCTTCGGCGTCATGGTCCTGATGATCATGGCCACCCTGTCGGTGACCAGCGAATACCGCTTCGGCATCATTCGCACCACCTTCCTGGCGACACCGCAGCGCTCCCGGGTCATCGCCGTCAAGGCGATCCTGCTCGGCGTCTACGCGGCGGTACTCACGGCAATTCTGTGCGTGCTCGCCTATCTGATCGCCCGTGCCGTCTACGGTTCGTCGCCGCAGCTGGCGCTGTCCACCTCCGAAGAGTGGCGGGCCCTGCTCGGTGTGCCCGTCTACGTGCTGCTGTGCGTGATCCTGGCCGTCGCGGTCGGGGTGCTGCTGCGGCAGTCGGCGGCGGCCATCTCGCTGCTGGTGCTGTGGCCGCTGGTGATCGAGACGCTGCTGAGCTCGTTCGGCAGTTTCGGACGGAATGTGGGCCCGCTGTTGCCTTTTGCGAACGGCCAACGATTCTTCTCTATGACGTCGTCGTCGGCGCACTGGCATTGGGGCCCGTGGGGGAGCCTGATCTACTTCGCAGTCTTCGTCGGCATCGTCTTCACGGCCGCGATCGTCGTGCTGAACAAGCGCGACGCCTAGACCCTGCCCGGGGAAGCTGCCGGCCACTGCCCGGCCGGCAGCGCACATCGGCCCGATACGGATTTCCGTATCGGGCCGATGTCGTGAGCGGGTTGTGGAAACGTCGTGTGAATAGTGTCGCTTCCGGGTAAAAGGGCCTGGCACACCTCGGGGGTGGTGGGTAGCATCGCCTCAGCAACCAAACACTCAAACAATCGCGCGGGCTCAATGATGTGGCCGCTCGCACCGATCGGGAGGTGTCAGGTGGCAATCATTCATCCATCCGAGGATCAAGGCCTGAGATACGCTCTGGGCGTGAGCGAACGACCCTCCGACGGCGGTGAGCGCGCGCCTCGCGAAGCACGCACTGACGGCTTGGGGAACGATCGCAACCGGTCGCAGGATGCGAACGGGGGGCGTCGCTTGGAACCGCGCAGCATCGACCCCGATGTGGTCATTCCCCTGGTCCCGACCGAACAGTCGCCGGACGAGCCGGAATCCGATCCGGGGCGCCGTCGCGGCGGCCGCATTCCCGGCCAGCTCTCGGCCCTGGTGAATGCCGCGAATCAGCGCGGAGATCTCATCGGTGTCATTCGCAAGGCCCGCGAAAACCTGCCCGGCGACCCGGCTTTCGGCGATCCGCTCTCCGTCTCCGGCCCCGGTGGCGCCCGTGCGGTGGCCCGCGCCGCGGACAAGCTGGTCGGCGATTCCCCCAGTGCCGCGCGGGAATTGGGATTGGGCGCCCTGCAGGTCTGGCAGGCCATGCTGGAACGGGTGGGCAAGGGCCGCGGCAATGCCGAGATCACCATCATGTTCACCGACCTGGTCGCGTTCTCCAGCTGGTCCCTCGCCGTCGGCGACGAGGTGACCCTGGACCTGCTGCGCCGGGTGGCCAAGGCCATCGAGCCCCCGATCGTGGATCGCGGCGGCCAGGTGGTCAAGCGCATGGGCGACGGCGTCATGGCCGTCTTCCCCTCCGCCGACCGGGCGGTTCGTGCCGCGGTGGCGGCCAAGGAGAACCTGAGCACCGTCACCATCGACGGTTACCGCCCGCAGATGCGCATGGGCCTCCATACGGGCAGCCCTCGCGAGATCGGCGGCGATTGGCTGGGTATCGACGTCAATGTCGCCGCACGCGTCATGGAGGCGGGCGGCAACGGCAACACCATGCTGTCTTCTTCGACCCTGGATGCCCTGAAGCCCGAGACCCTCGAGGAACTCGGCTTCGGTGTCCGCCCCTACCGTCGCAGCTTCTTCGCGGCCCCGCTGAGCGGCGTGCCGGAGGATCTCCGCATCTTCAGGCTCGAGGCCGAATAGTTATACGAGCCACAGAATCGCGCCCGCGATGGCCAGGACTCCGCAGACGCCGAGTCCGATGGCTGCCGGGCGTGTGGTTTTCCACATCGAGTAGGCGCCACCGAAGAGAAATCCAGCGAGGGCGAGCAGCAACACGGGGGCTAGGTCTTTCACGCGCCCAAGTATGCATGACACGCCATGGATCAATAACAAGCACGCGGGCTTGATTTTTTCTGGCCCTGATGTGACCCTGTTAGCGACTGCAGCGGCGCACAGGGAGGCCCAGTATGAGTCGGCTCGCCGAAGACCCGGAGCTCATCCGGATCGGCAACTGTTCGGGGTTCTATGGCGATCGGTTCAGCGCCATGCGCGAGATGCTCGAGGGCGGGCAGTTGGATGTGCTCACCGGCGACTATCTCGCCGAGCTCACCATGCTGATCCTGGGACGCGATCGTATGAAGGACGCGAATCTCGGCTACGCCAAGACCTTCGTGAAGCAGCTCGAGGACTGTATGGGGCCGGCCCTCGACAAGGGCGTCAAGATCGTCACCAATGCGGGCGGGCTGAATCCCGCCGGGCTGGCGCAACGAGTCGGCGAGGTGGCCGGAAAGCTCGGGCTCGCACCGAAGATCGCGTATGTGACGGGCGATGACCTGCTGGCGCGTGCCGCGGAGCTGGAGCTCGGGACGCCGCTCACCGCCAATGCCTATCTGGGCGCGTGGGGCATCGTCGAGGCGTTGAACTCGGGTGCGGACATCGTGGTGACCGGGCGGGTCACCGACGCCTCGGTGGTGGTGGGCCCGGCGGCCGCGCATTTCGGCTGGGGCCGAACCGATTACGACGCCCTCGCGGGCGCGGTGGTGGCGGGTCACATCATCGAATGCAGTACCCAGGCCACCGGCGGTAACTTCGCGTTCTTCACCGAGCTCGGCGATATCGGCCGGCCGGGATTCCCGCTCGCCGAGGTGCGGCGCGACGGCAGCAGCGTCATCACCAAGCACGCCGGCACCGGCGGCGCGGTCACCGTGGACACGGTCGAGGCGCAGCTCATGTACGAGATCCAGACCCCGCGCTACGCCGGCCCGGACGTGACCACCCGGCTGGACAGCATTCACCTCACCCAGGAGGGCCCGGATCGGGTGCTGGTGAGCGGGGTGACCGGTGAGGCGCCGCCGCCGCGAACCAAGGTGTCGCTCAATACCATCGGCGGCTTCCGCAACGAGATGGCATTCATCCTCACGGGTCTGGATATCGACGCGAAGGCGGAGCTCGCCAAGCGGCAACTGGAATCGTGGCTGCCGGTGCGTCCCGCCGAGCTGGAATGGACCCTGGCCCGGCTGGACCGGCCGGATGCCGACACCGAGGAGCAGGCCAGCGCGCTGCTGCGCTGCGTGGTGCGCGATCCGGATCCGAACAAGGTGGGCCGCGGATTCTCCAGTGTCGCGGTCGAATTGGCGCTCGCCAGCTACCCGGGCTTCTCACTGACCGCGCCACCCGGCAACGGCGGACCCTACGGTGTGTACAAGCCGGGCTATGTGGATGCGAAGGAGATCCCGCACACCACCGTCCTGGCCGACGGCAGCGAGGTCGCCATCGCGCCCGCCGCCGAAACCCTGGAACTCGCGGATGTCCCGGAACCGGAACTGCCGCAACCGCTTCCGGCGGGCGAGACGCGGCGGGTCGCGCTGGGCACCATCGCGCTGGCCCGCTCCGGCGACAAGGGCGGCAATGCCAATATCGGCGTGTGGGTGCGCACCGGCGAGCAGTTCGCGTGGCTGGTGCACGCGCTGACCGTCGACGAGCTGCGCCTGCTGCTGCCCGAGACCGCGAAACTGCCTGTCGTCCGGCATGTGCTGCCGAACCTGCGGGCCGTGAACTTCATCGTCGAGGGCCTGCTGGGTGAGGGCGTGGCCTATCAGGCGCGTTTCGATCCGCAGGCCAAGGGGCTCGGGGAATGGCTCCGCGCCCGGCACATCGATATCCCCGTGGAGCTCCTGGCATGAGCGGTCAGGGCCCGGAGGCGGGAGCCTGCGTAACCACGCAGGGCCCCCGATCATGCCGAATGGAGACAGCATGAGCTATGTGAACCCTTGGGAGACACCGGAACGGCGTGAATTGCGCGCTACCGTGCGCGGTTTCGCCGAACGCGAGGTGCTCCCGAACCTGGACGACTGGGAGCGCGGCGGCGAGATCCCGCGCGACCTGCACAAGAAGGCGGGTGCGCTGGGACTGCTGGGCATCCAGTTCCCGGAGGCCGTGGGCGGTTCCGGCGGTGACGGCCTGGACGCCGCCATCGTGTGCGAGGAAATGCATTACGCGGGCTGCTCGGGCGGCCTGTTCGCCTCCCTGTTCACCTGCGGTATCGCGGTGCCGCACATCATCGCCTCCGGTAATCAGGAGCACATCGACCGCTGGGTGAAGCCGACCCTGGCGGGCGAGAAGATCGGCTCCCTCGCCATCACCGAGCCCGGTGGCGGCTCGGATGTCGGGCACCTGCGTACCACCGCGGTGCGCCAGGGCGACGAGTACGTGGTGAACGGTTCGAAGACCTTCATCACCTCCGGTGTGCGCGCCGATTTCGTGGTGACGGCCGTGCGCACGGGCGGTCCCGGCGCCGCGGGTGTGTCGCTGCTGGTGGTGGAGAAGGGCACGCCCGGCTTCACGGTCAGCCGCAAGCTGGAGAAGATGGGCTGGCTGGCCTCCGATACCGCCGAACTGTCGTATGTGGGTGTGCGCGTGCCGGTGTCGAACCTGGTGGGTGTGGAGAATTCCGGATTCGCGCAGATCGCACAGGCTTTCGTGAGCGAACGCGTCGGCCTGGCCGCGCAGTCCTACGGGCACGCGCAGCGCTGCCTGGACCTGACACTGCGGTGGTGTCGGGATCGCGAGACCTTCGGCCGCCCGCTGATCAGCCGCCAGTCCGTGCAGAACACGCTGTCGGAGATGGCGCGGCGCATCGATGTGGCGCGCGTGTACACGCATCATGTGGTGGAGCGGGCCGCGCAGGGCGATACCGATCTGATCGCCGAGGTGTGTTTCGCCAAGAACACCGCGGTGGAGACCGCGGAATGGGTTGCGCACCAGGCAGTGCAGTTGTTCGGCGGCCTCGGTTACATGCGTGAGTCCGAGGTGGAGCGGCACTATCGGGATGTCCGCATCCTGGGTATCGGCGGCGGCACCAACGAGATTCTGACCAGCCTCGCGGCCAAGCGATTGGGGTTCCAGAAATGACAGCATCGCGTAGCGATTCGGTGAGGGGCGGCGGTCGGGTGGCGGGTGGGAGCACACTGCGCAGTTCCGTAGATCCGAAATCGGCGGATTACCAGGCCAATGCCGAGGCCATGACGGCGAAGCTGACCGAGGTCGAGGCGGAGTACGCCAAGAACATCGCGGGCGGCGGCCCGGACAAGATGGCCCGGCATCGCAAGCGCGGCAAGCTGACCGCGCGCGAGCGCATCGAACTGCTCATCGACGAGGATTCGCCGTTCCTGGAGCTGGCCCCGCTCGCGGCCTGGGGCAGCGACTTCCACGTGGGCGCGAGCGTGATCGCCGGTATCGGCATCGTCGAGGGCGTCGAATGCATGATCGTGGCGCCGGATCCGACCGTGCGCGGCGGCACCTCGAACCCGTGGACGCTGCGCAAGAACCTGCGCATGAACGATATCGCGCTGGAGAACCGGCTCCCGGTCATCGGCCTGGTGGAGTCGGGCGGCGCGGATCTGCCGACACAGAAGGAAGTCTTCGTGCCGGGCGGGCGCATGTTCCGGGATCTGACCCGGTTGTCGGCCGCCGGAATCCCCACCATCGCACTGGTTTTCGGCAATTCGACGGCGGGTGGCGCGTACATCCCCGGCATGTCGGATTACACGGTCATGATCAAGGAACGCTCCAAGGTGTTCCTGGGCGGTCCGCCGCTGGTGAAGATGGCCACCGGTGAGGAGTCGGACGACGAATCGCTGGGCGGCGCCGAAATGCACGCCCGCGTCTCGGGTCTGGCCGATTACCTGGCCGTGGACGAGCCGGATGCGATCCGCTTGGGCCGTTCCATCGTCAAGCGCCTGAACTGGAAGAAGCAGGGCCCGGCCGCGCGTCCGGTCACCGAGGTGATCGCGCCGCTCTACGACCAGGACGAGCTGCTCGGCATCGTGCCGACCGACCTCAAGATCCCGTTCGACCCGCGCGAGGTCATCGCCCGCGTGGTGGACGGCTCCGATTTCGACGAGTTCAAGCCGCTCTACGGTTCCAGCCTGGTCACCGGCTGGGCGGAGCTGCACGGTTATCCGATCGGCATTCTCGCCAATGCGCGCGGCGTGCTGTTCTCGGAGGAGGCGCAGAAGGCGGCGCAGTTCATCCAGCTGGCCAACCAGTCGGATACGCCACTCTTGTTCCTGCACAACACCACCGGCTACATGGTCGGCAAGGAGTACGAGCAGAAGGGCATCATCAAGCACGGCGCGATGATGATCAATGCCGTCTCCAACTCGAAGGTGCCGCACATCTCGGTGCTCATGGGCGCCTCCTACGGTGCGGGCCATTACGGCATGTGCGGTCGCGCCTACGATCCGCGGTTCGTCTTCGCCTGGCCCAGTGCGAAATCCGCCGTCATGGGTGGGGCGCAGCTGGCGGGCGTCATCTCCATCGTGGGGCGCGCGGCGGCCGAGGCGAAGGGCCAGCCCTTCAACGAGGAGGCCGATGCCGGGATGCGCGCCATGATCGAGGCGCAGATCGAGGCCGAATCGCTGCCCATGTTCATGTCGGGCCGCCTGTACGACGACGGCGTCATCGATCCCCGCGACACCCGCACGGTATTGGGAATGGCCTTGTCCGCCATCCACAATTCCCCGATCAAGGGCGCCGAGGGCTTCGGCGTCTTCCGGATGTGAGGCCGAGAAATGACAGCATCACAAAGTGAATCCGTGAGGGGCGGCGGTCGGGTGACGGGTGGGCTCACGAACGTTCTCGTCGCCAACCGTGGGGAGATCGCGCGCCGCGTGTTCGCCACCTGCCGGCGCATGGGAATCGCTACTACCGCTGTGTATTCCGATGCGGATGCTGCGGCGCCGCATGTGGCCGAAGCCGATGCGGCTATCCGACTGCCCGGCAATACTCCCGGCGAGACCTACCTGCGCAGTGACCTGATCGTCGAGGCCGCGCTCGCCGCGGGCGCCGACGCGATCCACCCGGGTTACGGATTCCTCTCCGAGAACGCGGAATTCGCGAAGGCCGTGCTGGAAGCGGGCCTGATCTGGATCGGCCCTCCGGTCGCCGCCATAGAGCAGATGGGCTCGAAGGTCGAGTCCAAGAAGATGATGGACGCCGCCGGCGTCCCGGTGCTGAAGCAGCTGGATCCGGCCGAGGTCACCCAGGACATGCTCCCGGTGCTGATCAAGGCGTCGGCGGGCGGCGGCGGTCGCGGTATGCGCGTGGTGCGCGACCTGTCGGAGCTGAACGATCAGATCGAAGCCGCGCAGCGCGAGGCGGCGTCGGCCTTCGGCGATCCGACCGTGTTCTGCGAGCGCTACCTGGAGACCGGTCGCCATATCGAGGTGCAGGTCATGGCCGATACGCACGGCACGGTGTGGGCGGTCGGCGAGCGTGAGTGCTCGATTCAGCGCCGGCACCAGAAGGTCGTCGAGGAGGCCCCGTCCCCGCTGGTCGAGAAGATCGACGGGATGCGGGCGCGGCTCTTCGAGGCGGCCCGGCTGGCCTCGGAGGCCATCGGCTACGAGGGTGCGGGGACTGTCGAATTCCTCGCGGACGAGAAGGGTGACTTCTTCTTCCTGGAGATGAACACCCGTCTGCAGGTGGAGCATCCGGTCACCGAGCAGACCACCGGTCTCGACCTCGTGCGGGTGCAGTTGCAGGTGGCGTCCGGCCGTCCGCTGCCCGCGCAGCAGCCCGGCCTGCACGGTCACTCCATCGAGGTGCGGCTCTACGCCGAGGACCCCGCGCACGACTGGCAGCCGCAGTCCGGCCCGGTCCACAAGCTCGACATCCCCGGCACCCGAGGCGAATTCACCGTGCTGACCGAGCCGGGTGTGCGCCTGGACACCGGCGTGGTGGACGGTTCCGTGGTGGGCGTGCACTACGACCCCATGCTGTCGAAGGTCATCTCCTTCGCCGAGACCCGCGACGAGGCCGCGCACCTGCTGGCCTCGGCCCTGCAGCGGGCCAAGATCCACGGCCTGGTGACCAACCGCGACCTGCTGGTCCGGGTGCTGCGGCATCCGGCCTTCCTGGCCGGTGACACCGATACCGCGTTCTTCGCCACGCACGGCCTCGACAAGCTGTCCGCGCCACTGGTTTCCGAGCAGGACGAGAAGCTGTCCATCGTGGCGGCCGCCCTGTCGGATGCCGCGGCCAATCGCGCCGGCGCCCGCATCGGCGCGGGCCTGCCCAGCGGCTGGCGGAACCTGCCGTCGCAGCCGCAGTCCAAGTCGTACGAGAGTCGCGTCACCGGCAAACACGAAGTGCGCTACCGGATTACGCGCGCCGGACTGGACGTCGAAGGCTTCGACGGTCTCGTATTGGTTGATGCCACACCGGATTCCGTCGTGCTCCTGGTGCCGGGCGAGCGCGGCACCGTGCGCCGCACCTTCGAGATCGCCCGCTACGGCGACCTGGTCGCGGTCGATTCCCCGCTGGGCCCGGTCGCGTTGAAGCGCCTGCCGCGCTTCGAGGATCCCGCCGATCAGGTGGCCGAGGGCTCGCTGCTGGCGCCCATGCCGGGTGCGGTCATCCGGCTCGGCGCGCAGGTGGGCGACCGCCTGGAGAAGGGTCAGCCGATCCTGTGGCTGGAGGCCATGAAGATGGAGCACACCATCGCCGCGCCGGCCACCGGTGTGCTCGCCGAACTCAATGTCACCGCGGGACAGCAGGTCGATGTGGGCGCCGTCCTCGCCGTGGTCCATCCCGATGACACCGAAGGTCAGGAGTAAACCCAGTGAGCTTCATCGAAACCGACGAGCAGAAGGCGCTGCGGGCCGCGGTCGCCAAGCTGGCCGCCAAGTACAACTTCAAGGATTACGCGGGCCCGAAGGCGCGCCGCAATGAACCGTTCGACGAATTGTGGGACGAGGCGGGCAAACTCGGCTTCCTGGGCGTGAACCTGCCCGAGGAGTACGGCGGTGGCGGCGCGGGCATCTACGAGCTGGCCATCGTGATGGAGGAACTGGCGGCCCAGGGCTGCGGCCTGCTACTCATGGTGGTGTCCCCGGCCATCTGCGGCACCATCATCACCAAGTACGGCACTGAAGCACAGAAGCAGGAGTGGCTGACCAAGCTGGCCGACGGCTCCGCGAAGATGGTCTTCGGCATCACCGAACCGGATGCCGGCTCCAACTCGCACAAGATCACCACCACCGCCCGCCGCGACGGCGACGACTGGATCCTCAACGGCCGCAAGATCTTCATCTCCGGCGTGGACCAGGCCGAGGCGGTGCTCATCGTGGGCCGCACCGAGAACGCCAAGACCGGCAATCTGCAGCCCGCCCTGTTCATCGTGCCGACCGACGCCCCCGGCTTCGTGAAGACGAAGCAGGAGATGGACATCATCGAACCGGACAACCAGTTCACGCTGTTCCTCGACGATGTGCGGCTGCCGTCCACGGCACTGGTCGGGCAGGAGGACGCGGCCATCGCGCAGCTGTTCGCGGGCCTGAACCCGGAACGCATCATGGGCGCGTCCATGGCGGTCGGCATGGGCCGCTACGCCATCGACCGCGCGGTCACCTACGCCAAGGAGCGCACGGTGTGGAAGGGTGCGCCGATCGGCTCGCACCAGGGCATTTCGCATCCGCTCGCGCAGGTGAAGATCGAACTGGAACTGGCCAAGGTCATGATGCAGAAGGCCGCGTTCCTCTACGACTCCGGTGACGACTTCGGCGCCGCCGAATCCGCCAATATGGCGAAATACGCTGCGGCGGAAGCCAGTATCAAGGCCCTCGATCAGGCCATCCAGACGCACGGCGGGTCCGGCCTCACCGCCGATGTGGGCCTGGCGGGCATGCTGGCCGCCGCGCGCATCGGCCGCGTGGCCCCCGTGTCCCGTGAGATGGTGCTCAACTTCGTGGCGCAGCATTCGCTGGGGCTGCCGAGGTCCTACTGATGGCCGAAGCACACGACGGGCCGTTCGTCCGCTACGAGGTGGCGGACGGATTCGCCACGCTCACACTGGATTCCCCGCACAACCGGAACGCGCTGTCCTCGCGGCTGATCACCGAACTGCTCGAAGGCCTGGAACGGGCGACGGCCGATGAGTCGGTACGCGGCGTGGTGCTCACCCACACCGGCAATACCTTCTGCGCGGGCGCGGATCTCAAGGAGGCGGTGGACGCCGACCCGGCGGCCGCCGCGGATATCCGCACCGGCTGGATGCTCTCGGTACTGCGCAGCGTGCTGGAAATGCCGAAACCCGTGATCGCACAGGTGGACGGCAATGTGCGGGCGGGCGGCATGGGCATCCTCGCCGCCTGCGATATCGCGGTCGCCGGGCGGAGCAGCAGTTTCGGGCTCACCGAGGTACGGATCGGGCTGGCCCCGTTCATCATCTCGGTCACCTTGCTGCCGCGCATGTCCGCGCGGGCGGCGGCCCGCTACTTCTCGACCGGTGAGACCTTCGACGCCGCCGAGGCCGAACGCGTCGGGCTCATCACGGTGGCCGCCGACGATCCGGTGGCCGAGACCGCGCGCCTGTGCGCGGAACTGCGCAAAGGCGCCCCGCAGGGCCTGGCCGAGAGCAAGCGGCTGGTCAATGCCGAACTGCTCGCCACCTTCGACCGCTCGGCCGAGGAACTGGCCAAACGCTCGGCGAGCTTCTTCGGGACGCCGCAGGTGATCGAGGGCATGACGGCCTTCCTGCAGCGCCGGCCGCCCAGCTGGGCAGAATAGGACACCATGGCGACACCCCACGAACCCAAGCAGGACCGCAGCCGGGCTACCCGGCAGCGGCTGCTGGAGGCGACCATCGACTGCCTGGCCGAGATGGGCTGGGTTGCCGCCACGGTGGCCGTGGTCGCCGAACGCGCCGGGGTGTCGCGGGGTGCCGCACAGCATCACTTCCCGACCCGGGAAGACCTGATCACCGCCGCCCTCGACTACATGTTCGACACCCGCATGGCCCAGGCCAAAGCGGACGCGCTGACCATGGCCGAGGTCGCGGCGGGCGTCGCGCGGACCGAAGCGGTGGTGGCGAGCCTCGTGGAGTCCTACACCACCCAGCTGTTCAAGGCCGCCCTCCAGGTCTGGACGCACGCCGCCGCCGACCCCGCCCTCCGGGAACGCATCGTCCCCATGGAAGCGCGCTTCGGCCGCATCTCACACCGCATGGCGGTGGAAGCCCTCGGCGTCGACGACGCCGACCCGGTCACCCACCACCTGGTCCAGGCCACCCTCGACCTGGCCCGCGGCCTCGGCCTGGCCGACGTCCTCACCGACGACTCGTTGCGCCGCAAGGAAATCGTCCAGCAATGGGCCGCCACTCTGCACACCGCGTTGGCCGCACGCCGCTAGGTTGCGGCGGGGTTTCAGGGGCGGAAGCCCCGGCGCAGGGTGATGGAGCCGCGGGCCTACCCGGGAGTGGGGTCTACCAGCCGAAAACTTCGGCCATTTCTATGGATTCGTCGTCCCAGCGCTCCTCGATGACGGCGCGTTCGTGCTCGGGCAGTTCCGGTGACCAGCCGACCCTGCGCCAGAACGCTTCCCGGTGGTCTTCGTGAATGGGATGTGGATAGGACGTCACAATTCAGGTTAGGGCTGTGGATACGGCGCAGGGGCCCGCTTCCGATCGGAAGCGGGCCCCTGTTGTATTCGCTTGTTGCGTAGTTGATCTCGCTGCTACGGATTAGGCGAGGTCAGGTCGTACAGCGTGACTCCATCCACGGTGGTGGCCGTGAAATGGTCCTTGACCCACTGGGTGATCAAGCTGGCCTGGGTGGTGGTCTGCTTCTCACCGCCGAAGCCGCCACCCCCACCGCCGCCCTGCTGACCGGTGATGAAGTAGTGGATCTGGCCCTCCTGCACCTCTTCCTGGAACTGCGCCAGGGTCGGCGAGGGATCGGTGCCGTTGAACCCACCGACCGGCATGACCGGCAGCTGGGTCGCGAGCTGGAAGCCCGCCGCCGCATTGGAACTCACGGTGGCCGCCACCCAGTTGTATTCGTTGCCGTCGGCCTTCAGCAGTGCGGTGACCGCCGCGCTCGGATTGCTGGCGCTCATCACGCCGCCCGCCGCGCCGCCGCCGAATCCACCGGGAGCGCCCCCGCCGAATCCGCCCTTGCCACCGGCATTTCCGCCATTGTGATTACCGCCGGGCGCGCCATTGTGCCCACCGGGTCCGTTCGCGCGTCCCGGCATGCCGCCCGGTCCGCCCGGCCAGCCGCCGCGCACCATCGGCCCGGCCGAGGGCATGGCGCCCTGATGCGCGGTCACCAGGCCGTCGATGGCGTAGGCAGTCGGCCCGGCCAGTCCGATGGTGACCGCGAGCGCCGCGGCGACCAGTCCGGCCTTGCGCGGCAACCGGATCAGCAGTGCCAGCGTGGCGACGATGCCACCGGCCAGGATCACCCAGCGCAGCCACGGCACGAAGGATGCGCTGCGGGACAACAGGATCCACGCGGTCGCGGTGGTCGCGCCGAGGGTGAGCGCGGCGGCGATCCGCACCCATACCCGATCCCGGTGCTGCCACAACATGACCGACCCGCCGCCGATCAGCGCGGCCACGGCCGGTGCCAGCGCCACGGTGTAGTACGGGTGGAAGATGCCCTTCATGAAGCTGAAGGTGAGCCCGGTGCCGAGCAGCCAGGTCCCCCACAGCACGAGTCCGGAGCGTTGCGCATCCGTGCGAGGCAGCCTGCCGCGCAGGGCGAGTCCGGCCACCAGCAGGATCAGCGCCGCCGGGATGAGCCAGGCGATCTGACCGGCCTGCTCGGGCTGGAACAGTCGCGTGATGCCGGTCTGTCCCCAGCCGCGTCCGCCGCCGGTGCTGCCGGTCTCGTCGCCGTTGAGGCGGCCCAGCCCGTTGTAGCCGAAGGTCAGTCCGAGAATCGAATTGTCCTGGGAGCCACCGAAGTACGGCCGATCACTGGCCGGCCAGAATTCGGCGACGAGCAGCCACCACCCGGCGCCCGCCACCGCGGCCAGTCCGGCGCCGATCATCCGCCCGATGCGCCGGCCCAGTTTCGGCGGGCCCGCGATCAGGTAGGTGAGGGCGAGCGCGGGCATCACCAGGAACACCTGGAGCTGTTTGGTCAGGAAGCCGAGGCCGACGAACAAGCCGCTCAACAGGATCCAGCGCCAGCGTTCGTCGGTGAGGGATCGGGTGATGGCCCAGGCGGCGGCGACCATGAGGAACACCAGCATGGCGTCCGGATTGTTGAACCGGAACATCACGGCCGCAATGGGAGTCACGGCCAGTACCAGTCCGGCGAGCAGTCCGGCGCTCGGGCCGAATTGCCGGCGGACGGCCGCCCAGAGCAGGGCGACGGCGCCCACGCCGAGCAGCGCCTGCGGCAGCAGCATGCTCCAGCTGTGCAGTCCGAAGAGGCGGACCGAGATCTCCATGGGCCACAGGGAGAGTGGAGTCTTGTCGACGGTGATCGAGTTCGCCGCGTCCGAGGAGCCGAAGAACATTGCCTTCCAGGACACCGAACCGGCCTGCACGGCGGCCGCGTAGAAGGAATTCGCCCAGCCGTTGACGGACAGGTTCCAGATGTACGCGATCGCGGTGCCGGCCAGCAGCAGCGCCAGGGCGGGGTATTCCCAGCGGCGCCCGCGGGTGGCGGGCGGCTCGGCGGGTGGCGAAACAGGCCGAGCCGCAGCCAGTGTCGCTGTCATCGTCTACCTCCTGTTTCGGTTTCTCAGTGGACACAGCAGAGCGCGCCGTGTCAGATCGGCAGTCGCCGTATCTGACTCGGCGCGCTCCTACAGGTATTAAGGAGTACTTACCGGGCAGCTTCCTGCTGGGCGGTCTTGTTGACGGCGCCCGCCTTCCGGAACACCCAGCGCAGTCCGACGAATCGGGCCAGTGTGGCGATCAGGTTGGCGATCACCAGCACCAGCAGTTCCAGGTGCACGGCCGAGTTCGGGAACCAGTGGTGCAGCGTGAACAGCGAGCCACTGGTGACGAAGAGGCCGAAGCCGAAGATGAGCAGGCCCTGCAGCTGATGCGAGACCACATTGGACGAGCCGCGCACCCCGAAGGTGAAGGTGCGGTTGGCGGCGGTATTGCCGATCGCGGTGACCAGCAGCGCCACGAAGTTGGCGATCTGGGCGCCCATGACCGGCTGCAGCAGCACGTAGAGCAGTGCGTAGGCCAGGGTGGACAGCACGCCGACGATGCCGAACCGGACCAGCTGCCCGACCATGCCCAGCGGTACGCCCTCCATGAGCGGCTCCCGTCCGATGGCCGCCCGCAGCTCGTTGATGGGCAGCTTGCCGGTGGTCATGGCCCGGCCGACGCGCCAGACGCCGAGCAGATCCTTGCGGGCGGTGTCGACGATGTCGACGCTGCTGTCGGGATCGTCGATCCAGTCGACCGGCACCTCGTGGATGCGCAGTCCGATGCGTTCCGCGATCACCAGCAGTTCGGTGTCGAAGAACCATTCGCCGTCCTCGACGAGCGGGAGCACGACCTTGGCGACGTCGGTGCGCATGGCCTTGAAGCCGCACTGGGCGTCGGAGAACTTGGCCTGCAGCGAGGTGCGCAGGATCAGGTTGTAGCTGCGGGAGATGAACTCGCGCTTGGGTCCGCGCACGACTCGCGAGGAGGCGGCGAGGCGGGTGCCGATGGCGAGATCCGAGTGACCGGAGACGAGCGGGGCGACCAGCGGCAGCAGCGCATTGAGGTCGGTGGACAGGTCGACGTCCATGTAGGCGACGATCTGCGCGTCCGAGTGCTGCCACACCTCGCGGAGCGCCCGGCCGCGGCCCTTGCGGTCCAGGTGCACCACGCGCACACCGTCGAGCTGGTCCACCAGCTGGTTGGCCACCTCCATGGTGGTGTCGGTGGACGCGTTGTCGGCGATGGTGATCCGGGCAGCGAACGGGAAGCTGAGCGCCAGGAAGGCATGCAGGCGGCGCACGCACGGTCCCAGGTCGGCCTCTTCGTTGTAGACAGGGATGACCACGTCGACGACGGGCGCGGCCACTGCCTCTGCTTGTTCCGCCGCCCGGACGGCGGTCACTGTCTCGGTCATGAACACTAACTTCGACGATCACACTGAACTCGGCCTGCCATGCAGCTGGGAGGTTCCTGGGAGCATCGACTTCAGGTCTTGACCAGGGCGTTACGAACCGGAAATGCCCAGGTGCAGACGCCAGAGCGGCGAGACCGGCCCGTGTCCTGCGCCGAGGTCGTAAGAGGCCTCCAAGCAGCGGAAAGTCCACTCCTTGGCGAAGGCGACCGCATCGGGCACCGAATAGCCGTGCGCGAGGGCGCTGGCGATGGCCGCGGCGAGCGTGTCGCCGCCGCCGTGATCATTGCCCGTGGCAATGCGTTTCGCGGGTAGTTCGTGGAAGGTTTCGCCGTCGAACAGCAGGTCGGTGCTCTGTTCGGAGCTGCGCAGATGCCCGCCCTTGACGATGGCCCAGCGCGGTCCGAGCGCGTGCAGCGCCTCGGCGGCCTTGCGGGCGCTGCGGTCGTCGACGACGTCGAGGCCGGTGATGAGCCGGACCTCGTCGAGGTTGGGGGTGACGACGGTGGCGAGCGGAATCAGGGTGTGCCGCACCGCGTCCAGGGCCTCGGCGTGCAGCAGCGGGTCGCCGTGCATGGAGGCGGCGACGGGGTCCACCACGAGCGGGATCTCGCCGTCGCGGCCGATGCCGACCTCGCGGCAGACGCCGGCCACGGCCTCGATGATGGCAGTGGAGGCGAGCATGCCGGTCTTGGCCGCGCCGATGCCGATGTCGGACACCACGGTCCGCACCTGGCCGGCCACGATCTCCGGCGGGATCTCGTGAAAAGCGCTGACGCCCAAGGTGTTCTGCACCGTCACGGCGGCCACGGCCACGCACGCGTGCACGCCGCACAGCGCCATGGTGCGGGAGTCGGCCTGGATGCCGGCGCCGCCGCCGGAGTCGGTCCCGGCGATGGTGAGCGCGCGGACCGGGGTCTGACCGTTGGGGGTGAGCGGAAGCAGTTGCACGGAGTCGACCCTATGTCCCGGGGTGTGGCGGTGGACACCCCACCCGGCCCTGTAAATGAAAACCATTATCATTAGCTCGTGACTTCAGCCCAGACACCCGCACAGCTGCCCGTGACCGTGCTCTCCGGCTTCCTCGGGGCCGGTAAGACCACCCTGCTCAACCACATCCTCGCCAACCGCGACGGCCGCCGCGTAGCCGTGATCGTGAACGATATGAGCGAGGTGAACATCGACGCCGCCCTCGTCGCCGGCCAGGGCCACCTGGACCGCACCGAGGAGAAACTCGTCGAACTCACCAATGGCTGCATCTGCTGCACGCTGCGCGAGGACCTCATCGAATCGGTCGGGAAACTCGCCCGCGAGGGCCGCTTCGACCAACTGGTGATCGAATCCACCGGCATCTCCGAACCCATGCCCGTGGCCGCCACCTTCGAATGGGAATTCGAGGACGGTTTCACACTCGGCGATATCGCCCGATTGGACACCATGGTGACGGTCGTCGACGCCTCGACCTTCCTCACCGAAGTGGTGAAGGGGCAGGCGCTCGCGGAGCGGAATATGCAAGCGGGAGAAGGGGATGCGCGCACCATCGCCGATCTGCTGATCGATCAGGTGGAATTCGCCAATGTGCTGATTCTCAACAAGACCGATCTGGTGAGCGCGAATGCGGCGGGGACGGTGGAAGCGACGATCCGCCGCCTGAATCCGGCGGCGCGCATCATTCGCGCCGAACGCGGAAGCGTCGATCTCGCAGACGTTTTGGGGACCGGGCTCTACAACCCCGATCTGGCTGCCCAATTCGACGGCTGGGACGAAGAACTCGCGGGCGGGCACACCCCCGAAACCGAGGAATACGGCATCAGCAGCCTGACCTTCCGGGCCGACCGTCCTTTCCATCCCGAACGGCTGGAAAACGCACTGGCCCAATTGCATCGGCTGCTGCGCAGCAAGGGCTTCTTCTGGCTGGCCACCCGCCCGGACCTGGCCGCCATCTGGTCGCAGGCCGGTCCGAACCTGACCTTCGAGGCGGGCGCCTACTGGAGTGCGCTCGATATGCAACCCGGTCAGGAAATCGTGTTCATCGGCGTGAAACTGGATCGCCCGCATGTGCAGGATCTGCTGACCTCGGCGCTGCTCACCGACGCGGAATGGGAATCCGGGCCGCGTGCATGGCTGCGGCTCCCGGATCCCTTCCCGTCGTGGGGTGAAACCCACGAGCACGCCTGAATCGGTGAATTACCGGACCTGAGCGAAGAATTCGCGAATATCGGAGACCAATACCCGCGGCGCCTCGTGCGCGGCGTAATGCCCGGCCGCGTCATTGGGCCCGCCGATCGTCGAGCCGATGTCGTAGGAGTTCCAGCGCACGATGTTCTTGTGATCCCGTTCGGCGAATCGCCGGATGGACTGGAAATCGCCCTTGAACATGGCCAGTGCGGTGGGCGTGGTGGTGGGCTGCTGCTGCGGGGCGTGCGCGTCCTCGTAGTAGAAACGGATGCTCGACCCCGCGGTGCCGGTCAGCCAGTACACGGCCACATTACCGATGATGAAGTCCGGGTCCAGGCTCTCGCCGAAAAGCTGTGCGTTCCAGCCGAGCAGGCCGATCGGCGAATCGGTGAGGGCGTAGGCGAGGGTCTGCGGCTGCTGGCTCTGCAGGGTATTGAACGACATCTTGTTGTCCAGGAACCACTGCAGATGCTGCAGGCCCGCCATATCCTCGGCGGAGATCCCCTCGAACTCCGCGGGATCGCCGGAGGGGAACGAGAACAGCTGTGTCACATGGACTCCGATGACCTTCTCCGGTGCCAGCCGGCCGATCTCGGGCGAGATCATCGAGCCGGCGTCATTGCCGATCGTGCCGAAGCGCTGGTAGCCGAGCCGGTCCATGAGCTCCACCCAGGCGCGGGCGGTGCGGTCGCGGCCCCAGCCGGTGCTGCGGGTGGGCCCGGAGAAGCCGTAACCCGGCAGCGAGGGAATGACCAGGTGGAAGGCCGGATCCGTCGCGGATTCGGGAGCGGTGAGCAGCGGGATCACGTCGAGGTACTCGAGGATGCTGCCCGGCCAGCCGTGCGTGAGGACGACCGGCACGGCATCCGCCCGCTCGGATCGCACATGCAGGAAGTGGATGTCCTCGCCCTCGATCTCGGTGGTGAACTGCGGGTACGCGTTGATCTTCGATTCCAGTGCGCGCCAATCGAATTCCTCGGCCCAGTAGCGCGCCAACCGCTGCACCCGATCGCCGGGCACGCCGTAGGCGTCGCCCACGCCCGGCAGTTCGGCGGGCCACAGCGCCTTGCGCAACCGGTCGTTCAGGTCGTCGAGGCGGGCCTGCGGGATGTCGATGAGGAAGGGGCGGATGGCGGTGCTGCTCATGTCTGGCTCCTAGATTGGAACGGAATGTTTCGTTCTGTTTGAAGCGTATCGGAACGGATCATTCCGTTCAAGTGGTATTCTCGGATTCGTGCCGAAGTCAGTAGAAACCGCAGCTCAGCGCGCCCTGCCCGGTCGCAAGGCCCAGGCCGCCCGCAATGACGAACTCATCCTCGCGGCCGCCCGAGAGGTCTTCCTCGCCGAACCCAAGGCCCCGATCTCGGCCGTCGCCGAACGCGCGGGCGTGGGCATCAGCGCCCTCTACCGCCGCTATCCCAGCAAGGAGGACCTGCTGCGTACCCTCTGCTACGACGGCCTGCGCCGCTACAACACCGAAGCCGCGGCGGCACTGGAGAATGCGGACGACTGGCAGGTGCTCGTCGACTTCCTACAACGCGTCGTCGACGCCGACGTCCACTCCCTGACCGTCCGCCTCGCCGGCACCTTCACCCCCGACGACTCGATCCTCCCCGAGGTCCTCCGGGCCGGGGAACTCAACGAGCAGATCCTCCGCCGCGCCCGCGAATCCGGCCGCCTCCGCCCGGCCGCCACCGTCGCCGATTTCGGCCTCATCCTCGAATCCTGCGCCGCCATCGCCCTTCCCGATCCGGCCCGGTCGGCACAGCTCCGCCGGCGCGTGCTCGCCCTGCTCATCGACGGCCTGGCCGCCAGCGGCGACCTACCGGGCCCGCCACCCGAGCCCGGCGAATTCGCGGGCCGATGGCGGCCGCGAACCTGACGAGTTTCGCGAGACTAAGCTTCCCGCGTGGAATTGCGGCAACTGCGCTACTTCGTGACCGTGGCGGAGGAATTGCATTTCGGGCGCGCGGCCGAACGGCTGCACATCGCGCAGCCGGCGGTGAGCCAGCAGGTACAGCGCCTGGAACGAGACCTGAAGGTGCAGTTACTGGACCGGTCGTCACGACGCGTGCGACTGACCGAGGCGGGCCTGCGCTTCCTGCCCGAGGCGCGCGCGGTGCTGGCGGCCGCGGATCGGGCGCGGGCCGCGATCGCGGACCTGGCGGGGGAGCGGGCGCAGACGCTGCGCCTGGGGACGGTCACCGGGCTCGGCGAGCGGCTGGACTCGGTGCTGGCAGGTTTCGCCGATCGGATGCCGCAGGTGCAGATCGATCTGCTCGCGTTGCCGGTGCAGGAGCGGCTGGCGCGGGTCGCCGACGGGCGGCTGGACGCGGCCTTCGTGCGGGCGCCCTCCCCGGGGGAGAGTCCCGATCTGGAATTCCTGCCCGCCTGGGACGATCCGCTGATGGTGGCATTGCCCGCCCGGCATCCGCTCGCCGAGCAGGAGTCGCTGCGCCTGGCGGATCTGGCGGCCTTGCCGCTGCACATGATCGAGCGCCGCAATCATCCGGCCCTGGTCGATCTGGTGCTGAACGCCTGTGCGCGTGCGGGATTCGAGCCGATTCCGGTGCCGACGGCCTCCGCCACCTTCCAGGACAATATGGCGATGGTCGGTTCCGGGTCACCCATGTGGACGGTCATCTACGCCGCCAATGCGCATCAGGTGCACACGTCGCGGGTGGTCGTCCGTCCGTTCGCCGAGCCCGGCATGAGCCTGCCCATCGCCGTGGCGGTGCGCCCGGATGCCGTGTCGCCGCAGCTGAACCTGCTGATGCGGCTGCTCGCCGAGGGCCGTCCCGAGGCCGGCGCCGAGCGATAAGACATCGTTATCGCTGCGTGCGAGATCCGGCCATTGGTCGGCGCGGCGGGATGCGGTGAACTGTTCTCAGGCCGCGAACGGACCGTCGCAGACGGAAACCGAAGGCGGGCAAAGGTATTCACACCTTTCGTAGAGGAGAGCAGTCATGCCCATCATCACCGTTCAGCAGGGTCCCCGCACCGTCGAGCTGAAGCGGGACCTGGTCCGTCGCCTCACCGACGCCATGGTCGACGCCTACCAGATTCCGGCCGAGGCCGTGCAGGTCTGGATTCAGGAGACCCCCACCGACAGCTGGGGCATCGGCGGCATCCTGACCGCCGACAAGTAGTCGCCGCGCAGGTCACTCGGTATCGCCCGGGCCGGGCCAGGATTCGATGATCCTGGTGAAGGCCCGGGCTGCCGCGCTTTCATAGGCGTTCTCGCGGCGGAGCAGGGCGGCGGTGCGGGCGGGGAGTGGCGGATCCAGTGCGATCGCGGTCAGGCCCGAGCGGTCGGCGCTCACCGCGTCCGGCAGAACCGTCGCCAGCGTGGTGTGCTGCACGATCTCGATGACCGCCTCGATGCTGTTGGCCTCCATGGCGATTCGGGGAATCACCGCGTGCGCGCGGAAGTAGGCGTCGATGTGACCGCGCGTGGCGAAGTCCGAGTTCAGCAGGGCGAGTTCGTATTCGGCGAGATCCGCGGGGGAGACCGGGGAACGGGCGGTGCCGTCGGCGGCCTGGACGAGGCTCAAGGTCTCGGTACCGAGGGGTGTCGCCGCGATACCGTCGAAATGGTTTCGGACGAAGGCGATTCCGAGATCCAGCTCATCGGCCAGCAGTCTCGATTCCAGTGCGTCCTGGCTGGTTTCGGTCAGTTCCAGCGTGATGCCCGGATGCCGGGCCCGCAGCTCGGCCACCAGCGGGCCGACCAGATACGAGGTGAAGGTCGGGGTGACCGCGAGGCGCAGGTGCCCGCGGGTCAGCTCGGCCACATCGTGCACGGCCTGTTCGGCCTGATCCAGTTCCCGCAGCGCCCGCCGGGCATGCCGGGCGTACACGCTCCCGGCGTCGGTGAGCCGTACCGCGCGCCCGCTGCGGTCCAGCAGGGGCGTGCCCACCAGCCGTTCGAGCTGGCGAATCTGCTGCGACAGGGTCGGCTGCGACAGATGCAGTTCGGCGGCCGCGCGCGTGAAGTTGCCGTGCTCGGCGACCGCCAGCAGGTAGCGCAGATGCCGCAGTTCCGGGGTCATACCCCCGACTATAGACAGCATCAATGCTAACCATGGACAGCAAGTCTTGGACTCTATAGTGGCTGCTCCGGCAGGGTGTAGTTACCGGCTCGAACGGGCCGGACACCCACCGAAAGGAGCCGGCGTGCAATCCCTCATCGACGGTGTGCGGCGCTTCCAGCGGGAGGTCTTCCCGGCCAAGGCGGACCTGTTCACCTGGCTGTCCACCGCGCAGCACCCCACCGCCCTGTTCATCGGCTGCTCGGATTCCCGTGTCCCGCCGGAACTCATCACCTCGGCCGAGCCGGGTGAACTGTTCGTCATCCGCACCGCCGGCAATCTGGTGCCCGCCTACGCACCGGGCGCCGGGGACGGGGTCACGGCCAGCATCGAATACGCCGTGGCCGAACTCGGCGTCACCGACATCGTGGTGTGCGGGCATTCGGCGTGCGGCGCCATGACCGCACTGGCGCACGGCCACGACCTGTCCGCCGTCCCCGCCGTCGCGGGCTGGCTCCGCAATGCCGAAAGCTCCCGGGCCCGCGCCGAATCCACCGCCTCGAATGGCGTGGAAGTGGCGGATCTGGTGCGCTGGAACGTGGCGGCGCAGCTGGCGAACATGGCCACCCATCCCGCGGTCGCCAGGGCCCTGGCCGCCCGCACCCTCACCCTGCACGGCTGGGTCTTCGACATCGCCACCGGCGCGGTCGAGGACATCGGCACCGGCACCGGCGAATTCACCTCGAAAGGACTCTGACCACCATGGTTCACGCACAGTTCGATCCCACCGCCCGCGAGCGGCTCGCCATCGAGGCGGTCGCCGCCAAGACGGCCAAGGACCTCACCTGGCAGCAGATCGCGGACGCCTCCGGCCTCTCGCCCGCCTTCACCACCGCCGCGGTCCTCGGCCAGCACCCGCTGCCGCGCGAATCCGCCCTCGCCGTGGCCGAATTGCTCGGCCTCGACGAGTCGGCCGCGGCACTGCTGCAGACCATTCCCACCCGCGGTTCGATTCCCGGTGGCGTGCCGACCGATCCGACCATCTACCGCTTCTACGAGATGCTGCAGGTCTACGGCACCACGCTGAAGGCCCTGGTGCACGAGCAGTTCGGTGACGGCATCATCAGCGCCATCAACTTCAAGCTGAAGGTGGAGAAGGTCGCCGATCCGGAAGGCGGGGAGCGCGCGGTCATCACCCTCGACGGGAAGTACCTGCCCACCAAGCCTTTCTGAGCCGGACTACTGCTCCGGAAATGACGCCGGGCGGGTGACCCGAAGGTCACCCGCCCCGCACGGGGGTTCTGCCCCCACCAGATTTCTTACACGACCGGCAGGTACACCTTGTTACCCGCGTCCGCGAATTCCGCCGACTTCTCGGCCATTCCGGCCTCGATGGCCTCCAGGCTGGTGAGCCCGGTCTTCTCCGCGTACTCGCGAACATCCGCCGAGATCCGCATGGAGCAGAACTTCGGCCCGCACATGGAGCAGAAGTGCGCGGTCTTGGCGGGCTCCGCCGGCAGCGTCTCGTCGTGGTATTCGCGAGCCGTGTCGGGGTCCAGCGACAGGTTGAACTGGTCCGTCCACCGGAATTCGAAGCGCGCCTTGGACAGTTCGTTGTCCCGGTCCTGCGCCCGCGGGTGCTGCTTGGCCAGGTCGGCGGAGTGGGCGGCGATCTTGTAGGTGATCACGCCGACCTTCACGTCGTCCCGGTTGGGCAGGCCCAGGTGCTCCTTGGGCGTGACGTAGCAGAGCATGGCGGTGCCGGCCTGGGCGATGATGGCGGCGCCGATGGCCGAGGTGATGTGGTCGTAGGCGGGCGCGATATCGGTGGCCAGCGGGCCGAGCGTGTAGAAGGGGGCCTCCTCGCAGAGTTCCTCTTCCAGCTTCACGTTCTCGACGATCTTGTGCATGGGCACGTGGCCCGGGCCCTCGATCATCACCTGCACGCCATAGGATTTCGCGATCTTGGTGAGCTCGCCGAGGGTGCGCAGCTCCGCGAACTGGGCCTCGTCGTTGGCGTCCGCGATGGAACCCGGGCGCAGGCCGTCACCCAGCGAGAACGTGATGTCGTACTTGGCCAGGATCTCGCACAGTTCCCGGAAGTTGGTGTACAGGAACGATTCCTGGTGATGCGCGAGACACCACGCCGCCATGATCGAGCCACCGCGCGACACGATGCCGGTGACGCGCTTGGCGGTCAGCGGCACGTAGCGCAGCAGCACGCCGGCGTGCACGGTCATGTAGTCCACGCCCTGCTCGGCCTGCTCGATGACGGTGTCGCGGTAGATCTCCCAGGTGAGCAGGGTGGGATCGCCGTTCACCTTCTCCAGGGCCTGGTAGATCGGCACGGTGCCGACCGGTACGGGCGAGTTGCGCAGGATCCATTCGCGGGTCTCGTGAATGTTCTTGCCGGTGGACAGGTCCATGATGGTGTCGGCGCCCCAGCGGCTGGCCCACACCATCTTCTCGACCTCTTCGGCGATGGAGGAGCTGACCGCCGAGTTGCCGATATTGGCGTTGATCTTCACCGCGAACTGCTTACCGATGATCATCGGCTCGGATTCGGGATGCTTGTGGTTGGCCGGGATGACCGCGCGGCCCGCGGCGACCTCGTCGCGCACGAACTCGGGGCTCATGCCCTCGCGGGCGGCGATGTAGCGCATCTCCTGGGTGACGATGCCCCGCCGGGCCCAGGCGAGCTGGGTGGGCGGGCCGTCGACCTGCGGTTTGGTCCACTCGTCGCGGAGCTTGGGCAGGCCCGCCTCGAGGTCGATCTCGGCGGTGTCGTCGGTGTACGGACCCGAGGTGTCGTACACGTCGAAGTGGTCGCCATTGGTGAGATTGATGCGCCGCACCGGAACTCGCAGGGTGATGCCGTCGGCCTCGACCTGCTCGTAGTGCTTGACGCTGCCCTGAATGGGACCGGTTGTCACGGTGTCGACAGGCGCTGCCTGGTTGGGGACACGGCTGGATGACATTGTGAATCCTCCCTACGCCGGCATTACCCGGTCAGGTTCATACGGTCGACGGCCCACTAGCCGTCCTCTCAGCCCGCTGGTGCGAGCCCCCGTTGGCATGCGTACTTTTCCGGCCCGACCTTACCTCGCGGACGCAAGAGGTGAGGCCGGGCCGGGAAAGATATACGGATCGGCGCTAGTGCTCGGCCGGCCCGATGGGCCAGCCCAGCGCGCCGAAGAGGGCGTTCAGATTGATCTCGGTCTGTGTCTTCAGGGCGTCGAGACTGCCGAGCATGGTGAGCACGTCATCGGTGTGGCACCCCTGCGGATCCGGGGCGCCCGGCTGCAACCGCGCCTTGACCCAGTTGAAGGCGTCCGCCATGCCGAGCGTGGTCAGGGTCAGGTGTTCGCTGAGATGGTCGCGCTTGTATTCGACGGAGGTGCCGCCGTCGCACCAGCGTTGGACCATGCGGTCGTTGGTGTACCAGGGCACCGCCTCGTCGTACACGCCCTGATAGACGAACATGGGTGCGGTCGGCGGATTACTGCCCAGCACGGTCGAGTCGAAGACTTCCTTGATGTCCGGCAGCGCAAGGAAATCCGCGATCGGGATGGTCAGCATGCGCTGGTAGTCGGTGAACATCAGTTCCACCACATTGCGCACCAGGCACTGGCTGTTCGTGCGATCCATGATCGCCTTGCCCTCGGGCGTCAGATACCGGTCGAGGGTCGTCGCGAACTTCGGATACGCATTGCGCAGCGAGGCCATACCCACGCCGATGAGGCTGGCGAACATGGAACCGTTGACATGCAAAAGGGATTCGACATCCGAGACGGGCGCGCCCAGCGCGATGCCCTTCACATTCAGCTCCGGGGCGTAGGTCGGCTGCATCTCGGCGGCCCAGCCACTGCCCATGCCGCCGCCGGAGTAACCCCACAGTGCGACAGGCGTATTCGCGCCGTCCAGGCCGAGCGGCTGGAACGCCTCGGCCGCGCGGACACTGTCCAGGATCATGTAGCCGGGCTCCTTCGCCACGGCCAGATGTCCTTGCAGCCCTTCGTAATCCGGCACATTGATCGCGTAGCCCTGGCTGATGGAGGCCGCGAGTTCGAGGTACTCGGCGGTGGAATGGATGCCCTCCAGCGCGGGCAGCCCGCCGCCCTGCTGCAGCACGAACGAGGGTGCGCAGTTGGGTGCGGCGCTGTCATAGAAGAACTGGTGCGAGACCAGCGGCCGGCTGTGAGAAGTGTTCGCCCCCAGGGGAACCGCGACCGTGGTGGCCGCGACGGCCGGCTTCCCGAACAGATCGGTGGTGCGGTACAGCAGCTGCCAGGACCGCACATGCACCGGTAGCACGGTGAGCACGGCCAGCTGCACCTCGCGGCTGCGCAGAATCGCGCCGGGCGCAGCGGATTCGAAGCCGTCGGGCGCCTGATAGAACGGGTCCACATCGATCGGCAGCGGGCCGGCGCTCGCGGGCGCGGCCGTGACCCCTCCCACCAGCGCGGCGCAGGCCGCGGTCAACGCCATGACGAGTGCGGCCGCGGTGCGCCGCCGCCACTCCCTTCGCCGGCGATCCCCTTTGATTGCCACGGCTGCCCCTTCCTCATCGACGTGATCAGAATTACAACATGGCATCCGGTTATCAACAAGATGTCTTGTTGAAACTGGCTCGGCTATCGTCTGGGCATGTCCCGCAGCAAATCTGCCGCGGCGCCCGACCGGAGTCCCGCACGGCGTCGCATCCGCGGCCTCGATGCCGACGAGCGCAGCGCGCAGCGCCGCCGTCAACTGCTCACCGCGGCGACCGAACTCTTTGCCCAGCACAGCTATTCGGGCACCTCCATCGAACAGATCTGCCAGCAGGCGTTCGTCGGCACCAAAGGCTTCTACGATCACTTCGACAGCAAGGAAGCGCTGTATCGGGCGCTGCTGGAACAGGTGAGCACCGGTATCCAGCAACGTGTCTCACAGGTGGCCGCCGAGACCGCCGGCCAGGACTGGCCGCAGCGCCGCGGCAAGGTGGTAGAAGCCTTCGTGCACGCCATCGCCGACGACCCCCGCCTGGCCAAGGTCACCTTCGGCGAAGCGGGCGGCATCTCACCCGCGGTCGAGGCCCAGCGCCGCAGCAACCGCCGCTGGTCGGCGGAATTCCTTGCCCACCAGTGGGGTTCGGCGGATCCGGCCGGAGACCCGCAACTACTGGCCCTCGCCCTGGCCACCATCGGCGGCATGTTCGAACTGGTCGCCGACTGGCTGCATCACCACGACGACGGCGGCGCACCCGATTCCGTCGACACCCTCGTCGCGGACCTGAATCACTTCGTGGCCGTGGTGGACGCGGGCCGGACCGCCGGTCGCTGAGCGAGCATCAGCTCACGCAGGGTTTCCCTCAGCCAGATATGCGCCGCATCCGCGTCATTGCGCGGATGCCAGGCCATCCCGTAGGGGAGCGGCGGTGTCTCGACCGGAAGATCGAACACCGCCAACCCGATGCGCTCGGCCATCCCCGTCGCACAGGCGGGGATATTGCCCAGCAGATCCGTGTCCTGCAGAAAGAACAGCGAACTCGGGAACCCGGCCACGCTGGCGCACACCGCCCGCTGAAATCCCAGCTGCTCCAGGGCCGTATCGATCGGGCCGGAGAGTCGCCCGCGCCGCGACACCGACAGGTGCCGGGCGCGCGCATAGTCCTCGAGTCGAATCGTCCTGCCGCGCACCATCGGATGCCCGATGCGCGCCACCCCGACCATGTGATCGTCGTACACGGGCTCGACGTGGATCTCGGGCGACCGCGCCCCGATGATGCCGAGTTCCAGATCGGCCGCCCCGTCCCGCAGCACCGGCAGATCCACATGGCTCTCGGTGAGAAAACGCAGCGTGACGCCCGGCGCCCCTGCAGCCGCACGTTCCAATAGCGCCGGACCGACGACAGCCGCCAGCGCGTAGTGCGCGAGCACGGTCAGATCCCGCGTCACCGTCCGCACATCCGTCCCGTGGGCCGCCGAGAACAACCGCCGCACTCGCTCGACCAGCTCCCGCACCTCCGGCTCTATCGCCAGCGCATGTGGCGTCGGCACCATGGCTCGACCGGCCCGGACGAGAATCGGATCCGCGAGCGTCTTGCGGATGCGCCCGAGCGCCCGGCTCACCGCGGGCTCCGACAACTGCAATCGCTCAGCGGCTTCCGTCACGCTGCGCTCCATCAGCAGAGCATCGAGTGCCACCAGCAGATTGAGGTCGAGATTCCGCAGGTCGGCGCCCGCCCCGCGCGAGTCCACCGTGTTCCGCCCGGACACGGCATCCGGCTCGGGCGCGGCGTCCCGCCCGGACGCGGCACCGGAGTTCTGCGCCGCGCGGTGGTCCGAGGTGCCGCGCAGGCCCGCGCTTGCGCCGGGATCCCCGGTCGAGGCGGCGGTCCGGGGCATGCGCGCTCTGCTGCCTGTAGTCGATGATTGCTTTTCGTGCATATATTCCTTGCTGAAGATGCATTGGAGTAATTGCACTGTCGACTCTACTGTCGAACTCGACGCGGTGCAGCCGCGGCCCCGGGGCTTCGCCCGGTCGGCCGGATCGACTGCGCCGCAATCGGTTCCGCCGCTCGTGCCGGTCGGAATGTAGATTCCGCTATTGCTCAGGAGTTCGTCATGTCCACTGCTGTATCCACGGCGCCTGCCGTGACCGCTGCCCGCGGCCCGGGGCCGTCGCGCGTCGTGCTGCTCGCCCTCTGTGCCTGCGTCATGGTGGCGCAGAGCATGGTGGCGGCCCTGAATCTGTCCATTCCGCTGCTGGCGGCGTCGGCGCTGCATCCGAAGTCGTCCGAACTGCTGTGGGCGGTGGACGCGTACGTGATCGTGTTCGCGAGCCTGCTCATCCCGGCCGGTGCGCTCGGTGACCGATACGGCCGGAAGGGGGCGTTGCTCGCGGGGCTGGGGCTGTTCGCGGTCGGGGCCACCACCAGCGCGCTCGCCTTGCATCCGGCCGTGCTGATCGCGGGGCGGGCGGTGTCCGGGGCGGGGGCGGCGTTCATCATGCCCGCCACCATGTCGATCCTGGTGCAGTTGTCACCGGATGCGAAGACGCGAGCGCATGCGTTGGCGGCGTGGACGCTGTCGGTGGGCGTCGGCGGGGCGCTGGGCAATATCGGGGGCGGGCTGTTGCAGCAGTATCTGCCGTGGCAGGCGCTGTTCTGGGTGATGGGGCCGGTGGCGGTGGCGTTGATCGCCGTCGTGGCGGCGGTGACGCCGAAGACGCCGCGGCGGGCCGTCGATCAGGATCCGGTCGGAGCCGTGCTGCTCACCGCCGGGTCGACCGCCATGTTGTACGGCCTCATCGAAGGCCCGGGGCAAGGGTGGGGATCGCTGCCGGTGCTGGCCGGATTCGGTTGCGGTGCAGTGCTACTCGCGGTGCTGCTGTGGCATTCGCTGCGGTCGCCGCAGCCGCTGATCGATCCG
Source organism: Nocardia sp. NPDC020380 (assembly GCF_044386975.1). Taxonomy (NCBI): domain Bacteria; kingdom Bacillati; phylum Actinomycetota; class Actinomycetes; order Mycobacteriales; family Nocardiaceae; genus Nocardia; species Nocardia sp. NPDC020380. Next base: position 42,613 of record NZ_JBIRVQ010000007.1, on the reverse strand, counting down.
CGGCTGTTCCGGTCGGGCCGCTTGCGCGCCGCGGTGCTGGGCACGGCCACCAGCTTCTTCGGATTGTTCGCGCTGTTCTTCGTGAACTCGCAGTACCTGCAGTACGCGAAGGGGTTCTCGCCCGCCGAGGCCGGTCTCGCCATCGTGCCGCTGACGCTCGGCATGATCTTCGTGCCGCGGCTGGCCGTGCGGATGGAAGCCAGGCTGGGCGACCGGATTCCGGCCACGGGCGGGCTCGTGATCATCGGGCTCGGTCTGCTCGCGGTGGCCACCGCCGACGCGAGTACGCCCTACCCGCTGTATGCCGGGTACCTGGTGGTGCTGTCGATCGGCATCGGGCTGGCGGCTCCGGTGCTCACGCACGCGGTCATCGCGAGCCTGCCGGCCGAACAATCCGGCATGGGCGCCGGATTGAACACCGCCGCACGGGAATTCGGCGCCGCGATCGGCGTGGCGGTGCTGGGCACCATCCTCGCGTCACACACCACCGACGCCGCTCACCACACCGTCGCGTTCCTCGACGGCATGGGCGCCGGACTCGCCGTCATCGGCGCGCTGGTCCTGGTCGCCGCCGCCGCGGTGGGTATCGGCTACCGCGTCCGCCGGTGACTCCTCCAGGCCGATCCGCTTGTGCAGTGCCGCAAGCGGTTTCGGCGCCCACCAGTTGCCGGTGCTCATCAATCGCATGAGCGCCGGCGCGAGCAGGCCGCGGATGATGGTGGCGTCCGAGATCACCGCGAGCGCCAGGCCGATGCCGAACAGCTTCATGGGCGCGACCTCGGAGGTCGCCACCGCGAGCAGCACCACCGCCATCAAACCCGCTGCGGCGGTGAAGATCCGGCCGGTCCGCGCCACGCCCAGCGCCACCGACCGGGTGTTCGCCGCCTTGCCGCGGTCCGAGGCCAGCCATTCCTCGCGAATGCGGGACAGCAGGAACACCTCGTAGTCCATGGACATGCCGAAGGCCAGGCAGAACATGAGGATCGGCATGAACATGTCGATATTGCCGGTCGCGGTGAAACCCAGCAGCCCGGACAGGTGGCCCTGCTCGAAGATCCAGATCATGGCGCCGAAGGTCGCGGTCAGCGACAGCATGTTCAGCAGCAGCGCCTTCAACGGCAGCACCACGCTGCCGGTGAACAGGAACAGCAGGATGAAGGTGATGACGGCGATCAGCCCGGCCGCCAGCGGCAGTCGCGCGACGACCGCGTCGGTGGTGTCCTCGTTGAGCGCCGCCGCGCCCGCGAACAGCGTCTGCCCGGGCGCGGATACCGCCCGCAGCTCGGCCAGCTGCTGCTTACCCGCCGCCGAGTACGGCGCCAGCTTGGTGCCGACCGACAGGTACGCGCCCTGCGGTCCCGCCATCTGCGGAATCCCCGCGGCCATCCGCTGGCCGTTCATATAGACGCCCTCGCTGGAGAGCACCGCCGGCACGCCGGGCACCTGCGACAGGTCGTGCGCGTACCCCGCGAGTTGTGCGGGCGTGCCGTGGAATCCGGGCAGCACGATCACCGCACTCGACGCCATATCCGCGGAGAAGTCCGAACGGAGTGCGTCACCCACCTGCCGGGCCGGCGCGAAGGTGCCGATCACCCGATCGTCGGGAGTCCCGAAATGCGCCCGCAGGAACGGCGATCCGAGCGCGAGCAGCACCGCCGACGCGATCACCGCCACCGGCACGGCCCGCCGCATGACCCAGGTGACCAGGCGATACCAGAAGGTCTCCTCCGGCTGCTTCGCGACCGGTTCGGGGCGGCCGAGCAGGCGGCGCAAAGGTTTCCGCAGATCCCACGCATTCACCCGATCACCGAGCAGGATGAGCGCGGCGGGCAGCAGCAGGACCGACGCGCCCACCGCGGCAATCACCACCGCCACACCGGCATACGCGAAGGACTGGAAGAACGGCTGCGGGAACACCGCCAGCGCGGCCAGCGCCAGCGCCACGGTGAGACCCGAGAACACCACCGTCCGCCCCGCCGTCTGCACCGCCCGCGTGACGGCCGACCGAGTATCCCGCCCCTGCGCCAGCTCCTCGCGATACCGGCTGACAATGAACAAGCTGTAGTCGATCGCCAGCGCCAGCCCCAGCGCACTGGTCATGTTCAGCGCGAACACCGACACATCCATGACCGTGGTGAGCAGCCGCAGAATCCCCATGGTCGCCGCAATCGCGAACAGCCCCACCCCGATCGGCAGCGCCGCCGCGACCACACTGCCGAACACCAGCACCAGCAGCAGCCCCGACACCGGCACCGCAATCGCCTCGGCCAGCAGCAGATCCTTTTCGACCTGGTCATTGATATCGGCGAAGGTGCCCGCCATACCGCCGACCCGCACCTGCACGCCGTCCCGGTCGCCGTTCAGATCCTTGCCGAGCGCCGCGGCCCGATTCTGCACCTGGGTATCGGTCCCGGTCACCGTGGCCATGATCAGCCCCCGATGCCCGTCCTTACTCTTCAGCGCACTCGCCAGATCGGGCCGCGCCGCCCCACTGCTCCAATACGACTGCACCCCTGTGATTTCCGGGTCGTGCGTCAACTGATCCGTGATCCGCTGCGCCTCGGCACGCGTCTGCGGACTGTTCACTCCCGCATCCGAGCTGACCATGATGATCAGATTCGGATTCCCGCCGGGAAAGTTCTGATCGATGAAGTCATTGGCCCGCACCGACTCCAGCGAATTCGTCAAATAGCCGCCGCCCACCATGTGGGACTTGACCGTGGCGCCGAAGCCACCGCAAACGACCATCAGCAACAGGGCGGTCACCAGGACGGCACGCGGACGCGCCATGGCGAACCGGGCAAGACTGGTCAACATCGACGCCACCCTCCGGGGAGTTTCTCACCGGAACGGTAACGTTCCTCAACTCCCCGGAGCAGTCTTCAGTGACCATGCTCATGGTGATAGCAATCACCTATGACAAGCGCTCGCGCGGCCTGGCGGTTAGGCGGGCACGATGCGCCCCCGCACTTCACCGAGGGTGAGGCGGCCGCCGTCGGTGGCCGGGGCGGTGGCGGTGATGACTACCTCGTCGGCGTCCTCCAAGAAGGTGCGTTTGGCCCCGGCTACGTCGACGGGTTCGGTTCCGGCCCAGGTCAATTCCATGAAGGAGCCGCGCTGTTCGCGGTCCTCGCCGGAGATGGTGCCGGAGGCGAACAGGTCGCCGGTGCGGAGGGAGGCGCCGTTCACTGTCATGTGGGCGAGCATTTGCGCGGGGGACCAGTACATGCGGCGGTATGGGGGAGCGGAGACCTGCTGTCCGTTCCAGGTGACCGCCAGCTCGATGTCCAGGCCCCAGAGTTCGCTGTCGCGAAGATAGGGGAGCGGCTCGGGGGCCTGGGGTGGTAGCGGGATGCGAGCGGCGGCGAGTGCGTCCAGGGGAGTCACCCAGGCGGAGAGGCTGGTCGCGAAGGATTTGCCCAGAAACGGGCCGAGCGGTTGGCCCTCCCAGGCCTGGATATCGCGTGCGGACCAGTCGTCGACCAGCGCCACGCCGAAGACGTGATCGGCGAAATCGCCGGTGGGAACGGACTTCCCGCGCTCCGAACCGACACCGACCAGGAAGCCCAGCTCCGCCTCGATGTCGAGGCGACGGGTGGGCCCGAAATCGGGCACACCGGAATCCGTCTTCCGCTGGCCCGCCGGGCGGATGATGTCGGTGCCCGACACCACGACCGTGCCCGAACGCCCGTGATAACCGACCGGCAGGTGCCGCCAATTCGGTAGCAGTGCCTCACCGTTCGGGCGGAGCATGCGGCCCAGCGCGGTGGCGTGCTCCAGGCTGGCATAGAAGTCGACGTAGTCGCCGATCTCCACCGGCAGGTCCAGCCGTACCGAGGACACCGGATGCACCGCCGCGGCGGGCAGTTCCGATTCGGCGGCGGTGCGCACCTGTTCGCGTACCTCGCGCCAGCATTGCGGGCCCTGGGTCATGAAGGCGTTCAGGCTGGGGCGGGCGAACATCGGATCATCCAGTGCCACCGCCAGATCGATGATCGAATCGCCCAGTCGCGCACCCACTCGCGGTTGCTCGCCACGTGGCCGGAATACGCAGTAGGGCAGGTGTGACAGGCCGAAGCCCGACTCGTCCGGCACCTCGATACGCACACGACTATTCATTCCCGCACCCCATCCGAATCCTCTCCACGTATCCGTGCCTCAAATCCATGCCGAGGGACCCCGTCCCGACCAGGTCCACGCATACCCGGGGTCCTCGCAGGCCAGCGCGCCCTCCGCCAGTTGCAGCGGATGGAAGGTGTCGACCATGACGGCCAGCTCGTCGAAGAACTCCGCGCCGATGCTGCGCTCGTACGCGCCCGGCTGCGGGCCGTGCGCGTACCCGCCGGGATGCACCGATACCGACCCCTGTGCGATCCCGGATCCCTTGCGCGCCTCGTAGTTTCCGCCGCAATAGAACATGATCTCGTCGGAGTCGACATTGGAGTGGTAGTACGGCACGGGGATGGACAGCGGGTGATAGTCCACCTTGCGCGGCACGAAGTTGCAGACCACGAAGTTGTTGCCCTCGAAGGCCTGATGCGCCGGCGGCGGCTGATGCACGCGGCCGGTGATGGGCTCGAAATCGGCGATATCGAAGGTGAACGGATACAGGCAGCCGTCCCAGCCGACCACGTCGAACGGATGTTTCGCGTACACCATCCGGGTGCCCACGACCGCACCCGCCGGGCGGTGCTTCACCAGCACCTCGACCTCTTCACCCTCGACGAGCAGCGGTTCCGCGGGACCGTGCAGATCGCGCTCGCAGTAGGGTGAATGTTCCAGCAGCTGACCGTATTTCGAGAGATACCGCTTGGGTGGCGCGATGTGACCGCTGCCCTCGATCAGATACGCGCGCAATGGTTCCGGACCATCCGGTATCCACCGGTGCGTGGTGGCGCGCGGTAGCAGCACCTGGTGTCCCTGCCGCACCGGGATCACGCCGAACACCGTCTCCACCCGCCCGGAACCGGACTCGATGTAGACGAGCTCGTCGCCGATCGCATTGCGGTACAGGGGCGATTCCCGCAGCGCCGCCACATAGGAGATGCGGACGTCATTGTTGCCGAGCAGCAGCCGCCGCCCGGTCACCACATCGCTCTCGGCGGGCTTGTCGCCCAGGAACAGCTCGTGCAGCTTCAAATGCCGGTGCTGCAGTGGATGATTCGCGAACAGTCGTTGTTCGGGCAGCTGCCACACCGTCGAGTTCACGATGGCCGGTGGCAGGCCCCGGTGGTAGAGCAGTGACGAATCGCCGGAGAAGCCCTCTTCTCCCATCAGCTCTTCGTAGTAGAGGTTGCCTTGCTGGTCACGGTGCTGGGTGTGCCGTTTCGGCGGCACCGAGCCCACTTGTCGATAGAACGTCATCCTCGGCCTCCCGATGGACGGATGGTCCCCGTAACCTCATCGTATCCATCGAATCGGCGAGCTAACCGACGTTTTCCTTATCTTTCTGTTCAGGCCGAATATTCTTCTCAGGCGTGCCGGAGCGCGCGGTAGACGGCAGCGCCCACGAACTCGCCGAGCGTGTCCGGGGTCCAGTCGCCCGGCTCGCCGAGCTGGGTGCGCACCGCGCTCTCACCAGCGGAAACCCACAGCTCCACCAGTGCGGGCAGCTTGCGCTCGGCGTCCTCGGTACCCCACGCCTGCAGTGTCGGCCGCAGTCGCCGGGTGCAGCGTTCGAGAGCCAGCGCCCGGCCGCGGCCGAACGAATCCGCCACTGCCGGATCGGGATTGCCGTACAACAGCCGCCAGGTATCGGGCCGCGCGGCCACCGTGTGCAGCAGCGCGCGGAAGCCCTCCACGAACACGGCCTCGTCGGCCTCGACGCGGCGGCGGGGGAGGGTCTCCATCACCCCTTCGAGGAGGTAGTCCTCCTCGCGGCGGATGAGGGCCTCGATGAGCTCGACCCGATCGGCGAAGCAGGCATACACGACCGGCCGGGTGACCTGCATGCGCTCGGCGACGGCCGCGATGGTGACGGTCGCGATCCCGTGCTCGACCGCGATTTCCAGGGCGGTGTCGAGCACTTGCGGGCGTCGGCGTTCGGGACCGAGATGTTGTGCGCGCTGCCGTGGTCGCACGGCCGATTCGGTACCCATGCCCACCGACGATAGCAGCGTGCGAATCCCGCGCCACCTGGGTCGCAAGATCATTTCCTACAGCGGCGAATGAAAATGTTACAGTCACGAATGAAAAGTCCGGACGGCCGCCGAGGCCGCCCGAAGGCAAGGCCGCCACCGCCGAGGAGAAGCCATGACCGACACCCTCTTCAACCCGAAGACCTGCGATTTCGCCGAATTCGACGGCGAGACCCGGCGTCTGCTGCGCGCCACCGTCAACTGGTTCGAAGACCGCGGCAAGGTCCGCCTGCTCGCCGACAGCCGCGACCGCATCTGGTACTCCGACTTCCTCGACTTCGTGAAGCGCGAACGCGTCTTCGCCACCTTCCTGACTCCGGCCGCCGAGGCCGCCGGCGATCCCAACAAGCGCTGGGACACCGCGCGCATCGCCATGATGAGCAAGATCCTCGGCTTCTACGGCATGCAGTACTGGTACGTCTGGCAGGTCAGCATCCTCGGCCTGGGCCCGATCTGGCAGAGCGCGAACCAGGCCGCCAAGGCCCGCGCCGCCGCCGCGCTCGACTCCGGCGAGATCTTCGCCTTCGGTCTCTCCGAACAGGCGCACGGCGCCGACATCTACTCCACCGATATGGTCCTCGAGCCCACCGGCCAGGGCGGATTCGCGGCCACCGGCGGCAAGTACTACATCGGCAACGGCAACGAGGCCGCCATGGTCTCCGTCTTCGGCCGCCGCGCCGACAAGCCGATCATCGACTCGTCGGACTTCCTGCGGAAGATGACCGATGAGGAGTACTCCGGCTACCTCTTCTTCGCCGCCGACTCCCGGCACGCCGGCTACAAGCTGCGCAAGAACGTCGTCGACTCCCAGATGTACGTCGCCGCATTCGATCTGGAGAACTACCCGGTCGACGAGGCCGACATCCTGCACACCGGCCGCGCCGCCTTCGACGCCGCCATGAACACCGTCAATGTCGGCAAGTTCAACCTCGGCTTCGGCGCGGTCGGCGCCTGCGAGCACGCCATGTTCGAGGCCGTCACGCACGCCGAGAACCGAGTCCTGTTCGGGCACAAGGTGACCGAGTTCCCGCAGGTGAAATCGCTGCTCGCGGACAGCTACGCGCGACTGATCGGTATGAAGCTCTACAGCGAGCGGGCCATCGACTACATGCGCTCCGCGGATGACGACGACCGCCGCTACCTGCTTTTCAACGCCATCGAGAAGATGTCCGTCACCCGCAACGGCCAGAAGCTCTACGAGGACCTCGCCGATGTCATCGCGGCGCGCGGCTTCGAGAACGACATGTACTTCCCCATGGCCATGGTCGGCATGTTCGGCCTGCCGCGCCTCGAGGGAACTGTGCACGTGAACATGGCGCTCTCGCTGAAGTTCATGCCCAACTACATGTTCCATCCGGCCGATGCCGGATTGGCCGCGCTCCGTTACCTTCCCGGCGCGGGCGCCGCCCCCGCCGCCGCGGTGCGGGCCGTCTCCGGCGCGCTCAGCTGGACCAGCCGCCGCGCCGCTCGACCCGCCGCCAAGGCCGTTCCGAAGCTGCGCACCGAATTCGCCCGTGCCGCACACGCTCCCGTGCCGGTGCGCCGCGATGCCGCCGATGACGAGTTCCTGTTCCGGCAGGGCCCGAGCAGCGGGCTGGGCAAGATCCGCTTCGCCGACTGGCGTCCGGTGTTCGAGCACTTCTCGCACATCCCGAACGTGGCGGTGTTCCTGGAGCAGGCCCTCGCCCTGCAGACGCTGCTGGCGGCGGCGACCCCGACCGCCGAACAGCAGGCGGACGTGGACTTCCTGTTCGGCCTCGGCGAGCTCTTCACGCTGGTGCCCTACGCCCAGCTGATCCTGGAGCAGGCGAAGCTCGACGGCACCAGCGTGGATGTGCTGGACCAGCTGTTCGACATCTTCGTGCGCGACCTCTCCAAGCACGCCCTGACCCTGCACAGCAAGCCCGCCGCCACCAAGGCGCAGCAGACCCGCGCACTGGATCTGGTGCGGCGCCCGGTGGCCGATCAGGGCCGCTTCGACCGGGTGACGACGCAGGTCCGGGCCCTCGCCGGCGGGTACGAAATGAACCCCTGACCTTGTTCGTAGCCGAGCTAACGAACATTTGCTACATTCGTGAATGAAAGGGCCTTCCCGGCCCGCGTCACCTGCAAAGGAGCAGACGATGACGGCAGCGAACACGCGTCCCCAATTCGACGCACCTGCCCGCACCATCCGTGAGGTGGACTACGGCTTCTTCGGGCCGGGCTCGCCCACCTGGAAGGTATGGACCGCCCCGACGGCCCTGATCGGCTTCCAGCGCGCGGTGACGCTCGAACACTTCGACCCGGACCTGACCGCGGCGGTCGCCGATGTCGGCGGCATCTACAGCGACCCCCGCGGCCGGCTCGACCACACCTTCGCCTACTTCCTCATCGCCGCCGTGGCCGACAGTCGCATGGCCATCGAGGCCTCCGAACACCTCATGCAGGTGCACGCCAAGGCGACCGGTATCGAGCCGATCAGCGGAAACCGTTACAGCGCAAACAATCCCGACTCCCAGCTGTGGATCCACGTCACCGGCTGGCATTCGGTGCTCAAGTGCTACGAGATGTACGGCCCCGGCCCGCTGAGCCCGGCCGAGGAACAGCGGTACTGGGCCGAATGCGTCATCGCCGCGGAACTGCAGACCTGCAAGCCGTCCGACGTCCCGCGTTCGCGCGCCGAGGTCCGCGACTACTTCGCCGCGGTCCGGCCCAAGCTGTGCACCTCCGAACGCGCCCGCCAGGGCATGCACTACCTGCTCTTCACTCCCTCGGAGAAGGGCCTGAGCCTGTGGGCCGGCAGCCGCCTGGTCGCCCCCGCCGCCATTGCCACGCTGCCCGAATGGATGCGTGTCACAGGCGGTTTCGACCAGCCCGGCGTCCTCGACGCCGCCTACCCGCCCGCCGTCCGGGCGGCCATGGGCGCGTTGCGCAGCGATCGCCTGAAACTCAAGGTGGCCGAGCACTTCATCGGCCGCATGACCGGGCGATTGCTGAAGGAACACCTGCAGGCCGGCGTCCCGGAGAACCCGGTCACCGTGACCCCGCGCGAGGCCAGGGAAAGGTACGGGCGACAGGCCCGGAATGTAGGGTGACCAATTCGTGACTTGGCTGGTCCGACGGGTTTTTTCGCTGTAAAACGCAATCCCTACGGTTGCGTAACCGAACGAGCGTACGGCAACCTGCGCTTGATCATCAAGACTTACGGCGAGGAGGCCCGTCCGTGTCCCACTACAAGGCGAACCTGCGTGACATCGAGTTCAACTTGTTCGAAGTACTGGGAATCGGGGAACTGCTGGACGCAGGCGCCTACGGCGACCTCGACAGCGAAACCGTCCGCGACATGCTCACCGAGGCCAAGCGCCTCGCAGAGGGACCGATCGCCGAGTCGTTCATCGAAGGCGACCGCACCCCCGTCGAATTCATTCCGGAGCAGCACACCATCATCGTGCCGCCGCTGCTGCGCAAGACCGTCGCCGCGGTGAACGAAGCCGGCTACTCCGGACTCGGCATGTCCGAGGAGATGGGCGGCGTGCCCGCCCCCAACGCGGTCATCTGGGGCATCCAGGAAATGATCGTGGCCGCCAACAACTCGGCCTCCTTCTTCAATATGGGCCCGCTCATGCACAAGGTCCTCTTCGACGAGGGCACCGAGGAGCAGCAGCGCTGGGCCGCGCACGCCTGGGAGAACCGCTGGGGCGGCACCATGGTGCTCACCGAGCCCGACGCCGGCTCCGATGTCGGCATGGGCCGCACCAAGGCCGTGCAGCAGCCCAACGGCGACTGGCACATCGACGGCGTGAAGCGCTTCATCTCCGGCGGCGACGTCGGCGACACCGCCGCCAATATCTTCCACCTGGTGCTGGCCCGCCCCGAGGGCGCCGGCCCCGGCACCAAGGGCCTCTCCCTGTTCGTGGTGCCGCGCTTCCTGTTCGACTCCGAGACAATGGAACTCGGCGAGAAGAACGGCGCGCTGGTCACCGGCGTCGAGCACAAGATGGGCATCAAGTCCTCGCCCACCTGCGAGATCACCTTCGGCGGCGACAAGCCCGCCATCGGCTACCTGGTCGGCAATGTGCACAACGGCATCGCTCAGATGTTCAAGGTCATCGAGAACGCGCGGATGATGGTGGGCACCAAGGCCACCGGCGCGCTCTCCACCGGCTACCTGAACGCCCTCGAGTACGCCAAGCAGCGCGTGCAGGGCGCGGACCTGACCCAGATGACGGACAAGGCCGCCCCGCGCGTCACCATCACCCACCACCCCGACGTGCGTCGCTCGCTCGCCACCCAGAAGGCCTACGCCGAGGGGCTGCGCGCGCTGTACATGTACTGCGCCTCGCACCAGAACGCCGATGTGGCGCAGGCCAATTACGGTATCGACGCCGAACTGGCCGAGCGGGTGAACGACCTGCTGCTGCCCCTCGTCAAGGGCTGCGGCTCGGACCGGGCCTACGAGAGCCTGACCGAATCGCTACAGACCCTGGGCGGCTCCGGCTACCTGCAGGACTACCCGATCGAGCAGTACATCCGCGACTGCAAGATCGACTCGCTGTACGAGGGCACCACCGCCATCCAGGCGCAGGACTTCTTCTTCCGCAAGATCATTCGCGACAAGGGCGCGGCGCTGGGCCACGTCGCCGGGCTCATCCAGAAGTTCGTCGACGCCGGGCCGGACCAGTTCAAGGCCGAGCGCGGACTGCTCGGCGCGGCCCTCGCCGACGTGCAGGCCATGGCCGCCGCCCTCACCGGCTATCTGATGGCCTCGCAGCAGCAGGTCGACGAGATCTACAAGGTCGGCCTCGGCTCGGTCCGATTCCTGTACGCCGTCGGCGATCTCGTCATCGCCTGGCGACTGCTGGAACAGGCCGCCATCGCCCAGGCCGCCCTGGATGGCGGCGCTGCCGAGAAGGACAAGAACTTCTACATCGGCAAGGTCGGGATCGCTTCCTGGTTCGCGAAGAACAAGCTGCCGCTGATCAACGGCGTGCGTTCCGTCGTCGAGAACCTCGACAACGACATCATGAAGCTGGACGAAGCCGCCTTCTAAAACCGCTGGCCGCGTGTCATATCGGCGTGTTTTCTGGCGCGCCGGTGTGACACGCGCTTTCTGTTTGCGACCTCGCGAATTGTGACGGTCGTACCGGGTACAACTACGGCATGGTCTTCCCGGTGACATTCGGCTGGATACAGATCCTGCTGATCGTGCTCGCTGTCGGCGCTCTCGCGCTGCTGGTGACCGCGGTGTTCAAGGCGCGCAAGGTCGGTCTGCGAGTACTCGCGGGCCGCGGCGCCGGGGCGGTCGGGCTCGTGCTCGTCGCGGTGGTGATCCTCTGGATCACCACACTGCTGCAAACATTCCTCGGACTCACCGGCGAGGTGAAAGCCGCGCATATCGTCGCGACACCCATTGCGGGCCAGGACCACGAGATGAACGTGGACCTGACCCTGTACGGCGACAAGGACCACGGCGAACAACACCTGACCTACAAGGTCGAGGGCGATATGTGGGTCCTGCAGGCCGATATCGTCGAACTCGAACCCTGGGTCAACGCACTGGGATTCAACTCCGGATACAAGATCACCCGGCTCTACGGGCAGCGCTTGGACGGCATCGCCACCAAGCAGAACCAGATCTTCCTGAACGGCGGCGACGGCGACTTCTTCAAGGACATGAAGGACCAGTCCTGGTACACCAAGCCCTTCGTGAAGTCCGCCTACGGCAATGCCGTCATCGCCATCAACGGCAGCTACGACGTCTTCATCTCCCGAGACGCCATCAAGGCGCGGCCCTCGTAGGTCAGTTCGCGATCTCGGCGAACACGGGCGCGTGATCACTGGCGCCCTTGCCCTTTCGCTCCTCGCGGTCCACGTTCGAGTCGGTGACGCGGGCCGCGAGATCGGGGGAGCCCAGGATGAAGTCGATGCGCATGCCCTCCTTACGGGGGAAACGCAGCTGGGTGTAGTCCCAGTAGGTGTAGACACCGGGGCCCGGATGGAACGGCCGCATCACGTCCGAGAAGCCCGCTTCGGTGAAGGCGTCGAAGGCATTTCGCTCCGGCTCGGAGACGTGGGTCTTGCCCTCGAAGAACTCGGACGACCACACGTCCACGTCGGTCGGCGCGATATTCCAGTCGCCGACCAAGGCGATCTGCGCATTCGGGTCTTCGGACAACCACTTCGCGCCCGCGGTCCGCAGGTTCGCGAGCCACTCCAGCTTGTAGGTGTAGTGCGGATCGTCCAGCGCGCGGCCGTTCGGCACGTACAGGCTCCACACCCGCACCCCGCCGCAGGTCGCGCCGAGCGCCCGCGCCTCCACAACCGGTGTGCTGAGCAGGGATTCACCCGCGTCCTTGTCGAACCCCGGCTGATCCGGGAACGACAGCTCCACATCCTTGATACCTACCCGGGACGCGATGGCCACACCGTTCCACTGGTTGTGGCCGACATGCGCGACCTCGTAGCCGGCCGCCTCGAACGCCTCGAACGGGAACTGCTCGTCCTTGCACTTGGTTTCCTGCATGGCCAGCACGTCGATATCGGAGCGGTCCAGCCAGGACACCACCCGATCGACTCGGGTCCGGATGGAGTTCACGTTCCAGGTAGCCAGCCGCACGGGAGAACCTTTCAGCAATAGTGTCTTTCAGGGTAATCAGCAATCAGGCGCGGTCTGTCAAGGCGCCGCGTACCGATAGGCATGGTGTTCCACGAAACCCAGCTCGCGGTACAACGCCAGCGCCGCCTCGTTGTCCGCCTGCACCTGGACGTAGGCGTGCGTCGCCTCGCGGGCCTGACCCCAGCGCAGCATCTCCGCGCACACCAGGGAGCCCAGTCCGTGCCGGCGATGCCCGGCCATCACCGCCACACAGGTGAGACCCACCCAGCGGCGCCCGCCCGGCGCGGTCGTCACCGCCGCCCGGCCGATGGCCAGGGGAGTGGGCAGACCCAGCGCGGCGAAACCGACCTCGCCGTCCCGGACCGCCGTCAGCACGTCAGCCACCGGCATCGGCGCCACGTCCGAATCGCCGCCGCGATGCCGGTACACGGACAGCCAGCCGCCGTCCGGTTCGGCCGTGAACCGCACCATGGGCGGGCCCTGCGGCAGCACCACGTTCTCGATATCGACTGCCAGCACCAGGGTTTCGCTCCAGGTGCGCCAGCCCGGCGGCACCGGCGCCAGCCGGTCCGGCAGCATCAGCTGCACGGGCAGGCCCTGCGCCGCATACCATTCGGCGATCCCCTGCAGGGCGCCGTCCGACAGCAGTGCGTGGCCGTCCGGGCCGCCCAGCGGCACAGCCGAATTCGCGCGATTGGTGTAGCCCTGCCCGGCGCGCAGCAGCCAACCGTCCACCCAGGAGCGTTGCAGGCCGGGCCAGCCGTCGGCGGCCGCCGCCTCCAGGGCGCGGATCTCGCTGGTGCGAATCGGCCTGGGGCCCACCGCTTTACACGCGACGATGCGATCCGGGGCGATCGACAGCACCTGGCCGTCGCCGGTGCGCACGGTCAGTGGATCGGTCGCCAGCAATTCGCCGATCACATCGGTGAGCGGCTGCGGATAGCCTTCGGGCAGGCGGTAGCGCACCACCACCCGCTGCCCGATCGGCGGCAGCCCGGAGTCAGCGGTCACGGTCGGTGATCAGTCCTCGAAGTCGTCGTGCCCGAACGGGTCCGGCACCGTGCCCGGAATCCAGCTCTGTCCCGGTGTGCCCCAGCCGTTCCGCTTGATGGCCTTCTTGGCCGCGCGCGCGTTCCGGCCGATCAGTACGTCCACATAGAGGAAGCCGTCCAGATGGCCCACCTCGTGCTGCAGCATGCGGGCGAAGAAACCCTCGCCCTCCAGCTCGACCGGCTCACCCTTCTCGTCGGTGCCGGTCACCCGGGCCCAGTCCGCGCGCCCGGTCGGGAACTGCTCGCCCGGCACGGACAGACAGCCCTCCTCGTCGTCCTCGGGATCCGGCATGGTCTCCGGCAGCTTCGAGGTCTCCAGCACCGGATTGACCACGACCCCGCGGCGCCGGACCATCTTGCCGTCCACCGGCTCGTCGGGGCAGTCGTACACGAAAAGGCGCAACGACCGGCCCACCTGATTGGCGGCCAGGCCCACACCATTGGCGGCATCGAGGGTCTCGAACATGTCCGCGATCAGCCCGGCCAGTTCCTCAGGAGTCTGCGTGACCTTTTCGGTCGGATTGTGCAGAACCGGGTCGCCGACGATGACGATCGGGAGAATAGCCATGCTGAGCAGCCTACTGGGTGATTGCGGGGCTCCGATCGCACCCCGTGGGCGTCGCGACACGCCGGACGATCGGCCTGGAAACACGCCGAGCGGTACGCATCGGGAAGGTCGCGGCCCGTGGTTGAATGATCGGCGACGTACAAGCACCATATTCGTCTGGTGACAACTCGGCGAGGGAGCATTATGGACGGCGCAGCGGCATGGAACATCTCCGCAAGCGAGGACGGCCCTGCCGCGAGCGAAGGGTCCGCCGCGAGCGAGGGTGAAGGCGCACACGGCCTTTCCCGCCGGGAACTCGACATCCTGGACTTCGAGCGCAAATGGTGGAAATACGCCGGCGCCAAAGAGGAAGCCATCCGGGAACTCTTCGACCTCTCACCCACCCGCTACTACCAGGTCCTGAACGCCGTCGTGGACAAGGCCGAAGCCCTCTCGGCCGACCCGATGCTCGTCAAGCGCCTGCGCCGGCTCCGCGCCAGCCGCCAGAAGACCAGGGCCGCACGCCGACTCGGCTTCCAGGTGTGAGCAACCGGTACCCATTAGGCTGCAGGCCGTGAGCAATCCGAATTCGCCGTCCGGCGGCCCGCCACTGCGCGCGCTGGCGATGGTCCTGATCGCCCTGGCCATCGTGTTCGCCGGCCTGGGCGCGATGTCCCTGTCGAGTTCGGACTCCAGCTCGGCCTCCGGCAGCACCACCTCCAGCCCCGCCGCACCCACCACGACTGCGGCGCAGCCGGTTTCACCCGCCCCGGCCACGGCCCCCGCCACCACGGCACCGTCCAGTTCGGCAGCGCCCACCACGACGGCAGCGCCGAGCACCACGACCGCGGCGCCCACCACCACCGCGGCCGCCCTCGACAAGTCCGTTCCGGTACAGGTTCTCAACAACAGCACCGTCTCCGGCCTGGCCGCCAAGACCGGCAGCCAGCTCACCGCCGACGGTTTCAATGTCACCGGAACCGGTAACTACCCGAACGGTGTCATCCCCAAAACGACCGTGTACTACGGCAACTCGCCGCAGGAGCAGGCGGTGGCGCAGGCCATCGCCGCCGAACTCGGCTGCGCGGCCGAACCCAAGTTCTCCGGACTCGGCGACTCCTCCCCGGGCGTCGTCGTCATCGTCACCGGTAACTGAAAGCTCTCCAGGTAGCTCTTCCGCACGCGCACAGAACACCCCGGGCGGCCCCTCCACGGAACGCACCGGTGCCTCTGGCATCATCTTGTCCGGTACGAACTATGTCCAACCGGCTTTACCCGTAAACTCGGTACTCGTAAAGGAGTTCCCCGATGGCCCCGTCCCCCACACGTCGCCCGTCCTGGCGGATCGTCGCCCCGGTGCTCGCGGTCGCGGCGCTCGGCCTCGCGGCGTGCTCCAACGGTCAATCGTCGAGTGACGTCAAGGGAACAACCCCGCCGGTGTTCACCAGCTCCGCCGCGCCCGCGGGCCAGGAGAGCGGTCTCGCGAACCCGCCCAGCGACTCCGTCAGCGCCACGCTGAAGGACTCCAACGGGCAGCCGGTCGGCACCGCCACCTTCGCCAAGTCCGGCAACTTCGTGCAGGTCACCATCGACGCCCACGGCCTCAAGCCCGGCTTCCACGGCCTGCACATCCACTCGGTCGGCAAGTGCGAGCCCAACTCGGTCGCACCCGCCGGCGGCGCGCCCGGCGACTTCCTCTCCGCGGGCGGTCACTTCGAGGCCGGCGATATGAGCCTGCACCCGCAGAGCGGCGACCTGACCTCGCTGCAGGTGCGCTCCGACGGCACCGCCAAGCTGGTCACCACCACCGACGCCTTCACCGTGGACCAGATCAAGGACAAGTCCCTGATCATCCACGCCGGCGCCGACAACTTCGGCAATATCCCCACCCGCTACGCGCCCGCACCGGACGCGGAGACCCTCGCCACCGGTGACGCCGGCGCCCGGGTCGCCTGCGGCGTTATTTCCTGACCCTCCTAACCAGAGGTGAGCCATGGCCGGGGCAATCCGGAAGGTCCCCTTCAACTCCTCGCCCCGGCCCACGCTCGGCGTGGAATGGGAGGTCGCGCTCGTCGACAAGCAGACGCGCGACCTTTCCAACACCGCCGCAGCGGTTTTCGAGGAAGTCGGTGATCTGCGCGCCTGGGACGGCACCCCGCAGATCACCAAGGAACTGCTCCGCAACACCGTGGAACTGGTGTCCGGCAAGCACGACAATGTCGGCGAAGCCGTCGACGAACTGCGGGCCACCCAGGACGCCGTGCGCCGCGCCGCGGACCGGCTCGGCGTCGACATCTTCTGCGCCGGAACGCATCCCTTCGCACAATGGTCGACGCAGTTGCTCACGCGCAGCGAGCACTACGACGAACTCATCGAGCGCACCCAGTGGTGGGGCCGGCAGATGCTCATCTGGGGCGTGCACGTGCACGTCGGCATCTCGCATCCGGAGAAGGTCTTCCCCATTCTCAACCGGCTGCTGACCAGCTACCCGCACCTGCTGGCACTGTCCGCCTCCTCACCCATGTGGGCCGGCGTCGACACCGGCTACGCCTCCAACCGGGCGCTCATGTTCCAGCAGCTGCCCACCGCCGGCCTGCCCTTTCAGTTCGAAAACTGGCGGCAGTTCGAGGCTTTCGCGCACGACCAGATCAAAACCGGTGTGTTCGAACAACTCGGCGGCATGCACTGGGACATCCGGCCCGCCCCCAAATGGGGCACCATCGAGGTCCGGGTCTGCGACGGCACACCCACCAAGACCGAGCTCGCGGCCATCGTGGCGCTGATCCATTGCCTCATAGTCGATCTCGATCGCCGCGTGGAATCCGGGGAACCGCTACCCGCACCGCTGCCCCCGTGGCATGTGCAGGAAAACAAATGGCGGGCAGCGCGATACGGGCTGGACGCCATTGTCATCACCGACGCCGACAGCAACGAGCGGCTTATCACCGACGACCTGTCCGAGATGCTCAACCGCCTCGAACCCACCGCCAAGAGCCTCGGCTGCGAGAACGAGCTCGCCCTGGTCGCCGAGATCCCGAAGCGCGGCGCCTCCTATCAACGGCAGCGGCGGGTGGCCGCGGCCGCGCAGGGCGATCTGGTGGCGGTCGTCGACTCGCTGGTGCACGAACTCGAGAACTGAGCCCGCGGGGGTTGCCCGCGCAAGCCGCACAGGTTTGCCGGAGCGACACGGGAACCCGTTCCAATGGCGGATTCCGGCCGTTTCCTGAATACGCGCTGTGTGATTTCGGTTACCCGGCTGTGCGTACGGCGTACGGCCTGGCCAGCGCCTACATGCGGCTGAGCGGCACCTGTTCACACGGTGACGGGGGTCTCGTTCAACTGCCCACCCGGTTGGCGTTCATGCTGCGTTTACTATGGCTGGGTGTTGCTCGACGATCCGCGTTCCGGCGTAGGTGGGGCACGCCGGAGTCCGATGTCGTCGACGCGCGTCCGGACCACCGCCGTGCTGTCCGCCGGTGCGGTCGTACTCATCGCACTGCAGCTCGTCGCCGCGCGCCACCACTTCACCGGCCCGCTGGAAAGCCTCTGGGCCGACTACACGGGCACCCCCAAATCCTTCACCGTGCCGTGGGCCGGACTCGGGCTCGCCCTCATCGGGCTGTCCTGGCGGCGACGCTTCCTCGCCGCCGGCGCCGCACTCGGCATCGACCTGATCTATCAGGCCTTCCGATCCCTCGACGGCGGACCGCTGGCCATGGGCAACGGCCCGGTCATCGTGCTCACCGGGCTGATCGTGCTGGCCGCCTGGAAATGGGACGGCAAGGACCGCGGCAATGCGATTCACGCTGCGGCACTGGGCATTCTGCTGGTGCTTTCCAGCAAGATCGCCGACGTCTGGCTCGGCATCACCGTGCTCGCCGGGCCCAAGGTCCTCGACC
Source organism: Nocardia sp. NPDC020380 (assembly GCF_044386975.1). Lineage (NCBI taxonomy): Bacteria > Bacillati > Actinomycetota > Actinomycetes > Mycobacteriales > Nocardiaceae > Nocardia > Nocardia sp. NPDC020380. Next base: position 24,380 of record NZ_JBIRVQ010000007.1, on the reverse strand, counting down.
AGCACATCGTGCTCGTCGACCACGCCCTCGGCGACCCCTCCTGGATGCTGGGCCAGCTGCTCGCCTGGCTCGGCTCGGCGCCCTCCGCCGTCCTGCACTGGGTCTACATCGAGCTACCCATGGGCGCCATGATCGTGACCATCTGGCAGCTGCGGAACGTGGTCAAGACGGGGGAGTGGCCACGGCACTACCTGGTCCGCACCTTCCTCACCATCGGCCTGATCGGGCCCATCTTCTACATCGTGTTCCCGGTCGTCGGGCCCATGTTCGCGTTCGGCCACGACGGCGGCGCCTTCTCGCTCGGCGACTACTGGCCGAACATCGTGCCGCCGGTGGATCTCCATCCGGGCGCCATGCCGTTCGACCACTACACGCCGCGCAACTGCATGCCGTCGCTGCACACCGCGTGGGCGCTGTCGATCTTCATCCACTCCCGGCGTGACACCGCGGGCAATCCCGCACCCCGCTGGCTGCGCTGGGGCGGCGCGTTCTGGCTGCTCGCCACCCTGTCCGCCACCCTCGGCTTCGGCTACCACTACGGCGCCGACCTGGTCGCGGGCGCGGTGCTGTGCCTGACCATCGAATCCGCGCTGCGGGCGCCCGAACGCGGCTGGGATCCGGCCCGCATCCGGCTGGTCGGCGCGGGGGCCGTGCTGTTCGGCTCGCTGCTGCTGTCGTACCGATACGCCTCGGACTTCTACGCCGCGCACCCGCTGCCCGCCGGATTCATCGTGCTCGGCCTGCTGGCCGCGTTCGTCACGGCGTTCTATCGCACCTGGTTCGCGCAGGTGCCCGTGCCGGCCGCGGCAGAGCTTCCGGCCCGCGTCTGAGCCCTCGGGTCGATCCTCAGCCGGAAAGGCCTTCGCCGCGCGGGGATTCGCCGCTGTCGGCTGATTCCGCCGGATCCTGCAGCGGACGGTTCCTGCGCAGCACCAGAATTCCGCCCATACAGCCCGCCGTGACCAGCAGCGCGGTCCACGCGGGCGAGGAAGTCGCCTCGGTGGCCACCGTGCACACCACCGAATGGTTCGAGGTCTGCAGCGCGTAATGCCCGCGCGCCACGTAGTCACGCATGCCCAGCACCGCGGACGGCACGAACACCACCATGCTGCCCAGCACCCGGCTCGGCACATAGCGTGTCCGCGCCGCGGTGAGCCCGAAACCGTAGAGCCAGGCCAGCACCGCCGTACTGCCCACGATGATCCAGGCCCGCGAGGTATCCGAGGTGAAGGCGGTGACCAGGTCGAGCACGATCAGCAGTGCCAGACACGCGACAGGCGCATGCCGTTTGCTGCCGTACCACATGCCTACCGCGGCGATGGCCACCGAAACCGGAATCGCCCAGGCCGGCAAGGCCACCGCCAGGGTGGCCGCGCCCACCGAACTCACGGCCACGGTCGTCAGCACGAGTTCGCCGTCCCGGCCCGGCAGCAGCATGGCCGCGATGAACGCGGTCACCACCGCGCTGGTCACCGCGAGCACGATCCCGGCCAGCGAGTCCCCGTGCCGCGCCAGCCATTCCGCACTGGCCAGCGTCACCAGCACCAGCACCACGCCCGCCAGGATCGGCGCCATGGGCAGTTCGATCGAGGGCCGATCCGCGGGCGGGCGATTGCGATTCCACAGCAGTCCGGCCACCACCAGCACCAGGGAGACCTCGATCATCCACAGGGGTGGCATATCGGTGGCCTGCCAATGGTCCGGCAGCGTCTCGTCCAGGGTGCCGCCACCCACGTGCGGCAGCGGGTTCACCGAACCCAGCAGCAGGCTGATCAGCACGCCGAGCGTCCAGGCATAGGCGGACAGCTTGTGATGCAGCACGGCCGCGCCCAGCGCGCCCAGAATGACCCCGCCCGCGAAGGAGTCGATGAAGTTCATGGTGGACAGCGAGGACGCCGGATCCGCCGCATGCCCGAACAGGTGATTGATCAGCAGCACCAGCAGGCCGCCCAGGGTGGTGCCCCAGGCCGCGACGGTACTGGCCAGCGTGGTGATCAGCACCGCCACGATCATGGCGATGATGACGCCGGCGGCCACCGCGCGGGGCAGGCTGTAGGCGAGCAGGTCGAGTTGCAGGGCGGAAGTCTGTGAGGTCCAGCCGAAGTCGATCGGCAAGGCCAGCGCCAGTCCAGCAACCGTGGCTGTGACCAGAGCCGTGATCGTCTCGGCGGCGATCTGATACGACTTCACCTGGGTGAAAATACCGGCGGAAGCCCGACCGACCAGTCCGACACTCTGCCGCCTCCCCGAAACTTAAGCGCCCGGCAAAGTGCCGTCTGCGCTGGCCAGGCGCCTGGCGGCCGGGTGCCGAACCGATTTTGGGCGTCCCCGGGGAGTTACCCGGAGCCCCGCGAAATCAGTCGTTGCGTTCTTATCCCCGGGTCAGACATAGCCCTCGGCCGTGCCCGCCGGGCCCGGCACCCGCTGCTCCGCATACAGCCGCAGCGACTCCACCTGCATCGGATCCAGCGACGGCCGGACCGCCGCCCGCGCGGCCGCGACATCCGCCGCGGTCACATCGGCGGCGTCCACATCCCGGCGCATGGCGGCCAGCGCCGCCTCGCGCAACAGCGCCGAACAGTCGGCGGCCGAATACCCGTCCAGGCCCTGCGCCAGCTTGCGCAGGTTCACGTCCTTGGCCAGCGGCACGGATTTCGCTGCCGTGCGCAGGATTTCGGCCCGCGCGGCCGCATCGGGCGGCGGAACGAAGACCATCCGCTCCAGACGGCCGGGACGGGTCAGGGCCGGGTCGATCAATTCCGGCCGGTTGGTCGCCCCGACCACCACCACATCCCGCAGCGGCTCCACCCCGTCCAGCTCGGTCAGCAGCGCCGCCACCACCCGATCCGACACTCCCGAATCACTCGACTGCCCGCGCCGCGGCGCCAGCGCGTCCACCTCGTCCAGGAAGATCAGCGACGGCGCGGAATCGCGTGCGCGCTGGAACAATTCCCGCACCGCCCGCTCCGACGAGCCCACCCACTTGTCCATGAGCTCCGCGCCCTTCACGGCGTGCACGCTCAACTGCCCCGAACCCGCCAGCGCGCGCACCAGGAACGTCTTCCCGCATCCGGGCGGCCCGTACAACAGCACGCCGCGCGGCGGTTCGATACCCAGTCGCGCGAACGAATCCGGATGCTGCAGCGGCCACAGCACCGCTTCGGTCAGCGCCTGCTTGGTCTCGGTCATATCGCCGACATCATCCAGGCTCAGATTCCCGACGGCCAGCTCCGCCGACCCCGAACGCGACAGTGGCCGAATCACTTCCAGCGCCCCGGCCAGATCCTGCTGCCGCAGCTTCGGTTCGCTGTGCTCCCGGCTGGCTCGCGCGGCCGCCCGCAGCGCCGCCTCCCGCACCAGCGCCGCCAGATCCGACACCACGAATCCCGGTGTCCGCGCGCCGATCTCGTCCAGTTTCAGCTCGTCCGCCGGAGCCTTCCGCAGCAACTGCTCCAGCAGCGCGGCGCGCACCCGTCCCGTCGGCAGCGGCAGCGATACCTCGCGATCGCACAGATCCGGTCCGCGCAGCCGCGGATCCACACCCACCGCATTCGACGTGGTCGCGATCATCGCCACCGCGGGACTGGCCACCGCCGCCCGCAATTGATCCAGGATCATCGTCGCCACCGGCTCCGCCTCGGCGGGCAGCAGGGCGTCGACATCGGTGATCAGCAGGATTCCGCCCGCGCCCGAACAGATCTCGCCCACCACCCGGTGCACCTCGTTCAGCCGGGCCCCGGCCTCGCGCGCGCCCGTCGAGGGACCGTCCAGCTCCACGAGGCGCCGCTGCCCGGCCACCGCCCGCACCAGCGTCGCCTTCCCGACTCCCGCCGGGCCGGTGACCAGCACACCCAATTGTGACGTCGCGCCAAGGGTTTTCAGTAGTTCCGGCTCGTCCAGTGCGAGGTTCAGCCACTCGGTGAGCTTCGCGGCCTGTGCCTGTACCCCGGCCAGATCCGCCACCGCCACCGCCGTCATCGGAGCGGGTGACATCGGCCGCTCCTGCAGGGCCGGCCCCGCGGGTGCGGTCTGCTCGAACTGCGACTGCGGGATGTCCGACAGGGCCGCGCCCGTATCCCACACCACCGAAGTACTGGGCAGAATCGTCACGGGTCCGTTCGGGTGCGTGCCCGTCACCGTGAGCACCTCCGACGTCCACGCGATCCCCAGTCCCGACAAGGCCTTCCGCGCCACCGACGGGCTGATCACCGACCACGGTTCGTTCGGCCGCAGATCCCGCGGCAGCAAGGTCACCGTGTCCCCGGCGGTGACCACCTTCCCGAGCAGTGCCTGCCGCAGCGTGGCTTCCGGAATGTGGGTGGTGGCCAGCGCGGATCCGGTGAGCGAAATGCGTTGCGCCGGAGCCTCGACGGCCGGCTCGATACGCACCTCCGAGCCCTCGCGCACCCGCGCGTTCCCGAGCGTCACCTCGTCCAGCAATGCCACCTTGGTGGGATCGGCCGCGGCCCCCACCCGATGCGCGGGCGTGAAGGCCGCCACCACCGCCGCCGTCCGGCGCGTGCCGATGAGCGTGACCCCGTCCCCCGGTTGCAACCCGAGCGCGGCCAGCGCCTTCGGATGCAACCGCACCAGCCCCCAGCGGGCGTCAGCGGACGAGGTATTGCGTTGCGCGGTCAGCGCGAGTTCCGGCACGCAGTCAATTCTGCCCGGACCGCCCGGTCTACGACCGGGACGCTCACGAAATGGGCCTAGCGCTTGATGTTCTCGATATAGCGATCACGCGAGCCCGGACGCCGCAGCCGCAGGCGAGCGGTGGAGACCCGCGGGACCCGGGCCAGCGGCGGCCGCTGGCGGCGCTGCGCTCGCCGCTGTGCGCGGCGTTCGGCGGGCTTGTGGTTCCAGGTCTCCGGCCGCGCGGCCACCCAGCGGGCTGAATGCACGGCGAACGGGATGTGGATCAGGTACAGCGCCACCAGGGCGATCATCAGGATCAGCGGGTAGGTGACCAGCAGCGCGGCGGCCAGGCCGACCAGCACCAGCAGGATCGGCGCGGTGCGCGGGGCCACCGACACCGACTTGACCGCCAGCGTCGGCAGGGTGCTCACGCACAGCAGCCCGGTCAGCACGGTCCAGGTGGCGACCGCGGGGAAGCTCACCCACCAGCCGTCGTGGAACTGCTCGGACAGCGCGATGGGTAGCAGCACGATCAGCGCGCCCGCGGGCGCCGGGACACCGACGAAGTACTCACGCTGCCAATCCGGCGTGTTGTCGTTGTCCATGAGGGTGTTGAAGCGGGCCAGCCGCAACACCATGCACACCGCGAACATGAGCGCCAGGATCCAGCCCACGCTGTCGGAGTGCAGGAAGGTCACGTAGAGCACCAGCGCGGGCGCGACGCCGAAGGCGATGGCGTCGGACAGTGAATCCAGTTCCGCGCCCATCTTGGTGGTGGCGTCCAGCATGCGGGCGATGCGGCCGTCCAGCATGTCGAAGACGGCGGCCGCGGCGATCAGCGCCAGCGAAACTCCGAGCGTGCCCTCCATGGCGAACTTGACCGACGACAATCCGGAGCAGAGACCCAGGATGGTCACCATGCTCGGCAGCAGCCGGATGGTGCGGTTACGGCGGCGATCGGACTCCGCGTGCGCGAGTTGCTCCATCACGAATCCAGTTCGGCCAGCACCGTTTCCGCGCCGATGGTGCGCTGTCCCGGCGCGACCAGCAGCTTGGTGCCCACGGGGAAGTAGGTGTCGACCCGCGATCCGAATCGGATGAGGCCGTAGGTGTCTCCGATGGTCAGCTTGTCGCCGACCTTGGCCTCGCACACGATCCGGCGCGCCAGCAGACCGGCGATCTGCACCACCACGATGCGGCGGCCGGTCTCGGTCTCGATGACCATGCTGTTGCGTTCGTTCGCGTCGCTCGCCTCGGGTAGGTCGGCCGAGAGGAATTCGCCCTTCTTGTAGACGATCTCGTTGACCAGACCCGAGACCGGCGTGCGCTGCACGTGCACGTCCAGCACGCTCAGGAAGATGCTCACGCGCGGCAGCGGCTGATCGCCCAGCGCCAGCTCGGCCGGCGGCACCGCGGTATCGACCAGCGCCACCTCGCCGTCCGCGGGGGCGACCACGACACCGGCGCGGTTCGGCGGCACCCGATGCGGATGCCGGAAGAAGGTCGCGGTGGCCGCGGCTGCGAGCAGACCCGCGCGGCGTACCCATTTGTGCCGGATGCCGAGCGCGGCAACGGTCAACGGCGCCGCGACGAACGGCAGTCCGGCCGGATGCAGCGGAGGAACGGCTTTGCGGACCAGGTCGGCCACATGGCCGAGGCCGGTGCGTTCGGGGGTGCCGGGCGGGGTGGGACGGCGGGCCACAAGCTCCTCTTTCATGCGCGGGTAAGTGCGGTCAGGACCGCGATCACACGATACGGGAATGCGGCGCGGGGCTCGCGCTCTCGGTGACCGGAAGCGGCGGTGATCCGTCTGGCAGGCCGGTCCGATTGTGACCATAAGCACTCGGACGACGCCGTATCTCGATTAATATGAGGGAGCCTCATGTCTGCGGCGTGCTCGGTCCGTGGGGGGTGAGGAACCCGATGAAGGTCACGTTCGACGCGCAGTACATAGGAGAAGAACCATGGCTGCTCGACTTGCCTCGATCACTGGGGCAGAGCACACGGCAATGCTCGGGCTCGGCGTGTACCGCCCGGAACGAGTCGTCACCAATGATGAGGTCGCGGGGGCGATCGATTCCAGCGACGAATGGATCCGCACCCGGTCCGGCATCCGCACCCGGCGCTTCGCCTCGCCGCGGGAAACCATCATCAGCATGAGCGCGGCCGCCGCGCGCGATGCCATCGAAGCCGCCGAGATCGAAACCGGCGCGATCGACTGCGTCATCGTCGCCACCTCCACCTGGCTGCTGCTCACGCCCGCCGCCGCACCCCAGATCGCCACCGAACTGGGCCTGAAAAACGTTGCGGCCTTCGATATCTCGGCCGGCTGCGCGGGCTTCTGCCACGCCGTCGCGCTGGCCTCCGACCTGGTGAAGGGCGGCACCGCCGGGCATATCCTGGTCATCGGCGTCGAACGCCTCACCGACACCATCAACCCGAAGGACCGCGGCACCGCCTTCCTGTTCGCGGACGGTGCGGGCGCGGTGGTGGTCGGCCCCGCCGAGGAACCCGGAATCGGGCCCACCGTCTGGGGTTCCGACGGCACCCAGCATCACGCCATCCGCCAGGACAAGGACTGGATGCAGTTCTTCGCCGAGATCGAGGAGCAGGGCCTCGACGCCGTCCGCCCCTACCTCGCCATGGAGGGCACGGCCGTATTCCGCTGGGCCGCACACTCTCTGGAGACGGTGTGCCGCGACGCCATCGACCGCGCCGGCCTCACTCCCGAGGATCTCGACGCCATGGTGCCGCACCAGGCCAACGGCCGCATCATCGACATCATGGCGCGGGTGCTCAAACTCCCCGAGAGTTGCGCCCTCGCCAATGACATCGAGGAGACCGGCAATACCTCCGCCGCGTCGATCCCCCTGGCCATGGAGGCCATGATGCGCAAGGGTGACGCCAAACCCGGTGGCACGGCACTGCTCATCGCCTTCGGCGCGGGCCTGTCCTACGCCGCCCAGTGCGTCACCCTGCCCAACTGGAAATAAGTTCCAGCCCTTCAGTTTCTCGCCTCCGCGCGCCGCCTCCAGGCGGCGCGCGGGATCAAGAGTTAACCCAGATCCCAGGCGACGGTCACAGTGAAAGTGACCGTCTGCTGGCCTGGTTCGAGGTTGATGTTCGGCGCGGCAGCCGGGGCATTCTGCCGGAAGGTGGGCGGGGTTGTGTCGCTGCCGTTTTCGCTGATCGTCTTGACCGACTTCAACTTCAGGTTCGAGAGATCCGCGTACTGCTGTGCGCGGCTCTTGGCATCGTCGAAGGCACGTGCCCGGGCGTCCGACAGCAGCTTGGTGTTGTCCTCCAACGCGAAGGACACCGAGTTGATCCGGGTGTCATTGCCGCCCGCCTGCACCGCGGCCGACAGGATCGCCGACGCCTTCGGCAGATCCCGCACGGCCACCTGCATGGAATTGGTTGCGCGATAACCAGTGATGTTGTGCCCATCGGTCCCGTAGGTGGGCTGCACAGACAGGTCGCTGGTCTTGATGTCCGCCTGTTTCGCCCCCGCCGCGACCATGGCGTCACTGATCGCCTTGGCCTTGTTATTGGCCTGATCCACCGCGCTCGACACGTCGGCGGCGTTCACATCGGTGCCGAGGTCGGCATTGAGCACATCCGGTGTGCCCTGCACCTTCCCGGTGCCGGTCACGGTCACGGTCCGATCGCCGGAAGAGTCGGAGCTGCCGCATCCGGTCAGCAGCAGCGCGACACCGGCGGCCACGGCACAGATCCCTGTCAGTCGTCCCATGGCCCGAACCTACGCGCTCAGTGTTCGAGTGCGGCCTTGATATTGCGGAGAGTCTCTTCCATTCCGGCGATCAATGCCGCCTCGAACGGCTGTTCCCCGCCGAGTGCCGCGTCGGTGGCCTTGCGGGAGAACCAGCTGACTCCGCGCGGAATGTCCCGGCGTTGCACCACATGGGTGCCGCCGTCGGCGTTCGGTTCGAGGGTGTAGCTCCAGATGGTCCGGTTCTCGTTGATCCGGAAGGCGATGGCCCGGTTGGGCTCGTAGCGCACGACGCGGCCGGTGGTCGGGTACACGTAGTGCTGGGCGCGATTCAGGTGGACCGTCCAGGTGCCGGTGTGAACCCGCCCGAGCGGTTGCATCCGCAGCGTGGCGGGACTGAACTCGGGGATACGTTTCAGATCGGAGACGATGCCCCAGACCTGTTCGGGTGTCGCAGCGATATCGATGCTGGCTTCGAGGGGTTTCGGCAACGCTGCCTCCGGGTTCGGACCTGTGTTCTATGAGGAATCCTAGTTCCGGGGGGTGAAAATCAACTAGATCACATTCCGGTGATGTCGATGGGCCAAATGTAATGAGCGGCGCACAATAAGGGATAGACGAAGCAACAGACACCGCCACCAACTTCCGATTGATTGGGAAACGTGAGGTGATCGGCCGTGAACCTGCGCTCGCTCCTGCATCGCAAGGCAAGAGCTGTTCCGCTCCTCCCCGCCGCACAGTCCGGCGAAACCCCGCCACCCACCGGGCATATCCGGAAGTATCGCCGCAAGGCCAACGGCGCCTTGGAAGAGAAGCTGGAACGCCTGCTGACCCCGAGTGAGCTAGACCTGGTTCAGCATCACCGAATTTGAGCGCCGGGAGGAATGCCCATGGCGAGTGCCGGCTCGTGGATCAACTGCCCTGGTTACGGGCCTCCGCGCCGTAGCATCATGCGCCGAGTTGCCCACCCACTTCATACTGCTTAGGTGACTTCACCAGCTGCCGCCAAACCGGCCATCCTCAGCGTCGACGACGATCCGGGCGTTTCCCGTGCCGTCGTTCGTGACCTGCGCCGCCGGTACGGGGCGGACTACCGGATCTTGCGGGCGGAGTCGGGGGCGGACGCGCTCGAGGCTTTGCGAGAAATGAAACTGCGCGGCCAGCCGGTCGCGGTCCTGATCGCCGACTACCGGATGCCCGGTATGAACGGCGTCGAATTCCTGGAGCAGGCCATGGACCTGCACCCGTACGCGCGGCGCGTGCTGCTGACCGCCTACGCGGACACCAATGCCGCCATCGAGGCCATCAATGTGGTCGACCTCGACCATTACCTGCTCAAGCCGTGGGATCCGCCGGAAGAGAAGCTGTACCCGGTCGTCGACTCCCTGCTGGAGGCGTGGCGCGGGGACGCGCACAAGCCGGTCACCGAGACCAAGGTGGTGGGTCACCGCTGGTCGGCGCGCTGCTCGGAGGTGCGGGAATTCCTGGCGCGCAACCAGTTGCCCTACCGCTGGTACCAGTTCGACGAGCCCGAGGGCGCCCGCCTGCTCACCGCGGCCGGCGCGAACGAGGACCAGTGCCCGGTCATCATCAGCTCGACCGGTGACGTGCTGATCATGCCCACCGACGCGGAACTCGCGGTGAGCGTGGGCCTGAATACCGCACCGGCGGAAGACTTCTACGACCTCATCGTGGTCGGCGGCGGCCCGGCCGGTCTGGGCGCGGCGGTTTACGGCGCGTCCGAGGGACTACGCACCGTGCTCGTCGAGCGCACCGCGACCGGTGGACAGGCGGGACAGAGTTCGCGCATCGAGAACTATCTGGGCTTCCCGGACGGTCTCTCGGGCGCGCAGCTGGCGGATCGGGCGCGGCGGCAGGCCGTGAAATTCGGGGCCGAACTGATCACCGCCCGCGAGGTGGTGGCGCTGGAGCAGTGCGGTTCGGCGCGCGTGGTGAAGTTCGCCGACGGCGGCAGCATCGCCGCGCATTCGGTGCTCATCGCGACCGGCGTCAACTACCGGCACCATCCGGCGCCGGGCGTGGACGAATACACCGGCCGCGGCGTCTACTACGGCTCGGCCATGACCGAGGCCAGCGATTGCGCCGAACGCGACATCTACATCGTGGGCGGCGCCAACTCGGCTGGTCAGGCGGCGGTCTTCTTGTCCAGGAACGCGCGCTCGGTGCACATCCTGGTGCGTGGCGACGCGCTGGAAGCGTCCATGTCGCACTACCTGATTCAGCAGATCGAGCAGATTCCGAACATCACGGTGCACACCGGTACCGAGGTGGTCTCGGCCGACGGCGACGATCACCTCGAGCGAATCGTGCTGCGTGACAACAAGACCGGCGCCGAGGAAAAGGTGGATACGGAACGGTTGTTCCTGTTCATCGGCGCCGCACCGGAAACCGATTGGCTCGACGGTCAGGTGCACCGCGACGACAAGGGTTTCGTGCTCGCCGGACCCGACCTCATGGTGGACGGCGAGCGCCCGGCGGGCTGGGAATTGCCGCGGCCGCCACAGCATTTGGAGACCAGCGTGCCCGGCGTGTTCGTGGCGGGCGACGTGCGGTCGGAATCCGCGAAGCGGGTGGCGTCGGCGGTCGGCGAGGGTGCCATGGCCGTCATGCTCGTACACCGCTACCTGGCGAAACAGTAGGAGTGGCCGGAATGGGCAATACCCGATTGATCTGTGATCCCGATGAACTGCGCACGCTGTTCCTGTTCGAGAAGCTGAACGACGAACAGCTGGCGTGGCTCTGCAAGGACGGCCGGGTGGAACGGTTCGAACCCGGTCCCGTCTACGCGGAGGGCGACCCGGCCACCTGCTTCTACGTGCTGATGGACGGTGAGCTGGTGCTCACCAAGAATTCGGGCGGCGAGCAGATCGAGCTGGTGCGCACCACGCACCGCGGCGCCTACTCCGGCGCCTGGACCGCCTACATGGGCGACAAGGTCGACCAGCACTACGCGGGATCCATGACCGTCACCACGCCGGCGACGTTCTTCGTCCTGGACGCCGATTCCTTCGCGAAGATGATGAAGGAATGGTTCCCGATGGCCCTGCACCTGCTGGAGGGCCTGTTCTTCGGCAACCGCAATACCAACGAGATCCTCGGCCAGCGTGAGCGATTGCTTGCCCTGGGCTCGCTCTCGGCGGGCCTCACCCACGAGCTGAACAATCCGGCCGCCGCCGCGGTGCGCGCCACCTCCTCGCTGCGGGATCGGGTGGCGGGCATGCGGCACAAGCTGAAGATGATGGCGCACGGCAAGTTCGACTCCAACACCATGGAGGCGCTGGCCCAGCTGCAGGAGGAGGCCGCCGCGCAGGTGCTCAAGGCCCCCACCCTGACCTCGATGGAGGCCGCCGACCGCGAGGACGAGATCGGCGACTGGCTGACCGATCACGCCATCGACAACGGCTGGGACCTGGCGCCCAACTTCGTGCAGGCGGGCTTCGACATCGACTGGATGGAGAAGGTGCACGGCACCCTGTCCGGTTGCGGCCCCGATGTTTTCGAGGGCGCCATCCGCTGGCTCAACTACACGGTCGAGACCGAGTTGCTGATGAACGAGATCACCGACTCGACCAACCGCATCTCCTCGCTGGTGAACGCGGCCAAGCAGTATTCGCAGATGGATCGCGCGCCCTTCCAGGTGGTGGACATCCACGAACTGCTGGACAGCACGCTGGTCATGCTGGCCCGCAAGATCGGCGACGATATCGAGGTGGTCAAGGAGTACGACCGCGGCCTGGCGCCGGTGCCCTGCTTCGCGGCCGAACTGAATCAGGTGTGGACCAACCTGATCGACAATGCGGTCTCCGCCATGGGCGGGCACGGCGTCCTCACCATCCGCACCTACCGCGAGAACGAGTGCGTGGCAGTGGAGATCGGGGACACCGGCCCGGGTGTGCCCGCGGAGATCCGCAATCGCATCTTCGAGCCGTTCTTCACCACCAAGCCGGTCGGCGAGGGTACCGGCCTGGGCCTGGACATCTCGTTCCGCATCGTGGTGAACAAGCATCACGGCGATATCCGCGTCGAATCCGAGCCCGGCAATACGCGTTTCATCGTGCGCCTGCCGCTGGAGAGCCCGGAGGTCGCCGAAGGCGAAGCAGCACAATCGAATACAGGAGGCAATTGATGTCCGAGCAGATTCCCGGGATCGATCCGAGCGTCGCGCCCAGCGGCACCGGCTGCGTGGAATGCGAAGCGGCCAAGGGCTGGTGGGTGCATCTGCGCCGGTGTGCCGAGTGCGGGCACGTCGGCTGTTGTGACAGTTCCCCGTCCCAGCACGCCACCAAGCACTTCAAGAGCTCCGGTCATCCCTTCGTGCAGAGCTTCGAGCCGGGGGAGGACTGGTTCTACAACTTCCAGGACGAGGGCATGTACGAGGGCCCGGAACTGGCGCCGCCGCAGCATCACCCGCTGAACCAGACGGTGCCGGGACCGCGGGAACGGGTGCCCGCCGACTGGCAACAGCACGTTCACTGACCTCTGCGAACGATCTCTTCCGGGACTCGGCGAGCCCGGGTACGCTGCTGCGAGCGCCGGGCCCGCCCCGCGCCTGCAGTAGCGGAAAGAGTTCGGGAAGCAGGGTATGAAACGTTCTTCGATCGTCGCCCTCGCGGCAGGCGCGATGGTGTTGAGTCTCGCCGGCTGCGGGTCGGGCAAATCCACCCAGGCGGACGGCGTCCGGCAGGCCACCTCGACCATCACGGCGAAAACGGCCCCGGCGGCGAGCCCGGCTCCGGTCATCCCCACGACCGCCGCCGCGGCCACCACCTCGGCCGCATCGGTGATCGAACCGCCGCCCAATGCCGCGCCCGTCACCGCGTCGGTGGCGCAGCAGACCACCGCCCCGAACGGTGCGCAGACCAACTGCCACGAATTCCTGCAGCTGACCGAGGACACCGAGAAACAGGTGATCGGCCAGATCCTCGCCGCCAACCCCGGTTCCAAGTTCGACGGCAGCCCGAATGTGGCGCTCGGCACTGCCCGGATCGCCTGCACCGTCGCCGACTATGCGAAAACCCCTGTCGCCGTGGCCATCGGCGCCGCGAAATAGCCCGGGCGCGCCTTCGCCCACCTCGCGCCCGGCGTATTGTCGCTGAACGACTATGTGACATGGCGCCGATCATGTGACGCGAGGACGGGGTGGAGGCCATGGACGCCGACGGGCTGGTGGAATTCGAGCGGCACCGCCCGCGCCTGTTCGCGCTCGCCTACCGGATGCTGGGCTCGGCGAGCGAGGCCGAGGACGCCGTGCAGGAAACCTACCTGCGCTGGGACGCCACCCTCCGCACCGAAATCCGTTCCGCCGAAGCCTGGTTGACCACCGTCCTGGTGAACCTGTGCCGCACTTGGCTGGAATCGGCCCGCGCCCGCCGCGAAACCTACGTCGGCCCTTGGCTACCCGAGCCCGTGCCCACCGGCCGCGGCGAACTCGGCCCGCTGGAATCCGCCGAACAGCGCGAAATGGTGTCCATGGCCTTCCTGACCCTGTCGGAACGCCTGACCCCCGCCGAACGCGCGGTCTTCGTGCTGCGCGAGGCCTTCGGTTACGCCCACCGCGAGATCGCCGACATGCTCGGGTTCACCGAGGCCAACTCGCAACAGCTCTACCGCCGCGCCGGCCAGCGGGTCCGGGAGGATCACGCGCGCTTCGATCCGGCGCCCGCGCATTCGTTCGCCCTGCTCGAAAAGTTCCTGAACGCCGCGCAATCCGGTGATGTGGCCTCCCTGGAGGCGATGTTCACCGCCGACATCATGGCGACCGCGGACGGCGGCGGCAAGCTCAATGCGGCACGGCGTCCGATCGTGGGCCTGGGCCGGGTGGCGCATTACCTCGTCAAGCTCTGCACCGTCGATCTGCCGGGTTTCGCGCTCGGTATCGAGGAGGTCAACGGCGCACCGGCGGTGGTGGCCCGGGCCGGCGGCCAGGTGGTCGGGGTCGTGTTCGCCGAGTTCATCGGCGATTCGATCGCGGCGGCCCAGGTGGTCGTGAACCCGGACAAGCTGGTGTATTTCCGGCGCGTCGAGCAGGCGCACACCGGTGAGATCGCCGGCTGAACCGCGCCTCCCAGGGCGAGTGACGCAGGACACAGCGCGGAGCTGTCAGGGATTCCGGGGCTGTCCGGTCTAGAGGGTGTCGGACAGCTTGGAAGGACCACTCTCATGACCGCACATCGCATCGTCATCCTCGGCGCGGGATACGCCGGACTCTCGGCCGCCAAGGAAGCAGCCGAGGCCGAGGGCGCACAGGTCACCGTGATCGACGCCCGCACCGAATTCCTCTCCCGCGTCCGCCTCCACCAGGTCATCGCGGGCCAGCCCGTCGAGCGCGTCGATCTGCGAAACGCTCTGGAGCCCAAGGGAATCCAGTTCGTGAACGCCTACGCGACCCGCATCGACCCCGATGCCCGGCGCATCGAACTGACCGCCGCAAACGCCGGGGCCACACCCGATTTCGTCGAATACGACACCTTGATCTACGCGCTCGGCAGCCGTGGCGACCGCAGTGCGGTGCCGGGCGCGGCCGAATTCGCCCATGCCGTGGCAACTCCCGAGGACCTGCCCGCCATGCCCGCCCTCGCCGGCCGGGTCGCCGTGGTCGGCGGCGGCCCGACCGGTATCGAGACCGCCGCCGAACTCGCCGAATCCCGGCCGGACCTGGACGTGATCCTGGTGAGTTCGAACGAGCCGGGCAGCTGGCTGACCGCCAAGGCGTGCAACCACATTCGCGCCACCCTGCAGCGGCTCGGCGTACAGGTGCACGCCGATGTCAAGGTCGCGGAGGTGACCGCCGCGGGTCTCGAACTGGTCGGCGGCGAGCACATCCCCGCCGACATCGTGTTCTGGACAGCAGGTTTCGCGGTGCCCGAGGTGGCGGCCCGCTCGGACCTCCCCGTCGATGCGCACGGCCGCCTGCTGGTCGGCCCCGACCTGCGCGTCCTCGACCACGAGCACATCTACGCGGTCGGCGACGCCGCCGCCATGCACGGCCCCGACGGCCGCGAACTCCGCATGGCCTGCGCCACCGCCATGCCCGCCGGCGGCTACCTCGGCAAAGCCGTCGCCACCCGCCTCCGCGGCAAGACCCCCGCCCCGCACAAGGGCTGGTACATCCTGCAGTGCATCAGCCTCGGCCGCCGCGACGCCGTCATCCAGCACGTCCACGCCGACGACTCCATGGCCCGCCTGGTCCTCACCGGCCGTCCAGCAGTCTTCGTGAAGGAGCAGATAGTCCGCGGCGTCGGCCGTGTCGCCAAGCTCTGATCAGGGGGTTTCAGGGGGTTGCCCCTGAGGGTCCCGGGAGTGGGAATCTCCGTCAACTGACGGTTGACCATCGTGGCATGGTCAACCTATCGTTGACGATATGACTAATCCGCATATCCGCCTCGATGATCTGATCGACGGCATCAAGAAGGCCCTCCCCGACGATGTCCTTGAACAGCTCAATGCCGCCGTAGTGGCCGCCAACCACCTGGGCGAGGTGGCCGATCACCTGATCGGCCACTTCGTCGACCAGGCCCGCCGTTCCGGCGCGTCCTGGACCGAGATCGGCCAGAGCATGGGCGTCACCAAGCAGGCCGCCCAGAAGCGTTTCGTCGCCAAGTCCTCCAGCAATCTGGAAGCCGCGATCATGGATCCCAAGGACGGCT
Organism: Nocardia sp. NPDC020380; assembly: GCF_044386975.1. Classification (NCBI taxonomy): domain Bacteria; kingdom Bacillati; phylum Actinomycetota; class Actinomycetes; order Mycobacteriales; family Nocardiaceae; genus Nocardia; species Nocardia sp. NPDC020380. The sequence goes on along the minus strand of NZ_JBIRVQ010000007.1, from coordinate 8,348 downwards.
TCGCCCGCTTCACCCCGCGTGCCCGCAATGTGGTGGTGTCCGCTCAGGAAGAGGCGCGGCAGGTCGGCAATCTCGAGATCACGCCCGACCACCTGATCCTCGGCCTGCTGGCCGAGCCGGATTCCCTGGCCGTGAAGCTCATCAACGCCAAGGGCGTCTCCGACGAGGCCGTCCGCCGCGTCGCCGTGAACGCCCTGCCGCCTGCCTCGGGTGAGGCCGTACCCGCCCTCATCCCGTTCGACGGCCAGTCCCGCAAGGCGCTTGAGCTGACCTTCCGTGAGGCGTTGCGGCTCGGTCACAACTACATCGGCACCGAGCACATTCTGCTGGCCCTGCTGGATCTCGAGGCCGGTACCGGCGTGTTGTCCGGTCTGGGCCTCGACAAGGACGAGTTGTCGGCCGATCTGACCGCCCTGCTCGCGTCGATTGTCGGCGAGAAAGCGGCCCCCACCTCGGAATCTGCGGATCCGCAGTAGTTCTGCGCGCGCAGCTCCCGCGTTCCGGAGCGAGCGCCCGATACGATATCGGCATGGCGGACGACGAAGGTTCCGACCTAATAGCGGGGGAACTGCGCACTGACCTGCTGCGCGCGCTGAGTTATGTCACCACCGAGGACACGCCGGACGGCGGCTACATAGTGAACGGCGACCTGCCTCCCGAGGTAGCGCCGCCGTTCGTCCGGGCCATCATGCGCATCGAAGCGGAACTCCTCCTCCAGGACGCCGAACTCGTCAACATAGAACACGGCGAGCCACGCACCCCCGAGGAACGCCGCACCGACGCCCTGATAGCCCTCCTGCTCCGCGTCGACGACCGCGCCGGCTTCGGCTTATAGAAGCCCGTCCTACCCGGCCGCCGAGAAAGACTCGCGCGGCCATAGCTTCGTCGCCGGAATGCAAGATCGGCGGCGGACCGCGGCCCCTGTGAAGGGCACGTGGCAGCCGCAAGAAGACCTGGCGCGCCAGCTTGGCGGAAGCCGAGGGGCCTGGGTGGCAGCCGGGGAGCCCGGGTTGCAGCCGAAGGGGGCCGGGCGCAGCCCCAAGGGGGTTTCGGGGGGCTTGGCCCCCGCCCTGCTTTTCCGGGGTTCGGGGTACGGCCCCAACCTTGCACTCGCTGGTGGGGAGTGCTAGAAAGGGGTTTGGCACTCCGGACCCCTGAGTGCTAGGTCGGAACGGTGAGACCGGTCAACCGGTCGTCCGTCGCGGGCACCGAACCTGACCAGATCATGTCAATCCCCTGATCTGGAGGATCTCAACGCAATGGCCAAGACAATTGCGTACGACGAAGAGGCTCGCCGCGGACTCGAGCGTGGCCTGAACAGCCTCGCCGACGCTGTCAAGGTGACCCTTGGCCCCAAGGGCCGCAATGTCGTGCTGGAGAAGAAGTGGGGCGCCCCCACCATCACCAACGATGGTGTCTCCATCGCGAAGGAAATCGAGCTCGAGGACCCGTACGAGAAGATCGGCGCGGAGCTCGTCAAGGAAGTTGCGAAGAAGACCGACGACGTCGCGGGTGACGGCACCACCACCGCGACCGTGCTCGCCCAGGCGCTCGTGCGCGAGGGCCTGCGCAACGTGGCCGCCGGCGCCAACCCGCTGGGCCTGAAGCGCGGCATCGAGAAGGCCGTCGAGGCTGTCACCACCGCCCTCCTCGCCACCGCCAAGGAGGTGGAGACCAAGGAGCAGATCGCTGCCACCGCCGGTATCTCCGCGGGCGACTCGTCCATCGGTGAGCTCATTGCCGAGGCCATGGACAAGGTCGGCAAGGAAGGCGTCATCACCGTCGAGGAGAGCAACACCTTCGGTCTCCAGCTGGAGCTGACCGAGGGCATGCGCTTCGACAAGGGCTACATCTCCGGTTACTTCGTGACCGACCCGGAGCGTCAGGAAGCGGTCCTCGAGGATCCGTACATCCTGCTGGTCGGTTCCAAGATTTCCACCGTCAAGGACCTGCTGCCGCTGCTGGAGAAGGTCATCCAGGCCGGCAAGCCGCTGCTGATCATCGCGGAAGACGTTGAGGGCGAAGCGCTTTCGACTCTGGTCGTGAACAAGATCCGTGGCACCTTCAAGTCCATCGCCGTCAAGGCCCCGGGCTTCGGTGACCGTCGCAAGGCCATGCTGGCCGATATCGCCATCCTGACCGGTGGCGAGGTCATCAGCGAAGAGGTCGGCCTCTCCCTGGAGACCGCCGGTCTGGAGCTGCTGGGCCAGGCCCGCAAGGTCGTCGTCACCAAGGACGAGACCACCATCGTCGAGGGCGCGGGCGACCCGGAGGCCATCAAGGGCCGTGTCGCGCAGATCCGTACCGAGATCGAGAACTCGGATTCGGATTACGACCGTGAGAAGCTGCAGGAGCGTCTGGCCAAGCTGGCCGGCGGTGTTGCGGTCATCAAGGCCGGCGCCGCGACCGAGGTCGAGCTGAAGGAGCGCAAGCACCGCATCGAGGATGCCGTGCGTAACGCCAAGGCTGCCGTCGAAGAGGGCATCGTCGCCGGTGGTGGCGTGGCTCTGCTGCAGTCGGCTCCGGCCCTGGACGCCCTGTCCCTGACCGGTGACGAGGCGACCGGCGCGAACATCGTCCGCGTCGCGCTGTCGGCTCCGCTGAAGCAGATCGCGTTCAACGCCGGCCTGGAGCCGGGCGTTGTCGCCGAGAAGGTCTCGAACCTTCCCGCCGGCCACGGCCTGAACGCCGATTCGGGCGAGTACGTCGACCTGCTGGCCGCCGGCGTTGCCGACCCGGTCAAGGTCACCCGCTCGGCCCTGCAGAACGCGGCCTCCATCGCGGCCTTGTTCCTCACCACCGAGGCTGTCGTCGCCGACAAGCCGGAGAAGGCCGCCCCCGCGGGCGACCCGACCGGTGGCATGGGTGGCATGGACTTCTGAGTCCTGCCTTCCGGCAACCTTTTCGAGAATCGAAGCCCCGGCCACCGATGGTGGCCGGGGCTTCGGCCATTCTCCGGGCTGTTGCGGCCGGAGTTGTGACGGTGGTCGCATCCGTTTGCGCCCGCGCGCCGGCACCCCTCAGAATTCTTGAGTAGCCAGTTATTTGCTCAAGTGCAGGGGCGGATGCATCCATGAGGTTGATCAGTAGAAAGCATGCTCACACCGGGGTTGCGGTGCGCCGCCGCCCGCCGATTGTCGAACAGGCCGTGCACGATTACGTCGCCGCCGCGAACGCGGTCGACCGCGCCCGTCACCGCAACAGTGAGTGTGGCTGCATGGTCGAGGAATTGGAGACGCTGGGCCCGTTGGTCGCGGTGACCCTGGTCCGCGGGAAGTCGCCCCGGCGCGCCCGTCTCAGTGTGGAAGGTTTCGCGGCCACCCGGATGGACGGCGATACCGCGACGATCGAAGCCGTGCTGTCCCGCGCGGATTCCCCTGCGCCGCAGCAGGTCCGGTTCCGTCTCGCCCGTTCGGAGGGCGTCTGGAAGGTCTGCTCCACCGACGAGCCCATCGCCTGATCGTCAGGCGGGCAGGCCGATCAGGTCGGCGATGAGACTCATCTGGTGCTCGAAGTATTCGGCGCGCGCGGTGACGGTGCCTTCGAGGCGTCCGAAGATCTCGAAGGTGATGAGTCCGAAAAGCTGTGTCCAGCCGAGGAATACGCGATCCAGCACTTCTTCGGGCAGGTCCGAGTCGCGTTGCGCGATGAGCACCCGCAGATCCGCGCGTACGGGTGCGGGCAGTGGTGTGGCCAGGGGTGCGGGCTGCAGCCGGCCCGCGTAGTGCGCCGCGCCGGCGATGTCGGAGAGCAGCAGGACCACGGTGGCGGCGGGGGCGATGGTGTCGTGTGGCGCGTCGTAGCCGGGGATCGGGCTGCCGTAGAGCAGTCCGTATTCGGCGGGGTTGGTGAGGGCCCAGTCACGGACCGCGTGGCAGACGGCGAGCCATTGCCAGCGGTCGTCGTTGCCGGTTGCGGCGGCGCGGGTGGCGGCGGCGCCGAGTGATTCGTAGCTCTCCAGGATGAGCGCGGTGAGCAGGTCGTCGCGGCTGGGGAAGTAGCGGTAGAGCGCCGAGGCGACGATGCCCATGTCGCGGGCGACGCCGCGCAGTGAGAGTCCGGCGCCGTCGGTGGCCAGCCGGCGGCGGGCGGTGGCCTTGATTTCTTCGATCATTTCGGTGCGGACGCGGGCGCGCAGGGATGCGGCGGACATACCCGGAGTGTAGAGAACGGGAAACCTTTCGGAGAACAGTGGATGACTGAGAGAACACTGTTCTTGACGGGAAACGCTGTGCACTCCTACGCTCGGATCAGGCCGAGAACAGTGTTCTCGGAAACGTCCGACAGGATCGAGGACCCCATGTCCCTGCACGTCGTCATCGGAGCAGGCCCGGTGGGCAGCGCCACCGCCCTGCTACTCGCCGCGCGAGGCGATCAGGTTCGCCTGGTGACCCGCAGCGGTTCCGGCCCGGAACACCCCCGCATCGAACGTGTCACCGCCGACGCCACCGATGCGTCGTCGCTGGTCACGCACTGTATGGCGGCGACGGCCGTGTACCAGTGCGCGCAACCGCCCTACCATCGCTGGCCGCAGGAGTTCCCGCAGTTGCACCGGTCGGTGCTGACCGCCGCCGAACGATCGGGCGCGGTGCTGGTCACCGTCGGAAATCTGTACGGCTACGGCGAATTCGACGGCCCGGTCACCGAATCCCGGCCACTGCGCCCGAATTCGGTGAAGGGCCGGGTCCGTGCGGACATGTGGGCGGAGCAGCTGGCCGGACACCGGTCGGGCCGCCTCCGCACGGCCGAGGTGCGCGGTTCGGATTACCTCGGCGCGCATGTCACTTCGGCGGCCACGGTCCTGCTGCTCCCCGCGATCCTGGCGGGCAAGCGCGTGCTGTTCCCCGCCGACCTCGACGCACCGCACTCCTGGACGGCCACCGCCGATGTCGCGCGCCTGCTGGTCGCCGTGACGGAGGACGAATCCGCTTGGGGCACACCGTGGCACGTCCCTTCCGCTCCGCCGGTATCGGTGCGCGGCCTCGCCGATCTCGCCGCCACCGTGGCCGAGGCGCCGCCGGTCAGGATCGCGCGCATGCCCGCCGTCTTTCTGTGGATGGCCGGTGTCTTCTCCCCGGATGCGCGTGAAATGCGGGAGATGCAGTACCAGTTCAACCGCCCGTTCGTCCTGGACGCGTCCGCCGCAACGGCCCGCTTCGACCTCGCGCCGACACCGCTCGAGGAGTCCCTCCGCGAAACCATTGCCGCCCTTCGCGGCGCCGTATCCCTCCCGGCGGTTCGGCAGTGAGCCGGGTGTCAGCGGCGGCTGCAGTCGTAGACGGAGATGGATGAATCGTCGTTGGGCAGCTTGCGGCAGTGCTGCTGGATCCAGGTGAGGCGCTCGTCGTCGGCCGGGGTGGCCAGGACGATCCCGACCTGCCCGGACTCGATCAGCCGGGCGATGTCGGCGGTGGTGGGTACGGGCGCCATGCCGGTGAATCCGCCGATGCTGGGCACCTGTTGCCCGTTGTCGAGGATGAACGGTCCGGCGAGCACCGAGGTATAGGTGACCAGCGGATATCGCGGGTGGCTCGGCATTTTCGCGAGTTGTGCGTGTAATTGCCCGGCCGAGGTGAGCGCCTCGCGCATGAAAACCTGGGTGACCTGCCGGGTCTGCGCGGATTCGAAGGGCATGTCGAGCGGCCCGTACCCGTCGGCGACGAGTGACAGGGCGGCCGCCGCCGGTGCGATGAGGGCCGTGGCGAGCAGCGGTGCGAGGGCGGGGAGGCCCCGGGACAGCACTGCGAGCAGTCCGGCCACGACGGTGAGGACGACGGCGGTAATGCGCACCCACCCCGGTGCGGGGGTGAGCAGCCACCAGCCGTAAACGGCCGTGGCCGCGACGGCGATGGTGCCGCCGAGGCGCACGCGTCGATCGGTGGAATTCCGGAATGCCATGGCGCCCATACCGATCAGCGCCGCGATGGCAGGGGTGAGCACCGCGAGGTAGTACGGGTTGACCGTGCCGATGGCCAGGAAGACGACCATGTGGATGATCAGCCATCCACCCCACAGCGTGAGCGCGGCGGTGCAGGGATCGGTGCGCGGGCGCCGGCGGGCGGTCCAGGCCCGGGCGGCGAGGCAGAGCAGTGCGAGGGGGACGAGCCACCCGGCCTCGCGCCCGCCACCGCCGCCGAGGAGATGGTCGAAGTGATTGTCGGGTCCGAGTACGAGTGAGGTCCGGTAGCCGGGTCCGCTGGAGCCGGTGGCGAAATTGGCCGCGCCGACGCTGAATCCGTTATTGGTCCGGCTGGCCGCGTTGTAGACGAAGACCTGCGCGAAGAGTGAGTTGTCCCGGCTGCCGTCGACATAGGGCCGATGTCCGGCGGGAAGCAGGCTGACGATGGTCATCCAGCTCAGTGACACGGCAGCGGTGATGGCTCCGAAGCCGAGGGTGCCGATGATGCGTTGCCGCAACAGGTTTCGTGGCGTCGCGAGGAGTACCGCCGCCGCGACGGCCGGCACGATGAACCAGGCCTGCACCATCTTGGCCTGGAAGGCGAGCCCTATCCAGAGTCCGGAGTACAGCAGGTGCCGGTTGCGACCGGTCTGTATGACTGCCGCCGCCTGATCGGCGGCCAGCACCAGCAGTAGGACGAGCAGCGTGTCCGAGATATTGCCCCGGTTCAGCGCGACGGTCGCGGGCGCCACCGCCGCCACCGCGGCGGCAATCAGGCCCGCGCCCGGACCCGACAGTCTGCGAACCGCCCGGTACAGCACCAGCACGGTCAGCACACCCTCGATGACCTGCGGCAGGATGAACGCCCACACGTGCGGTCCGAAGATCCGCACCGACAGCGCCTGTACCCAGAACGCGCCGGGCAGTTTGTCGATGCTGATGGTGGCGTCGGGGTCGAAGGCGGCGAAGAAGGCGTTGTGCCAGCTCATCGACATGGAGCGCACGGCGGCGGAGTAGTAGAGGTGCGGGACCTGGCTCGCGATGCCCCACGCATAGAGGACTCCCGCGAGTGCGGCGATCCCGAAGAGTGCGAGTCGTGCCCGGGTGGGCTGTGTCACCGCCTCAATCTGGGCTGCGGGCGCGGGTGCTGTCAAAGGAATTCCGCCCGGCGGGGTCAGGGGTGCGGGTGTCGTTCGGAGAGAGTGATGGCGGCGTCGATGGGCCGGATGCCGAGCCGGGCCGCGGTGGCGGCGACGACCGCCCGGGTGTCGGCGTCGTCCGAGCGGGTCGGGTCGTAGAGAAGTTCGACGAGTTCGATGGCGGCAATGGCTTGTTCTTTGGTCACGAGTCGCCCGGGCAACCAACTGACACGCCAGTCGGTTTCTTTATGGCCGGGAAGTCGCTCTGCGAACTCGCCGACGACTGCACTCGTTATCGACCCTTCGCAGACGTACACCCCCCAATTAGACCGCTGACCAGCCGATTTGACATTGGTTCGCGGCGACACGTAACTTATTCCAGGTCAGAGCGACACGGACACCGACCCGGAGCCCCAAGGGCCTGGGAAACGAGGTTGGACGAGGAGCGCCTGATGATCACACTAGTTCCACTTGACCAGCGGATTTGGTTCCGCTGTGACGGCTGGTCTAAGCTGTAAAAGTTGCCTCACGATCGAACGGGACAAGCGCCCGGGAGATTGTTTGTGCGTGTGTTCTTTGAGAACTCAATAGTGTGTCGATGAATGTCAGTGCCAAATATTTTATTTGGTTCCGATTCCTCACCCCCCGTGTGAGGGTCGGACATTTAAGTCAGCAAATACTTTTGCTGGCGTTTGATTTTGCCAAGGTTTTCGGACTCTGGTTAATTCTTCCAATTACATCCGTAAGGATGGGATTGAGAGTCTTCAACGGAGAGTTTGATCCTGGCTCAGGACGAACGCTGGCGGCGTGCTTAACACATGCAAGTCGAGCGGTAAGGCCCTTCGGGGTACACGAGCGGCGAACGGGTGAGTAACACGTGGGTGATCTGCCTCGCACTCTGGGATAAGCCTGGGAAACTGGGTCTAATACCGGATATGACCACGCACTGCATGGTGTGTGGTGGAAAGATTTATCGGTGCGAGATGGGCCCGCGGCCTATCAGCTTGTTGGTGGGGTAACGGCCTACCAAGGCGACGACGGGTAGCCGGCCTGAGAGGGTGATCGGCCACACTGGGACTGAGACACGGCCCAGACTCCTACGGGAGGCAGCAGTGGGGAATATTGCACAATGGGCGGAAGCCTGATGCAGCGACGCCGCGTGAGGGATGACGGCCTTCGGGTTGTAAACCTCTTTCGACAGGGACGAAGGGAAACTGACGGTACCTGTAGAAGAAGCACCGGCTAACTACGTGCCAGCAGCCGCGGTAATACGTAGGGTGCGAGCGTTGTCCGGAATTACTGGGCGTAAA